>NZ_JAPZUB010000024.1 GCF_027533505.1 Flavobacterium sp. | reverse complement strand
TACAATCTAAAGCTCCGATTTAACCAAATTAAAGAACTAATTATTTTTTGGTTACAATTATTGTTCAACTTTTTCACTAAAAATAAAACCACTATTTTAATCGAAATTTAAAATAGTGGCTTTTTAAGGAATGACTATTTATACTTTTATACCCGAAAAGGTGCATATTATGGAATTACGTACGTTTGTAAAACAAAGAAGAACCGCCGCTAAATTAACTCAACCTGAATTAGCAGAGAAAGCAGGAGTGGGTCTTCGTTTTCTAAGAGAATTAGAACAAGGTAAAGAATCACTGCGATTAGACAAAGTAAATCAGGTGTTAAAATTATTTGGATATAAGGTAGGAGCGGTGCAACTAATAGTAGAGGAAGATGAGAAAGGCTGAAATAAAAATAAATGATACAACTGCGGGGTGGTTGGTAGAAGATGAAAATGGATATCATTTTAACTATGATAGTTCTTATTTGAATTCTTCAAATCCTGAACCTATTAGTTTGACCCTTCCACTAAAAGAACAACCTTATACGAGTAAAATCTTGTTCCCTTTTTTTGATGGTCTTATCCCCGAAGGATGGTTATTAAATATTGCTCAAAACAACTGGAAACTAAACCCTCGAGATAGAATGGGTCTTTTGATGGCTTGTTGTAAAGATTGTATAGGAGCCATTAGTGTCCACCCCATAAATAACGGAGCGCTATGAAATCGCCATTAACAATTAGTTTGCATAAGCAAACACCTATAAATAAGAGTCGATAACATATATGACCGCTAACAAAAAACTTTTACATATATGAAAAGATGTCTCTATTGTTACGAATCACTATCTGAAAATGAAATAGATTTTCATAGCACTTGTTGTAAAAAAATATTTGGGCAAACTACTCCTCCAGAATTACCATATACAGAAAACCAAATGGAAGAATTGGCTTTACAGGTGGTGAAAAGTCAAACTACTTTAACGGGGGTTCAAGCTAAATTATCTTTGGAATTAACCCCAAGTGAAAAAGGGAAGGAAAAACGATTTACAATAGTTGGTCTGTGGGGAGATTATACATTAAAACCACCAACTAAGAATTTCAATCAATTACAGGAGGTGGAAGACCTTACAATGCACTTGGGGGCTATAGCCAAAATAAAAATGGTGCCCCATAGTTTGATACGATTACAATCCGGGAATCTCGCCTATATCACCAAGAGAATTGACCGCATCAAAGGTCAAAAACTTTTAATGGAGGATATGTGTCAATTGACAGAAAGAATGACCGAAAACAAGTATCACGGGTCTTATGAACAGATTGCTAAAGTTCTTTTGAAACATTCGGCTAATCCAGGGTTAGATTTAGTAAATTTCTTTGAACAAGTGTTATTTTCATTTTTAACCGGGAATGCGGATATGCACTTAAAAAATTTCTCTATAATCAAAACAAAGGAGCAAGGATACATTCTATCTCCCGCTTATGATATGGTGGCAACCGCAATCGTTAATCCTGCCGATGATGAAGATTTAGGGCTAACTCTTAATGCAAAAAAGAAAAAAATTAGCAGAAAAGATTTCACGACGGTATTCAATTCATTTAAGTTAGACAACAAACAACAGGAAAATATTTTTAATAAAATGGAAAAAGCTAAGGATAAATGGTTTCGTTGTATTGATGATAGTTTTATACGTGATGAGTTTAAGGTTGCCTACAAAGAATTGATAAAAAATAGATTTGAAAGAATTTTATAAATCTTCTGATATCAATAGATTGGAATAAGCAATCAATGAATCAAATTTGTAACTTTCACCGAGAGTTGGAGCAAAAACCCAACATGAAAATGTCGGTTTTTTTATTTCCCTTGCAAGGCGAGGTCCGAAGTCTCGGAATATCCTGAGAGGAACGATTCGGGAAGCCCAACAGGGATTTCCTTCGGCAGTCGTAATACTCGTGTGAAATTAAAAGAAGGAAAGCAAGTGCTAGTCACACTACAAATCCTAAGCATTCTCTACAAAGGAAAGGCTTTTTTTCAAGTAAATAATGCAATACCTTAACGGTATAGTTAGCCTACTCTTTATGAACTAATTTTGTGTAGCGTCTGTAAAAAAACAAAACCTCACCACAAATGCAGCAAGGTCTCGTCGAATATACATGAAAAAAAATTACTTCTACTTACTGATTTTCCATGGTTTGAATACGTTCACGCCACAAAAACATTGAACTTATTAATAGCAAAAAACGAATCACCACAGAGAACGCAATGATCAATGCCAAAAGAATCATAGTTTTTGAAAAATAAGTAATCAATAAAAACCCTAAAGCAAATAACGATAAAGCCATAAGCACTACAGTTATGGCAATCTTTTTGTGCGATAAACCGATGATTAACAATAAATGATGCAAATGAGATTTATCAGCTTTAAAAGGCGATTTTCCTTTTTTCATTCGGCCAATGTAAACGCGTAAAGAATCAAAAACAGGAATAATGAAAAAAGCGATTACGCAGAGTAAAGTTGGAGTGGTATAAACTGATGCACTCAATGTAGCATTTTGTAATACCTTAATTCCCAAAGTAACTAACACAAACCCTAAAAACAGTGACCCTGAATCCCCCATAAAAATTTTTTGATGTTGAGAAAAGTTAAAATGTAAAAAACTCACCAACGCGCCTATGAAGAGAACACTTAATACCATTAAAGTATAACTGTTGTACAACCAAGATGCATATAATAACAATACAAAACCCAATAAGGTTAAACTTCCAACTAACCCATCGACACCGTCCATCAAATTAAAGGCATTGACAACCCCTGTAATGACCAAAACCGTAATCACATATTGTAGATAAAGATGCATTTCATACCATCCAAAGAAACCATATAACGAGGTAATACGAATACCCGAATGGGCCACAGCAAAAGCCAAAATCAACTGAATCAACAATTTGTATTTTGCATTCAAATCATTTTTATCATCAATCACTCCCACAATTAAAAGCAAAAATGCGCCTGCCAAAATAGTTGAATATTCATGAAAAATGGGGATACTGTTTTGTGATAAAAAAAGATTCGTAAATACAACAAATGCTAATGTAATCCCTCCTACCAATGGAATGGGCTTGGTATGCACCTTCCGGTAATTGGGTTGATCAACCAATCGAAAATGAACGGCGATTTTTCGGACAATAGGAACAATAACCATTCCGACAGCAAAGGATAAAATACCTAATAAGACGATGTAATAAATTGAATTTTGCATAATGGTTTATCTTTTTTCGTAAAATCGATAGGTATTTTTCAAATGACCCAACTCTAAACGCTCTAAAAAATCTGCATCAATGCTTTCAAAAGGATTTTGAGTAGTCGTTTTCAGCTCTTTTTCTTCTGAGACTTGAAACAATCGACTATACTTTTCGGCAACTAAACTCCACGTGTAACGAAGACTTGAAATCGTTTTCATAGCTTTACTCACGCGAGCTAATGTTGAAGCTGTTGACTGATGCAATAAAGTTTGAAGCGACGAACTATCCGTAAAATAAAGTGCCTGGTTTTCGGTAGTCGTTTTGTTGTAAGAAACCTGAAAAGCCATTATGGGTAATCCTAAATACATGGCTTCAACCAAAGACGGATTAGTTCCACCTGCCGAATGACCATGAACATAGATGGTAGCATTGCCACGTATAAGATCGATTTCCCGTTGATTATAAATAGGGTCAAAAAGTTCAATATTTTTAACCGAAGCATACTTGCCTTTCAATTCTCTACCATAGGCACTGTTATTCCAATTTCCAACCATCACAAGACGTAATTGGCCATAATTTTTAAACGCTTCAAGCACCATTTCAACATTATTTTCAGGTTCAATACGACACACTTTTACAGCATAGTCTGAAAGAAGAAAAGGATACTTTTGACAGTCTTCAGCGGTCGGTGTGATGGACATCGTATGGTCGGCACCGTACTCAATAACTTTACTTAGGGTTTTGTAACGAATAGCTGTGTAGTCTTGAATGGACTCATTATCGGATATATCAACATGTGAATATTTGACTGCGATTTTTTCGGCCCACCACAAATACAAGCGAGCTGCAAATGACCATTTGTCGCGTTTCCATTCAATGCCATCAATGGAGATAATTATTTTTTTGGATGTAAACCATTTAACCCAAGGTAAAATCCAAGCGCCTGCCACCCCCAAGATTAATAACACATCATGATTTTTGAGTGCTTTGAGTATTGAAATCGTATCATAAAATATGCTTTGTACCCCATTGGCTTCGAGATTGATATACTCCAGTTTAGCTCCTTTGTACTCCGTCAATCGCTCAGCGACATCATACTTTTTTTGGGAACAATACACCGTAAAATCATACCGATCAGATAATTGGGAAACCAAATGTTCCGTAAGTGTTTCAAATCCTCCATATTTGGCAGGTAATCCTACCGTTCCTATGATTGCTACTCGTTGTTTTTTCATGGTAATTTCATTTTCAAATAGGTATGCCAATAGTTTGCCAAAAGAATCAAAATATTGATTTTCAGCTATTTAAAGTGTTTTGTTGGGTTCATTTTTTTCCATTCCTTGGAAATATTTTAATTTTTGGAAAGTAGTTTTCGTAGTTGAATACTGAATAAATCTGGAGTAAAATTTTGGCTTTTCAACAATGCTTTTTCTGAAAAATCAGCATACATTGATGATGTAGTAAATAAACTTTGAATTGCGATAGAAAGCGACTGTAGATCGTTTGGATGGATTCTAAAGCCATTTTCGTTTGTAGTTACCAACTCTGCTACCCCGCCAACGGGTGGGACAATAGCAGGTAATCCATAAGTCATTCCTTCTAAAATAGTGAGTCCAAAGGTTTCAACCCAAACCTCTGGGTCTGAAAGGTTGACAATTAGGCCTGCCTGTTGGTAAAAGGGATGTGTATTGGTTTGGGTGGGATAAAGACTTAAACTTTCGGGTAATTTTTGTCCTTTAAAATATGCTGCTATGTCTTCTTGCGTGGCATTAACTACTAAAGAAAACGGATATTGAGGATGCATTCGAGCTAATTGTACAAAAGTATCTACTCCTTTATACCGTTTTAAAGAACAAATCATTAAGACACTTTTTTGTTGTGTATTATGACCTCGAAAATGAGAGGCTTGTGAGATAAATTCTTGATCTAAAGCATTATAAATTACGGTTTTGGGTAAGGGTAGGTTATCTTGTTGGGCAAGAAATTTTGAAACATAAACCAACTCTGTTGCAGAGAAACGCACAAAAGCAAAAAGAATTTTTTTCAACAAAAGAGGCCGAATGGATGTTTCATGAAGGTGATAAATAACCCTACAACCTCTAATTTTTCCGGCAAAAGCTGCGCCAAAAGGCAATACCGTATTAACATATACAACATCATTTTTTTGAAGAAAAAAAAGAAGCGAAAAAAACAATACGAGCTGACTTTTGGCAAAAGAGATTAAGCGCAAAAACGGAGAGGTAAAAAATTTATAAGAAAAAAAATGATATCTTATTCCTGGCACCGCTGTCAAAAAACCTTTTGATTCTTTAGAAGTGAAAAGATGAACTTCATGGGTATCCAAAAGCATTTCTTGAAGTACTTGTCGGAGTACTTTGGGACTACCGCTGTAATCATTATACAGATGAAAAACGACTATTCGCATACTACTTGGTCATAAATTTTTTGCAATTGATTTCCACGACTTTCCCAAGTGAAATGCGCTTCATAGTGTTGGCGCGCTTGGACACTCATTGCCTGTAATTTGACAGGATTTTTATACAACTCTGCTATTGCATTTTTCAATCCCTGTACTGTGTTTTCATAGGATCCGTGAGGTACAGCAATTCCGCAATCTGGGGTAATAAATGCTCCAGGGCCTTCATTATCCAAACAAACAACAGGCAATCCAAAAGATAGCGCCTCAGCAACCACCATACCAGCCCCCTCGTGTGAGGGAAACAAAAACAACGACGACTCCCGATATAAATTCATAACGGCTTTACGTTCCATCCACGGAATAATGGTCACATTGTTTTGTACTCTAGCGTTGAAAATGATTGTTTCATAATACTTTTTCATGGGACCGCTTCCGACGAGAGTAAGATGGCATTTTGAACGCTCTTCTTCAGAACACCCTTGTAAAAAAAGGATAAAAGCTTGTAAGGTTAAGTCAAATCCCTTCAAGGGAACAAAACGACCTATGCTAATCACCGAAAACACGTTTTTGGGGGTAATGGTCCCGTCGTGAAAATCTTCAGTGGCTACCGAGGGTGTAACAGAAATCGATTTGTCATGCAGTGGCAAAACATGTAACACCCCCTGATTCATACAAAGAATATGGTCGGCTCTCCTGACCGCTTTTTTTAGCGCAAAAGAACCTTTCCAAAACAAATTCTTCACGAGCCAGGTAATGCGATCTTTTAACCAAAAGGAAAATGGATAGCCCTTTAAATATTGTGCTGGAATCTTGGGATGATGTCCTATTGGTCCCCAAACCATCGGTTTGTGAAGTTGATACAGGTAGGTTGGCGTCCAATCGTTATGAAAATTTAAATTGTGTACTACATCAAACAACAACTTTTGCCGTTTTATAAATCCTACAACTCCTTTTTGCCACATCCAATAATAAAGCATTGCGCCGCGACCTCCTTTTTTCCAAAAACGCATCCAATACGGTAAATCAAAATACAAAAAGGTAATTTGATCATAGGTAGACGAAGGATGTTCCTGCATGTATTGTTCGATTGCGGGTCGATTATTTTCTCTTGTAATTGCAATAACCTTTTGAAAACGTGCAATTTGATTTACAAAATGCCACCCCATTCCATCTTCTGAGCCTTTATAGGGATTGACAGCATAACAGGTTGCTAAAACAGTTTTATTTTTCATAAGTTCTCATTTTTAAAAGTTTGGCGGGAACGCCTCCAATGACAGAAAAAGGGGGGAAAGATTGCGTAACAACACTTCCCGCGGCAACCACACAACCTTCACCCAGCGCTACACCATCCAATAGGGTAACTTTTGAACCAATCCAACAATTTGAACCCACCTTTATTCCATTACGGGTTACGCCTTGAAAACGAATAGCAGTATCTAAATCCCCAAAAAGATGGTTTTCAGGATGGCAACTAAAGTATTGGCCTATGATGCACTCATCGCCTATGTGCAATCCACCACCACCCCCCAAATAGGCATATTCACCAATCCCAACATGATTTCCTATTCGAATACCAACGCCCAAATGATGTAAGGAGGTAGACACGACAATACGGCTAAATGCCCCGATTGAAACATTATTTCCGAACACCACTCCTTCGCGTCCTTGTCCTGACACATAAACGTAAGACCCCAATCGGAGAAATTTACCAAAGTGAATGCGGGGGAAATTAAAAAAACGCACTCCTTCGCCTAGCATTAACCCTTTGGGACGACGAAACCAAAGTAAAATTCGTAAGCCGCGGAATAAACACCAAAAATGATATCGGACAAACGCTTGAAGCAAATAACCGTTGACCGCAGGATCCAAATCAAATTGAGGATTGCGCTTTCGGATAAGTTGTATAATTACTTTCTTGAACATTTAATACTGTACTAGTGTTTTTAAAATGGTTGAAGTGGTGCGATTTAAATCTTCATTTAGAATGGACTTATAAATTTTTGTTTCTGAAGTCCCTTGTAATTGATGAAATAACTGGCGATAACGTTGTGTAAGGTCTTGAATGGTTGAAAAATCAAGTTCTTTTTTTCTTTGAAGAATCGTTTCTGGATCGGCATAAAGAAAGAAATTAAACTTGGGCTTTAGCAACAAACGATACCCCAATTTAGCCACTCCTTGAGGCAGTACAAGATTACTTCTTTTGCTATCATTGATAAAATCAAAATAATAGCGGTCATAAATCACCACATAGCCTCTTAAACAATATTTGAATTGTATCACGAATTGACCTAAAATATAATCGAGGTAATAGTATCCAAAGCGAAACATAGAATTCATGACACTGGTGTTATTGCCTTGACGGGGCAAACTGGATAAGACCTCTTGTTGTGCCTTGTCTTTGCCTTTTACCCATACACTCAAAATAGGTAAAATAGACGGACGATGACGGAGAATGACCACCGGTTTGCGTAACTGTTTTTCTATTTGTACAGCTATGTTGTCGATTACTGTTGTTTTTCCAGCCCCATCTACGCCACTGAAGGTGATCACAAATCCCGAATTAAAGCGAATTTTTCGCACACAATCAAAAAAATAGGAAATAACATTTCGTAAGCGCTTCCAACTACGATTATACGGCTGTTGAAACAAATAGTTTAAAATCGGTTGTATCGATTTATCGGGATGTTCAAAGTAATCATACAAAACTACATCTAATGGGTGATTGGAGGTTTCGGCAACAGCACTGTAACTGATATATTTCTCTGGGATACTGGCGTGATTTAACCGATAAAATAAAGCAACAAATCGCGTTGTATGTTGCGCTGAGGTCAAAGAAACACCAAATGAATTAGGTATTCGATGGGCTAAAATTTCATCGCAATCCAACAACTGCAAGGATTTTCGTTTCACTTGCCAAATTAAATCCAAAGAGAGCAATTCCCCATCGGCAGTAAAACCTTGATAGTTTATCATGAAAGAAGACGTTTTTAATTGGCTTCTAATTAACAAATGATGATGCTTTAGAAACTGAAGCAACTCTTTTCCGGTCGCTTTTTTAAGGATAAGATCAATGTCAGAATTTAAAGATAACGACTCGGGATACCCTTGATGAAACTTCAATACAGCATACTCTTTATACTGCAAAAAGTCGAAAACATCCATAATGAGCAATTGCCGATGGGAATAATGCGATGCCAAAAAAGCATTTAAAGCTTGATTCCAAACCGTTAGCAACCAGTGAACTTGGATGTGCCAAACAGGTTGTTGGGCGTAAACCAGCAAATATTCCATCGTATTGATGAGTAGGTACCATCGTAGATAAGTTTCCATTGTAGCAGGATCATTATGGAAAAGCGCTTTCAATTGATCACTCGCTACGTATTCATTGATCGTTTGATGAATTGTTTTCCATGGATGGTGATGCACCAAAACACTATTTTGAAAAATGAGATGAAAAAAATCAAATCCTATTGGACGTTCCGTAGAAGCTAATTCCCAATCATAAATCGCCAAGTGATTCCCTTTTTTATACATGTTCCATTGGGTAAAATCACCATGCGATAAAGCTAATGATACGGTCGTATGGGGTGAAATTGCGTCTAATAATATGTTGATTTTTCGAACTAAATTTTTGGGCAACAAATGAGTATCTGTTTGCAAATAGCGGCTCTTTAAATCATTAAAGTAAGTCCAATCTTCAACGTTAACTGTTTTTTGAGTACCTGAATTAAGTGCTAAAATTGCTTCCAATTGAAGGGAGTCCAACTTCTTGAATCGGGTTCCATTTTTTGAAACATCTGATAAGGTTAAACGCACACCATCCGAATGTAACACTTTGGGAACTTCAATAGGGAGAGTTGCTTGTTGTACACGCATGAGTGCATTCAATTCATTAGACAACAGCACTTCAGCTTGAGGAGTTTGAGCAATTTTAATAAACGACTGATTATTATATACCACCGTTTTATTATTGGGGCCAACTGTTCCTGTGAATAAGGCCCACGGTTGTTGATAATCAAACGAACTATGGGAAGCAATAGATTCAATATACAAGCTATTTTTTTTGAAAATTAAATGCTGCAAGCGCAATAAAAAAACAAGACGTATCCCAATCATAAATACGAAAGCTCGAAAACTGCCCACATTGTAAAATTTTAAAAAAATAGGCTTTTTGTTTGACGCATTCCAAAGCCAACGCGGTGTACCGTCAGGATTATTAATCTGAAGCCACGCTAACCTTGCCTGTTGGGAAGATCTTGGTGAAGTAGTTAACCGATAACCTGCTTTTTCAAATAATTTTTCCATATTGAAATAATTGTTGCTGAATAGGGTAATACATTTTCATGCCAAAAACACAAAATGCTTATATACAGTGTTTTACATTTTTATTGGCCTGTTTTATTTTCCAAAATTTGGAAAAAATCTATCGTTTGGAAGAGAATACTTCGGGTCTTCGAAGTCGTAAAAAATGTCTTTGAATAGAGGTAATTCTTGGGTTATTTTCAAAAATGACAGCAAAAACCACTAATTGATAAAAGAGAATTCCATAATTACTTTCCCCAAAAATCCCAAATTCTGTAAACGAATTAATCATGATGGGGATCAAGATTCCCAACAGCATCAGCTTATTTTCTGTATTTTCCTTCAGAATAGAGTGGATTGTGAAAAAAACCTGAAACAGGGCAACCGTCAACCCAATAAAACCTAAATTCATCAATACTTGCATAAAGGTGTTATGGGTCATTTTACCCGGATAAGTATGTGTACTTTGAAAATATTCTTTGTAATCGATACGCATAAATCCAAATCCAAGCAAGGGTTCGCGTGGTAATCCTTCATTTATCAACGCCTGCCAAAAAGGCAATCGGCCTGTAAGCGTTAATATTTCCTCCAAACGCTCTTTATCGCCTCCTTTGAGAATAATTTGATGGACAGCAAATGGAATTACCATCAAAACGCCTCCCATAATGGCCATTTTTAATCCTTGTCTTTTGGTTTGGTTTATATGAAAAAAAATAATCAGCAAAGCTCCAATGAGAGAGGAACGGGAACCGGTTAAAAACAAGGCATAAAAAATAACTAGTAACTTTAGTATGGTCCAAAACTTACTTTTAAATCGATACAAATCAAAAATCAAACAGGCTACTCCAACACCTGCTAACATGCCCAACTCATTCGGATTCATTATAATCCCGCCTAACCGAGCTTCTTCACCTCCGTGGGTCATTCGAAAAAAAGTATCGGGGTCAATCCACATTCCCACAACAAAAATTAGCTGTAAGTAAAACACAACATTTCCCAAGAGATGATACAAACGAATGGAATGCCCCTCAAAATAAAGGTCCAACAGTTTGATACATTTAATGAAATAATACGCAAACACCAAACTTTGAAAAGTCATAAACCATTGTAATGCACTAAACCCAGGATTGGTACTCCAGGCAAAGGACAAAAAACCTAGAAAAAGGTAAATTAAATAAAAGAGAATACTAAAAGTGTTTTTGTACTTGAATGAGTCGGCGGCTCCATAACGCACTATTCGGTAGTACATCGCAATTGAACCGAGCATTACAAAATTTCGTCCTACTACCTTTATGGCTCTTGTAATTGCTACATTTTCACTCCATGTAAAAAAACACCCCACCATCAAAAACAAGAGGATAAACAAATACGTTTCGGTTTGTTTCAGAAACGACTGATGATGTGCTTGTACCAAATACATTAATGAACTGTATAAAGGTTTTGATTCATGGATTTAAGTATGGATTGCCAATTGAAAACGCTTTCAACCATGCGTTGTGCATTGTGGTTCAACTCACGATATGCTGTTGGATTTTCCCACTGATGGTAGAGTGTTACCATAGCTTGCGCCAATGCTTCTATATTCGCATTGGGCACACAAATTCCTGCTTGGTATTGGGTAATGTATGATCCAACGTTGGTGGCTTGTGTAATGATGCTAGGTTTTCCATACGCCGCGGCCTCTAGAACCGCTGTTGGAAGACCTTCGTTTCGCGAAGGATGTAAAAAAATAGCCATTTGACTTAGTAGTCTATTCTTTTCATCACCGTATTGTGCTCCAAACCAAGTCACAGCATCCTCCAACTGATTTTGCTGTATAAGTTTTAGTAATCCTTGAGAATCTCCATCACCCACAATCCATAACTTTGCATTGGGCATTTGTGTCTGAACTTGAGCAAAAGCGGTCAGTAAGATATCGATACCTTTGGTAAAAATGTCCAAACGTCCGATAAAACCGAACACACAAGAGTCTATTTTTTTGTCCTGATGCTTTAGAATTTTTGGTAATGCAAATCCATAAGGTAAATGAACCGATTGTGAATTGGGATAGAAGCGTGCCAATCCTTCTACTTCGCTTTCTCCTAAACAATGAATGGTTTGGGCGTTTTGAAGAACTTTTTTTTCGAACCCTAAAAAATAGAGGTACTTCTGCACATAACTTCTTTTCATTGCTAGGGTGTTGTAAGCTCCATGGGGTGTAATTACGTAGGGGATTCCTTTTTTTTGTAAAAGCTTAGAAAACGAGTAATAAAAGGGGATCCATCCTCCATGCAAATGAAAAACGGCTTGACCTTGATACGTTTGAATCGCTTTTTTTAAGGCTTTACTAACTCCAAAAGGATTTCGCGATTTTGGAAATAAAAGGGTCGTAAAATTTCGTGGAGCGAAGTTGACTGTGGGTTCGGCAGTAATTCCCCAAACCGCAACATTCATCCCCATTTCAAATTGATGTAATGCCATTTGATACACCACCTTATTTACGCCATTCATTCGATCTGGATTAGCTTTCCCTAATACTACATGAATAATTTCCATACAACTATTTGGTGTTTTTTTAATTCAACATTCCAATACACAAACATGATCAACTGATTCATCATCAAACCGATACAAGCGCCCCACAAACCAAACTGTTCCAACAAAAAATGAAAACTAAACAAGGACGCAATAAAAGACAGAGCATAACCAATAAAAAACGTACGATTTAAAATATGGACTCTTAAAAGTATACGCACCGGATAACTGACAAAGATGATAACATATAAAACCGCCATTAAAGGCATTAAAAAAGTATACGGTAAGTATTGACTTCCTGCGGTCAAACCAATAATATCATCCGAAAATAGGCAAAATACGATGAGTATAGTACCAAAAATAACCCCTCCATAACCTATCATTTGATGTAATAATTGCAGCCCTTTCTCTGGCTGAGTGTGATGTAAAGCGGCAATTCGGGGAAGAAAATAATTTTCAATAGCTTGCATAAAAACATTCAGCACCCCAAAAAGGGATTGAATTAACCTAAGGGCTCCAAGGGCCGCTGCTCCCAAATACAATCCGGAGACCATTACAAAAAAATTACTCGCCACCCATTGCAATAAGGCGACACTCAACAACCATTGCCCTTCTTTACAATGTTTATAAAACAATTCACGCCATCCCGTAGGTTTGGTAAAGTGCCGAATTACATATATCATCCCGTAACTGCAAGAAAGTATATTAGCCCAAGCAATTCCCTCTAGTACCAACTTTAATGAAAGCCCTTGTGAGGATAGTTGAACGAAAAAAAGAAGAAAAGTGGCAAAAAGTAAATCAATACCTAAAACTATCCAAACCTTGTTTAACACTAAAAATAGTCTTCTCAGAAAGTCTTGAAATAGATAGGCCACCACAAAGAAAAAAGCACTTCCAATGGGAAACTTATCTCCATAAATCGCAATGGATATTGGAAAAAATACCAGTGTAAATCCGATTAAAAAAAGGACCACTCCTACAGTGATTATTGAACAATAGCGATGAATCTCGTCGATTTTGGAAGCTCCTACTTGAAAGGGTTGCATAAAAAAGGCACCCATCAAACTTAGTACCAAGTAGGTTCCCAAAACAATTCCAGAATACATTCCAAAATCGCTTAGAGGTAATTGCTTGGCAAAAAAAAGAGTCAATACAAAATTGGTCCCGCTATAGAGGCCCTGATCAAAAATGGCTATAACCGATTTAGGAAGGCGATACTGTAGTAACCGATTCATTTTTTCTGTATTTTCTTTTGCCAAAATTTTCGAACTACTCTGAAAATACTTGGATTGTAAGCGCTTCTATTCAAAACAAACCATAAATTTGGGATTTGATATTCTTCCCGTAAAAGTTCAATTTTTACAATAGCTTGAGCCGCAGTTTTTCTACTATCTACAACCATGATGTTTTGATCTGCCATTCGCATAAAAAGCAATGCCAACTTATAGTGACAAATGGCTTGATTATACAAAAGCACAACATCATAATCGGCTTTCTTGCTTTTTAACGCTTTCTCAAAATCAGCCATAGTGTATTCCATAAATCGCGGATCACTATAATCCATATAATCGGCTTGAGGAACCAAAGCTGAAAAATCACCGATGGCATCAATGACCAAAACACGGCGGCCTTGTTGGCACATGGCTGTATACCATTGTTGGGCATGAAACCGATGGTCCAACGTTAGGTCATACCCCGTTATGGCTAAGATTCCATGTGGAAAAACAATCCCTTTCAACTCCAATTGAATCACCTCTTTCAGGGCATTTTGAGTTATCTCATGATCGGTACGTAAAAACGGAGTGGCCAAAGCAATGGGAATCGAACTGTTTTTTTCAAGTGTTACTGCATCATTGACCTTCGCCTTGGTGAAATGAACTAAATAAATCAAAATAGTCGATCCTAAAAATCCTAACAGTGCCGCAACGATGATAATGATAATTCGTATGGGAGATACAGGACTTTTGGAGATTTCAGCAGGAGTGATGATTTTATGAAATGCTATTTTGGCCGACTTGGCAATCTCGGCTTCGATACGTTTTTCATTCAAAAAATTATAATTCTTCTCATACAAATTGAACTCCCGATCCAATATATTCATGATGCGCTCTTTTTCGGGCAATCCGATAAATACTTTTTCCGCTTCAGCAATATCATTGGAGAGGTCATCATATTTGATTTGCAAGTTTTTCTCTGTGTTTTTTATACTTTCAATTTGATACGCAATCAAATCATTTATTTTGTCATCTATTATTTTTACCTTTTCATGGTTTGAAGTATAGGTTAGAAGTAAATCCTTTTTCTCGGCTTGTAATTTTTTCATGTTTTTGACCATTTCGGTCGATAATAAATCGGTAAAAGCTTCAAAATTGACTGCCAAATCCAAATAATTTTTCTTCCCCGAATCGATGTACCGGTTTAAATCCCGAATGGCATCCAGATTCATTTTGATATTGGTTTGTTGAATTTTCAATTGCGAAATTTTACGCAAATCCGTTTCCGTTTCTTGACGAATATTGATGATGTTCTTTTGGTCGCGATACTGCTGAATATTGTCTTCGGATTGTTTCAATTTTTGATTGGCTCCAGCAATTTCTTGTTGCAAAAAATCAGTCGTAATATGGGCTGCACGGTACTTGTTTTCGATGTAATCCTGAATGTACATTTGTGCTAATGCATTCACAAAGAGAGCTGCTTTTTCAGGAACATTACTCTTCAAATTGATGCGGATAACGGGCACATCCTTATCCACAGGCACAATATCCAAATCTTTATTGATCTTTTCGATTAACTTTTGGGTACTTAAAAATTCTATTGAATAGCGGTCTTTAATTTTTACATCCCTTTTTTGACGCAAATATGCCTGATTTAAATAAAGTATAATTTGCCCTGTTTCAAGTCGAATAGGTTTCCCAAAAATTCCTTTATAACTAGGATAACCCGGCACAGTCAACACAAAAGAATGATTGTTTTGCACTTGGAGCTGCATCGGTTTATCATAAAGTTGAGGAGCATGAAACGTTCCTTCCACTTTAAAAGGCGCGTCATTGTAAAGTTCGACTGATCGCATTTCACCTATGCGATAGATTTCAATGTGAAATGGAAGAGTTGCCAGCGTTTTTTCGATTAATTCCTTCGATTTTAGAACTTCAATCTCAGTAGCGATTTTATTGGCAGAAGCAAAATAATCAAAATCTTTAAACAAATTTGTACTGGGCACTCCCTCTTGCACGTCGGCTAATCGCAATTTTGCAGTGCTTTCATAAATGGGTGTTACGTAGCTTAAATACTTTTTAGCCCCAATAACCGCCACGATTACCACAACTATTATGATGGGTAACCCTCGGAAAAAAGGACGTAATAAGCGAAGATTTTCATTCATAGTCTATGATTTAAAATAACCCCATGATAATTGCTGCGGCGCTTACCGTTGTGGTAAATGGAATAATGGTCGAGATACGTTTGTCGAATTCTTTATACTTTTTGGAGGGAACAAGTACAATATCTCCCGGATGCAATTGAATATTTATACTAAGTACATCTTTGGCCTCTGCCAGATTTAAAGTAGTTACGCGAACATTTTCACCTTCCTGACGCAAAATCTTCACGGTTTTTAAATTGGCATAAAAGTCAAACCCTCCCACTTTACTAACCATTTCGAGAAGCGTGTTTTGATCTTTATCCACTTGAATTGTTCCTGGATTTCGAACTTCCCCCAAAATGGTAATTTCTTTGTTTAAAACCTTAACATCCACAATCGGATTGACCAACCACTGTGTTAATGCTTCTTTGATGTGTGCTTTTAGTTCAGGGATCGTTTTCCCTACAACATAGGTGGTGCCTAATCTTGGAATTTCAACATTCCCATTGGCATCCACCAACAACCATTTTCCATACACTTCATTAGAATTGTAGATACCATAGACCGACCCAACACTGTAAGCATCCTCTCCCCAGACCGAAATAGACAGCTTATCGTCTTTACGGATGGTGTACTGATAATTTTTATCGTAGGCAAAATCAGCAGAGGGAGCCATGGGAGTTTCCATTTTATCTAAAATATTTTGTGTCTTACAAGAAGTGAATAAGACCAAAAAGAGAAGAAAAGAAAGCCATTTTTTCATGATTGGGGATTTAAAATGCGTGTCTATTAGAAAAGCGAAAATATGCGTTTGATAATGTTTGAGTTTTGGGTAAGTGCTTCTTTCACTTTGGTAATTTTGCTAACAATTTTCAACATGTTGTCATTCACTTGTTGATCTTTGATTACATAATCAAAAGCACCATACTTCAGGGCGTCAACGGCCGTTTTGATGTTATCTTGTGCCGAAACCATAACTACATAGATGTTCGGATTCACCCGCTTGATTTTCTTCAACACTTCAAATCCTGTTAATTCCTCCATGTTGTGATCCAAAAAAATGATGTCTGGATTTAAGTGCAAGTTGTTTAAACAATCAATGCCATTAGAAAAACAGGTTACATCAGTAAAACTGTGATTGCGAAGGTTTTGCTCATAAAAGCGAGAACAGAAAACATCATCATCAACAATAAAGAACTTAAATTGATTTTCCATGATAAAAAAATTTGGTTTCTTCTGCTCATGCCAAAGGCGTACCATTTTTTTTATCTATTTGAAATACAGTGTTTTACAAAATTTTTAGGTTATATTTTTTTCCAAAAAATGGAAAAACTTCCAGCTACTTGTTCGTCAACTCATGGGTTTTCAACTCAAGGATGCTTAGTTTCAATTGTTTTTGGATAATCTCAAACAAGAATTGAATTCGCTCCAAATCGGTTGTGTTTTTGGAAATTTCTTCCAGCTCACGAACCTCATGATAAATGGATTGAATTCCCATTTCATCGATACTGGGTTTAATTTTGTGAATTAAACGACTTACTTCAAGGAAGTTTTCTGCCGCTATTGCTTTTTCAATCGCCTCCATTACATGGGTACATTGTGTGTTGAAAATTTCAATCATTTTTTGAATGAATTCCTCATTACCCCGGCTTAAAGAATACAATTTAGATAAATTATAACTCCGTGTTCCAACGGTATTTTCCTTTTCTTTCCGATTGGCATCTAAGTGTTGCATCATCTTTTCCAACAAAAGTTTTTCTTCAAACGGTTTCGTGATGTAGTCGTTCATTCCCGCCTGTTTGCATTTTTCAATTTCGGATTTAAACGCATTAGCGGTAAAAGCTATAATGGGTGTTGTACATTGAAGATTGGTTCGTATGCGCGTCGTTGCAGTTATTCCATCCATCACAGGCATTTGAATATCCATTAAGATAAGATCAAACGAATGATTACGGACCAAAGCCACAGCCTCCGCCCCATTTTCAGCTTCAGTAACGATACAGTTTGTGGTTTTCAACGTATTTTGAGCCACCATACGATTAAACTCATTGTCCTCTACCAAAAGCACACGAATCCCTTGTAAATCAATTACTTTTGATTTGTTGGTCTCGACTACTATATTTTTCAAACTGCCCAATTGGAGGTTGAGATAAATTTTAACAGTCGTTCCTTTATTTCGTTCACTTTCAATCGAAATACTCCCTTGCATTAACTCAATTAATTCTTTCGTTATGGTCATGCCCAAACCTGTTCCACCAACTTTTTGCGCGGTTTCATTTTCTTCTTGAGAAAATTTATTAAAAATGGTTTGCAAAAAATCAGCTTCCATTCCAATACCCGAATCCATCACCGTAATGCAAATTTCTTGGGAATCAGAATGAGCTTTTTGAAGACGACAATTGACCCAAATAGAACCTTGAAAAGTAAATTTTAATGCATTCCCAAGTAAGTTAAAAAGGATTTGCTCAATTCTAAGTGTATCGCCTTTAAGTGCTTTGGCAATTAACGGGTCAAAATTCATCCGCAATTCGAGTCCTTTCTGAATCGCTCTCGGTTGAAGAATACTAATGACGTTTTCAATTGATTTTTCCAATTCAAAATCAGAATTGACCAAAGACATTTCGCCCGATTCGATTTTTGAAATATCCAATATATTATTAATAATCGAGAGTAGATGTTTTGACGCTATAGTACTGTTTTCAAGATATACGCGTTGTTTTTCGGGTAATGGTTCTTTCTCTAGTTCTCTTAAAAATCCGATAATAGCATTCAAAGGTGTCCGTATTTCATGACTCATATTGGCCAAAAAAGACTCCTTAGCCTTTGAAGCTTGAATGGCTTTACTCTTCTCGTTTTCCAATTCAATTTCCAATTCCTTCTGTTCGGTAATGTCCAAATGAATCCCTATTGAACCCTTTAGATTTCCTTTGTCATCATAATTGGGCGCTCCACTAATAGCCCACCAGCGCAGTTCACCGCGTTTATTTTTGATAGGAAGCTGATAAATATCTGAAACCCCTTGTGTGCGTAACTTGCGCTTACTTTCAATTAATTGTAGATTTTCTCCCGAAACGAATAATTCTTCGGGGTTTTTACCCAGTAAATCGTCTAATTCATACCCTGAAATCTTCAAAAAACTTTGATTAGCAAATTGTATGCAATTGTCATTATCGACTTCCAACATTCCCAAATTCATATTGGCGATAATATTGCGGTATTTTTCCTCTTGCAATCGCAATTTTTTTTCGGCCTTTTTACGTTTTGAAATATCCTGAATAAATGAACAAAAAAACAATTCATCATTTTGATAAATCGGCGTTATTGAGATTTCAATTGGAAACAAAGTGCCATCACTTCGCAAAGCTTCCATTTCCAATTGTTGGTTGAGCACTTTCCCTTCGCCAGTCCTCATATAGCGTTCCATTCCCATTTGATGCCCTTGGTGATGCATAGCGGGAATAATGGTTTCGGTTAATGGTTTTCCAACTACTTCCTCTCGCTTCCATCCGAATAGGGTTTCCGCTTGATTGTTCCAGAATGTGATATATCCTTTCCCGTCGATAGTAATGATTGCATTCAGCGCAGCATTCATAATCAATCGATTGCGCTCTTCACTTTGCATCAAGAGATTTTTATTCTCTATCCGCGAAGTGATATCCGTATATTTCCACAAATGCCCTTTGTCCTCTTCTTTAATAAAAATTGGAATGTAATCCCGTTCGAGATAACGGCCATTAACCACTTGAAGCTGTTGGTTAATAATGGGTTTTCGTTGGGCAATGATGGTTTGAATTTCAGTAGTAAATTGTTCCGGGTTAACAAAAAGATGTTTGGAGCTTTCGGCTGAATTGGCACAGTTAAAACCAATCATTGACTCAGGCGAAGTTGGCAACTGAAATATATCACAAAACATTTGATTGGTAAAAAGAATGTTTCGAAATTCATCCTCCACCAATACCCCCGAATGCAAATTGGCCAATAATGTTTTGAGCAGCTCAATTGTGGTCAATAAATCTTGCTCGGTTTGACGTCGTTTTTCGATTTGACGATTCAAATATTTGGAAATATAAACCAAATCATCAGATCGATCGTTTTCTTTTAAATCTTCGTAATCATCATCTATAACATCGAGTGAATTATACAAATTGGCAATCGATTGTTTCTTGGCTTCATATTCCTTTTTCAAACTTTCATTGATGTTGTGATACTCTTTCTCACTTTCCAAAAAAGCATGATTTACAATCTCTTTGTCTCGCTCGTAGGCCACATACGAATCATTAACCGCATGAATAAATTGAACGATATTGGGATCCTCCAAATGATGATTCAAAAGATACCGCCGTATTTGTTTTTGTATGAGTTTATTTGATACCATTTTTTACACCAATTCTGTGATTCCTGTTATTGTCATCGTTTGATTGTGCAACTCACAAGGAGCAAAAGGACGCATGGGTGCAATCTCACCGTAAGAGTAAAATCCTGTAAGTACGGTCTGATGATTGAATATTTCTGAAACCGCTTCAATCTCCTCATCAATCCGATTGCCCAACACCATTTTACGTCCCACACAACTGATCAAAAAAGCTAATTTGGGTTTCCCTTCACGCAATGAAACACATTGGGAAGCTGCATCACTCGCGGCTTCCACCAAACGATCAAAATTGGCTTTCATAAATCGAACTTTACTCCCCTCGGGAATATCCCCTGCAAATGTCATCGATTGATTTTTCTCATTAATAGATAAAATAGTACGCACAATAGGCTGTTCGGTGTTGGAAACTTTTAGCGCTAAAGGAAACAGTAAGGCTGCACTAGGAAGTTCAAATGCATATTTCCCAAGGTATGTTTTGTACAAATCCAACGCTTTTTTACCGTCAATTTTAAATAAAATATTTTTTCGCGCTTTGGTGACTTCACGCTCCATCCCGAAGCTTTCCCAACCTCCTACCGAACCATGTGAAAGTTGTAAATGTTCACCATAAAAACCAATCGCTACAATGACCCCGGGTTTGGGCACCTCATTCAATCCAACATAGGTTTGATTAAAATTTGTACCATCCCCAGCCAATCCTCCAGAAATCAATACATCTTGGGTGTGACTATGTTTCAATCCTCTAACCAATTCACTCCCATTCACTTTACCTCCGTCAGACAATACAAAAACCCATTTCAAATTTTCCTTGGGCAAAGCATCGATTAAAAATACACCCGCATCAAAACTCGATGAAAACGCATCGATTGTTGTAGAAACAGTTTGAACTTGAGCGGATGAAAACTGAACCGCAACCAAAGACAACGCTTCTTCAAAAACACCTTTGTCAAAAATTTCTCCAGCCGTTGAGCAAAGACATAACTCTGCTCTGGGAAATCGCTCCCGTATATCTTCATAAAGATTGGAATTCTTGATGAGCTCCGCTGAACCAAAACCAATCACTAACTGAGCTTTATGATATTCTAAACCATCCGTATTTCTCTCTTGAATCCATGAAGATTCACGATATAGTAAAGTTGCAGTTTTCATAGGCTTAATTTTTCTAAAGAATGAAGTAGGTTGTATATAGTCGATTTTCCAATGTCTAGTTTTCGTGCCGTTAGAAGCACATCTTGATTATTCTTTTTCAAGTAATGAAGAATAATCTCTGTCGTGTGTTCTTTCAATGTCTTCTCTTCCCCCAAAAAATATGTGGTATCATTAAGCGAAGTGAAGGTTAAGTCATCCGCCTCTATTTGATGTTGCTCACACAGTACACACGCTAAATCAATTACTGCTTTTAACTCTCTCACATTTCCCGGAAAAGAATACCGCATTAATTTTTGTTTCGCCTCTTGAGAGAGATGAATGGGTTTCATCTTGTTCTCTTTGACAAACACATCAATAAAATGTTTTGCCAAAATCAGCACATCATTGCCGCGATCACGTAATGGAGGTAAAGCAATAGGAAAACCAATGATACGATAATACAAATCTTCCCGAAATGTCCCTTTTTTGACTTCTTGAGCTAAATCTTTATGGGTAGCAACAATTAGACGCGCTTCAAACTTAATCACCTCCTTCCCTCCAAGACGAATTACTTCTCTTTCCTGTAAAACGCGAAGTAACTTACTCTGTAAATTCAAATCCAATTCAGCAATCTCATCCAAAAAAATCGTACCTCCATGAGCTTGTTCAAACTTTCCTATTTTTCGACTATCAGCCCCTGTAAATGCCCCTTTTTCATGCCCAAAAAACTCACTCTCCATCATCTCTTTAGGAATGGCCGCCATATTTACCGCTACAAAGGGTTTGGCTTTTTTTTCTGAATTATAATGAATCGCTTTGGCTACAACCTCTTTTCCCGTACCCGTTTCTCCAGTAATAGAAACCGTAATGTTGGTTTGAATCACCTTATTCAATTTTGAAAACACCTCCCTAATCGAATCACTTTTGCCAATAATGGTATTCTCAAAAGCATACTTTTGCTCCAATTGTTCTTTAAGCGAGGCTACTTCTTTTACCAAATCTAAATTCTCGCGAACTTTTATAATGGCATTCCACAATAAATCTTTCGCATGCTCATTCTTTACAATATAATCCCGCGCACCAGCCTTCAATAAATTTACAGCTGTAACGATATCTTCTTGACCACTTAAAATGATAACAGGAAGCGATGGATTTGTTGCTAAAAGCTTTTGTAATAAAACATCTCCTGGCATGTCGGGTAAACCAAAATCCATGCAAATAACATCCGGCTTTAAGTACATTGCTGCCAAACAAGCTTTAGCCGTAGGAAACAAATGCACTTCAAAATCGGGATTTAATCGTAAATGATACTGAATCGATGCTCCAAAAAAAGCGTCGTCTTCCACCAAAAAGAGCTTCATTATTTTCATATTCATCAATCTTTTTGTCGACAACAACAATGCTAATGTAGGAAAAATACTTTATAAAAAAGCGTTTTTAAGATTTTTATCGACAAAAAAAGCTTTTAATCGATTTTTTAACTGTTATTGTCGAACCACGACGATGCTAAACGCTGAAATCAAACAACTCGAGGAAAGTGGTAAAACTCAGTGATCCTTTTTGAAAGCGATAAAAAAAATGGTATTCAAAAATTAAACTAAAAAGAAGCTCTAAAAAACCTATTATTTAAGAAACATAACACATTTGGAAAACCAGATAACCAAAAACATTCCCAATATAGTAAACACTATTTTGGGAAACGCTATGAAAAATTAGAATATGAAATAGTGAATTGAGGATTTACTTTAAACCCGCAACCCCATCAATGATCTTCGCCAGCGCTACATCTTTTTCGGTAACTCCTGAATGCGTATGGGTGGATAATTTGATATGGACCCGTTGGTAGCAATTGGTCCATTCGGGATGATGATCATGGACTTCGGCGTGAAAAGCGATTTCGGTCATAAAACTAAATGCTTTCTTGAAATCGGAGAATTCAAAAGTTTTCTCCAACGCATCGGAAGTAAATGTCCACGTAGGGACTTCCAAAGCCAAAGCTGCTGCCGTCCAAAGTTTCATACGCACTGTTTTGATTGAAAATTACTTGAGCGAAGACAAACGCCATCGCTTGCTCAAAAGTAGCATTTTCCATTGACTTCTCCAGTAAAAGAACAAATCTTACGCCAGCAATTGTTGGATATCAATTGCTTCGGGTAAGCGCCCTACATTTTGCAACTTGATGGCCGCCAAACGCTGGGCTACCGTCAAACGCTGCTCCCATCCAAATCCTTGTAAACCAGCATATAAAAATCCGGTCCAAAAGGCATCCCCCGCTCCCGTGGTGTCTTTTATATCCGCTAAAGGCAAGGCTTTTTGCGTGACCAATCCCTCTTGTGTATCCGAAAGCACGACTCCCTTTTTCCCTTTGGTTAAACACACCGTTTGTGCTCCGAAATCATGGAAAAAATCAAAAATATAATCCTCCGATTTAAAGGCAGCAAACAACCGGTAACAATCGTCCTCACTTACTTTCACTAAGGGATTATTCGATAAATACGATTGTATGACCGCCATGGCTTCCTCGCGGTTGGGCCAAATTCGTTCAGAAAAATTCAAATCTATACTCAATTGCAAGCCTAAAGCTGCCGCACGTTTGGCCCCGTCCAAAATTGTATCCCGAGCGGGTTGCTTGCTCAACGCAAAACAAGTCGTGTGAAAAATACGCGCCGACTCCAACAATCCATCAGGCAATTGGTCCAATTCAATCTCGCCATCAGCTTGACGATACGGAATAAAATCGGGGGTATCGGTCGATTTTGAAACCACTATCACCGACGTGGGCGTATGCTCCAAACGCCGTATGACCGAGGTGTCCACTTGATTGGCTTTGAGTTTTCGCAAGGCATAATCCCCAAATCCATCTTGACCACAGGAAGCCACCAATACCGACCGTAAGCCCAAGCGCGCCGCATTGACGGCTACATTGGTAGGGGAACCCCCTAAAAATCGATGAAAATCTTTGGTCTGATTAATCGACGTATTGACCTCATGACCGATTAAATCAATCAGTAATTCGCCAACACAAATAATATCTAAAGAAGTCGTTTTCATAAGGAATCCGAAACATATAAACGGGTGGATGAATGAATATAGTGGTAGACCAAAACCGAAGCCGCAGCACTCCATGTGCACCAAGATACCCCATTGGGCGCTTCCGTTTGGGAATTAAAGTTCTCATAAAAAGCAAAATCCTCTCGGGCGTTGGCAGCATCCAACGCTACTTGCAAGGCTTTGGCTGCCGCTAAATCACCCCGTTGCGCCAAAACCATTCCGTAAAACCCATTGACCATAGGCCAACTCCCGCCGTTATGGAATTCGAAAGGATAATTGCGAAATTCATACTTGCAATTGTTACGCAGTAATTGCCAATCGGCCTCCTCTTCAGTTACTGGAGGCCAAAACGCGGGCAAGAGCTGCATCGGTAACGCCTGCGCCTGTTCACTCATGTACGTCATTAACGCAGTTTGTAGCTCAGGCGAACCCAAATCCAAGAGTAAAAACAAGGCATGGGCAAAGGCATCAAAACGGTTTTTGTACCCCGCCGGATTTAAGGCACAGGGCAGATATCCTTGCCATGTCCATTCGTGATAAGCCCGCTCGTGGTAATGCTCTCCTTCGGTGCCAGGGGTGAAATTATGAAGTACTTGATGGGTAATCGCATGTATTTTACGCTCATATTGCGCGTTGGGACTACAGGCATGTACCCCACGTAGCGCCCAGATACGCAATAATTGGTCATACAACACATAGCCGTCGGTGATGTACTCATCGGCCCAATTTCCCGACAAAGGAACATACATCAAATGCCGGTGATTGAATTCCCAATACTCCATCGCCTGCAAGGCTTTTTCAACGGCTTGTTTATTTTCATGAAAAAATGCGTGATCACCCGTAAGAAGCGCATATTGAGTGACGCCAATCACAAACCAAGTGGTTGCATCTACGCGTCCTGCCAACCCGCCATAACTTACTGCTTCATTGCCATCCTCGGCTATGGCAACATTGGAGGGAATGGTGCCCAACGCGTGTTGGTGTTGTGCTAAGGTGGTCAACGTATTGCGAAGAGTGGCAATCAAATGGGGGTCTCCCGACACCAAAGCCGCCAAGCCACAAATGACGCCATCCCGCGCCCACACCCGATGGTAATTGGTAACGGGTTGCACAGAGGCTAAAAATCCTTGTGGTGAAGCTGCCTGCTGCAATAAGGCCAAGGCTTTAGGATAAACGGCTTCCATCATCAATGAGTTTTGCTTGGGGTTTCATACGCAAGGTGAGTAAAGCGCTACACAACAACAAGACGCCTGCCAACGTGATGGCATGCCGCGCATCGTTGTGGAGTAGTTCTTTTAAAATATAACCAAACGTGAGATTTTGAATAATCATCGGAATCACAATCATCATATTGATAATCCCCATATATACCCCATACCGCTCTTTGGGAATATCGCCCACTACGATCAAATACGGAATGCCCATCATACTCGCCCATCCGATGCCAAAACCAGTAATGGCAAAAAAGAAAAGGCTTTTATCGGTAAGTTGCGGAAAGGCAAGAAAACCCAAAGCCGCTGCCGTTAAGCAAATCGTATGGGTAATACGGGGACTGTATTTTTTGGCAACACCTACCAGGGCAAAGGCCACCAGGAAGGTCACCACATTGTACCAGCCGTTGACCAAACCTGTCCAACGTACCGCCTGTTCATAGGCCTCAGGGTTGCTTTGTGGCGTTGCATTCCAGAGCGAAAGGGCAATACTTTTGGAAGAATTTTGCCAATAGCAAAACAAGGCATACCATTGAAAGAGGTAAACCAGTGCCAACTGCCACATGATTTTAGGCATTACCCGAATGGCCGATGCAATTTCTTTAATGGGTTCGAGAATTCCGCCTGTCGAAGCTTTCATTTGCGCCAATTCTTCGGGGGAAGGCGGTATTTCGGGGGTGGTTCGCATGCTCCACCAAATGGAACCTATCGAACAAATAGCGCCCAAAAAGAATGAGGCAAAAACCCAAGTTGGAAGCGAACCCGTTTTACCCACAATTATTAATGGAAATATGAAAAGGGAAAGATTGGCTAAGGTTTGTCCAAATCCTGTGAAAAAACTCTGCATTTGGAACCCCAAAGGACGCTGTTCGTCATTTAACTTGTCGGCCACAAACGCACGGTAAGGCTCCATAGCCATATTGTTGCCCGCATCCAAAATCCAAAGTAAGCCCGCCGCCATCCATAACGAACTACTGAAAGGAAAAGCAATTAAAGCCAAACTACACAACAAAGCACCGATCAAAAAGTAAGGTTTTCTTCGACCCCAGCGCGGATGCCACGTTTTGTCACTTAACGCCCCAATAATGGGTTGTACCACTAATCCTGTTACGGGTCCCGCCAGATTGAGTAAGGGAATTTCATCGGGACTGGCGCCCAAAAAATCGTAAATAGGGTTCACCGCACTTTGCTGTAAGCCAAAACTGTACTGAATGCCGAAAAAACCCACATTCATGTGGAGAATTTGCCAAAAACGTAAGGTGGGTTTCTGCCTCATGGATTAATCCAATTTTTTTAAAAAATCTTCAAATGGAATATTATTCATAAACAGCTCCCCTTTTTTCTCAACCACGGGAATAGCTATCCCATACGTTGGCATCCCGGCTTGTTTTAACTTGGCCAACATTTCACGTAACGCCTCGGGGTCACGGTCAATATCAAAAAAGAGGTAAGGAATTTTACGTTGGTCCAAATACACCTTGGCATCAATACAATAATGACAATCGGCACTGCCGTAAATACGAATTACTTGCTCTTGAGCAGGCTGCGTTGGAGTTGTCTTTTCAGGCGTTTGTGCCCCTACATAACCGCTCAACAACAAGCTAAGACATACGAAAAGAATACGATAGTTCATACACGTGTTTTTGGACTAATTTACGTAAAAACAATTCCTACGCCAGCTCGTGACGCAGGAATTGCTAACAAAAATAAACATGAATAGAATCTTAGAATCGGTACGCTAAGGTCAACGATGTAGTACGACCGTTGATAGCGCGTGCGCGAACAATATTATCTTGGTTTTCAATAATGCTTCCTTCTTCTACTTCGGTAATTCCGATAGTGTCAAAAACGTTATTGATATTTACTGTTGCCGAAAGTCCTTGTGTCAATTCAAAGCTCAAGAATGGATTTACATAGGCATACCCTGGCATGACCAATTGATTGTCGTCTTGTGCATAGGCTTTGGTTGTTCCAATCACAGAGAATCCTACCAAGTGCTGACGTTTACCGCCAAATTTGTAGGAAGGTACGATGTTGTAAATGAAATCCGCTTGACGACGAGGACGGTTGCCTTCTACTGCAGGATTTAACGCATCGGATGCAATTTCTGCTTTGGTATAGGTAACATTACCCATGATGTTGAAATCTTTCATACGGTAGCTTCCTTCCAACTCAAGACCCATAGCGTTGTATTCGCGTTGAATCTGACGAATACCACCAGCGCCACCACCGAAATCCCAGTTTTGCTCTGAAACTTTAGAGTAGAAAGCGGTAGCATAAAACGTATGGTTAGTTCCGCGACGTTTGTATCCAATTTCGGCTTGATCCACCATATCGGCACTCAATCCACCTACAGCTGCTCCAGAGTTTAACACATTAGGACCAAACAACAAACGGTCGGCATTGGCTCTACCACCTCGGCTGTAACGTCCGAATACGGATTGATTTTCATTCAACAAATAGTTCAAACCTAACGAATACGAAGTGTAATCATAGTCGTAGTTGATGGGTTTACGGTTGGCATTGTCGACCACCGAAACACTTGCTTCAGGTCCGTCAATCACCCCGTTATTGTTTACATCCAAATTGACCGCTTGGGTAGCGCCCGCATACGTTCCACGCGCTTTTCCTGAATCAAAACGCACACTTGCATCTACTGTTAACTTCTCATTAGCTTTCCACTGCGCAGCCGCATAAGGTGCTGTGATATCGTAATTTGCGTCGTAGTTTCGGGTACAACAGTTGCCCCAAAAAGGCACACCATAGGCATACAATCCATTGCTTATAGCGGTTCCGGCATTCAACAATGCAGCATTATCGCCTTTTACTTCCATCAAATACGAATTCCATAACCACGACATCCCGATGTTTTGGAACGCACGGTAATACCCTAACGTCAAATCAACATCACCGAATTTTTTAGACAATTTCAAATCGTTGGTAAAATTGTTGAAGTTGTTGATTTCAGTATCAAATGTGTGAATACGCATCGCCAAACTGTTGTTTCCAAAGTTGGTTCCAGCCAAAGGACCGTTGGCATACGTCAAATTCGACACTCCAAAAGCAGTAGCTAAAGCGCCCCCTGTGGTAACTTCGGCAGGGAATAACGACACGAAACGCCCTTTAATGTAGTTTTGACGGAAACGGTTTTCTACTTTCCAATCGTCGCCTAAGTCAAAGGACATTTCAGCGCCAAAAGAAGTATTGATAGGGTGCATTCCATCGCCAATATTACTACGACGACGTTCGCCATCGGCACCGATTGTTAAATTATCTAAAAACAAAGCGCTGTGTGGTGTATCTTGTAAAATGTCAAATCCATTTACCGAACTCCAGTTCGGATTGGCATTGGTACCCGAAACCTTAACTGGCATCGGCAAGTACCCGATCGACTTATCATTCAAATATTTTACATACAAACGTACATAGCCATTTTTGAATTCTTTGGTCAAATTGGCTTTGAATTGCCCTCCTAAATTGGCGGTATACCCAGCATTTCTTGGCCCTTCACCTTGACGGTAGAAACCACCTACATGAAAACGCAACGACTCCGAAAGTGGTGAACCGTATTCAAAATCGGTACGCGTTTGACCGAAATCCACCCCTACTTGTTGCATCAAGGTTCCGCCTTCTTTTTTACCATCTTTTGAAATAAAGTTGATGATCCCCGCAGGTGAGTTACTGGCTAAGGTTGACGCCGAACCCCCACGGATGGCTTCCACGCGGGCCAACGTTTGGTCGTTACGCACAAAAATATCGGCGTTTCCAAAAGCTACGTCACCAAACTGCATTACCGGCAACCCATCTTCGTGCAATTGCAAGAACTTGGCCCCTCCTGAAGCGATTGGAATACCGCGCACCGTAATGTTGGCATTTCCTTCACCTCCCGTTGGCTCGGCTTTGATCCCCGCAATTGAACGGAAGATTTCAGCGGTTGAACGCGGAGCAGCTTGCTCGATTTGCGCCGTGTTGACCGAACTCACAGAAACACTCGACTGCAATTTGGCACGTTGACGCACAACCCCTGTAACAACGACCTCATCCAAACTTTTGGATTCATCCTCCATTTGAAGATTGGCGGTGGTAGCGCCTTTGATGCTCACTTCTTGCACCACGGTTTTGTACCCGATAAAAGTAACGGTAACGGTAGTCTTCCCTTCGGCGAGTCCGCTTAAGGTATACGACCCGTTTTCGTTGGTGGTGGCCGATTTGGACCCTGCCGATACATTAGCTCCAATCAAGGCATTTCCCTTGGTATCGGTAACCGTTCCCGACAAAACACCACTTTGTGCAAAAGCTTGACTCACGAGCAAAAGCATCGTAAAACACAGCATTTTCTGCAAAAGATTCGTAGTTTTTTTCATTTTTTGGTTTTTAATAGATTAATAATTTTTGTTGATTAGCTTTCCGAAATTAGTTTTTTGATTCCCAAAATTTTAGGAAATAAAAATCGAAAACGTTTTCGAAAATACCGAAAACGTTTTCGATTTTGGAAATGGATTTTTTTCACCATATTTGTTTCAATGAAAGAAGCGACGTTAAAACAAATAGCCGAAACCCTAGGCATCTCTATTACTACGGTTTCCAAGGCGTTAAAAAACTACCCCGATGTGAGTGACAAAACCCGAAAAGCGGTTCACGAACTTGCGGATACGCTTCAATACAAGCCCAATTCGTTTGCGGTCAATTTACGCATGCAAGAATCCCGTACCATAGGCGTCATTATCCCCGAACTGGTGCATCATTTCTTTTCCAGTGTTATTGACGGTATCGTCGCCGAAGCAGAAAAACACGGGTATTTGGTGATCATCCAACAATCGAATGAATCGGTGGTGATGGAAAAAAGTCAGGTGGAACTGCTGTTGAACAAACGCGTGGACGGTATTGTTATGTCGCTTTCCAACGAATCCAACGACGACGAACACCTCAAAGAACTCCTCCGCCGCAACGTCCCTTTTGTGCAATTTGATAAAATTTCCAAACTCCTCAACAGTTCCAAAGTCATCATTGACGACCAAAAAGCCGCGAGTGACGCCACGGCACATTTGATCAGTAAAGGTTGTAAAAAAATTGCCCACATTCGCGGCCCCGTGAATCCCCAAAACGCTATCGATCGCTTTTTAGGGTATAAAAAAGGACTCGAAAAACACGACATTGCCTACGACCCGTCCTTGGTATACACCTGCAGTCGGGTGTCGTTTGAAGAAGGAAAAGCCTTTGCCGCACAAATTCTCGAAGAACATCCTGATGTTGACGGCATTTTTTGCATTACCGACTTGGTTGCTGTAGGTGTTTTGGCCTATTTCAACGAACATAAAATCCCCGTTCCGCAGCAAGTCAAAGTCATCGGCTTTAGCAACTGGTTCATGTCGCAAGTGATCACCCCTTCCCTGAGTACAGTAGAACAACCCAGTTACGAAATGGGAGTTGCCGCTTTCAACGTTTTGCTCGAAGAAATCAACGCTCGTAAAGAAAACAGAGTCCGGGAACCCAAAACGGTACGTCTCGAAACCCAAATTATTGAACGGGAGTCGACACGGGGGTAGTGGCAGTGAGCAGTGTTCAGTGAGCAGTGTTCAGTGTTCAGTTTGCAGTGTTCAGTGTTCAGTATGCAGTGTTCAGTATGCAGTGTTCAGTATACAGTTTACAGAGCTCAGTAGCTTAGCGACTCAGCTTCTCAGCAGTTAGTTAGAGACAACCCAAGAAAAACTTTAGCATAATGAACAATCGAATAAAACTATTGACCGTTCTATATTTCCTGATTATTGTTTGCTGTAATCCGATAATTGCTCAAAATAAAAAAGAGATTCTTTGGACAACAGAGTGGAGTCCAAATGGAAAATTTATCGCAATTGGAGGAAACATAGATTCTTTACTCATATACAATTCAGATTTACAACTACATAAAACATTTCCAGTTAAAAATACTATTACTCGTGTGAAGTGGCATCCTACAAAAAATATAATTGGCGTTGTAACACAAGTATCAAGTGAAAAATCGTTTATACTTAATTTGGATTCAAACGAAAAAATCGAATTAACCGGAATTTCTCCTGACGGAGCAAGAGGAATTGATTGGAATTTTACCGGTGAATATTTAGCTGTTGCAGACAATGATGGGCAAATATTAATCTATGACATAAAAGGTGAGTTGATTAGAAAGTTTGTAAATCAAAGCAACTCAACCAAAGGAATTACTGCCGTCGCTTGGCATCCAAAAAAAAACATGCTTACTACAGTTACTGATCAAATTCGTTTTTTTGATAATGAAGGAAACCTAATAAAGTCCATAAAACACAGACCTGAAGAAGTGTTGTTGTTAAGCATCGCCTGGCACAAATCAGGAGAATTCTTTGTAACTGGCGACTATGGAGATGAGAAAGACAAATCATTACTTCAATATTGGAATGAACAAGGTGAACTTCTAAAAACAATTGATATTAGTATAGGTGAATACAGAAACTTATCATGGAATCCAGACGGAAGTCGATTAGCGTCAGCAAGTGATGTTTTGAGAATTTGGGACAAAAAAGGAAACCTCATTTCAGTGGGAAACTCAAAAGACTATTTATGGGGAGTTTCTTGGAATAAAATGGGTAACAAAATTATCACCTCGAGTACACAACAAAGAATAACACTTTGGAATAAAAAAGCTGAAGAAATAACTACGGTAGAATAATGGGCAGCCATGAACAGCACCGCCCTGAAATAGCTTGTTTTTCGTAGCTTCACCTTTGGGTTTCGTGTGTAATCTCTACCTTTACGAGCCTATGCTGCTCGCATTTTTGCCACTATCGGGTAGTTGCAAACCGTTTGTTTACTTTACAGGTCACTCAGCAACTCAGCCTGTTAGAAGCTCAGCAGCTTTCTGTAACATTTTACCACAAAAACCTACTTATTCAATCAATCCGACTAAAATAACTTTAATATGAAAAAAATCACAATCCCTGTTTTAGCATTGGCAGCTTTAGTTACTGCTTGCCAAAAAAGCGAACCTTTACACTCGGGTATAACCAAAGCCAATATGGATACGTTGGTAAAACCTGGGGACAATTTTGATGCGTATGTCAACGGAAATTGGAGCCGAAAAACCAAGATTCCTGCCGATAAATCATCGTATGGCGCTTTCGATATACTCTTGGACAAATCGGAAAAAGACGTTAAAGAAATCATTCAAGCCGCGGCCAAAAGCAACAGTTCACAAGGTTCGGAAGAACAGAAAATCGGTGATTTTTATGCGTCTTACATGGACCGTAAAGGGCGTGACGCCAAAGGATTGCGTCCGATACAACCCGAATGGAAGAAAATCGATGCGCTCCAAGACCATGCGGCATTGGCGGCGTATTTGGGCGAAGCCAACCGTCAAGGTATCTCGGCCCCATTTGGCGTGTTTGTGAGTACGGACTTTGTTGACCCCAACAAAAACGTCATCATGACTTGGCAGGGCGGATTGAGTTTACCCGACCGCGATTACTACCTTTCGCCGGCACCTGAAATGACGCAAATTCGCAAAGCCTATACCGAACATGTTCAGAAAATGCTCAGCTTGGCGCAGTTCACCAATGCCCAAGCCGATGCAGCCACTATTGTCGCTTTGGAAACTGAAATTGCAAAAATTCACATTACCAAAGAAGAAAACCGCGATACCCAAAAACTCAACAATCCGTTTAAGGTAGCCGATTTAGCCGGATTAATGCCCGGATTTGATTTCAAAACCTACCTCAACAAAGCGGGTATGGGGAAAGAGCAATCGATTATCATTGCCCAACCCGAATACATGAAAAAACTGGCTCAATTGTATACTGCAACCCCTATCGCCACCTGGAAAACCTATTTGAAATGGTCGGTGTTGAGCGGTGCATCCACTTCGTTAACGACAGCCTTGGACCAGCAAAATTTTGAATTTTTTGGAAAAGTGTTGAGTGGAACCGAAAAACAACGCGACGACTGGAAGCGCGCGGTACAAACCGTAAGTGGTGGTTTGGGCGAAATGATTGGCAAATTATATGTCGAAAAACACTTCTCGCCCGAGGCCAAAGAACGCATGACGGTCATGGTGAAAAACCTGTTGAAAGCCTATGCCGAAAGCATCAAAAAATTGGATTGGATGAGCGAAGCCACCAAAAAAGAAGCCTTGAAAAAGGTCGATAAATTTGTGATTAAAATAGGCTACCCCGACAAATGGCGCGATTATTCCTCGTTGACCATTGCCAAAAACGATTTATACGGCAACTTACAGCGTTGTGCCGAATACGAATACAACCGGAATTTAGCCAAATTAGGCAAACCCGTAGACCGAAGCGAGTGGGGCATGACGCCACAAACCGTGAATGCCTATTACAATCCGTCTGTGAATGAAATTGTATTCCCAGCGGCAATTTTACAACCGCCCTTCTTTGATATGAATGCCGATGATGCCGTAAATTATGGCGGCATTGGTGCGGTAATTGGACACGAAATCGGACACGGTTTTGACGATCAAGGCAGCACTTTTGATGGCGATGGAAAATTACGCAACTGGTGGACGGCTGCCGACTTAGCTGCATTCAAGAAAAAAACAAGTGCTTTGGTGGCACAATACAATAGTTTTGAGGCCTTACCCAATTTATTTGTAAACGGAGAATATACGTTGGGTGAAAATATTGGCGATTTAGGCGGATTGAGCATTGCCTTGAAAGCGTACAAGATGAGTTTGAACGGCCAAGAAGCCCCTGTTTTGGATGGCTTTACGGGCATTCAACGGGTGTTTTTGGGTTGGGGCCAAGTGTGGCTTGACAAATCCCGTCCCGAAGCCTTGCGCACGCAAATTGCCGCCGACCCGCATTCCCCAGCCAAGTTTCGTATCAATGGGGTCGTTCGCAACATCCCTGAATTTTACGAAGCGTTCAACGTAAAACCCGGCGATGCACTCTACTTGGCGCCTGAAAAGCGCGTGAAGATTTGGTAGTAGTGACTAGTGATTAGTGAATAGTGATTAGTGATTAGTGAATAGTGATTAGTGACTAGTGAACAGTGATTAGTGACCTGCCTATGCCGGCAGGCAGGCTAGTGACTAGTGACTGGTAAGCCCCCTAACCCCCTGCGGGGGAATAGTGACTGTCCCGACCCTTCGGGGCTGAAACTGAAACCTTAACCCTGACACGAGGCTTTAGCCGACTGATGGAGCGAAGCGGAATAAACCTGAAACTTAAAAAATCCCCTGCAGTGATGTGGGGGATTTTTTTATGACTGAAACGAAAAAAATGTTCACCATGTTAGTTTACATTATAGACTGGGATTTTGTAAAGCGTTTTTATCCGAATTATTAATTATATAATACGATTACATAAATGGATACTTCATTAATAACCTTAACCAATTAATTTGGGCAGCTGCTTATCTTCCAACAGTTGACATATTAAATACCGACAATTTTGGTATTTAAACCAAATAATATTTCAAAGATTAAAAAAGGATTTTTTGAGAGTGGGGTTTTAATAAAAAAATAAGGAGTGTTAAAAAAGACTCCTTATCATTATTGTCCTATAACAGGAATTGACTCCTCAATAGTTTTAATAGCCATGAACATCTTTTTTGACCCTGGTAATAAGATAAAACCATAACTCGAATAAAACTCTTCAGCTTCTTCATCAATTGGATCAACAACAACAGCCAAGGCTCCAATAGTTTGTGAAACTTCTACACATCTATTCAATGCATGAATAAGTAAATACTCACCTAGTCTTTTTCCATGTATTTTTTTATCTAATGCTAATCTACCTAATAATATAGTTGGTAAATCACCATAAGAAGGCGGAAGTCTTGCTGTCATTTTAGCAGGAAATGAAGTCCTTTCAATTGAATTACTAGATAAGGTATAATACCCCAAAACTTCATTATTTTCATCTTCTGTTAATACATAACAAGCTGACAAATCTCTTTTTACATCTTGACTTGCTTGCGTTCTAATATAATTATCTAATAGTGGTTTCCCACAATCAAAACCACTCTTTTGATGGCTTTTACTTAACAGTTGTATTGTCATTTTCATCACTCAAATAAAAATTATGATAATTCATTTGAGCTTTCTTAAGCTTAGCATTTGGTTTTGGCGGATTAAGTATCGCATCTAAAAACAGCTTCTTATCCTCAATTGTTTTTAAAATAATATTATTATTTCTAATAATATCACTTGACTCTTTATTAATACAAAAGACAACAAATTCGGACAAACTCTTAAAACCTCGCAACTCAGACGCATACTTTACAAGCTCCTTTTGTTCTTTGCTAATTCGAACATCGATTCTGTCATTAACTAATGTTGCCATAATAAATCTCCTTAATAAATAGGTTCTTTCCGAACACTTAAAAACTTTAAATAATAATAAATGTCAATCTGACTATAAACTTGTCTTTTTTTGACCCTAATTTTTCTTCGATCGTTACGATCTTCCTATAATCTCCAATAAAATATTTCTTCATTTTTATCATTATCAAAAATGTAAACTTTTTCTAAATTAAACATCGTTTTAATAGTTTGATTACTTCAATAAATACGTGTTTTTTTTAATTTCTTACTAATACAAATAATGTACTAAAAACAATTCTAATAAAAAACGTTAGCTTGAATTAGCTTTTACAAATGTACGTATTTTATCCGTACAAAAAAATCATTCAACTACTTTTTCAATTAACTACCCTAAAACCCAAGTCGTGAAAGACTGAAACTGAGACTGAAAACTCAAAAAATTCCCCTGCAGTGATGTGGGGGATTTTTTTTGTAAAGCTATCGTAAAGAAACTGTTGCAAAAAAATGTTCTGCAATCCCATTTTTAAAGTATTTCTTAACACTAGTTAACAGAATAGATAGAATTCATAATCTAGTTATAGCATTCGCTTCATTTTCACCTAAAACAAACGCATGACTTTTGTGGCATCTAACACGAAACCTCATGAGAAAAAACGACTTTCTACCCTTACTAGTATTAGGCATCTTCTTGCATGTCACTCCCAAGGCTTGGGGACAAACACTGGTACACTATTGGAACTTTAACGACAATAGTTCATTGGCTGCTTTAACAACGCCAACACAAACTTTGGGAGGAGCAACCTTGATTGCCCTTCCTGGAGGAATCAGTACGATAGATGTCCCAGGAGGAACGGGACAAAATTTCAACGTACAAAATCTAAACGCACAAAATGGCGATCCCTCAGGAACACATTTGCGCTTCAATGACCCCATCGGTGGCGCTTTGGTGTTTAGCCTGCCTACTACAGGGTACGAAGCAATTGTAATACGAATGGCGACACGGCGATCTGGATCGGGAGCGGGAACACAAATCTGGTCCTACTCCACCGATGGGAATACCTATACTTTTTTTAGTAACATCATCCCAAACAATGGAGACCCCGCTCTAGCCACACTTGATTTTTCATCGGTTCCCGGAGTTGCCAATAATCCAAATTTCAAACTGAAAGTTGAATTTGCACAAGGCAGTGGCGGCACCGTTGGAAACAATCGTTTTGATAATGTCACCCTACAAGGAACGCCCTTTTCAGGTGCCGACATCCTTCCGCCAACGGTTACTTTTGCACCGCAAAACAATGCCACAAACGTAGCGCTTACTTCGCAACCTACCCTAACCTTCAACGAACCCATTCGTTTGCTTAATGATAATCCCCTAGACAATACCTCGGTAGATGCGCTTATCGAATTACGTCTTACTTCAGCCACAGGGACAGCCGTTCCATTTGACGCTACCATCAACGGTACTGTAATTACGGTAAGTCCACTTTTGCCTTTAACCGTCAATCAAACGTACTACTTGGCACTACTGCCCAATACTATTGAAGATGGAGCCAATAATGCCCTCGCTTCGTTGCAAAGCATCACTTTTACCACAGGACAGCCTACAATTAGTTTTGCCAATTCTTTGGTAACGGTCAATGAAAATGCGGGAAGTGTTACCCTTAATTTAACGGTGACCAACCCGGCAGCAGCGGCAGTGGATTGGGTCGTGAAAACAGTCCCCTTTAGCACAGCCGATGCCAATGACTTTACTTCAGCAACGCAAACCATAACGCTTTCCGCTACTTCACCTACTACGATTGCGATTACGGTTCCCATCATTGACGATACATTAGCTGAACAGCAAGCCGAGTATGTGGTAATTCGTTTAGAAAATCCGCAGGGGGTAACTTTGGGGGCCAATGCATGGGTAACGCTTTACATCATTGACAATGATACGCCTACACCAAGTCTTTCGCAAGAAATAGAACTCAACTATATCGGCAGTTTTGACCCTTCAGGCTCGGCCAACAACCGTACCTGCGAAATTGTAGTTCACGATCCTACAACGCAACGTTTGTTTACCACCAGTGCCGTTAGTGGCGAGTTGGACATTATTGACTTTAGCAATCCTACGCAATTGGCGGTAATACAAACTTTGGACTTGAATACATATGGTGGGGTAACGAGCGTTGCCGTCAAAAACGGATTGGTAGCCGTAGCCTGTCCCAACGCTAATGAAGCACTAAATGGATCGGTGGTTGTATTTGACACGCAAGGGGTTTTTCAAAATCAATTTACGGTAGGGGCTTTACCCGATATGATTACATTTACGCCCGATGGTACAAAAATTCTCACTGCCAATGAAGGACAACCCGATAGCGATTATACTATCGATCCCTTGGGAAGTGTGAGCATCATCGATATTAGCGGAGGTATTGCACAGGCCACGCAGGCGCAAGTTACTACCTTAGATTTTACCGCTTTCAACGCGCAAGAGGCGGCTTTACTTAGTGCTGGCGTTCGCAAAGGAAAAGCGACAAGCACCTTAGCACAAGATTTAGAGCCCGAATATTTAGCAGTTCATCCCGACGGAACAAAGGCTTGGGTAACCCTACAAGAAAACAATGCCATTGCCGAAATCAATCTAACGACACCAAGCATCACTTCGTTATGGCCTTTGGGAACAAAAAACATTGCATTACCAGGGAATGGATTTGACGTATCAGACAACAATGGGCAAATTTTGATTGCCAACTGGCCTTTGCAAGCGTATTACATTCCCGATGCCATGGCCCATTATTCGGTAAACGGCGTATCCTATTTGGTTACGGCCAACGAAGGTGATGAGCGCGAATACAATGCCTTGAATGAACGAACAACGGTGGGTGCCGCCGCTTTGGATGCTACAGCGTTTCCGAATGCTACTGTGTTAAAACAAAACAGTAATTTAGGTCGTTTCCGAATTACCAATTTGAACGGCAACACCGATGCCGATGCCGAATTGGAGCAATTGTACTGTGTTGGGTCGCGTTCATTCTCTATTTTCAATGCCGATACACAAACGTTGGTGTATGACAGTGGCGATCAATTTGAACGATTTACAGCGGCCAATCTCCCTACGCTTTTTAATGCCGATCACGAAAACAATACCCCAAAAGGACGCAGTCGTGCGAAAGGCCCTGAACCCGAAGGCGTAACAATAGCGACCTTAGGGGCAGAAACCTTTGCGTTTGTATCGTTGGAGCGTATCGGAGGGGTGATGGTGTACAACATTACCGATCCCGCGCAACCCGTGTTGACCGATTACAAAAACAGCCGCAGCACTTCGGCTTATGCAGGAGATCACGGTCCAGAGGGCATTACGTATATTCAGCCTGAAAACACTACAACGGGCAAGCCTTATATTTTGGTAGCCAATGAAATTAGTGGAACGCTTACGGTTTTTGAAATCGACACCAACGGCCTTGGGCGCCCAGAGTGGGACACGACGGTAATGCCTTTTGCGGTATTCCCCAACCCAGTAGCCCAAGACGGGTTATTGTACTGTAACCGTGCTGCCGACTGTACCGTGTATACCTTAATGGGGCAAAAAGTAGGGTATTATCCCCAAGCGCTCACGATACCTACACAGGACTTGGCACCGGGGGTTTATATTATACAAACAGAGTCGGGACAATCCCAAAAATTTATAGTGAAGTAGTCTTTTTTTCGTTGTTGTGTAATCCCCGGAGCTTCGGTTTCGGGGATTTTTTTTGACAATTCAATAACGCTGGCACAACGCCCTGCTAACACACGTCTTCGACCTTTACACTATTCATGTACACGCCGCTTGGGGTCCTCCCACAACACCTACTCCCTCCGTTTGCCTTCGGAGGGAATTTTTTATATTTTTATAAAAAGTATTTGACAAATGACAACACGCCTCAGCGCCGCACACTGGGATATAGTAGAAAAGTATTATCCCCATTACTACTCCAGCAGCACCATAACCTTAATAGACATCCTCACCCGCGCTCTCGACGGTGAAGCCATCTCCCCAAATGACGAAGAGTTTATTCAAGGGTGGGACGTCGCCAAAGAATTGTATCTTTTGGAAAGAGAGGTTTGGAGGGTGGCGGTGAAAAACTATTTATTGAATCCGTTAAGCTAATCAAAATACTATTTTAAAAATTTACCTAATTGTTTGTAAACGGGTTTTGCTTACTTTTGAATAATTATCATTTGTCATGAAAACAGTTGAAGTTGTAGCCGCAGTCATCATCCATGAAAATAAAATTCTTTGCCTTCAAAGAAATGATAGTAAGTTTGATTATATAGCGTATAAATATGAATTTCCAGGAGGAAAAGTTGAAGAAAATGAAACCTCTGAATTGGCTTTAATTCGTGAAATTTCTGAAGAATTAAACTTAACTATAGAAATTAAAGAACACTTTTTGACTGTTGATCATAGTTACCCTGATTTTAGGATAATTATGCATAGTTATATCTGCAATTGTAATTCAACTGAATTAATCTTGAATGAACATGTAGATTTTAAATGGTTAAGTAAAGACGAGCTCTTTCAATTAGATTGGGCTGCCGCAGATATTCCTATTGTTGAAAAATTAAGTTCAAGCCGTTAATGGATTTACACCAAATATTATTTGAAAGCCTAAAAACAGGATTTGTTGACCGTGGTGTTCATTCTGTAAACGAATACCATCCCCAATTACTATTGAATGATAAAATTCAAGGGAGAAAAGTTCTTTCTTCTCTTTTACGGGAATTAAATGAACTAAAGAAAAACGATGAGTTTTGGTTTTCCGTTGCATTTGTTACTACAAGTGGAGTTGCCTCTATTAAAAACGTCTTATTAGAACTTGAGCGTAAAGATGTTAAAGGGAAAATACTTGTTTCTCAATACTTAAACTTTACCCAACCTGAAGCTCTTCGGCAATTAATGCAATTTAAAAACATTGATTTACGTATTGTCACACACGGTAATTTCCATTCCAAAGGTTATTTATTTAAAAAGGGATCTATTTATAATTTAATTGTAGGTAGTAGTAATTTGACTGCAAATGCTCTTTGTACCAATAAAGAATGGAATTTAAAAATTTCAGCAACACCTATAAGTCAAATAATACATGATACAATTCAGGAGTTCACAAGAGATTTTAATGACGCGACAATTGTAGATTTAAACTTTCTTAAATATTACGAACCTATTTACATCAGTGGAAAAGAACGACAAAAACATTTTGAAGAAGCAAATATTGATTCTATAAAAATTGTTCCAAACGCTATGCAAAAAGAGGCTCTTGGCAACTTAAAAAGACTTCGTGCTTTAGGCAAAAAAAAAGCTATTTTAATATCTGCAACTGGGACAGGCAAAACCTTTCTTTCGGCTTTTGATGTTCTTGAAATGAACCCTAGAAAATTTTTATTTATCGTTCATAGGGAGAATATTGCGAAAGCTGCAATGCGGACTTTTAAAAAAATCTTTGGAAGTACAAAAAAGATGGGAATGTTCACAGGAAATAACAAAGAAGAAGCCGACTTTTTATTTGCCACTGTTCAGACTATTTCAAAACAATCGTATTTAGACAATTTTGATTCTAACCATTTTGATTATATAGTAATTGACGAAACTCATCGTGCTGGAGCTGACACATACCAAAGAATTTTAAATCATTTTGATCCTAATTTTTTGTTAGGCATGACTGCTACACCTGAGAGAGGTGACAATTTTGACATATTTAAATCTTTTGATTATAATATTGCTTATGAAATTCGTCTTAACAGAGCTTTGGATGAAGACATGCTCAGTCCCTTTCATTACTTTGGTGTTACAGATATAACTGTTAATGGAGATTTGTTAAAGGAAAATGCTGATTTCAGACTCTTAACTTCAAATGAGCGTGTTGATCATATTATTGAAAAATCAAAAATTTACGGATGCGACTCTGGTGTTATTCGTGGTTTAGTCTTTTGTTCACGAGTTGATGAATGTAAAGAACTTGCAAAAGCATTCAATGATCGTGGTTTAAAGTCCATTGCTTTAACAGGAGATGATTCAGAAGAAATAAGAAATGAAGCTATTTCTCGATTAGAGACAAGTGACTTATCCCAGAAAATTGATTACATTTTTACGAGAGATATTTTTAATGAAGGTATAGATATTCCAAGTATCAATCAAGTAATTATGTTACGCCCTACACAATCTGCTATAGTTTTTGTTCAGCAATTAGGGCGGGGATTACGAAAAGCTGAGGATAAAGAATATTTGACCGTTATTGATTTTATTGGCAATTATTCAAACTCTTATTTAATTCCAATTGCCCTTTATGGTGACTCCTCATACAATAAAGATACACTTCGCAAACTTATGTCAGGTGGAAGTAATTTAATTCCAGGAGCGTCAACAATTAATTTTGAGGAGATCACTAAAAAAAGAATATTCGAAGCAATTGATCAAGCTAAAATGCACGAAAAAAGACAATTAGACAACGATTATACTCTTTTAAAAAATAAAATCGGGCACTTTCCAATGATGATGGACTTTATAGAACACGGTTCAAGAGATCCTTTTTTATATGTAAAATACGCCAAATCGTATTTCAATTTTGTGAAACTAATTGAGAAAGATTTTAATCATAACTTAACGGAAAAAGAGGTAAAATTACTTGAGTGTTTTGCAACTGATATAAATAATGCTAAACGTATTGAAGAAGTCTTAATCCTAGATTTGTTAATACAAAATGGTTCTATATCAGTTGCCGAAGTTCAAAAAATAATTAGCAATAATTATGATTACAAACCAACAATTGAAACGATTGAGTCTGCTATTCGAAATTTGAATTTTGACTTTGTTACAGAAAATAAGGATAAAAAGTTACAACCTGTTAGTTTAATTCATAAAATAAAAAATGTAATCTTAAACACCTCTAAAATTGAGCTAACTGATGAATTTAGTCAATCTTTAATCAAACCTTATTTTAGAGACTTTTTATTGGATAACATTGAATATGCTAAATATGTCTATGATAAGAATTTTAATCGTAAAAACTTTATAAATGGATTTATACTTTATCAAAAATATTCTCGAAAAGACGTTTTTAGAATATTAAATTGGGAAACAAATCCATTGGCTCAAAATGTTGGTGGATATATAATTAGTCATTCCTTAAAAAGCCACTATTTTAAATTTCGATTAAAATAGTGGTTTTATTTTTAGTGAAAAAGTTGAACAATAATTGTAACCAAAAAATAATTAGTTCTTTAATTTGGTTAAATCGGAGCTTTAGATTG
>NZ_JAPZUB010000053.1 GCF_027533505.1 Flavobacterium sp. | reverse complement strand
ATTGGTATGCGCTAAAATCAATCATAAATGAAAGTCAAAGTCCGCTAAAGAAAACCGTGTTGTTAATAGCTACATCATTCTCCGCATGGTATGAATTTAAAAACATAATAAATTTACCGTATATTAATTAGACCATAGCCATCGAAATTTAAAATAGTGGCTTTTTAAGGAATGACTACTTAATATCCAAACGCACATTATTTATATTTAGGAGCGGGAAGCGGAATAATTGATGGAATAACTTGTACAAAATAAACATTTTATGCTTCGCAACATTCGTTCAGCAGCTGAGAATAGGGAAGGTGTCAAAGGATTGTTGCTAAAGTGCCGTAAGCTTGTTTACATGCGTTTTTTTTTACTACCATTTTGCCTCACTTTTTCTTTTGTTGAAAACGCAACTCTTATTTGTTCCCATTCGTTTTTTTAAATAGTACACTACTAAATAATCATGGTACAATAGTTACACTAATCACTAATCACTAATCACCAATCACCAATCACCAATCACTAATCACTCCCCCTTTGGGGGTTAGGGGGCTCACCAATCACCCCCGAAGTTTCGGGACTAATCACTATTCACTAGTCACTATTCACTAGTCACTATTCACTAGTCACTAGTCACTAGTCACCAATCACTATTCACCCCCGAAGTTTCGAGGCTAATCACTAATCACTAATCACTCCCCCTTTGGGGGTTAGGGGGCTCACCAATCACCCCCGAAGTTTCGGGACTAATCACTATTCACTAGTCACTATTCACTAGTCACTAGTCACCAATCACTATTCACACCCGAAGTTTCGAGGCTAATCACTAATCACTAATCACTCCCCCTTTGGGGGTTAGGGGGCTCACTAATCACCCCCGAAGTTTCGGGACTAATCACTATTCACTAGTCACTATTCACTAGTCACTAGTCATCAATCACTATTCACCCCCGAAGTTTCGGAACTAATCACTACTTCTTCTTCTCCTCTTTGGCCGTAAACAGTTTCATCCGTTCGCCATTGATGAAAATCTTTCCGGCATTGAGGTGAACGGTCATTTCCACACGGGTCCACACGGGTGTGCTGCCATCGGGTTCGGTATCAGTGAAACGGTAGTATAAGTAATATTTGAGGTTGTCAAAGCCTTTGACCGATTTTAACGTGCCACTATCCGAGCATTCCAACCCCCATTCTATTGGGCGTTTGGGCGAATCGTGCAATTGATACATACCCGTGCCTCCGCGTTGCAATTCTACAATGGGTTCGGCTTCTTTAAAATGATAGGTGCCAAAAATGGGATATTCATTGGTTGTTGTGATAAATAATTTTCCAGCCTCTGTTTCAATTTCTCTCACCGCTTGTGCTGTAGCAAACATGGTGAAAAACATAAAAAGGCCAATACAATAACGGAACATAGACATAAGACATAGTTTTTAGTTGCACTTTAATCATTGAAAGCCTACCAATGCAATAGGGCCTCCCTTGGGTATATTATCCTTGTTTTTTTTCAATCCATACGCGTGCATTCACAAACGCCTCAAGCCATGGACTTACTTCATGGGTTTCATGGGTACCATAATACGCCCAATTCCAAGGGAAAATCGAACGTTCAATGTGTGGCATCATTACCAAATGACGTCCCGTTTTATCACACAACATCGCGGTGTTATAATCCGAACCGTTCGGGTTGGCAGGATACCCCTCGTAGGCATATTTGGCTACAATAGGGTAGTGGTGCTCTGCTTCGGGCAAGTGGAATTTTCCTTCACCATGCGAAACCCAAACGCCCAAGGTACTGCCCGCCAAGGTTGACAACATCACCGAGTTATTTTCTTGAATGGTCACGGAGGTAAAAATACTCTCGTGCTTGCGGCTGTCGTTGTGGTGCATTTTCCCATGAACCGCATGCTCGGGATGTATCAGTTCCAATTCCATAAACAACTGACATCCGTTGCAAATCCCCACCGATAGGGTGTCGGGTCGTGCAAAAAAGTTTTTCAACGCCGTATTCGCTTTTTCATTGTACAAAAATGCTCCTGCCCACCCTTTGGCACTGCCCAATACATCCGAATTTGAAAATCCACCTACTGCACCGATAAATTGCACGTCTTCCAAATTTTCACGGCCACTAATCAAGTCGGTCATGTGAATGTCTTTTACGTCAAATCCAGCCAAATACATTGCATGCGCCATTTCACGCTCGGAATTACTTCCTTTTTCACGAATAATGGCTGCTTTGGGACGTTGGGCGGGAGCAACCGGTAATTTCCCTGTGAAATGACTTGGAAATTGGTAATGTAAGGGTTGTTCAAAAATATGGGTAAAACGCTCTTGCGCTTTGTTGTTTTGCGTTTGTTTTAGGTCTAACAAATAGGAGGTTTCAAACCAAACTTTTCGCAGGGCTGGAATATCAAATGTCAACGTGTCAAGGGTTAAGGTCTCCCCAGAAACAACCTGCCCCAAAGGATAAATGGTCAGCCCTTCTTTGGCAAAAGCCGCTTCAAAAACCGCATCCTGTTGCGCCTGAAGTACAAGGCCACAATTTTCAGCGAATAAAATCTTCACCACATCTTGCTCTGCAAAGGCGTTCAAACTCAATGTGGCACCCAAATTGACGTCTGCAAAACACATTTCAAGTAAGGTTGTAATGAGTCCACCACTTCCTACATCATGACCTGCAGCAATAGCCCCTGCTTTGATCAATTGTTGAATCGTTTCAAAGGCAGTTTTGAAATACGCTGCATCCTGAATCGTAGGTGTTTTGGATCCAATTTTAGCATGAATTTGAGCAAATGAACTACCACCCAAATGGAAGTGGTCTTGCGAAAGCGGAATATAATATAATGATCCCGCCTGACGCTTGGCTACGGGTTCAATCACTTGTTTAATGTATGAACAATGCCCTGCCGCCGAAATAATCACGGTGCCAGGTGCCAATACATCGCCATTGGGGTATTTTTGTTTCATGGACAGGGAATCTTTCCCCGTTGGAATATTGATTCCCAAGGCAATGGCAAAGTCGGAACAGGCCTCCACGGCTTCATACAAGCGCGCATCTTCCCCTTCGTTTTTGCAGGGCCACATCCAGTTGGCCGACAAGGAAACGCTTTTTAAGCCGTTTTCCAAAGGCGCAAAAACAATATTCGACAACGCCTCGCCAATCGCATTACGACTTCCCGCTTTGGGATCGATTAAGGCAGCAATAGGGGCATGACCAATGCTGGTGGCAATTCCCTCTTTTCCTTCAAAATCTAAGGCCATAACGCCCACATTATTGAGCGGCAATTGCAAAGGACCCGCACATTGTTGCTTGGCCACCCGTCCGCCTACACAACGGTCCACTTTATTGGTTAACCAGTCTTTGCAGGCCACCGCTTCCAATCGCAACACTTGGTGCACATAGTCGTGAATATGGTCAATCGAATAGGTAATAGCATCATAGTGACGGGCAATTGTGGTATCGGTCATCAGGGTTTTGGGGGAGCTGCCAAACATATCGCTCAAAGCCAAATCCATTGGTTTTTCGCCTGTAGTGGCACTTGCAATGGTAAACGTATGATCGTTGGTAATGGTTCCCACGGGAAAAAGAGGCGCTCGTTCCCGCTCAGCAATGCGTTGTAAGGTATCAAGGTCGTTTACACCAATCACCAAGCCCATGCGTTCTTGCGATTCGTTGCCGATAATTTCTTTAGCCGAAAGGGTAGGGTCGCCTACCGGCAATTGGTCCAAATCAATGCGACCTCCAGTAGCTTCGACCAATTCGGACAAACAGTTGAGGTGTCCTCCCGCCCCGTGATCGTGAATGGAAACAATGGGATTGTGATCGCTTTCTACCAAACCGCGTATGGCATTGGCTGCCCGTTTTTGCATTTCCGGATTTGAACGTTGGATGGCATTCAATTCGATGCCCGATCCAAAAGCACCCGTATCAGCCGATGAAACCGCCGCACCTCCCATTCCAATTCGGTAATTATCACCGCCAAGAATGACAATTTGGTCGCCCAATTGGGGTTCGTGTTTTTGAGCCTGTTCGGCTTTGCCATACCCAATTCCTCCCGCTTGCATAATGACTTTATCATAGCCTAATTTTCGACCCTTTTCTTCATGTTCAAAGGTAAGCACCGACCCCGTAATCAAGGGTTGGCCAAATTTATTTCCAAAATCTGAAGCCCCATTGGACGCTTTAATCAAAATATCCATCGGCGTTTGGTACAACCATTTTCGTTCTTCCATGCCTTTTTCCCATGGGCGATCGGCTGTAAGTCGGGAATACGCCGTCATATACACTGCCGTTCCAGCCAGTGGGAGCGACCCCTGACCACCCGCTAAGCGGTCCCGTATTTCCCCTCCAGAACCTGTTGCAGCGCCATTAAAAGGCTCAACAGTCGTTGGGAAATTGTGGGTTTCCGCTTTGAGCGAAAGTACCGAGGTAAAGGGTTTTTTGGTGTAAAAAGCAGCCACATCTGCCCGTTGAGGCGCAAACTGTTTTACCACTGGACCTTGGATGAAGGCGACATTATCTTTGTAGGCCGAAACAATCGTATTCGGATGGGCTGCCGAGGTTTTTTTAATCAATTTGAAAAGGGACGTTTCTTTTTCGACACCATCAATGATAAAGGTGCCGTTGAAAATTTTATGACGACAGTGTTCTGAATTGACTTGTGAAAAGCCGAACACTTCGGAGTCGGTTAGCTTTCGTCCTAATTTTTCCGATAATTGATTCAAATAGGTTACTTCTTCATCGCTTAGCGCCAATCCCTCTTGCTGATTATACGCTGCAATATCTTCAATTTCTAAGATGGGTTCGGGCTGCACTGCAATGGTAAAAACCGATTGATCCAAACGCGCATACGGTTGCAATAGCATCGGATCATAGTGCGGGTTTTCGGTTATTACTTTGTGAAATTCTTCGATACGTACAATCCCTTCAATACCCATATTCTGGGTGATTTCAACCGCATTGGTACTCCAAGGGGTAACCATCGTTGCCCGCGGACCAATAAAGGGACCTTCGATTTCGAGTTGGTCAATTTTGTGGGTACCGCCAAATAGCCAGTTTAATTTTTGTAAAGTCGTTTCAGATAATGGAGTAGTGGACTGAACTGCGTAATTAGTTCCTGTTTCGTTGCCGAAAAAATGAATCATTGTTGTGTTGTTGTAAGTTGTCTCGCAAAGGTACGGCAAACACCAAAGGGAAGCAAATGCCTGTCAAATAGTTTTTCACAGGTTTTTGACAAAAAAAAACCTCCCGAAGGAGGTGTGTAGTTACGGATTGAGAATAAATTGATACGCCCCAATACAGGTTTGCGTGGTACGCGATTTGCCCAAAATATCCTGCGTGAATGAAGAAGTGATCGCGGGCATCGTGGACGATAAATCCTCGGTAGGCCACAGTTTATTTTGTGCATTATTTTTAAAACGCGGATTGAAGGTTTGGCTGTTGGTCGCTTGATAGCAATTGGTGAAATTGGTCGTATTGGTGGGTAAATACAACGGATTGTTGTTGGTGTTATTCAGGCGAATTAAGGTATGGGTAAATTGGTAGGCAAATGTAGCATCAGGACCGCCTGAAGTACCTGCGTTGTATTTGTCCAAGCGCAACATATTTTGATTGCTGCCGTAGATGATGCAATTGGTGAAATTGGCGGCATTCAAATCGCTCAAATACACGGTGTCGGAAGTTTCTAGGTAGTTGCTTACCAATACAGCCACTTGTCGTGAACTGTTCCAATTATTGTTGAATGTCGAATGGTCAAAAGTATAAGATCCGCCCAAAGTGGCTGCCAGCGAAGCTTGACCGCAATTGTTGATGACAACATTATGGCCATTTACCACGGCATCTCGCGCTAAAATTCCCACATTGGCGCAATTGTAAATTTGGGTATTCGAAAGGGTAACCCGCGGTTGCTGACTGTCGTCTTCGCCCACCGGGAGTCGTTTTTGAATCAACAACCCTACGGTAGCATTTTTAAGGGTTAGGTGGTTGATGCTATTGGTATTCAATTTTGACAAAATCATGATAGCGCCCCACTGCCCGGGAACATCACTGTATATATTCTCCAAGCGATCACCTTCAAAAACAACTTCATTACTCAAATTACTGGGGTCATTGCCTGGCGGTGCTGCACCGTTAATTTGAAGCGAAGCATTTTGACTTACAATTAATCCCGAATTGGCATGAAAATGCACCCGAGCGCCTGCATCCACCACCAAATTTTTCCCATTGGGCACCATAGCATATCCATAGACCACATAGGGTTTTTGATTTGTCCAATGCAATTCATCCCCGTTGACAGGGTCGTTTTCACTTAAATTACTCCCAATAAACTCGATGGGTTGTCCGTTTTCATCGAGTCCCAATGAAATCGTTTCATACACATTTTGGTTATCGCGTTCAGGGTAAATAAATACAGCGTCTTGGATTAGGGTCACCAATTCAACCTTTTGTACGACACTGTTGGCATGGCGAAATTCGATGGCATCGGTGTACAAAAAATCACTAGGATTAGCGTCAGCAACATCGGAAGTAACTTCGATAAAAACAAACATACTGTCTTTGGCCAAAAGTTCTACATTTCGGAAGATTTTTCCATCTCCAATCCCACTGTTGTCGCCATCCTCTCCGGTCATTCCATCGACCATGATGCGGTAATTGGAGGTAGCTCCTTTGCCCAACTGAATGGTGGGAATCGAGATGTCTTTGTCGGAGTCGTTGTAGACTTTCAAGCGATACGTGCTCGAGCCAATGTTGGTAAAAACCGTATCTAAATAGACCGTATCCCGATTGAATCGCAGTTGTACCGTACTGGGTTCAAATTCGAAATCATCCCGACAGGAAGTCAGAACAAGACTCGTAAAAACGGCGAAGAGCAAAAGTAGTTTGCGCATAATATGGATTGAGAATTTTGGTAAAAATAAGATTTTTGGTTGATTTGTTTTCAAATTCGTTAAGCGGATAACGTTTTTTTTCTGCGTTTATTCTATGTTAATACCATTGTTGTTTTTGAGGAAATGGGCTACTTTTAACGCAAATTTTAAAAAATGCAGTTCGATAAAGAAAAAATGCTTCGATTGTGCAACGAATGGAGCAAAAACACCTTAATGGAAACGCTTGATATTGCGTATGTTGATGCAGGTGAGGACTTTTTAGTGGCCACCATGCCTGTCAACTCAAGGGTGCACCAACCTATGGGATTATTACACGGCGGTGCTTCAGTGGCCTTAGCGGAGAGTGTGGGTAGTGCCGCCTCAATAATGTTTGTAAATCCCGAAAAACAGGAAGTACGCGGTATTGAAATTTCGGCCAATCATTTGAAATCCAAACGCGAAGGAACGGTAACCGCAACAGCCAAAATAGTGCACAAAGGCGCCAGCATCCATTTGTGGGAAATTCGTATCGTCGATGAAAATGATAAACTCGTTTCCTTGTGTAAATTGACCAATATGATTTTACCCAAACGCTAATGGATTGGATTGCGGCTAAAGTTTCGGAACAGCTCTTGCACCAAAAACCCTTTGTGTGTTATGCAAAACCCAATACACAAAAGCTATTGGGACTCTTTCAACGAACAGCAGAAAGTAGTTGCTTTAATGCTTTAGAATCAGGGTTTTGTATGGTGTCATTTGATGGAAAAAACAAATATATGCTTCGGGATTCGGACTGTGATTTGTATGCCGCTGCGTTTTCCCTTACTGAATATTCTTGGCCGGTAACTTCGCCCTCCTTTTCATCCGAGGATAAAGTTCATTTTGAGCATTTGGTTTCAAAAGCCCTTCAAGCCATTCAACAACAAACTTTTCAAAAAGTAGTCCTTTCACGCAAAGAGAATGTGGTGGCTCCCCATACCGATGTCTTTGCTGTTTTTCAACGGCTATTGAACTTATACCCAACCGCGTTTCGGTACCTATGGTATCATCCAGAAACGGGAATATGGATAGGCGCAACGCCCGAACAGCTGGTAAAAAAAGAAGGCGATTCCCTGCATACCGTTGCGTTGGCGGGCACACAACTTGGACCGAATCGCGCCGACGTTGTGTGGGGTGAAAAAGAAATCCAAGAACAAAAGTTGGTTACCGATTATATCGCAGCACAATTGCAACCGCTCACAGAATCGCTTAGGGTTTCTGCTCCTTACACCGTTGAAGCAGGAGCCTTGGTGCATTTGAAAACAGATATTCAAGGGGTGTTGAAAAGCGATTGGACGACGGTAGTAGAGGCCTTGCATCCTACACCCGCCGTATGTGGTTTTCCAAAACAAGAGGCCCTTGCGTTTATCCAGGAGTTCGAAGGCTATCATCGCTCGTTCTACGCTGGATATTTGGGCGAATGGAATAAAAACTTCAATACCTATCATGAGGGCGATTCCGATTTATTCGTCAATTTACGATGTATGCAATGGGAAAAGGATGTTGTCGCTATTTATGTAGGCTGCGGGATCAATGACGGCAGTATTCCAGCCCAGGAATTTATGGAAACCGTAAACAAATCGATGACCGTAAAACGCGCCTTATAATTATTCGTTATTTTTGTAAAAAATCAACTCATGAAATTAGATATTCTTGCTTTTGGCGCCCATCCCGATGATGTGGAATTAGGCTGTAGTGGAACCCTCGCCAAAGAGGTGGCGCTGGGACGAAAAGTGGGTATTGTAGACCTTACGCGCGGGGAATTGGGCACTCGAGGCTCTGTGGAAATTCGCAACCAAGAGTCGGCCAAAGCTTCAGAAATATTAGGCATTCATGTGCGCGAGAACTTGGACTTTCGCGATGGTTTTTTTACCAACGATGAAGCCCATCAAATGAAAATTATTCAGCTGCTTCGCAAATACCAACCCGATATCGTGATATGCAACGCCATCGACGACCGACACATCGATCATGGCAAAGGAAGTAAGTTGGTTTCTGATGCTTGTTTTTTATCAGGATTGCGAAAAATAGTCACCGAGTGGGAGGGCAGTGTACAACTTGCTTGGCGACCCAAAGCGGTTTATCATTATATCCAATGGAAGCCGATTGAACCCGATGTTGTGGTGGATATTACAGGCTATATGGACCAAAAAATGGCGTCTATATTGGCCTATGGATCCCAATTTTATGACCCCAACTCCAAAGAACCCGAGACGCCTATTGCTACCAAAAATTTTTTGGACAGTGTGCGGTACCGCGCTCAAGATTTAGGGCGCATTGTGGGTGTTGAACATGCTGAGGGTTTTACCGTAGAACGCTACGTGGCAGTGCATTCGCTACAGGATTTAATTTAAGTAACAATAGCTTATTTCCATTGCGGAATCAATGAGGAATGGACGGGGTTGATTTCTAACTTCCTTGGATTCAAGCCACTTAATCACAAGCCTGCTGGGAATGGAGAAATACACTTGAAAAGCGAATAATTTTCTTTAAAAAATCTTTGTAAGAGAAAATCTTTACGCTATATTTGCAACCGCAAAAGAGGTTAGGCCTTGATTGCACCCAACACGGTGATTGTAGCTCAGTTGGTTAGAGCGTCGGATTGTGGTTCCGAAGGTCGGGGGTTCGAGACCCCTCATTCACCCTAAAGCCCTGATTTTTCAGGGCTTTTTTAGTTTATATTCGTTTCTTTTTATACTTTTGAGAAAACGAAATCATGAAATATCTCCTCTATACATTCCTTATTTTACTGCCTTTGTGGGGGCAGACACAGGTGCAAACCAAGAAAAAAAAGTCGCCCAAAACTACAACTACGGCCACCCATTCCGAGAAATCCAAACTTCCTGATGAAATCGATCGTACGCTCAAACTGAAATTGGCCGTGATTCAATATTTTGTAGCACAACCCGATGAGAAAGGCGAAACTATGTTTTGGCAAACCAAAGGGAAACTCACCTTTGGCATCGTGAACTATACCGAAGCACAGAATCCGGTATTTAAAGAATTGTTTATCAAACAGTACCACGAGATGTATAAGGAATACATCCTGATGATTTCGCAAGGCGATGTGGCGGCGACCAACAAATTTATGCAACTTTTGGTACGGCACGAACTGGAATACCGGGCGCTTTTAACACCCGAGCAGCTAACCTCATACCGCAATGCCTTTCAAGCCATGGAAACGTCCAATCGACAAACCTATGATTCGTATACGGGATTGTTTTTTTCGGATTCGTTATTGCAAGCCTACCAAAACGGATTTCGGTAGTCACAAAAAAAGCCCTTGATTGGGCTTTTGGTTATTTTTTAGTTTCGGGTTCTGTTTTGTCGACTTTCAACCGGTCTGTTCGATTGGCAATTTCCCATACAATAGCAAAAGCATACTGCGCGCGTTTGGCCAATAAATCAAATTCAATTTTTTCGACATCATCAGTGGGTTTGTGATAATCTTCATGGACACCGCTAAACAAAAACACCGAGGGAATGTTGTTCTTGGCAAAATTGTAATGGTCAGAACGGTAGTAAAATCGGTTCAGGTCTTTACGATCGTTGTATTTATAATCCAATTCTAATTTGGTGTATTGGGTATTGACTTGCTCACACACGGCATGCAAATCACTCGACAAATAGTCGGAACCAATGACATAAATATAGCGACCGTCTGCCGCATGAAGCGCATCGCGACGACCAATCATATCAATGTTGACATCGGCCACCGTGTTTTTTAACGGAAATAATGGATTTTCGGTGTAGTAACGCGACCCATGCAACCCGTGTTCTTCGCCAGTAACATGCAAGAACAAAATGGACCGTTTGGGACCGTGCCCTTCTTTTTTGGCTTTTTGAAACGCTTGTGCAATTTCCAACAAGGCTACGGTACCTGAACCGTCGTCATCGGCACCATTGTAAACTTCTCCGTTTTTAATGCCCACATGATCGTAATGGGCAGAGAGCACTACAATTTCCTCAGGCTTTTCGCTGCCTTCAATAAAAGCGAGTATGTTTTCAGAATCGCCTAAATTTTCATTGTATTTGGCATTCAAATAAGCAGCCGGTACGGGTTGGTAATACCCATTATAGTTTTTGGGGGCAGGAATGCCATTTTTTCGGTACTGTTCAATTAAATACAATCCCGCTTTTTTCTGACCCTCACTACCGGTTTCTCTCCCTTCCATGGCATCGGAAGCTACGATGGTTAAATGCGTTTTCAATTCCGACTCGGTAATGGTCTTCATGTATTGCGTTACATTGGCTGGAGTAGAACTCGTTGGCTTCTGAGGCGCATTCGACGATCCGCCACACGCAACAAGTAGACCAAATATCCAGGCACTAACAACTATTTTTTTCATAATTAATGGATATTAACAAAGGAATAAACAAAAAGAAAGACAAGAAGGAAACTAATCAAAATCATATTGATGAACAGCAAAGCCATACTTTTCAAAAACGAGATCAACCGACTTTCTCCATAAAATCGGTGATGCGCTGGAAAAAAGTAATAAAACATCCACAGATAGGCGATGAGCGCAAAAAAACCACTGATGCCCTCAACCAGAAAATGGGAAGAAATTCCCGAGAGAATACTGTCTACCAACAAAACGATAAGGTTGATAAGCAATAAAAAAGAAAAATAATGCAGCGTAAAAATACCATGGTCAAAGTAATACCAGCGTTTTTTATTGTGAAAAAGCCATAATACTAACGCAAAAATAGGCATGTACAAAAACAACGCTTTAGGGATATTTTGAATCACAGATTGTTTAAACTTCTCGGGCAACATGGAGGCGGGGTAGCGCTTTTTGACCTCAAAGGATTTTTTATTAATCCAATATTCTAAAGCATTGATCGCATCGGGATCTTTCTGACGAACGGAATCCATTTCAGCCAGCGAATGGTACCCAAAATTCATGAAGTCGTCCTCAAGAATATCTTTTTCTTTTTTTTGCCGAATAAACTGTTTCAAACTATCCACTACGGCTTTTGGGGCTCTTTTGTCTTTGGCAATTTCCTCCAGCCAAACTTCTTCGGGAAGTTTTACCGTGTCTTTAAGGATGCCTGTTTTGGTTTCGTTTTTTATCAATTGCTCTTCCTTATTGGCAAGGATGTTGAACATGAAAAAGGTTACAAAACTGATAAAAATATACAACCGAACGGGGGCTAAGTACGAAAGCCTTTTTCCCGATAAATATTCTTTGGTGAGCGCAGCAGGCTTGAGAATTAAATTCCGTATCGTTTTCCAAAACGCATTTTCATAATGGGTCAAATCCTCAAAAAAATGCACAAAAAGATGGTAGAAGGTTTTTCGCGTATCTGTATTTTCCTGTCCACAGTTGGGACAAAACCGTTGCTCCACCACATAATTGCAATTCAAACAAGTTTTATCCTTGCGGAGCGGATTTTTATGCGCCATGGTTGGTTTTTTTTGGTGAGGTAAAACTAAGAAAAATAACGGTTATATTTGTTGTCATCAACCAAAAGGAAAACATGACCTCAACTAGTGTTACTCCAGAAGAGTACCTTCAACAACTGCCGCCCGAACGACTCGAGGTGATGCAGCACTTACGTCAATGCATCGTCGAAAATCTACCCGAAGGATTTCAAGAAACCATCCAATATGGAATGCTATCCTATGTGGTCCCTTTTGACATTTATCCCTCAGGCTATCATTGTGCCAAAGACCAACCCTTGCCTTTTCTCGCTATGGCTTCTCAAAAAAACGCCATCAGTCTATACCATATGGGCATTTATGCTGATGAACCTCTTTTGCATTGGTTTGTGTCCGAATACCCGAAACATAGCAAAACCAAACTCGATATGGGCAAGAGTTGCATTCGATTCAAAAAAATGGATGCTATTCCCTATACGTTGATTGGTGAACTTTGTCAAAAAATGACCCCTGCACAGTGGGTATCCTTGTATGAAAAAAACCTCAAAAAATGATTGATTTACTAACCCAACACTACGGATCTATTTTTGAAGAAAAACTGTTGCATGACATTGCGCATGTAGCTGTCATGCGTAATTTCCAGGAGGGTGACATATTAATTGACTTCGGAGATACCATTCAAAAAATGCCACTTTTATTGGAAGGTGCTATCAAAATATTGCGCGAGGATTTTGATGAAGGAGAATTATTGCTCTATTTTATTGAAAAAGGCGATACCTGTGCCATGACAATGGCGTGCTGTTTGGGCACCTCTAAAAGTGAAATTCGGGCGGTAGCCGAAACAGACGGGGCATTGGTGATGATTCCCGTAGCCTATATGGAAGAATGGTTAGGAAAATATAAATCCTGGCGCAATTTTGTGTTTAACAGTTACAACAGTCGACTGAAAGAAATGCTTTCTACCATCGATAGTTTGGCATTTTTGAATATGGAAGAACGGATTGTCAATTATCTTCGGGAAAAGGCCAAGATTGCCCAATCCAAAGATATTCAATCTACACACCAAGAGATTGCGTATGATTTACACACCTCGCGAGTAGTCGTCTCTCGCATTCTGAAAGCCCTTGAAAATAAAGGAAGTATTCGTTTACACCGGGCTACTATAGAATTGCTATAAGGTAACAAAGGTTACGCTACTCTTCGGTAAAAAGGGTCAAATTTGCGTATGGAAATACATCAACTTATCGGATACGGTTTGGCCGTTTTAGTGGGAATCTCCCTCGGACTCATCGGGAGTGGCGGTTCAATTTTATCCGTACCTATATTGGTGTATGTTATGGGAGTCCAACCCGTATTGGCAGCCGCCTATTCCTTATTTGTGGTAGGCATTTCAGCCTTAGTCAGTGGTTTTCAAAAGGCCAAAGACGGATTAGTCGATTTTAAAAAAGTACTCGCTTTCGGACTGCCGACTTTGGTAGCTGTATTTTTAACCCGAAAAATCATAGTGCCCTCTATTCCAGAAATTATCCAACTAACGGATCATTTTTCGTTGTCCAAACGCTTACTCATTATGACTGTTTTTGCAATTGTGATGATTATAGCCTCGTGGAAAATGATTCGTCCTGTAAAAGAAGCCCAAACCCTTCAGTCCGCTACTCCGCTCACCATAAGTTTGGTGGGTTTAGCCATTGGTTTCGTTGCTGGATTTGTGGGCGCAGGTGGTGGCTTCCTCATTGTACCCGCCTTATTGTTTCTGGCCAATACGCCCATCAAAAAAGCCATTGGAACTTCCTTATTCATTGTGGCTTTGCAATCATTAATCGGATTTCTTGGTGATGTAACCCAACAACCTATCAATTATTCGTTTATGCTCACCTTTACAGGGTGTTCACTGCTGGGGGTAGTCATTGGAAATCGTCTGTCCAAAGTGATTTCGGGGGAGAAAATGAAAACCATTTTTGGTTACTTCGTTCTGTGCATGGGAATTTACATTTTAATCAAAGAAATTGGGTTTCCTTCCTAACCAACTGATATTTATCATTTTTTGACACGGTTGTCTTGGCTACCTTTGGTCTAAATTCATTTCTTATGAAGTTAGAGCAAATCTATACCGGTTGTTTGGCCCATGCGGCGTATTACTTGGAAAGTGAGGGAGAAGCAGCTATTTTCGATCCTTTACGTGAAGTAGTTCCCTATATCGAGCGAGCAGAAAAAGACAACGCAAAAATTAAGTATGTCTTTGAAACGCATTTCCATGCTGATTTTGTTTCCGGCCATCTCGATTTGGCCGCCAAAACGGGCGCATCGATTGTATACGGTCCCACGGCCAAACCTGGATTTGAAGCCATAATTGCCAAAGATGAACAAGTCTTTTCGGTAGGACGGGTGACTGTAAAAGTAATGCATACCCCCGGACATACGCTTGAAAGTACGTGCTACCTCATTATCGATGAAAACGGTAAGAGTCACGGAATTATCACAGGCGATACGTTGTTTATTGGCGACGTCGGACGACCCGACTTGGCGCAACATGTCATCGCTGATTTGACCCCAGAAAAATTAGCCCGAATGCTATACCATTCGCTTCACGAGAAAATAATGCCTCTTGCGGATCATTTAATTGTATATCCCAACCACGGTGCGGGTAGTGCTTGCGGTAAAAAAATGAGTAAAGAAACTACAGCGACGTTGGGGAATCAAAAAGCTACCAATTATGCGTTAAATCCCGACCTTACGGAAGACGAGTTTGTGATGCAGTTGCTGACAGGGTTGACAACACCACCGCGTTACTTTCCCGACAATGTGTTGATGAATATACAAGGGTACACCGCACTAGACCACGTGTTGCATCAGGGACAAAAAGCCTACGACGCCAAAACCTTTGAAATGGTCGATAATGAAACTCAAGCGGTGATAATCGATTCGCGACCCGCGTCCGAATTTGCCAAAGGGTTTATTCCCAATAGCATCAATATCGGTTTGGAGGGAAGTTTTGGAACATGGGTAGGGGAGTTGATTCACAACATTCGGCAACCTATATTAATTGTCGCCGAAAATGAAGATAAGGTTAAGGAAACGATCATTCGACTTTCACGCGTTGGTTACGACCACGCTGTTGGGTACTTGAAAGGCGGCATACGCAGTTGGATACTCTCGGGGAACGAATTGGATTATGTGGAACGGCTACCCGCCAAACAGTTGGAATCCTACATCATGAGTTATAATCCCATTTTAATTGATGTCCGACGCAAAAGCGAGTACGATGCCGAACATGTAGTGGGGTCGCTTTCTATTCCGTTGCAAACGATATACAGTCATTTGGCCGAGTTTCCCAAAGAAATTCCTTTCGTACTGTATTGCGCAGGAGGCTATCGCAGTATGATGGCTGCATCCATTTTGAAAAGTAAAGGATTTGAAAATTTTGTCGATGTAATCGAAGGATTTGGAGGAATCAAACATACGCACCTTCCCAAGTCCGAATATACATGTCCTACAACCTTGTTGTAGCCAATGGTAGGAAGATCGTGAAAATGACAAACGACCGACCTGAATTTAAACATAAAAGCAAGGAAAAACCATTTTTGCAAACGATAAATAAACAAATCAGTAGATTGAGACAAAATGAAAACACTAGTTTATAGCATACACGGTTTTGACAAACCAGTGATAGAGAAATTAGCCCAAGGCAAACACGAATTGATGTTCACAGAGCTGCCTTTGAATGAAAATACAGCTCATCTTGCACAAGGATTTGAGGCTGTTGTACTTTTTACTTCGGACAAAGCCAACGCAGAAGTGTTGGATGTATTAGGTAATAATGGAGTAAAATTTATAGCCCTCCGTTCAGTTGGTTATGATCACGTTGACTTGGCAAAAGCAAAACAGCTAAATATAAAAGTTGCCAACGTACCTGCTTATTCTCCTTATGCTATTGCCGAGCATTCGGTGGCATTATTAATGGCTTTAAATCGAAAAATAATATTGGCTCAGAAACTGATGAAGCAAAACGATTTTCGACTAGACAAACTGGTGGGTTTTGACCTTCATAATAAAACCATTGGCGTTGTTGGGACTGGGAAAATTGGCTCTGCATTTGTTAGAATAATGCACGGTTTTGGTTGTGAAATACTAGCTTATGACATAGAACAGGATCATGAATTAATTGAACAATGCAAAGTACAATATACTTCATTAGAAACTTTGTGTAAAAATTCTGATGTCATTTCGGTAAACTGTCCATTGAATAAGGATACCAAATATATGTTTAACAAGACTACTTTTTCACAAATGAAAAATGGAGTTGTATTTATCAATACGGCAAGAGGTGGAATAGTAAATACGCAAGATTTACTTGATGCCCTTAACCAAGGAATTGTTTCTACTGCCGGACTAGATGTATATGAATATGAAAAACCTATCTTCTTTTACGACCATTCCAATACTCAAATAGAAGACGAACTCTTCGAAAAAATGCGTTCTCATCCGAATGTTTTGATTACGGGTCATCAGGCGTTCTTAACCCATGAAGCTCTTGAAGGCATTGCAGCAACAACTATAAAAAATATTGTCGAGTGGTCTATCAATGGAAAATCAATTAACGACATCAATTAAATATAAAAATATGAAACTACTAATAACTACCGACTTCTCGGCAAACTCAAAAGGAGCAATTAGATTTGCTCAAATGCTTGCAAAGCAATCAAATGAAATAGAAGCAACATTTTACCACTCTGTCCATTTTATGAAACCAACTGTATGGAGTGATGTTTTTTTTAAATTGTATAAACAAGAAGAAATAGAAAGACTTACGGCTGAGCTTAAAAAGTTTGTTTTTTCAACAATTGGACGAGATAAAGATAAGTTTACCAATATTAAATTTGTTATTGACTCTGCTATCTCAATCGAGAAAGAAATTATAAGATATGCCGAAAAAAACAAAATAGATTTTATTTGTATAGCAACGCAAGGTGCAGGTGTATTAAGAAAAATAATGGGCACTCATACATCCTACATTGTAAATAATTCTAAAATTCCAGTGTTGGTAATACCAAGTCATTATCGTTCTAGACAAATAAAAAAAATAACCTATTTATCTGATTTTGAAAACCTAAAGAAAGAAATAGATAAGGTTTCTAAATTTTCTGGCTCTGTAAAGTGTGGTTTAGATGTATTGCATTACTCATCTATCATTTTGGACAAAAACAAATTTGAACGGGATAAAGATCTTTTAAAAAGAGAAGAATACAAAGACATTAAACTAAACATTGTCAAAAATAATCTGGAATTATCTCTAATGGAAAGAGTCTCCCAATACATTACCAAATCTAAGCCTGAACTTTTAATCATGTTTACTAAAAGGGAAAAGAGTTTTTTTGAGACTATTTTTCTACCCAGTAAATCAGCTGAACTTACCTATACCACTAAAGTGCCTGTTTTGATATATTCCAAATGAAATCGGTTAAAGGTAACTTTGTTGAAAATATTTTTCGAAAAGCAAAGATTAGCTTTTTAAAAATATACTATGCAAGAGGGAGTGCTCATGAAATTGCATTAGGAGCTGCAATTGGGGCGTTTTGGGGTGTATTCCCAACGTTTGGATTAAGTACAATTTTATCTCTTTTATTATACAAAATCTTTCGTTTTAATATAGTAGCTGCAATATCAGGTGCATTTATTTCTAATCCCTTAACAAGTCCTTTTTTATTAATAATAAGCTATAAAGTTGGAAGCTATTTTATTAAAACCGATATTCAATTTGATTATGACAATTGGTATAAAAACTTACCGAGAATTGGGTATGTTTTAATTATTGGTTCTACCATAGTTAGTGCTATAACGGGATTATTTATTTATTATATCACTAAATATGTGGTTGATCGTAGGCGTAACCTAAAAGCTAATAACCCAATTCAAAACACAAAATGAATCATCACATATTGTCTATTCATGACACCCTGCAATTGCTTAACACAAGCAAAAATGGCTTGCATCAGTCTGTTGCCGAAGAACGGTTGCTTGAAAATGGAAGAAATGAATTAGTTGAAAAAAAGAAAAAACCTACATGGTTAATCTTTATTAATCAATTTAATGACGTGATGATATTAATACTGCTTACTGCAGCTGTTATTTCCATTGTAATTGGTCATTTAAAAGATGCGGTTGTAATTCTCATAATTGTTCTCTTAAATGCCATAATAGGATTTATTCAGGAATATCGAGCAGAAAAAGCAATGGCTGCTTTAAAAAAAATGGCGGCATCAAACTCTTTAGTTCGCAGAAACGGCAGTATTATTGAAATAGCTTCTTCAGAATTAGTACTTGGTGATATTGTTATATTAGAAGCTGGGAATATTGTACCTGCTGATATACGTCTTTCTGAAACTCATTTGCTAAAAATTGAGGAATCATCTCTTACTGGGGAGTCACATTCTGTAGATAAATTAACCCAAGAACTCCAATCAGAATATTTACCAATTGGCGACCGAAATAATATGGCATTCAAAAGCACCATAGTTTCTTATGGACGAGGCGAAGGCATTGTGGTAGCAACGGGAATGAGTACCGAAATAGGACGTATTGCTCAACTCTTACAGGAAGACGAAAGCCAAACACCGCTTCAAAAAAGGTTAGCAGATTTTAGCAAAAAACTATCTTTTGTTGTAATTGGTATTTGTGCCGTTTTGTATGGTGTTGGTTTACTTCGTAGCGAAGATCCCATACAGATGTTGCTAACCGCAATTTCTGTAGCAGTGGCTGCTATACCAGAGGCGTTACCTGCTATTATAACCATTGCATTAGCTTTAGGTGCTAAACGAATGGTAAGTAATAATGCGTTAATCCGTAGACTTCCATCAGTAGAAACATTAGGCTCAATAACTTATATCTGCTCTGATAAAACAGGCACAATTACCCAAAACAAAATGACTGTTACTGACATTTGGCAACCAAATTCAATAGCACCATTTCAAAACTTCAACGCAGAAGAATTATTACTCTTCGCTATGGAACTCAACCATGATGTTTCTGTCAATGAATCAAACAAGTTCAAAGGAGACCCAACTGAAATAGCCATTGTTGAATATGCAAGAAAGCATAATCTTTATAGCGAATCATGGAAAAGCGTTAATCGTGTTCTAGAATTACCTTTTGATGCTGAAAGAAAACGAATGACAACAATTTACGCAATCAATGATAAGTATATATCTGTTACAAAAGGTGCAGTAGAATCTGTCTTGAACTGTTGTATTAAACATAATGATTCTGAAATTTCAAAAGCCGTAAATCAATTTGCCCAACAAGGTAAAAGAGTTTTGGCTTACGCTTTTAACATATTGGATAAATTACCTGAAAATAGTACCATCCAAAATACAGAACAAAATCTTAACTTTATTGGTATAGTTGCCATGATAGACCCTCCGAGAGAGGAGGCAAAACAGGCCATTGCAGATTGCCATTCAGCAGGCATTACACCAGTAATGATAACAGGAGATCACCCAATAACTGCTTATGCCATTGCTATAGAAACTGGTATAATTCATAAAAAAACTGATAGAGTTGTTACTGGGTTAGAATTAGAAGGTTATACAGATGAAGAATTTGAAAAAGAAGTTGAATACATAAAAGTTTATGCACGAGTTTCGCCAGAACAAAAGTTGCAAATAGTAAAATTATTGCAAAAGAAAAACCATTTTGTTGCTATGACGGGAGATGGAGTAAATGATGCTCCTGCCTTACGAAGAGCAAACATTGGTATTGCTATGGGAATAATAGGATCTGATGTAAGTAAAGAAGCGGCACAAATGATTTTATTGGATGATAATTTTGCAACTATCATAAAAGCAGTAAAGGAAGGAAGAAGAATTTATGAAAACATCAGGAAATTTATAAAATATACGCTTACCAGTAATGGCGGAGAAATTTGTACAATTTTCTTAGCCCCACTTATTGGTTTACCTATACCCCTTATCCCCATTCATATTTTATGGATTAATTTAGTAACTGATGGACTGCCTGGTTTAGCATTTGCAGCTGAACCTGCCGAAGAAAATATTTTACAACAACCCCCACGCAAGACAGATGAAAGCGTATTTTCTAAAGGTTTAGGGCTTCATATACTTTGGGTTGGATTATTGATGGGTGCAATTTGTTTAGTCACACAAGTGTGGGCTACACACCTTGAAAATGACAAATGGCAAACTATGGTTTTTACAGTATTATGTATAAGTCAAATGGGACATGCCATGGCAATTAGAAGCGATTTGAAATCACTATTTCAACTAGGAGTTTTTGGCAATAAACAATTAGTTAGAGCTGTTCTACTAACCTTTGCTTTACAAATGGCAGTAATTTATGTTCCTTTTTTACAGGACATTTTCCGTACAAAATCTTTAACCATTATTGAACTATTGATCTGTATAGGTCTATCAAGTATTGTTTTCTGGGCAGTAGAAATAGAAAAATGGGTTAAAAGGAGAAATTTAAAATATCGTAAGCTTTAAGGGATAATAATAACACAGAAACTCAATACTGATAATGGTTTGCAGGTACGGTGGACAAAAACCACTTGCTATAACCCGGGTTTGGCAAAAGTGGCGGTTCAGAGCTCCGCTGAAACATTTGTGGTTAAATTCACCACCTTCGCCAAACCTGTAAACGTTGTAGGGAGTGTTTTTTTTGTTTTTAGTTTTTGGAAGCACCGTTTCGACAGCGGTGCTTCTTATTTTGTTAAATTTGTAACAAGGGTTACAGCATAACTCAAATCAACCTTGTAGTTTTACAGCAAATTAGTTTACGTGTATGAAAATCGAACAAATTTACACCGGATGCCTCGCTCAAGGCGCGTATTATATCGAAAGTAATGGCGAAGCGGCCATCATCGATCCGTTGCGGGAAGTACAATCCTATATCGATCGTGCATTCCATGATGGGGCTACTATTACATATATTTTTGAAACCCATTTCCATGCCGATTTTGTCAGTGGTCATGTAACGTTGGCCGAAAAAACAGGGGCTCCTATTGTGTTCGGCCCCAATGCCAATCCTTCCTTTACAGCGCATGTTGCTGCCGATGGAGAAGTTTTTACAATAGGTACTATTACACTCACCGTTTTACACACGCCTGGACATACCATGGAGAGTACGTGTTATTTGTTGAAAGACGAAAACGGAAAAGACCATGCCTTGTTCAGTGGCGATACCTTGTTTTTGGGCGACGTGGGCCGCCCCGATTTAGCGCAAAAAGCAGCCGACATGACCCAAGAAGATTTAGCAGGAATTTTATTTGATAGCCTTCGCACCAAAATTATGCCACTGGCCGACGACGTCATCGTTTACCCAGCTCATGGCGCAGGCAGTGCTTGTGGAAAAAATTTGAGCAAAGAAACCATTGGCTCCATCGGCGAACAAAAAACAACCAATTATGCCCTTCGTGCCGATATGACTAAGGAAGAATTTATCAAAGAAGTGACCGACGGTTTGTTGCCACCCCCAGCGTATTTCCCGATGAATGTGCGTTTGAATAAGGAAGGGTATGAAAATGTCGAAAACATCATCGCCGATGCCCAAGCCTTGGATGCCAACGCATTTGAAGTCGCCGCCCAAGAAACCGAAGCACTGATTTTGGATGTCCGTCACCAAGACGATTTTTCCAACGGCCATATTCCCGGTTCGATATTTATTGGAATTGATGGACAATTCGCTCCTTGGGTGGGCGCATTGATTCTAGATTACAAGCAACCCATTTTGCTGGTCACCCCCGAAGGACGAGAGAACGAAACCATTACCCGTTTGGCACGTGTAGGCTATGATCAAACACTAGGTTATTTACAAGGCGGTTTTGAGGCTTGGAAAAATGCGGGTAAAGAATACGATACTTTGAATGCTGTAACGGCGGCGCAATTAGAGACCCTACTGCCTGAAGGCATTCAAGTTTTTGATGTCCGTAAACCGGGCGAATATGCTGCCGAGCATATTGAAAATGTACCGTCAACGCCCTTGGATTTTATCAACGAACATTGGGCTGAATTTCCCAAACACGATTCGTTTTACATTCATTGTGCAGGAGGCTACCGTTCCGTGATCGCGGCTTCAATTTTGAAGGCAAGAGGGTATCACAACGTCATCGATATCAAAGGCGGATTTGCTGCGGTACGCCAAACAGGCATCAAAACGACAGCGTATGTTTGTCCCTCAACGTTGAAGTAATGAAAACGAGATTGTTAACCAATTGGCATGTAATGCGCATAGTGCGATTGGCATTTGCCCTATTTTTATTGGCCAATGCCTATGAAACACGCCAATGGATTTTTGTGCCCCTAAGTTTATTTTTCCTGCTCCAAGCGGTATTCAATTGGGGATGCGGCATGCAAGGAAATTGTGCGGTGAATTTAAAAAAAGAAAGACATGAATAGTAGTTTTGGCGAACTCATTAACGCAGATAAACCCGTGTTAATTGACTTTTATGCTACCTGGTGCGGGCCCTGTCAAATGCTGGCCCCCGTTTTAAAAGAAGTCAAAGATGCACTTGGAGATTCGGTTTCTATTTTAAAAGTAGATGTCGACAAAAACCAAGATCTAGCAGCCATGCAACAGGTTCGAAGCGTCCCCACTTTACTGTTGTACCAAAAAGGACAATTGTTGTGGCGGCAGTCAGGGGTGGTTTCCAAAGAGCAACTTATACAAACCATTGAGGCCAAACGCTTGTAATGAGCGGATTACGTTTTTAGGGTTCTTTTTTACGAGTATTGAATACCCCAAAAATTAAGTAAGAATTAAGAGCGGAGGCCATTCATTTCCACTCTTTATTTACTATCTTTGAGTTAGAAAATGAATTTAAAATAAATAAAGTATGAAGAAAATGATCTCCTTCTTTGCTGCGGCAGCCTTACTGGTTGCGGTAAGTGGCCAAGCCCAAGAGCAAGAAAAGAAAGAAAAGAAAAAAGCGAAAACTGAAAAATCGTGTTCCACAGAAGAAAAGAAAGCCTGTGGTACGGAGAAAAAAGGCGGCTGTTGCGCGAGCAAAAAAGCCGATAAAAAAACAGAAACAAAAGCCTAATTTTGTATGTTGCCTCCAAAAGCGTTTCCTCACCGAGACGCTTTTTTTTGTTTGAAAGTCTAAAGTCTAAAGTCGAAAGTCATAAGTCGTAAGTCGTAAGTCATAAGTCTAACGACTAAAGTCTAGTCACTAATCACTAGCCTGCCCGCCGCTTGACTCACCTGCCAGCCGGTAGGTAGGTTGCTACATTCATTAGGGCGCGCCCCCTCGGAATCACCCCCGTCTTCCTATGGAGGTTAACCGCCTCGGGGTCGGGTCGTTCGTTGCAATCTTGCCTCCGCTGCGCTGCGGCAAGGATTTCCACTGCCACCCCTCGCGCGGAAAGGAATTAGGAATTATGAATGATGAATGATGAATTTTCTAATTGTAAAAAAAGCCGCCCATTTCTGAGCAGCTCTTTTTATTCTAAAGTCTAACGACTAACGACTAACGTCTAACGTCTAAAGTCTACCTTTTCAACGAGAAGTGCGCTCTAAATTCCTTCGGCGCATTCCCCTCAAAGTACTCCACCAAGAACCAGTAGTCGGTGGCAGGCATCAAGGCACCGTTGTAGGTACCATCCCATCCTGCTGCCGTGGGACTGATTTGCTTTAAG
>NZ_JAPZUB010000032.1 GCF_027533505.1 Flavobacterium sp. | reverse complement strand
GGCTGACTGGATCACCCTAAAGCCTCTGTTTTGGGGCTTTTTTTGTTTCAAAATATACCGTCTCAGGTTCCCCCGAAATGATGTCGGGGCTGACTGGATCACCCTAAAACCTCTGTTTTGGGGCTTTTTTTGTTTGTAAACTGTATAGAACATTTACAGCGTTTGTCATGCCCGTCCACACTTAGGGGGTAACATTTTCCGTTATATTTTGAAACAAAAAAAGCCCCAAAACAGAGGCTTTAGGTTGATCCAGTCAGCCCCGACATCACTTCGGGGGAACCCGAGACGGTATATTTTTGAAACAAAAAAAGCCCCAAAACAGAGGCTTTACTGTGATCCAGTCAGGATTCGAACCTGAGACCTACTGCTTAGAAGGCAGTTGCTCTATCCAGCTGAGCTACTGGACCTTAGTCGGGGTGGCAGGATTCGAACCTGCGGCCTCCTGCTCCCAAAGCAGGCGCGATAACCGGGCTACGCTACACCCCGAAAAGAAGCGGAGAGACAGGGACTCGAACCCTGGCGACGGTTACCCGTCGACAGATTAGCAATCTGCTCCGTTACCACTCCGGCACCTCTCCTGATTCTTAAAAAGAAAGAACTTTCGCTTAAAGCGGTTGCAAATGTAACGCAACAAAGTAAAAAATACAACTATTTGATGGTATTTTTTATGAATTTATGTCATCCCAAAATAAATCCATTCGTTATCAATTCAATAGCGCTTAAAAAAGTAAAAAAACCTTGAAAATACAAGGGGAAAATCAGGCTATTTCCTAAAAAATAGTAGATTTGCACTACAAACAAACCAATTGAAATTTAAATTAACATGAGTAAAAAAGTGGTCATCGTTTCGGCAGCTCGAACTCCCATCGGAAGTTTTATGGGTGCCCTATCCTCGGTTGCTGCGCCCCATCTCGGAGCGGCTGCTATTAAAGGTGCTTTAGCAAAAATTCAACTCAACCCCAAGTTGGTCGATGAAGTCTTGATGGGTAATGTCGTTCAAGCTGGAGTGGGACAAGCACCCGCACGTCAAGCGGCTTTATTTGCTGGATTGTCTGAAAATGTAGCGTGTACAACGGTCAACAAGGTATGCGCCTCGGGGATGAAAGCGATCATGCAAGGCGCTCAAGCGATTATGGCAGGTGATGCCGAAATTGTCGTTGCTGGAGGGATGGAAAATATGAGTATGATTCCCCACTACGTTCACCTACGTAATGGTGTTAAATTTGGTCCTACCTCCCTTGTTGATGGGATGCAAAAAGACGGGTTAACCGACGCCTACGACCATAATGCCATGGGGGTATGTGCCGACTTATGTGCTACCGAATACCAGATTAGCCGCGAAGAGCAAGACCAATTTGCCATACAATCTTACCAGCGTTCTGCTACCGCTTGGGATCAAGGAAAATTTGATGCCGAAGTCATACCAGTCGCTGTACCCCAGCGCAAGGGAGAGCCTATAATGGTGACCCGCGATGAAGAATATACCAATGTACGATTGGACAAAATTCCAACACTTAGTCCTGTTTTCACTAAAGAGGGAACGGTTACTGCAGCCAATGCATCAACCATCAATGACGGAGCTGCAGCCTTAGTTTTAATGAGTGCAGAAAAAGCCGAAGCATTGGGATTGCAACCTTTGGCGGTTATCCGTGGGTATGCTGATGCAGCACAAGAACCAAAATGGTTTACTACAGCGCCTGCAAAAGCCTTACCTAAAGCCCTTGCAAAAGCGGGATTGGCTCTTGATGATGTGGACTTTTTTGAGTTCAATGAAGCGTTCTCTGTGGTAGGACTAGCCAATGCAAAAATTTTAAATTTACCCAACGATAAAGTTAATGTAAATGGCGGTGCTGTTTCATTGGGCCACCCGCTTGGATGCTCGGGAGCACGAATTATCGTTACGCTTCTCCATGTCTTACAACAAAATAATGCAAAAATTGGAGCTGCTGCAATTTGCAATGGTGGAGGAGGTGCTTCTGCTTTAGTTATAGAACGAATTGCCTAATTAGAATGAAGTTTGCCCTTTGTACCCTTTCTGTAATTCCGCTGCGCGCCGAACCGAGTGACCGAAGTGAAATGGTGTCACAAGTGTTGTTTGGAGAACATTTTGAAATTATAGACAAAGAAAAACAATGGCTAAAAATCAAACTTCATTTCGATCAGTACGAGGGATGGATTGACCGAAAACAGTGCCTAGAAATTACACAAGACCAGTTCGAAAAATTATCGCAAGATGCATTAATCTTAAATGCAGATTTGGTCGAATATTCAGTCACTCCTGAAAATCAACTGATTCCATTATTATTGGGTGCTTCATTGACTTTTTTAAACCACGCGGACATTAATCGGGCGCAATTCGGATTTGAAGGCTTAAAGATTACAGGGAAAAAACCAAAATCAGAATTAATTCCCACAGCTTTCATGTACTTGAATGCCCCTTATTTGTGGGGAGGAAAATCGCCTTTTGGTATTGATTGCTCTGGTTTTACGCAAATGGTATACAAACTCAATGGGTATGCGCTTTTACGCGATGCCTCACAACAAGCTACCCAAGGTGAGGTATTGAGTTTTATTGAAGAAAGCGAACCTGGTGATTTGGCATTTTTTGATAATGAAGAAGGCAAAATCATCCACGTTGGTATCATTTTAGAAAACAATTACATCATTCACGCCAGTGGTAAAGTTCGCGTCGATCGCTTAGACCATTTAGGCATTTACAACGCTGAAGAAAATAGACACACCCATCGTTTACGGGTGATTAAAAAAGTGGTATAAAAAAAGTGCTCTATAAAATAGAGCACTTTTTTTTATTTTCCAAGCTGAGCTTTCAATTCTTTCACCTTATCATTTCGTTCCAAAAACTTATACACAGTGAGTAATCCATTGATTACCCCTTCGTTGTTCGGTTGAAGTTTATAAGCACTTTCAAGTAAAGGCAATACTTTGTTAAACAATTTTTGACGTTCACCTTTCAAAAACTCAAATCGTTTTTGGTCTTTTTCGTTATACCCCAACTTATTCATTTCTTCAACAATTTTTTGGTCAGGCTTTAACATCATATCAGCTAAATTTACATAAGCATCCGCATAATCTGGCTTTATTTCAATCACGCGACGATAGTACTTTTCAGCCTCTTCAAATTGATTATTATTACCACTTGTTACCCCAAGATTATAAATCAAAATATGATCATCAGGATTTTTTTCCAAGACTTCTTTTATAACTTTCTGATAGCTGGAAATATCATTCATTTTCAAATAAATATCTGCTTCTGACAACAATAAATTTGTGTCCCCAGGAAGCTCTTTTTTCGCATCTGCAATAGCTGATTTTGCGGCCTCAACATTTCCTCTTTGAATGTGAATCAATGCGATATTTTTTACAATCTCTCCCCTTTTTGAGGGTGTTTTTTCCTCTGTTGGTTCGATATACTGCCCTAATTCTACAAACTTATTACGAATGGCTTTGTCAGAGAAACTTTCCACCTCACCCGTTAATTTATTTTTCGCAAAATATTTTATTCCTTCACCTGTGTAGTTTTTAGACTTTAGAATATCATAATACTTTAAAGCGCTGTCATAATCTTTGCCTTCTACGGCATAATTCGCCGCAAAATAAAGATTATCCATTTCTTTGGGTTCCATTAAAAAAACACTGTAAAGAACTTTGGAGGATTCTACATACTGTTTAGAATTTCCTAAAGTAATGGCAACGTTCAACAATTGCCCTTTAAACATTTGGACCGTTTCGTTGATATCATCTGTATAAACTTTCTTTCCGGTTTTTGCTTCATAATCTAAGGTTTCACGCATAGCCGTTGCCATTCCTTCAATCAAATTAGGTGAAAACAATTTGACCATTTGAGTTTGCATAGCAACCGGAGACATATTCTTATCCCACGTTGCCATTTCCATCATAGGAACCATCGCTTTGTAAAACTTTAGATACACTTTATCCGATTCTTCGGTAGCTAAACCTTCCAGTTTTTGAACCAAATTTTTGTATTCCGTATACTCTTCGGTTTTTAACGCATCTTTAGCGTATAATTTTTTTAAAGCTTTCAATTCGTCTTTTTGTGCGAATGAAGCTGTAGCCAAGAACAGGGTTCCCGCTAAAAATAAATGATTGATTTTCATACGATTTGATTTAAAAACGTAAAAAGCCACGATTGAAATTCAACACATGGCTTTTATACAATTATTTTACTTTTTATTCTTCATTATCTTGTGTGGTATCGTCACTTAATTCCATCCCTTCGTTGAGTTCGTCGTCTTCTACAGCCTCCGATTCCTCCTCGCGCATCACCTTGGTTACAGCGGCAATGGAATCGTTATTTTTGATATTGATCAAACGAACCCCTTGCGTGGCACGACCCATCACACGGAGGTCAGAAACCATCATTCGAATCGTTAATCCCGACTTGTTGATAATCATCAAATCATCTTCGTCGGTAACATCCGAAATGGAGATCAATTGTCCCGTTTTATCCGTTATGTTTAAGGTTTTTACCCCTTTTCCACCCCGGTTGGTAATTCGGTATACATCTTCACCGTCATCATCCACTAATTTGGTGCGTTTGCCATACCCATTTTCGGTCACCACCAAAATTTGTTTTTCATTGACTTCTTTTTCATCAACCGCTACCATTCCGATTACTTCATCTTTTTCGTCGGCCAAGGTAATCCCGCGAACTCCAGAAGCTGTTCGTCCCATCGGTCGTGTTTTGCTTTCTTCAAAGCGGACCAGTTTACCCGACTTCACCGCAATCAATACCTGACTGTTTCCGGTGGTTAGTTTGGCTTCTAACAATTCATCGTCTTCGCGAATCGTGATCGCATTAATTCCATTTTGACGGGGACGCGAATATTGTTCAAGCGGTGTCTTTTTCACCTGCCCTTGCTTGGTCGCCATGATCACATAATGGTTGTTGATGTACTCTTCGTCTTTAAGGTCTTTGGTGCAAATGAAAGCCTTAACCTTATCATCACTTTCAATATTGATTAAGTTCTGAATCGCACGTCCTTTGCTCGCTTTGGACCCTTCAGGAATTTCGTAGACTCGCATCCAATAACATTTTCCTTTTTGAGTAAAGAACAATAAATATTGGTGGTTGGTGGCTACAAATAAGTGTTCCAAGAAATCTTGATCTCGCGTTGCCGCCGATTTTTGCCCCACTCCTCCTCTATTCTGTGTTTTGTACTCAGAGAGTGAAGTTCGTTTGATATAGCCCGCATGCGAAATGGTAATTACCACATTTTCATCTGCAATCAAATCTTCAATACTTACATCACCACCGGCATAAACAATTTCCGAACGACGTGCATCACCGTATTTATCGCGAACTTCAATCAACTCTTCTTTGATTAAAGACATTCGCAAGTCTTTGTTGGCCAACAGGTCTTTTAATCGCTGAATCAACTTCATAATATCTTCGTATTCAGCACGCAACTTATCTTGCTCCAATCCGGTCAACTGACGCAAACGCATTTCAACAATGGCCCGGGATTGAATTTCCGACAAACTAAAACGTTCCATCAATTTGGTTCTTGCCTCATCGCCGTCTTTCGATCCACGAATAATAGCAATTACTTCATCAATATTATCCGAAGCAATAATTAATCCCTCTAATATGTGGGCGCGCTCTTCTGCCTTTCGTAACTCAAACTGCGTACGACGTACTACAACATCATGACGGTGTTCTACGAAATGGTGAATTAAATCTTTCAAATTCAACATCTCTGGACGCCCGTTGACCAAAGCAATGTTGTTGACACTGAATGAACTTTGCAATTGGGTGTACTTAAACAACATGTTCAGCACTACGTTGGGAACCGCATCGCGTTTTAGCTCATAAACAATTCGCATCCCACTTCGATCGGATTCATCGCGAATATTGGAAATACCTTCGATTTTCTTCTCGTTAATCAAGTCCGCTGTCTTCTTAATCATTTCAGCTTTATTGACTTGATACGGAATTTCAGTTACCACAATGGCTTCTTTACCGTTAACTTCTTCAAAATTTACTTTACCACGAATAACAATACGTCCACGACCCGTTTTGAAGGCTTCACGAACCCCTTCATAGCCATAAATCACACCTCCCGTAGGAAAATCAGGCGCTTTGATGTATTGAAGTAACTCATCAATTTCAATGTCCGTATTATCAATATAAGCCAAGGTTCCGTCTACAACTTCTGTAAGGTTGTGTGGTGGCATATTGGTAGCCATCCCCACAGCAATCCCAGAAGCTCCATTGATTAAGAGATTGGGAATCCGTGTCGGCATGACTTTGGGCTCGTACAAGGTATCGTCAAAGTTCAATTGAAAATCAACCGTTTCTTTGTCGATGTCTGCCATAATGTCTTCTGACATTTTCTTCATACGGGCTTCGGTGTATCGCATGGCCGCAGGACTGTCACCATCGATCGACCCAAAGTTTCCTTGTCCATCAACCAATAAATAACGTAAACTCCATTCTTGCGCCATACGTACCATGGCATCATAAACCGAGCTATCCCCGTGCGGGTGATACTTACCCAGTACCTCCCCTACAATTCTCGCCGATTTTTTGTGGGCTCTATTTGAAAAAACTCCTAAGTCATACATTCCATACAACACACGGCGGTGAACAGGCTTTAAACCGTCACGCACGTCAGGTAAGGCACGAGAAACAATTACAGACATCGAATAATCGATGTACGCGCTTTTCATCTCGTCTTCAATGTTGATAGGAATTAACTTCTCTCCGTCAGACATATGCTAAATATTTTATAAAATTTTGGTTCAATTATTCAAACGTGCAATATACATCATTTTGTTTTTTTGAAAAGAAATTACCAGGGCATATTTCGACTTTTTATTAACAAAATCAAGGGTTGAAACGGTTAATAAATCCCCTGACCTCCCTGACGACTATTGCACTTTTTTTTGTCATTTTACAACCATAGGTAGCTTGGGAATGATTTTTGCAATTCCAGCTTAGATTTAGTAATTTTACCAAAACCCTTAATCGGATTGCTATGGATGACAATTTTTCACCTCGAGTCAAAGATGTAATCACGTACAGTAAAGAAGAGGCCTTACGCTTGGGCCATGACTTTATTGGCACGGAACATCTGATGCTGGGGATTTTACGCGATGGTAATGGGAAAGCGATCACTATACTAAATAATCTTTCGGTGGACTTAGAACATCTACGCCGTAAGGTTGAAGTATTGAGTCCCCCTAACCCTTCGGCTGACCACAGTATCGAAAAAAAGAATTTACACCTAACCCGCCAAGCCGAACGCGCTTTAAAGACAACCTTTTTGGAAGCTAAAGTTTTTCAAAGCACCTCGATCAGCACGGCACATTTATTGTTGTGTATTCTTCGCAATGAAAACGATCCCACAACCAAGCTGTTGAATAAATTGAAAATTGATTATGAAACAGCTAAAGAACAATATCTACAAATGACACCGAAAGACGAAGATTTCATGGATAACCTCCCCAAAAACGAATCCTACAATGACGATTCAGGGCAAGACGACAGCTTGAAAGGAGAAAATTTTAATAATCCAACGAATAAATCCAACAAAAAGTCGAAAACCCCTGTTTTGGACAACTTTGGTCGGGATTTAACCGAGTTGGCCGAAGAGGGCAAATTGGACCCCGTAGTAGGTCGTGAAAAAGAAATTGAGCGTGTTTCTCAGATTCTCAGCCGCCGTAAAAAGAACAATCCCTTATTGATTGGTGAACCCGGAGTAGGTAAATCCGCTATTGCCGAAGGGTTGGCTTTACGCATTATTCAAAAGAAAGTCTCACGCATCTTATTCAATAAACGCGTGGTTACCCTAGACTTGGCATCACTGGTGGCCGGAACGAAATACCGAGGCCAATTTGAAGAGCGCATGAAAGCAGTGATGAATGAATTGGAAAAAAATGATGACATTATTCTTTTCATTGATGAAATCCATACGATCGTCGGCGCAGGTGGTGCAACGGGTTCGCTCGATGCTTCCAATATGTTTAAACCGGCTTTGGCTCGTGGAGAAATTCAATGCATTGGGGCAACCACATTAGATGAATACCGTCAATATATCGAAAAAGATGGGGCTTTGGAACGTCGTTTTCAAAAGGTAATTGTTGAACCAACTACAGTACCTGAAACGATCACTATTTTGAACAACATCAAAAACAAATACGAAGATCACCACAACGTCATCTATACGCCTGAAGCAATTGAAGCTTGTGTGAAGTTGACCGATCGATACATGTCCGAACGTTTCCTTCCCGACAAAGCGATTGATGCCCTAGACGAAGCCGGTTCTCGCGTACACATCACCAATATTGATGTCCCTAAACAGATTTTGGACTTGGAACGCCAGCTGGAAGAAGTGCGCGAACTTAAAAATTCGGTCGTAAAACGTCAGAAATACGAAGAAGCTGCCAAGTTGCGTGACGACGAGAAAAAGTTAGAAAAGGAATTGGCCATTGCACAAGAACAATGGGAAGAAGATTCCAAAAACAATCGCATTCAAGTCACCGAAGATAATGTCGCCGATGTGGTGTCTATGATGACGGGCATTCCGGTCAACCGTATTGCGCAAACCGAAAGCAACAAATTGGCCCATTTGCCGGAATTACTTCAAGGTAAAGTCATAGGGCAAAATGATGCGGTTCTGAAAATTGCACGTTCGATTCAACGGAACCGGGCGGGACTCAAAGATCCGAATCGACCGATTGGTTCCTTTATTTTCTTGGGGTCAACAGGGGTTGGTAAAACACAATTGGCCAAAGTACTCGCTAAAGAATTGTTTGATTCTGAAGACGCCTTAGTACGCATCGACATGAGTGAATACATGGAAAAATTTGCCATTTCTCGTTTAATTGGTGCGCCTCCAGGCTATGTGGGCTATGAAGAAGGCGGACAATTGACCGAGAAAGTGCGCCGTAAACCGTATTGTGTGGTGCTTTTGGACGAAATTGAAAAAGCACACCCCGACGTGTTCAATATGATGCTACAGGTTCTCGATGACGGCTATTTGACCGATAGTTTGGGCCGAAAAATCGACTTCAAGAACACCATCATTATAATGACTTCTAATGTGGGAGCGCGTCAATTGAAAGATTTCGGACAAGGTGTTGGATTTGGTACTGCAGCAAAAGTGGCCCAAGCCGATGATCACTCCAAAAGTATCATCGAAAATGCGTTGAAGAAAACTTTTGCGCCCGAATTCCTGAACCGTATTGATGACGTGATTGTCTTTAATTCCCTAGAAAAAGCAGACATCGATAAAATTATTGAAATCGAATTGTCCAAATTGTATGCCCGTATTGCCGATTTAGGGTACACGCTTACCTTATCAGATACTGCCAAAGCGTTTATTGCCGACAAAGGATTTGACAAACAATTTGGAGCGCGTCCGTTGAAAAGAGCGATTCAAAAATATGTTGAAGATGCGCTTGCCGAAGAAATCATCACTGCCAAGATTAATTCAGGCGACGAGATTTATATGGACATTGAAGAAGGAGCCGAAGAATTATCGGTAACCGTTCAAAAAAAGGGCGAAACGACAAATTAACCATTTCATAACTTTAAAAACGAACCACGAGTAATCGAAATCATTTATTTCGTTTCTTCGTGGTTTATTTTTTATCATGCAAAAACTTATCTTAGGTTCAGAAGAATGGTGTGGTTTTCCACAGTTGGGACTTCCTACTATAAAAGCACGGGTGGATTCAGGCGCTAAAACGTCAGCACTACATGCGATAAATATTGCCCCTTTTCAAAAAGAGGGCGAAACTTGGGTGAAATTTGACATCAATCCCATACAGAAAAATCAAAAAACAATCATTCATTGCGAAGCCAAAGTGGTCGACAAACGCGTCGTTAAAAGTTCGAGCGGCTACCGCGAACAACGCTATGTCATCCAGACCGATTTGCAATTGGGCGACACGTGTTGGTCGGTAGAAGTGACCTTGACCAATCGCGATTCCATGGGATTTCGAATGCTTTTGGGACGTGAAGCGATGAGCGGCAGGATATTGGTCGACCCCGAGCAAAAGTACTTGTTGGGCGAACCCACTACAGAATATTTAAAAGAGATTTATCAAAAAGCAGTGGCACAACGAACCGGTTTACGTATTGGCTTGTTGGCTAGTAATCCTGAACTCTACAGTAACCGCCGTATCATGGAAGCGGGAGAAATGCGTGGGCATGAAATGCATTTTTTAAATATCAAAGAATGTTACATGAAACTCGATGCGGTGAAGCCTGAAATTCATTACCGTGGCGGAAAAATATTGGATAATTTTGATGCGATTATTCCGCGTATTCGTCCCAGTATCACCTTTTACGGCTGTGCATTGACCCGGCAATTTGAAGCCATGAAAGTCTACTGCCTAAACTCCGCCAAAGCCATCACCCAATCCCGTGACAAACTGTATTCCTTACAACTCCTACTCCACCACGGGGTCGATATTCCCACCACAGGTTTTGCCAATTCGCCATTGGATACCGATGATTTGATTAAAATGGTGGGCGGAACCCCGTTGATTGTTAAACTTTTGGAGGGAACGCAAGGGAAAGGTGTCGTGTTGGCAGAAACTAAAAAAGCGGCCGAATCGGTAATTAATGCGTTCAAAAGTTTGAATGCCAATATCTTGGTGCAAGAGTTCATCAAAGAAGCCGATGGCAAAGATTTGCGCTTATTTGTCGTCGATGGCAAAGTAGTAGCTGCCATGCAACGGGAAGCCGCTCCAGGGGAATTCAGAGCCAATATTCATATGGGAGGAACCGCTTCTGTGGTCAAAGTAACGCCCGAAGAGAAACGGATTGCCATCAAAGCCGCCAAAGCAATGGATTTGAAAGTAGCGGGCGTCGACATCATTCGTTCCTCCAAAGGGCCACTTTTACTGGAAGTGAATTCTTCTCCCGGTTTGGAGGGCATTGAAGGAGCCACGAACAAAGATATTGCGGGGGAAATGATTAAATCAATCGAAAAAAATTTCAAATGGAAATAGTTTCAAAAGGTCTTATTGCAGCCATTGCGCTGTTACACGGCTACATATTATGGTTGGAAATGTTTGCTTGGACCACCCATGCTAAAAAAGTTTTTAGAAGCCTTCCGGAAGATTTGTTTGAAAAAACGAAGGTCATGGCTGCCAATCAAGGACTGTACAACGGATTTTTGGCCGCCGGATTGCTGTGGTCGCTGGCCATCACGGATCCGGATTGGAGTAAAAATGTAGCCTTATTTTTCTTAATCTGTGTGTTTATCGCAGGATTGTACGGTGCAGCTACGGCTAGTAAACGAATTTTTTATGTGCAAAGTGTTCCCGCGCTATTGGGGATTTTGAGTGTGTTGTTTCGGGAGTTTTAATTTGAACGACTAACTGCGTTTCAGCCCCGATGGAAGCGGCATCCCCCGATGGCAATCGGGTATACAGCGGACAGCGGGTGAGTATGCTTTAGGACGACAAAATGAGTTGCTGCCTCAAAAAAAACAGCACTTTCCAACCTTTTGATGTTCGTTATACTCTTTATAAAAAAACGAAAGTATGCAACGAATTCCAACCTCCCGCTCCTATTTTTGCTGCCTTATATGGGCGCTTTTTGTAATACCCGCTGCCTGGTGTCAAACGCTAAGCGGCACGATAGAAAGCGATAATCCGCAAGAATTCTCAGGCATCGAGATTATCAATTTGAATAACAATCACGCCACGGTGACCTCGACATCGGGGACGTTTGTGATTAAAGGGCAAAAAAACGACGTGCTTCGCCTTATTACGCCGTATCGAAATTATAAGGTGAAAGCAAAAATGAGGGACAATTGGACGATTGCCCTTGCAAAATTGAAACGTCAAATCATCAAACAAGAAAGAAAACAACAAGCAAAAGAAGATCGCCTCAATCGACGTGGCCAACATCGTAGTCATCGCCGTTACGCTCGGGTTAAAAAACCCCAACGCATTGAAATCAACAACCATGAACGGTATGACAATCCATTTAAAAACCCAGTGATTGGACGTGTTCTTGACGCCACGGGCTCGCTTCCAGGCGCTACCGTTCAAATTAAAGGAACTACCAAGGGTGTGCATACGGATATTGAGGGCTATTATGGCATCGATGCAAAAATGGGGGACGTATTAATCATTTCGTTTGTAGGATATCGTTCTGTGGAAATAAAAGTAACCCATCCGATTATGAATGTGGTGCTTGAAGACGCTAGTGTGACTTTGGATGAGGTGGTGATATTACCCTATCGTTCGACAAGAACAAAAAGAATAACAAGCGCTTCCGATTTGGCAATGACGCCCAAACCGGTTCCTGCTGCCGTCGAAGAAACGAGGTCCGCAGCCCCTTCTACCTCGGGTTCAAGCACCTCTTCAATGCCCAAAGCGGGACAATTAACCGCTACCGAAGTCAATGATTTTAGTCATTACACCTATTGGCAAGGCCTGACCGAGAACGAACTGAATCAATGGAAGAATTATTGGAAAATCTGTCCCACGCATCGCTATTCATTGGTCTTAAAAAATGATAAAGGCTACCCTATCGTAAATAAAATTGTACGATTACAATCGGGGGCTACTACTGTATGGACGGCCCGCACCGACAACACAGGTCGCGCTGAATTATGGAATATGCCCGAAACCGAAGCCAATGCAGTGGGAACGGGACTTCAAATCACAGATGAATCAGGCACCGTATTATGTAGCAATCCCAAAGAATTTCACGACGGCATCAACAGCTATACCTTTCAAAACGAATGCACATCGCAATCCAAAATCAACATTGGATTTATGATTGATGCCACGGGCTCAATGGGAGACGAAATCAGCTATTTGCAATCGGAATTGTATGATGTTATTGAAAGAACAAAACAACAACTACCGGATGCCACTGTGGCTATGAGCAGTTTGTTTTACCGCGACATAGGCGACGATTATGTGGTAAAAAACTTTGATTTTACGGCTGCGATTCCCAACGTGATTCAATTTATCAAAAAACAAAGCGCTGGCGGTGGTGGCGATTATCCCGAAGCGGTAATCGAAGGACTTGATAATTCCATTCACCAAATGAGTTGGGAAGACGATGCTACTTCAAAATTATTTTTTGTGGTTTTGGATGCACCGCCGCATTACTCGGAGACCACCATTAAAAAACTTCATCTCTTGGGGCGACAAGCCGCCGAAAAAGGCATTCGAATTATTCCGCTTGCCGCTAGTGGCATCGACAAATCGACCGAATATTTGATGCGCGCTTTGGCTTTGGAAACCAACGGAACCTACCTCACGTTGACCAACCACAGCGGCATTGGCGAAAATCACATCACACCCTCGGCAGAAAGTACTAAAGTGGAAATGCTGAATGAACTCTTGCTGCGCGTTATACAGCAATTTAGTGCCATAAATCATTGTGATCAAGAGGAAAAAAACTTTGCACAAAACACCCTTCTGGATGAGCAAAGCGCAAAAGATAAGCTCGTTACGTTTACGTATGCCCCCAACCCCACAACCGCTATGGTGACCCTTCGTGTGGACCAGCCTGCAAGCGAAGTCTTTTTATTTGACACTACAGGAAAATTAATTTTTTACCGAACGGAATCGGCTACTGAATACACATTGGACCTGACCGGATTACCCAATGCAGTGTATTACCTAAAAATAAGGATTGGGGAACAAACCCGATATGGAAAAATAATCAAACAAAACGAATAGCTACATGAAAAATTTATTCCTAACTGTGGTATTGAATAGCCTTGTTTTGGGTTCGGTTTGGGCACAACGCGCAACCGAAAAATCGGAAGCCACGCTCTACTTTGATACCAACCAATTTCGACTCACCGCTTTACACCAAAAGCAATTGGATTCACTTTTTCCGTATGACATGGGAATTGGTTTAAAACATGAATTTCACGTTACAGGGTATACCGATGAAACAGGACCGCTTGCTTACAATCAGTGGCTCTCAACACAACGTGCTACTTCGGTAGCGGATTATTTACGTCAGAAAGGGATTGAGGAATTCGAATTAGTTTACAAAGGCGGTGGTATTTGTTCATTTTTTGATTCAAACGCCAAGCAACGAAGCGTAGCTATCGAACACCGACGTATTCGCGGCTGTGGATTGATGGAGGAAACGATGGATACGATTGCCTTTGAAGAACCGTATTTCAAAAACATTTCGGCCTATTTTACGAGCGAGGATATGATTCGCGATCGGGTTTTTGCCATTGATATACACGAAAAATTAATCAAAACGGCAGGCATGTATTTGTTTGAACCGAATGAAGACTTCTTTAAAACTGTAAACGCCAATACGAAGGTTCGCTTTTGTTTTCCGTTGGCCAAAGGCAAAAAATTTGATCCTGACATGAAGGTTTGGCGATTGGTATTGAATGCGAAAGGGGAAAAACGATGGGAAGAAACTGCGGTTCCCGTGCACTATAATCCCCAAACGAATTGTTATGAAACGTATATGAATTGCTTCTATTTGCGGGGACAACGAGGCATCAATATTGACAAAAGTAATCGTGAACTGGAAATCGAAATTTCGTTGTATAAAAATGTCGACACCAAGGAAGTCGAACTCACCGATGCTGATTTTTCTGCTGTCGATGAAAAAAGAAACTTAACCGTCTATCAATTTGTAGGAATGACAATTCAAGAATCGGGGAATTTTAAAGGAAAATTTAGAAAAAATGGGGTGGAGCACGAATTGAATTTTCCGTTAACCAGTTGCACCAAAACAGAACATCCCGACGGACGAAAGCGCTATAACCTTACGGAGAAAAGTCACTTTTGGGTCGATGGCAAAGCATACAATGGCCCCAGAAATCTCTGGCAACGCATTGGCGATTGGTTTCGGAAAAATGAAGATCCGTTGTAAGCGCTACTCTTCTATATCAATCACAAAACTGCTCAAAAAAGCCACCGATTTTTCGATATCGTAATGTAAAATTCGATCTTCTTCCACTAACGGCACTTCTTCACGGTACGATTTTAAGAAACTTTCCAAGAATTCGCTACTGCGTAAAGGTCTTCTGAATTCAATGGCCTGAGAGGCATTCATTAATTCAATCGCTAAAATCCGTTCCAAATTGTCAACAATGCGTAAGGCTTTCGTAGCGGCATTCGACCCCATACTGACGTGGTCTTCTTGCCCATTACTGGAAACAATACTGTCTACTGACGCAGGTGTAGCCAATTGTTTGTTTTGACTGACGATGCTGGCTGCCGTGTATTGCGGAATCATAAAACCCGAATTCAATCCAGGATCATTCACTAAGAAAGCGGGCAAACCGCGTAACCCCGAAATGAGTTGATAGGTACGACGTTCGGAAATACTTCCGATTTCGGCTAGGGCAATGCCCATAAAATCCAGCGCTAGGGCCAACGGTTGCCCATGGAAATTCCCTCCTGAGATGATTTTATCGCTTTCGCGGAAAATATTGGGATTGTCGGTAACCGAATTGATTTCGGTTTTAAACACTTTTTTTACATAGTCCAAAGCATCTTTACTCGCACCATGCACTTGTGGAATACAACGGAAGGAATACGGATCTTGAACGTGTTGTTTGGGTTGCCCAATGATTTCACTACCTTCCAACAAATCACGCATGCGTTCAGCCGTCGTTACCTGTCCTTTATGTTGACGAACATAGTGAATCAAATCATCAAAAGGTTCGATACGACCGTCAAAAGCTTCCAAGGAAATAGCCGCAACCACATCGGCTAAATACGTAAGTTTCATGGCTTTCAATAGCACAAAACAACCGTAAGCACTCATGAATTGGGTTCCATTTAACAAAGCCAATCCTTCTTTGGATTGCAAGACAATCGGTTCCCAACCTTTGTTTTGCAATGCTTTAGCCGCAGGTTGACGAAAACCATCGACATACACTTCCCCTTCTCCAATGAGTGGCAAACACAAATGGGCTAAGGGAGCTAAATCACCGCTGGCACCCAACGAACCTTGTTCGTAGACTACAGGAAGTACATCATGATTGTAAAAATCTATCAAACGTGCTACCGTAGCCAATTGCACCCCCGAATGGCCGTAACTTAACGATTGTACTTTCAACAAAAGCATCAATTTGACAATAGCATGTGGGACTTCGGGTCCGGTACCACACGCATGCGATTTCATCAAATTCACTTGCAGCTGCGACAAGTTATCATTGGATATTTTTACATTACACAACGACCCAAATCCAGTATTGATACCGTAAATGGGTTCACTTTGCGCCGCCATTTTTTCATCCAAATAGGAACGGCATTTTTGAATATTCACTTTGGCATCCTCCGACAATGCAATGGTTTTGCCTTGATGAATGATTTCGTGCAATTGTTCTAGCGTTAAAACCTCCGAACTGATGTAATGTAGGGTATCCATGAAACCTGATTTGCGTCCAAAATTCAACAAACCCATTAGATTATGCAACAAAAACTTTCGATTTTTATTGACATATCCTTAAAAACTCTCCTAAAAAAGAGAATTTGTTGACAATTCAAATTTCGATAACGATATACCATTTTGATATTCGCAAAAGTTTAGAACAAACTTTGTTATTTAACGCATTGTTTTAACTTTGTCATTATGAAATCAGCATCGAAAACAGCATTTTTCTTGAATACAGCCACTACTTCGGCTGTTGTTTTCTATGGCACCACCACCACGACCCCTTAAGGGGTTCATTGTACACATATCGTCCATTCGCGGATGCTTGATAAAAGCATGCCAACTCTTGTATCCAATACGAATTCATTGTTATCAGCTCCCCTAAAACTTGATACGAAGCTTTAGTCGACTGATGATGCGAAGCGAAATAAACTTGAAACCTGAAACTTGAAACCTGAAACCCTATCATGAAAACCCTTAAATTTGGAGGCACTTCCGTTGCCAACGCCACCAACATACAAAAATGCGTAGCGATTATTTTAGAAAAAGCAAAACACCATCGTTTAGCCGTGGTTGTTTCAGCTTTTAGTGGTGTAACCGATTTACTTTTGCAGGCTTCGGAAAAAGCAGCTGCGAAAGACACTGCCTACCGCACTCTTTTTCAGGAAATTGAAAGCAAACACAAAACCGCTATTGACGAATTAATTCCAGCAGTTGAACAAGCAGAAATCATTGCCATAGTGCAATCGGAATTGCAATACCTTAAAACCTTACTGGACGGCTGCTATTTGTTGGGCGAACGAAGTCCGAGAACTACGGATGCCATTGCGGGGATGGGCGAACTCTTAAGCGCACAAATTATGGCCAAAGCCCTGCAACTTCAATTGCCTGAAAGTGGTTTCAAAGACAGCCGCGAGTTGATTGTGACCGATGCAAATTATGGTAAAGCACAAGTGGATTTTAAAACAACCAATACTTTAATTGAAGAGTACTTTGCATCATCCATTCATAAAGTTACGCTTTTGCCCGGATTTATTGCGCGCGACAATAATAACAATACTACAACGCTTGGTCGTGGCGGTTCGGATTATACAGCAGCCATTATTGCTAATGGTATTAATGCCTCCGATTTAGAAATTTGGACGGACGTCAACGGCATGTTTACAGCCAATCCCAAATTGGTTAAACAAGCCCGACCGATCGCTTCTATTTCCTATCAAGAAGCGATGGAATTGTCGCATTTTGGGGCTAAAGTCCTCTACCCTCCTACCATCCAACCCGTTTTGAAATCACACATCCCCATTTGGATAAAAAACACCTTCGAACCCGAAGCGGAAGGCACCCTAATTTGCGCGCAACCCCAAGGAATACCCAATCCTATCAAAGGGATTTCGCATATTGACACAATCGCTTTAGTAACCTTAGAAGGCTCCGGAATGATTGGCGTTGCGGGTTCGTCCAAACGATTATTTGACGTATTGTCGCGCGAACACATCAATGTAATATTCATCACCCAAGCGTCTTCCGAACACTCGATTTGCGTGGGCATTCAATCCTTTGAAGCCGAAAAAGCCAAAACCGCCCTAAATCAAGAATTTGCTGTAGAAATGGCGCAAGGCAAAATCGATTCCTGTTTGGTTGAAACGGATTTATGCATCGTGGCGTTAGTAGGTGAGAACATGAAAAACCACCAAGGGATTTCAGGAAAAATGTTTAGCACCTTAGGGAAAAACAACGTCAATATTCGCGCCATTGCCCAAGGGGCATCCGAACGTAATATATCGGTAGTCATCAATGAAAAAGATGTCAAAAAAGCACTCAACACCTTACACGAACGCTTTTTTGAAGACAATCTCAAGCAGCTGAATTTGTTTGTCATGGGCGTTGGTAATGTGGGGGAGAAATTTTTGGATCAAATTCACCAACAGAAAAAGTTTTTGAAAGAAAATTTGAAACTGAATGTGCGTGTGGTTGCCCTAGCCAATTCCAAAAAAATGGTTTTTGAAGAAGAAGGAATTGGGTTAAAAGACTGGAAACAAGCATTAGAGCAAGGTCAAACCGCTAATCCCGACGAATTCATAGCAACCGTTCGTGCACTCAATCTTCGGAACAGTATTTTTGTTGACAACACGGCCAATGAATCGGTGGCGATGCTCTACGAACACTTCCTAAAAGAATCGGTAGCCGTCGTAACGTGCAACAAAATTGCCTGCGCTTCGGAGTATACGCATTACCGCAAACTCAAAGACTTGTCACGTAAGTATAATGCACCTTTTCTATTTGAAACCAATGTGGGCGCCGGACTTCCTATCATCGATACGTTAAAACACCTTATTGCTTCTGGGGATAAAGTGCATAAAATTCAAGCCGTTTTATCGGGTAGTTTAAATTTTATTTTCAATAATTTCAGTTCGACCTACAGTTTCCATGATGTCGTCAAAGAAGCGGGTATTCAGGGGTTTACCGAACCTGATCCGAAAATCGATTTGAGTGGTGTGGATGTAGCTCGCAAAATCTTAATTCTCATTCGCGAAAGCGGTTATCAAATGAATATGGAAGCCATCGAAAACCGATGTTTCTTACCGGATGCTTGTATGCAAACGACAAATAATCCAGATTTTTTTGCATCGCTGCTCCAACATGAAGCCCATTTTAATGCACTTTTAGAAGAAGCAAACGCCAAAGAAAGTCGCATCAAGTTTGTTGCCGAATTTGATCAAGGTAAAGCAGCCGTCGGATTGCAATTTATTCCCAAAGACCATCCCTTTTACAATTTGGAAGGAAAAGATAATATTGTGTTATTTTACACCGATCGGTATGTCGATCAACCGCTGCTGATCAAAGGTGCGGGGGCGGGCGCTGCCGTTACTGCCTCGGGTATTTTCGCGGATGTCATCCGAATAGGTAATTTTTAAATGAAAAATGATGACCGAACTCAAACTCTTTGCACCGGCTTCGATTGCCAATTTGAATTGTGGCTTTGACGTCATTGGTGTTTGCTTGCAAGCGATAGGCGACGAAATGATTTTTCGAAAAACGGCTGAAAAAGGATTGCGAATTACAAAAATCACAGGGGCTTCATTACCCTTTGAAATTGATAAAAACGTTGCTGGAGTAGCCGCACAAGCCGTATTGGATGAAGTGGGCGAACCCGATTTTGGTATTGAAATCGAAATTCATAAAAAAATCCGTACAGGGAGTGGCATTGGGAGTTCGTCAGCCAGTGCTTCGGGTGCCGCATTTGGCGTCAATGCGCTTTTAGGCTATCCCCTTTCCAAAAAGGAATTGGTAGCGGCAGCCATGAAAGGCGAAGCTCTTGCGAGTGGCAGTGAACACGCCGATAATGTGGCGCCTTGTATGCTGGGTAATTTCACCCTGATTCGCGGCTACGGTCCGCTAGATGTGGTCCAAATTCCCTCTCCAAGTGACTTGTTTGCCGTAGTGTTACATCCACAGATTGAAATAAAAACAGCCGATGCGCGTGCCGTTTTGGAACCCACCATTTCCCTAAAAGCTGCCATTACGCAATGGGGGAATTTGGGCGGACTCGTAGCCGGTTTATGTACTCAAGATTATGATTTAATTGGACGTTCGTTACAGGATGTGGTTATCGAACCCTTGCGAAAAAAATTGATTCCTTTTTTTGATGAACTCAAGAGGGCTGCACTCCATAGCGGTGCACTAGGCGCTGGAATTTCAGGGGCGGGCCCCTCTGTTTTTGCCTTATGCCGCGGACGGGATCAAGCGGAAAAAACGGCCTTCGCGATGCATCAAGCCTATGTGGAAACCGGAATTGAATTTGATATGCATATTTCAGCAATTGATCCGGAAGGCGTGCGAATAATGGAATAAAAATACAATTCTACACCTGATTTCAAAATCTCGAGAGCAATATAAAACTTGACACGAGGCTTTAGCCGACTGATGGAGCGTAGCGGAATAAACTTGAAACCTGAAACTTGAAACCTGAAACCTAAAACCTTTTACCCATCCCATGAACTATTACAGTCTTAACAACCCCAACCATAACGTCAACTTTAAAGAAGCGGTGATTGCTGGCTTAGCGCCCGATCGCGGACTTTATTTTCCGGAAACGATTCCAACACTTAGCGACGAATTTATAGCCCATATAGAAGATTATACAGCGGAGGAAATTGCGTATCGAGTAATCGCTCCTTATGTAGGCACATGTATTCCTGAGAAGGAATTACGCCAAATCATTTCTGAAACCCTTTGTTTTGATTTTCCCTGCGTACCGGTTCATGATGCCGTATACAGCTTGGAATTGTACCACGGTCCGACCCTAGCCTTCAAAGATGTAGGTGCCCGATTCATGTCGCGTTGTTTGGGGTATTTCAATCAAAATACGACACAAAAATCGACGGTATTAGTTGCTACATCAGGTGATACGGGCGGTGCTGTGGCCAATGGATTTTTAGGCGTTAAAGGAGTAGATGTAGTAATTCTCTATCCCTCAGGAAAAGTGAGCGATATACAAGAACGGCAATTAACTACATTAGGGCAAAACATCCGCGCTTTAGAAGTACAAGGCGTTTTTGATGATTGCCAGGATATGGTCAAATCGGCGTTTTTGGATGATGATTTAAAAGCACTCGGACTCACCTCAGCGAATTCCATTAATGTGGCGCGATGGCTCCCGCAAATGTTCTATTACTTTTTTGCGTGGCAACAAATAAAAAAACACCATAACGAATTAGTAATTTCATGTCCGAGTGGCAATTTTGGTAATATTTGTGCGGGATTATTGGCTAAAAAAATGGGATTGCCGATTGCCCACTTTATGGCAGCAACCAATGTTAATGATACCGTTCCCGAATTTTTACAAACGGGACGCTATACTGCCAAACCCTCACAACCCACGCTATCCAATGCCATGGATGTGGGCAATCCGAGCAACTTTGTGCGCATCCAAGCGTTGTATGACAACAATCGAGAAGCACTATTAAACGACTTTTCTTCGTTTGCCTACACCGATGCACAAACGCGGGAAGTGATGGTTGCCCTCTATGAACAAACTGGATATATCGCAGAACCTCACGGTGCAGTGGGTTATTTGGGTTTACAACAAGTACTTCAAAAGCATCCCGAAGCAGTGGGCCTCTTTTTGGAAACCGCACATCCTGTCAAATTCTTGGAAGAAGTAGAATCCACCTTGAACATTAAACTCCCTATTCCCGAGTCGATTGCCCAACTTATGGCACGTGAAAAAGTGAAGACGTCGATTGCTACCTACGCTGATTTGAAATCGTATTTGCTGTCCTCCTAGTTGGTTTTGAAAACCATTCGTCGATACAGCCCCGACCTGCCTGCCGGCAGGCAGGTAGAGCCGGTATCCTCGTAGCGCAGCGAAGAGACCTGCCCGCCGGCAGGCAGGTAAAGGCGAAAGCGGGACCGAGGTTCCTATGAAACTCTTGGTTTGTGCTGCCTAAAAACACTTTTGAAATTCTACTAATTTTGACTTTAGATTGTAAAATTAAATACTAAAATTGTTGTGTCGGAGTTATAACAAAAACGCATTATGCAACTCCGACATTTACTAGTGTGCTTTCCTTTATGGATAAGTTGCCAAAATACACCTGCGACGCCTGTAACAATAGAAAAAGTGATACCAGTATCCGATCCTTTGCTTTTTCCGAAACCCTCCCAAGAAAGTTATGCCCAGCAAAAAAAGACGGTAAAAGATGTGAAAAATGGACTTACAACAGCGACTTCTATTGAAGAAACCTCACGGGTTTTCACGTCCATTATGGTGCAGCATCTTATTCCGTATTGGGTAGGTACGCCCTGGTCGTTTGAAGGGCATCCCGAGCAACCCGGAACGCAACCGGTAGCCTGTAGCTATTTTGTAGCCACGGTACTTCGCGATGCTGGGGTAGCCCTCAATCGCTATCGAATGGCACAATTGGGTCCCGAAGAGGAGGCACGCTATTTGAGTAAAAATGACCCCTACCTTACCCTATCCTTTTCTGATGCTGCGTCGGGTAAAAAAATGTTAGCTGAAAAAATTCCCGAGGGGATTCATTTCATCGGATTTGGCGCCATACATGTCGGTTTCATTTACCGCAAGGGCAATCAAATGGTATTTATCCATTCGTATTACAAAAACGCTATCGGAGTGCTAATTGACCCCGTTGAAAACTCACCCTTGTGGGAGGTTTGCAATCGTTTTTATGTCTATCCATTATCGGGGAACGCCTCATTTTTAACCCGTTGGAAAACAAATAAAGCGGCCTAAAAACCGCTTTATCAATTCGTATGTTATTTATCTAATTTTCGGCGTTCGCGTTCGGTCTTCAAGAGGTTCAATTCCCGACTCGTTTGTCCCGCCACAGAGGTATTCTCTTCGGCACGACGAATCAAATAGGGCATTACATCACGAACAGGACCAAAGGGCAGATATTTTGCCACATTATAGCCGTGAGCCGCAAGATTATAACTGATATTGTCGCTCATGCCATACAATTGGCCAAACCAAATGCGAGCATCATTTTTCGCGATGCCTTTTTGTGCCATACAAGCCATTAATTTGTATGAACTTTCTTCATTGTGCGTTCCGGCAAAAATCGCCATACGTTCCAAATGCGTCATCATATACTCCACAGCGGCATCATAATTGGCGTCGGTGGCGGCTTTATCGGCACAAATTGGCGTTGGATACCCGTGCTGTTGTGCTCGATCGTTTTCTTTTTCCATGTAGGCGCCCCGCACCAACTTCATCCCAATGTAAAACCCATCGTTTTCAGCCTTAGCATGCAATTGTTTTAAATAGTCCATACGATCCCAGCGGTATAATTGCAAGGTATTAAAAACAATAGCTTTCTTTTGGTTGTAGCGACGCATCATTTCTTCAACAATCGCATCGGCGGCATCTTGCATCCAACTTTCTTCGGCGTCAATCAACAAGGCGACATCTTTTTCATAGGCTGTTTTGCAAATAATATCAAATCGTTCTTGCACGCGATTCCATTCGGAACGTTCGGCTTCTGTGAGCGGATGTTTTAGACCTACTTTTTCATACAACGCGATACGCCCCAAGCCCGTAGGTTTAAAAACAGCAAAAGGAATAGCGTTGCGCTCTTTGGCAAAATCAACGGTTTTCATGGTCATATTTAAAGCGGCATCAAACTGCGCCTCTTCTTCTTTTCCCTCAACGGAATAATCCAATACGGAGGAGACGCCTTTGGTATACATTTTATCGACCACCGAAAGGCAATCGACCTCGGTAGTTCCGCCACAGAAATGGTCAAAAACCGTTGCACGAATCAATCCCTCAACGGGCAAATGGGCCTTGATGGCAAAATTGGTGACTGCCGTTCCAATACGAACTAAGGGTTCACTGGCAATCATTTTAAACAAAAAATAAGCCCGATCCAATTCGGTGTCGGTCTTCAAACTAAAAGCAACTTCTGTGTTGTTAAATATCTTTTCCATAGTGGTTTGAAAGTACACAAATGTATCAATTTATACGTGAAAAAAAACCAAAAAATGGTGTATTTTTGGACTCAAAATTGACAATAATGCAAGCAATCATGGCAAATGGGTATCCCATTGAATTTAATGCAGCGGGATATTCAGCGCTGAATCAATACATTGCCCAAAAAAAATATTCCACTGTATTCGTATTAACTGATACACACAGCCATGAATACTGTGCGCCACACTTTTTAGCGCTACTTGAAACGACAGCTCCGGTTGAAATTATAGAAATCGAACCCGGAGAATCGATGAAAACAATACAAACCTGTGTGGAGTTGTGGACCCTACTGACCGAAATGGGCGCTGACCGGAAGTCCTTATTGATTAATTTAGGCGGAGGCGTAATTACGGATTTAGGGGGATTTGTAGCCGCTACATTCAAACGAGGCATTGATTTTATACATGTCCCCACAACGCTATTGGGAATGGTAGATGCTGCGATTGGCGGTAAAAATGGCGTCGATTTAGGGTTACTCAAAAATCAAGTGGGCGTGATTCATAATCCAAGACTCCTTCTGATAGACAGCACGTATCTTCAAACACTTCCCGCACGACAAATGCGATCGGGGTTGGCTGAAATGTTTAAACACGGTTTGATTCACGATGCGCACTATTGGGCACAGTTGTGTCACTTGAACGATTTGGATGTAAATGACTTGGATGCTTTGATTCACCGCTCGGTCGCTATAAAAAATGAAATCGTTTCACAAGACCCAACCGAAAATGGGATTCGGAAGGCATTGAACTTTGGACATACGTTGGGGCATGCCATTGAAAGTTATTTTTTAAATTCAGACTCGCCCCTATTGCATGGGGAAGCCATTGTATTGGGAATGCTCATGGAGGCTTTTATCTCCCACCAAAAAGGATACCTTTCCGCAGCGGATCTACAAGCGATAAAAACAGGATTACAAACTATATTTCCACCTTTCACTATCACGGAAGAAGACCAACTTTACATACGAGAATATTTGATTCACGACAAGAAAAATGAATACGGTCAAATTCAGTTTGCATTGTTGGAGGGAATCGGGAAAACGCGACTTCACGAAACAGTTGAAAACGAATTAATTACAGCGGCTTTCGAGTTCTTAAACAACTAATATTTTTTTGTAAAAATAATTGTAAATCGATTTTATTATTTTTTACATTTGCGGGGATGAATAAAAATGTTAAAGCCACCCTAAATGCGCACCGTATCGACCTTTGTAAATCGATACCTCAAGGTGCTGTTGCTTCCTTTTTTATTCCCAAATTCGACTGTTTTTTCCACATTCAACTTTCTGATTATACCATGGACTTATCGATTGTCTATGAAAATTTACGCGTTTGAAAAATTAAAAACGTTTACTAAGCATTTGCATTTGTTTTTAATTTAATCTTTTTCAAACGGTAAAATGAATACTAAATATTTCGACTTAATAAACCAAACTTTTTATTTTCCACAAGAAGAGTTCACCCTTAACAAAGACACCCTTCTTTTTCATAACATCGACTTGATGAAATTGGTAGAGGAATACGGCACTCCGCTTAAATTCACCTATCTGCCACAAATTTCCAGCAACATCAACAAAGCCAAAGGTTGGTTTCGTAAAGGCATGGAAAAAATCGGGTATGAAGGAAAATACTACTACTGTTATTGCACCAAAAGTTCGCACTTCGAGTTCATCATGAATGAAGCGTTCAAAAACAACATTCATATCGAAACGTCTTCGGCCATTGATATCAATATTGTGGAAAAGCTTTTGGAAAATGGCAAAATCAACAAAAACACCTACGTGGTGTGCAACGGTTTCAAACGCGATGCGTATGTAGAAAACATTGCGCGCCTGATCAACAACGGCCATAATAAAACGATCCCTGTCATTGACAATTATGAGGAGTTGGATTTGTTGCAAGAGCAAATCAAAGGAAAATTCAAAATTGGAATTCGTATTGCCGCCGAAGAAGAACCCAAATTTGAGTTTTATACCTCGCGCTTGGGTATTGGATACAAGGATATCGTTCCTTTTTACCGCAAGCAAATTCAGGAAAATAAAAAAGTGGAGTTGAAAATGCTACACTTCTTTATCAATACGGGAATTCGCGATACGGCCTATTATTGGAATGAATTGCTCAAGTGTATGAAAGTGTACATTGCACTTAAAAAAGAATGTCCTACACTCGACAGTTTGAATATTGGCGGTGGCTTCCCAATTAAGAATTCGCTCGCTTTTGAGTACGACTACCAATACATGGTTGACGAAATTTTGAATCAAATCAAAATTGCCTGTGACGATGCCGAGGTGGAAGTACCGCATATCTTTACCGAATTTGGTTCGTTTACCGTGGGCGAAAGTGGCGGAGCAATCTATCAAGTCCTTTACCAAAAGAAACAAAACGATCGGGAAAACTGGAACATGATTGACAGTTCGTTTATTACCACCCTACCCGATACATGGGCGATCAACAAACGCTTCGTGATGCTAGCCGTCAACCGTTGGAATGACACCTATGAACGGGTGTTACTCGGCGGAATGACCTGTGATAGTGATGATTATTACAACTCCGAACAGCACATGAACGCAGTATATTTACCCAAATACAACAAGGAAAAACCGCTGTATATTGGTTTCTTCAATACGGGAGCCTACCAAGAAACGATAGGTGGTTTTGGAGGTTTACACCACTGTTTGATTCCCCAACCCAAACACATTCTCATCGATCGAGATGAAAATGGCATCATTGCTACGGAGGTCTTTTCACCGCAACAAACCTCCGACGATGTATTGAAAATACTGGGTTACGATAAAAAATAAATTTTCGTTTGAAGTTTTAAAAAAATAGTTTTTCTTTGACCCCAAGCAAACCATCACACCTAGAACAACGAGACCATGAGTAAAGGGCCTATTAGTCAGTTTATTGAAAACAACTTCTTGCATTTTAACGCCGCAGCTTTAGTAGATGCTGCCAAGGGGTATGAAGCCCATTTGTTGGAAAATGGAAAAATGATGATAACCCTAGCGGGTGCAATGAGTACCGCAGAATTAGGAAAATCATTGGCTGAAATGATTCGTCAAGATAAAGTGCATATCATTTCATGTACCGGTGCCAATTTAGAGGAAGACATCATGAACTTGGTGGCCCATAATTCATACAAACGCGTCCCCAACTACCGGGATTTGTCACCTCAAGAAGAATGGGATTTATTGGAAAATCACTACAACCGTGTAACAGACACCTGTATTCCTGAAGAAGAAGCGTTTCGTCGCTTACAGTCCCATTTGTTTGATATTTGGAACAAAGCCGACAAAAATAACGAACGCTATTTTCCGCATGAATTCATGTACCAAATGATTTTATCGGGGGATTTGGAACAATACTACGAAATTGATCCCAAGAATTCGTGGATGGTAGCTGCAGCAGAAAAAAACCTACCGATTGTTGTCCCCGGATGGGAAGACAGCACCATGGGGAACATTTTTGCTTCCTATTGCATTAAAGGAGAATTTAAACCGACTACCATGAAAAGTGGGGTCGAATATATGATGTGGTTAGCCGATTGGTATACTAAAAACTGCGCCGGGAAAGGGGTTGGTTTCTTCCAAATTGGAGGAGGTATTGCCGGTGACTTCCCAATTTGTGTCGTTCCGATGTTGTATCAAGACATGGAAATGCACGACGTGCCCTTCTGGAGTTATTTCTGCCAGATTTCTGATTCAACAACGAGTTACGGTTCCTATTCTGGAGCAGTGCCGAATGAAAAAATTACATGGGGGAAATTAGATATAACAACTCCTAAATTTATTGTAGAATCCGATGCTACCATTGTAGCACCACTTATCTTTGCTTACCTGTTAGATTTATAAAACCTACTTATGAGACGAGTTATTGTTGATTACGCCAAACTAACCAGCGATATTTTGAACCTTTTGGTCGAAAAATTTCCCGATGGATACGATGATTCCGATATCATTCGTTTTCGAAATGCCCAAAACGAATTGGTGGAAGCCGTAGAAGTTCGTACAGAAGACACCATTTATTTGGTAAAAGTAAGTACCAAATTGGCTTCTCGTATGGAAAAATTTGAAGATGAAGAAGAAGATTTAGATGCCGTAATTGAACCGATTGCTCCCGTTAAAGGGGTCGATTTGGATGATGACGACATTCCCGGTGATGAAGAGGAAGACGATGTTGACTTATTAAAAGACAAAGGCGGTTCTGACGATGATGACGATGACGACGACGACGATTTTGAACCCTCTGAAAGTTATGATGACGAAGAGGAAGACGAGTAATTCGAGTTATGAATTATGAGTTATGAATTATGAGTTATGAATTATGAGTTATGAATTATGAGTTATGAATTATGAGTTATGAATTATGAATTATAAATTATAAATTAGTACTGATGCGTTAATTTTTAGTTGTTAAATAAATCTATTTGTTCATTGAAATTTTGATTTGATTGAAAATCTGTTAGGAGCTCACTAATTGGAGTTTTATCGAATACTGATATCCCTAGAATTTGAATAATTT
>NZ_JAPZUB010000063.1 GCF_027533505.1 Flavobacterium sp. | reverse complement strand
CCGCCAATGTTGTGGAAAGTAAGCAATTTAATCGTAATTCTCGGTGCCTTTCCCGCCAATCGAGAAATCAATGCACAACATTTACGATAGACGGTTGCTCTTTCTCGCGATGGGCAAAAAGTTTTTTTTGTATATTTGAGTTTCAAGTAGTGCTTTTTTTTGAACTTAAATTATAAAACATTGTTACAGAAATAGACACAACAGTTTAACCCTAATACTTTTTACTATATGCCAAATAAATTTGAAGAATATTTAAAGAATTCCAGAGCTTGGATTTTTAAAAACTTAACTTGGATACTGATTGTTTTGTCATTGCTATGCTTTATCATTTCCTTAAATGATATTTTTTCCCCGAGGGTAAATTCAATTTTAGATAAAGCGGGCTTAGGTATGTTAACATCAGGTATTTTTACTGCCATTCTGAAATCTTTACAATTTACGGGAATATTTAAAGAAGAAATTACAAAAGTCATGACTAGTACTTCTTTTATTGAAAATAGAAATGATTTGCCACAATTATGGAAAGATATTTCTAAAAGTTTATACAATAGAAAATTTCCAAAAATTAGTGATTTACTTGAAGATAAGATTTTAAATACCTATCTCCCGACAAATTCTTCTTTTTACTATGAGGATTACAATGTGTCCATAAATATAAAAGAGATTAACGACAATTTTGAGATTTTTTATACCCAAACGTGTCAATATAATGTCATATTGGACAATGAATCTGAATCTGCTAAATTGGAGATACGAAGTGAAATTAGTGATGATAATGATCCTAATACAAGAATTGTTAATGAGCTTATTTATTTTAAGGTCAATGGAGAAGATATTGCGCTAGTTGAAGATGAATCTACTAGAGATGACCCCAAAAAAACGTTGTATAAATATGAACTAAAGAATTCTAAAAAATTTGTAATAAAATCAAAATACGAGAGGAGATATCCTCTTAAAAATGAAAATTATAAGCTTTTTAGAATGAAGTATATAACCCATGGAATGCAAGTTTCAGTAAATTTTCCCTCTAATGTGAGAGTTTCTTTTTTTAATATAGGTTTGGTTAATGGCTTTACAAATAGTAATGAAGATTTTGAAAATCATATTTGTAGAATACTAAATAATGATATAATTTTACCTCACCAAGGTTTTGGTATGAGTTTTGAAAAAATACGTTAAATTACATTGTTAAACGATAAATTATAGTACATTTACAATGTAATAGCAATATTATAAACTTATAAAGCAAGAATTATGAAAGCATTAATTAGTAAAGGAATAGATGAGTTGTCTTAATTCCAAATAGTTTTTAAACTTATAAAACAAGGCCGAATGATATATTCGGCTTTTTTATTTCATAACGCTAAACAAACCATTTCAATTCGAGATATAGTGTGTCGATGCAGTGAGTACAACAAAAGGAGTATACTATCACATTTCATTTGTCAATCCATTAAACAACACCAAATCGAATGACAATGGGATTGAAAAGGGGGAAAAAGAAATATTTTTAGTGCCCTTTTAAGAATCAAAAAGGTATCGGCTTGTTTGCGCCATCATTTGGGTCTTTCATCATCCAGAAAACAAAAAAACCGCTCGTTAAAAGCGGTTCTTTGTTCTAAAGTCTAAAGTCGAATCACTAGTGACTAGTCACTAGTCACTAGTCACTAATTACTATTAATCAACCTACATATACGCTTCAATCGGCGCACACGAGCAAACTAAATTACGGTCGCCGTAGGCATCGTCTACACGACGAACACTTGGCCAGAATTTGTTGTCGTGCAAATACTCCAAGGGGAAAGCGGCCGCTTCACGTGAATAGGGGAAGTTCCACTCATTGGCGGTTAACATCGCTAAAGTATGCGGCGCATTTTTCAAAACATTGTTGGGTTCTTCTGCCGTTGCCGCTTCAATTTCTTGGCGAATGGCAATCATGGCATCACAAAAACGATCTAATTCGGCCAAATCTTCCGATTCCGTAGGTTCAACCATCAAGGTACCCGCTACCGGGAAGGAAACCGTGGGTGCGTGGAACCCATAATCCATCAAGCGTTTGGCAATATCGGTGACTTCGATGCCTTTTTGTTTGAACTCACGACAATCCAAAATCATCTCGTGGGCTGCCCGTCCACATTCACCCGAATACAACACAGGGTAGTGGCTTTCCAAACGGGCCTTCATATAGTTGGCATTCAAAATCGCATATTTTGTGGCATCGGTCAGTCCCTCCGAGCCCATCATCATGATGTAGCCGTAGGAAATCAAACACACCAAAGCCGATCCAAAAGGTGCTGCCGAAATAGCGGTAATCGCTTGGTCACCACCGGTTGGGATAATTGGATTCGTAGGTAAAAACGGAACTAATTTTTCATTCACACAAATAGGTCCAACTCCAGGCCCCCCACCCCCGTGCGGAATCGAGAAGGTTTTGTGTAAGTTTAAGTGGCACACATCGGCTCCAATGGTCGCTGGATTGGTCAGTCCTACTTGGGCATTCATGTTGGCGCCATCCATATAAACTAAACCGCCATTTTCGTGAATCAGGTTGGTGATTTCGATAATCGAACTTTCAAATACCCCATGAGTAGAAGGATAGGTCACCATCAACGCGGCCAAACGATCTTTATGTTCGATGGCACGTGCTCGCAAGTCCTCGACATCGATATTTCCTTCCGGAGTGGTTTTGGTGACAATAATCTCCATCCCTGCCATGGCTGCCGAAGCGGGATTGGTGCCGTGGGCCGAGGAAGGAATCAAACAAACGGTGCGGTGGTTATCGCCTCGTGAAAGGTGGTAGGCGCGAATGGCCATTAACCCCGCATATTCCCCTTGGGCTCCCGAGTTAGGTTGTAATGTGGTACCTGCAAAACCAGTGACCACATTCAATTGATGCTCCAGTTTTTTCAACATGATTTGGTAGCCTTCCGCTTGGTCGAGGGGCGCAAAGGGGTGAATGCTATTCCATTGCGCTTGCGATAACGGAAGCATTTCAGCCGCGGCATTCAGTTTCATGGTGCACGACCCCAACGAAATCATCGAGTGGTTTAAGGACAAGTCTTTGCGTTCTAATTTTTTGATGTAACGCATCAACTGACTTTCCGAATGGTAGCTGTTGAACACCTCGTGCTGTAAAAACGCCGATTGGCGTTCGAAGGCCTTCGGAATTTGCGATTGCGTGCTGAGTTCGCTAATCGTTACGGGCGATTTTCCGAGGGCTGTAGCAAATACGTTGACAATTTGGTTCAAATGCGCTACTGAGGTCGTTTCGTTTAACGCAATTGAAATGGTTTCCCCGTCGATGTAATAGAAATTGATTTCGTGTTGCTCGGCAACGGGGCGCACTTTAGCCGCATCGGCTTTCACTACGAGGGTATCGAAATACGCCGTGTTGGTTTGATATACGCCGAGTTGATTTAACGCATCGGTCAAGGTTACGGCTGCGGCATGTACTTTATTGGCGATGTATTGCAATCCTTTCGGGCCGTGGAATACCGCATACATACCCGCCATTACGGCCAACAATACTTGCGCGGTACAAATGTTGGATGTTGCTTTTTCACGTTTAATATGTTGCTCACGGGTTTGCAACGCCATACGCAGTGCTCGGTTGCCATTGGCGTCGATGGTGACTCCAATGATACGGCCGGGCATTGAGCGTTTGTATTCTTCTTTGGTGGCAAAAAAACCAGCATGGGGTCCGCCATAGCCCATAGGAATACCGAAACGTTGGGTAGTCCCCACCACCACATCAGCGCCCCATTCTCCGGGAGGTGTTAGTACTGCCAAGGATAAGATGTCGGCTGCTACGGCAACTTTAACGTCCAAGGCTTTGGCTTGCGCCATAAACGCTGTGTAGTCGTTGATTTGACCGTATTTTCCGGGGTATTGTACAATAGCACCAAAATACTCCGCAGTAAGTGTGATGGTTTCGTGATTTCCAACCACCAATTCAATGCCAATAGGGGTTGAACGGGTTTGTAATACCGATAGGGTTTGGGGAAGGATGTCTTCGGAGACAAAGAATTTATGGGCATTGTTTTTCTTCTGGTCGCGGGTACGCACATCAAACAAGAGGGCCATTGCTTCGGCAGCGGCTGTTCCTTCGTCAAGCAAAGAAGCATTGGCGATTTCCATTCCCGAGAGTTCGATTACCATGGTTTGGAAATTCAAAATAGCCTCCAAACGCCCCTGTGCAATCTCAGCTTGGTAGGGGGTGTAGGCGGTATACCATCCGGGGTTTTCAAAGATATTGCGTTGAATTACCGCCGGAATGACCGTGGGGTGGTATCCCAATCCGATATACGATTGAAACACCTTATTTTTTTTACCTAAGGCTGTAATATGGTTCAAATACTCATGTTCGGAAAGCGCGGGTTCCAACGCTAAGGGTTGCTTCAATCGAATCTCATCGGGTAACGTCTCGTAAATCAATTGGTCCATATCGGCTACCCCGATGGTTTGGTACATGTGTTGTAAGTCGGATTCACGTGGCCCAATGTGACGTGATGCAAATAAATCTGTTCTCATTAAAGTTGGTAAATTAGTCTGTTTTGTTGTGTTGTCTTGATTTTTTTTACCTAAAAAAATCGCTAACAAAAGTACTTATTAAACTTGTATTTTGGTCACGCACAGTTGCTAATATTTTTAGAATTTTTCAACCAAAGGAGGGGTTTATCAACAAAACCGTGGTGGGATTTCCTTTCGGGGAACTGCTTGAAATTTAATACGTTCAACGGGAATAGTTTGCTGTACATCGAGTTTCTTTTCGAAACCTTTTTTTGGGGCGTAACATTGCATTCCAAAACAAAAACGCGATGAAAAAACTACTTTTCCTCTTGGTTTGTCTCATTGGGGGCAACGTACCCGCACAATCGGTGGTGATCAACGAAATCATTACTTCCAATACCACGGTGATTACCGACGAAGATGGCAGCTATGAAGACTGGATTGAATTGTACAACGCCGGAACCACAGCGGTCAATCTGCAAGGGTATGGACTCTCGGACAATCCTGCAACGCCTTATTTTTGGGTTTTTCCAGAGTATTGGTTGCAACCGGGAGCGCATCTTCTGGTATGGTGTTCGGATAAAAATCGAACGGTTACAACGGCTCCACTGCATACCAATTTCAAAATTAGTTCAGGAGGCGAGACCCTCACATTAACCCGACCCGATGGGACTGTGGCCGATAGCTATGCGCCCTTGTTGGTTCCGCAAAATTTTACCTACGGACGTCAAACCGATGGCGGAAGTACCTTTGTGTTTTTTCCACAACCTACGCCAGGCACTTCCAATGGCGCAGTAGTAGGCTATGCAGAGGTATTGGCCCCGCCCACTTTTTCGGTGCAAGGGGGCTTTTTTACAGAGAGTTTTACGTTGACTTTGAGTCATCCTGATCCCGCCGTTACCATTATCTACACGACGGACGGTTCTGACCCGAATAGCAACAACCTCAACGGAACCACTTATTTTTATAAAAATGTGTATCCCGAGGAAATAGGGGCCTTACCGTCGACAACTTTTTTGTCCAATAGCTTTCAATCGCAAACGTACACGGCACCCCTTACGATTGCCGATCGCACTACTGCCCCCAACGATATTTCAATGATTTCATCTACGTTTGATGATGATCCTTCTTTTTATTTGCCTAGTGCTCCAATTTACAAAGGAACTGTAGTGCGCGCACGAGCCTACAAGCCCGGTGCCTTAGCCAGTCCCATAGTCACCGAATCTTATTTTGTGCACCCGCAAGGATTGGCCCGCTTTGGGTTGCCCGTGATGTCGGTAAGTATCGATGAAAACAAGTTTTTTGATTACAATGAGGGGATTTATGTGGCTGGAGTCGATTTTGACAATTGGCGCTTGGCCAATCCCAACACTCAGGCGCTTTGGTATTCTGATTCCAATTACGATCGTTCGGGCGACAGTTCCGAGCGTGTGGGCAGTATCAACTATTTTGTCAATGGAAATGAAGTCTTAAACCAACAAGTGGGGATTCGCATCAATGGCGGCGGAACCCGTCAGTTTCAAAACAAATCGTTGCGTCTCTATGCCCGGCCTGAATTGGGGGCAGCGACCTTCAATTATCCGGTGTTTTCGGGCGATCCTTTCAGTGGGTATAAGCGCTTGATTATGCGCAATTCGGGCAATGATTTTTTCAATACCTATTACAAAGATGCCTTTACCCATGACTTGATTAAAAAAACGGGCTTGGATTTTCAATTATACCAACCTTCTATTGTGTTTTTGAATGGGGAATATTGGGGGATGCTGAATTTACGCGAGCGTTTAGACCGTCATTATTTTGAACGAAAGTACGGAATTACGGAGTCGGATATCGAAATCATTGCCGACGGGTATCAAGTGGATGAAGGCACCGACACACATTTTCAGGCCCTTTTTACGTATTTGCAAAACAATAGTTTGGCCTCCTCAGGGGCGTTTGATTACCTAAAAACGCAAATGGATGTCGACAATTTCCGGGACTATTTTATCACCAATATTTTTATTCAAAATACCGATTGGCCCGGTTGGAATACTCTTTTTTGGCGTAAAAACGTACCGTTTACCCCAAATGCCCTTTACGGTAACGATGGGCGTTGGCGCACCGCTATTAAAGATACCGATGCCGGATTTAGTTTGATGTATGATATTAACGACCACAATACCCTCGAGTTTGCCACAGCTACCGGAGGAACCGAATGGCCCAATCCCGAATGGTCCACGTTAATCTTGCGTCGATTGTTGGAAAACGATGCTTTCAAGTTGGGTTTTATCAATCGCTTTGCCGACATGATGAATACGTATTTCTTACCCGAGCGGGTTATCGGACTCTCGGAGCAGTTTGCTGCAGGGATCGAATCGGAAATATTTAATCAAATTGACCGATGGGCAGCTCCTTTTGATGATGATTGGTGGTACGAAAGTCAGGATGTGATTGCCAATTTTGCCACCGTACGCCCTGAGATTCAGCGCACCCATATTCGGGAAAAGTTTGGGATTACCGCCAATGTGACGACAACCTTGGACGTGAATGAAGTTGATCGCGGGTATATTCAAATCAATACGATTGCACTCACTGCGGACACGCCAGGGGTGGCTCAAAATCCGTACCCATGGAACGGGATATATTTTCAAAACATCCCCGTCACGGTCAAAGCGATCGCACTACCGGGATATTCATTCAGTCATTGGAGTGGTGCGGTAACGAGTACCGATGCTGAAATTACCTATACGCCCACGGCTGATTTTGCCCTTACGGCCCATTTTATTCCCACAGGACAGGGGCCAACCGCAATACCGATTTATTTTTGGATGATGGATGCGGTACTTGCCAATGATACGCCGTTAACAAGCATTGCGAGCACTTATGAAGTGGGTGCCGAGGGGCAATTGGTGTATACTTCATGCTTGGTAGGTTATCCCTTCAGTGTGGGACATCCGAATTGGCGTAAAGCTTCTATGGAGCGGCGCAATAGTCCCACAGCCCTAAATTATATTCCTGAAGCCAATAACAATCTCCCTTTTGCGACGTCGAACATGCGGGGATTGCAAATCAAACAACCGTTTCAAGCACAAGGCTTTGAAAATACCATGACGTTTCGATTTTCAACGGTAGGCTATCGCGATATTGTGTTTGCGTTTGCTGCCCGAAATGAAGGCGCTGCCGAAGGGATAACCGTGGAGTATAGTGTAGACGGGTTAACGTGGAGTGCCCAAGGCTTGGCTGCTGCTACCTTGCCACTTACGGCCGATTACCAGGTGTTTCAAGTCGATTTTACCAGTATTGCCGCGGCGACCAATTCGCCCGATTTTCAAGTGCGTTTTCGCTTTTACGGTAGCGATATGACGGTTGATAATGGCAATCGTGTCACGTTTAACAATTTCAGTGTACAAGGAGTGGCGTTGCCGTTGAGTGTGCCAGAAAGTACCGATTGGCAGGTAGCCATTTTCCCCAATCCGGCTACGACCTTGGTTTCGGTGGTTCCAACGCCAGCCGATTTGACCTATCAAGTGGTCGCTTTGGATGGGCGTTTGGTGAAATCGGGGGCCACTACCGACGGACGGATTGCAGTGAGCGATTTACCCGCAGGGATTTACCTCCTTCAATTGGAGTCCGAGGGCAAACGTACCACACGTAAGCTAATGAAACGATAAATATACCGGAAAGGAGTTTTGGAAACAAAGCTCCTTTTTTGTAGGTTGCTCTTTTAAATTGGTATGTAATGCAAATCGTAAAAAGGGCGCTACAGCACTTGACCCATTTTTATATAGTGGCGTCCTTGCACACCGGCTTGGCTGTAGTCGCTTTGTACACCGTGGCGCAAGCGCATTTGGGTCAGTCTTGGTCGCTCAATCACGGCATTCGTATTGGAGCAGGCACTGTCGTGGCCTACAACGGACTTCGCTATGGTGCTTTGCTTTGGAAACCCAAGGCCTCGCGACGGGTTTGGGCGATTCGTGCGGTGACGCTGTTGCTATTCCTCCTTTGGGGCGTTATGGTATACCCTCTAGAAGTTGTTTCGGCCTTGGATTGGATCGTTGGGATGGGAGCTGTAGTTCTGTATCCGTGGCTTCGCCGTTGGGGGTTGTTTAAGATGTTTTGGGTGAGTGGGGTCGTTACTTACGTTACCGTTTTTTTGGGAAGTAGCGTTCCTGTAGGGGATATCAGGCATAATCATGTAGCCTTGATTCACTTTATCTATGTTTGCGCTTTACTGTTGCCGTTTGAGATTTACGACAGTACCCACGATCCTGCGGCATTAAAAACCCTACCGCAACGGTTTGGGATTCTTTGGGCCAAGCGGTTTGGGTATGTTTTGGTGCTTGTATTTGTGGGCTTAGTTTTTTGGAGTCATGGCATGCCACAAAAGGGGGCTGCGTTGGGTATCGCGCTGCTTACTTTGGGGGCCATTTACACAACCCAACCCCACCAATCGAAAACGTTTACTGCCTTTTGGGTTGAAGCGCTCCCGATGGTATGGGCAGGATTGGTGTATGGGATTGGCGGGTGACAATGCTTGTTGTCGATGGGGTATAGTATGCAAAAAGAGCCGCATTCACGACTCTTTTCTTTTTGATTTATTGTTTACTTACTTTCAACGCATAGGAGGCTGTTTCGGTGTGGAGTGTTATATGAAACACGCCTGTGGGTTGTCCTGACAAATCGATGGGTACGGACTGCC
>NZ_JAPZUB010000036.1 GCF_027533505.1 Flavobacterium sp. | reverse complement strand
TGTGGTTTGACGTTGATTGTAGTGTTTGAAATTCATGTCTAATCATCTGTAAATCAGATATAAATATACAAATTGCAACTCTTTTATGCAAGAAAAAACGTAAAAAAAAACCGTCTCAAGTTGTGAGACGGCTTCTTTTTTTTTGCGTGTAGGTTCCCCCGAAGTATAGTTTATCCCGAGAGGAACGATTCGGGAGTGCTATCTTCCGTTTTTATTTTAGATTCTTTCTCCTTATACCAACTCCTTTCCGTTCATTTTTCTGTTAAGAACTTATCGTTGTAAAGGGTTGCATTATCAAAAGCTTACTTATTTTTGTACCATTCCGCACAGGGTTTATGAAAAAGAGTACCGTTATGATTGCATTAGTAGTAGCATTTATAGGCATTGTCCTTGTGACAGGCGCTTTATTTTATTTATACAGTTCCAACGAAGTCGCCAAAACCAAGCAGGAAACGGGCGAATTGAAAGTGGATCGTGCCCGTCGTGAAATTGAAGATATCAAAGGCGAAATTGAAGATACAAAGGAGAAATTGGTCGAAACCGAAACAAAGTTAGACGACGCCAAACCCAATCTCGAAACCCAAATTGCCTCCGATAACATTCCGATTGTAGAAATCACCGACACCGATCTTAGTGAATCGCGTGAAGTCAATGAAGCCCGAAAAAAAGGGGAGCGGTTGACGTACATTCATCAACTTAAATTTAATTTGGTGAATACGGGGAAATTTTCGTTAAAGGATGTTATCTTTTCCATTAAAGATATTTACACCGAAAACGGCGCTGGCCGCAAAAAGAAAGCAAAAGATTACACCTACATGGGCCGCACCTTTAGCACGGAAGATGTGGGGGCGTACCAAAATGTGGAAATTCCAACACTCAATTTAAAGTCCAAAAAACAAGTCTATGTCTGTAATTTACCCTCCAGCTTTGGGGTGGGCGATTATTATTTTGACCTAATTTTGGAGTGGAATGGCGGGTTTTACCAAATGCATGTCGATATTGAAGAACTCAACGGGAAACTCAAATACCGGTATCAATTTTACGACATCGACGGCAAAGCCATTGATTTCAAAAAAGTGGAAGAGAAGATGAAACCATAAAAAAAGCCCCGATTGGGGCTTTTCGTTTATTTTGTGGAATCAATCCAACGTTGTACTTTTTGTTCCAACAAGGCCAACGGCATCACTCCTGATTCCAAAACGATTTGATGGAATTTTTTGATATCAAAGCGTTGTCCCATTTCTTTTTCGGCTTTTTTACGCAGTTCCATAATTTTGAGTTGCCCAATTTTATAGGATAGTGCTTGCCCGGGGATCGCCATATAACGCTCGATTTCGGCGATTATACTCGCTTCACTTTCGGCTTCGTTAGCCAAAGAATACGCGATGGCTTGTTCGCGTGTCCACTCTTTAGTATGTATTCCGGTGTCGACGACCAAACGGATAGCGCGGTGCATTTCGCTGCTCAACATACCAAAATACTGATACGGATCGCGGTACAAGCCCAGTTCAAATCCTAAACTTTCGGTATACAACGCCCAACCTTCTCCATACGCGCCAAACCAATTGAATTTGCGGAAGTCGGGGAGACTTTTATTTTCTTGTTGCAACGATATTTGAAAGTGGTGTCCGGGGATGGCTTCGTGTAAAAACAAATCTTCATCCCCATAGTAATTGTATTTGGTCACGTCGGGAATGGGTACATAGAAGGTGCCAGGGCGTGATCCGTCGATGGCGCCTTGTACATATTCGGCACTGGCTGTTTTTTCACGAAAAGCTTCCGTGCGTTTCACGCGAAAAGGGGTTTTAGGCTGTAAGGAAAACAACTTATCCACATGGGGTTTGATAGTGGAGTGAATTTTTTCAAAATTGGCAATTACCTCGTCAGGCGATGTGAAAGGCATGAGCTCTTTTTTGTTGCGAACGAAATCGAAAAATTCGATGATACTCCCCTTGAAACCTACTTGGTTTTTTACTTTTTCCATCTCCTTTTTAATACGCGCCACCTCTTGTAGTCCCAATTGGTGAATTTCATCGGGGGTTTTGGTCGTTGTTGTCCATTGTTTGGCTAGAGCGGTATACCATTCTTTTCCTCCTTCTAAACTTCCGATGCCACTGCTTTTGCGCGTTTGTGGCAGATATTCGTTTTTCAAGAAAGCAACCATTCGTTGAAATGAGGGAACCAATTGGTTTTGAATCGTTTCGCGGTAGGCTTTGGTCAGTTTTTGTTGCGTAGCCGCATCTAGGGTTGCAGGTAGTTTTGTGATGGCGGTGAAGTACAAATGGTCTTCCGGCTTTTCGGTAACCATGGCTTCAAACTGAGGAATCAATTTTTCGGTCAATGCTTTGGGAAGCACGTATCCTTTTTTCATTCCTTTTTTCATGGCCACTTGCGCCGAATCCATCCACACAGCAAACAATTCCATGCGGCGTAAAAAGTTGCGGTAATCTTTTTCATTTTTAAAAGGTTGTGCACTTTCTGCGCCAGCATACTGCCCCATAGTCAAATGCGTTCCCGAGAATTGATTGAGAGGAAGATAATGCGAGGGATGTTTCAAAAGTTCCTCTCCTACAGCAACTTCCCATAGAATGATATCGTAACTTATTTTTTCTTCAGCCGTTAACGATTCATAGTCTACATTTTCAAGTTGGGCTTTGGTTTCCGTGTAAAATTCTTGTTGTGCTTTTCGATAATGCTCGGTCATTTCAAACTGCAATTGGTCGTTGAATTTCGATTGACCATTAACCGTTGCATCTAATGGATTAAGACGGTTCTTGCCTTCAAAATAGGTTTGCGTAATTTTTGAAAAATCAACGGCGGTCTTGTTTTTTTGACAGCCAATCAAGCCAATGAAACCCAAGAGTAACAGGAAAGTTATTTTTTTCATGCGTTACGAATTTAGTGCTTCAACCACGATTTCGGGATCTTTAAGCATATCTTTCAACATATTTTCAATGCCATTTTTAAGCGTGAAAGTAGAGGAGGGGCAACCGTTGCAGGAGCCTTGTAATACCACTTTTACACGCTTCGAATGTTCATCAAACGAATCAAAAAGAATATTGCCTCCATCGGCTGCAACGGCTGGTTTTACATATTCTTCCAAGATGTTGATGATTTGTTGTGAGGTGGTATCCAGATGATCAAAATTTTTGATTTGCTGTTTTTCCTGTTGTGGGGCTTGTTCCAAAAGGTTTTCCTCTACAACGACGCCTCCGTTTTCGATATATTCTTTGATAAACGTACGCAATTCCAGAGTCACTTCATCCCACGAGGCAATATCGTATTTGGTAATAGAGATGTAATTTTCGTCAAAAAACAATTCTTTTACAAATGGAAATTGAAACAAAGCTTGCGCTAAGGGGGATACTTTGGTGGCATCAATATTTTTAAATTCGACGGCTTGCGGAGTGATTTTTCGGTTGACGACAAATTTTAAGGTAGCCGGATTCGGGGTGGTTTCGCCATAGACAGAAATCGGAATCTTTTTTGGAGCCGTATCCTCCAAGAGCACTTTTCCGCCTTGCGCTAAGAAGTTTTCAATTTGCTCAGCAACTTCCTCTTGCACATCGGCCCATTCGACAATGCTAAACCGTTCAATAGCCACAAAATTTCCAGAAATATAAACTGTTTTCACAAAAGGAAGGTAGAACAATTTTTGTGCTAACGGAGAATTCTGGGCTTCGTCAATATTTTTAAATTCATAGTTTTTTCCGCGGGTTAAAAAATCAGAAAATTCAAATTTTAAAATCGTAGGATTTTGGGTTTCTTTTATCGTAATTTTCATGTGTTTAAGGCTAATTTCTGCAAATTTAACAAAGTTATTTTTTGAGAATCTTTATATTTGAAGTTTTAAACAATTAATTAACAAAATTACCGTTTCAGAAGAACCGTTTTTTTGTTCAAATACGATTTCGAATGAGAGGAAAATTACTTCTTTTTTTATTGGGAATGCAACTAGGATTCTCACAAGCCATTAATGTTGACTTAAACACATATACTGTTCCTCAATTAGTTAGCCAAGTTCTTTTTTCGGGGGGGTCAGGTGGCGCTGCTTGTGTGGGGACCATCACTAATGTGACTTGGAGTACGGGAACAAACTTTGGTTCTGTAACAGGGGGGCAACCCGATAACGGAATTGGTTATTTTACCAATGTGAATACCACTTTTCCATTGGCCAACGGAGTAATTTTGAGTACGGGTAGGGCTACTGCGGCTGCCGGTCCTAATGCCAATACGCAAAGTAACGGTGCTTTTACATGGCCTGGGGATACCGAGCTTTTTGACTATATAACTGCATTGGGGATAGATCCTCAGTTAGATAGTTATAATAATGCAACAATCCTGGAATTTGACTTTGTTCCTTTTGCCAACAGTATGAGTTTTGACTTTTTATTTGCCTCGGAGGAATATGGAACGTTTCAATGTGATTATTCGGATGCCTTTGCGTTTTTTTTACAAAACACAACACAAGGAACACCTGTCACCAACTTAGCTCTCGTCCCTAACACAACCGATCCCATATCGGTGACAACGATTCGAAGTGACGCTTACAATACCACTTGTGGATCGGTCAATCAAAATTTCTTTGGAGTATATAATGTTGTGGGTCCTGCCATTACGGCTACAAATTTCAATGGGCATACCGTCCGCATGACCGCTTCCTCTGCAGTTGTACCCGGCGACACTTATCATATTAAGCTAGTTATTGGCGATAGAAATGATAATGCATTTGATTCAGCTGTTTTTCTAGCAGGAGGGAGTTTTGATATCGGAGAATTAGAAATTGCCTCTGATCCCACAACAGGGGGGTTGCCCGGATTTACCTTGGCAGCAGGTACGGCTTTGTGTGCGGGTAGTCCTCAAGATATTGTTGTCGGCACTTTGATTCCCGGAGCCACTTACAATTGGTTCAACGGAACAACTTTGGTGCAATCAGGCCCTTCAAATGTGCTTACCGTAACACAAGCAGGGACGTATTCGGTTGAAGTAATTGCGCCAGGAGGTTGTCAAATACCCGTTGCCAACACGTTCTTAGTGGAGGAGTTTCCACCACTACCCGCTGGAACACCATTGGATTTATTTAATGTGGGATTAAATACCATTTTTAATCTTACCACAAACACACCTTTGATATTGAATGGAATTCCAAATCCTGGGGATTTTGCGGTGAGTTATTATACAAGTCTAGCAGATTTGCAAAATCAGCAAAATGAAATAACCAACATTAATGCCTATCCGTCTTTGTCTAATGGACAAACAATTTATGCTTTAGTATATGATCAATTTGGAACATACCCTTGTTTAACGGTTCGTACGTTTACTTTAAATTATGCTGCGGTATGTGAAACCATTACAAATCCTTCGAGTAACCAAGTACTGTGTGAGGGCACTGACCCAACAGTATTTAGCGTGACTACCAATGCTACAGCAGCAAATTCCATCAAGTTTGTTTACTTCAACGCCCCTCAGACGGGTGATGCCATGTACTCTGGAGGCACTGTATTAGGGACAGTAACTCCTGCTGCTGGTGTGGCTACATATGATGCAGGGGTGTTAGGTGCAACAGGCTCTTTGCCCAATACACCCGGTATGTATTATGTGTATGCTATATTAAATCCTACGCCATCCGATGCAACCTGTCGTCCTAATCAATTGATACAAGTAGTAGTCAATGACGGAGCGAATGCAGGGGCAGATGGGGCAATTACCCTTTGTGAAACCAATACAGCTACAATTAATTTAAATACCCTCATTTCGGGTCAAGACCCAGGGGGTACATGGGTTCGAACAACCGGTACTGGAGGTGTTTTCAATGCGGCAGCGGGTTTATTTTCTCCAACCGCAGGAAGTACAACGAGCACCTTTACGTATACAGTAAATGGAATACCTCCTTGTCTTGATGATTCAAGTGTTGCTTCTGTGATAATTAATCCGCAACCTGATGCAGGTCTTGATGGACAAATTCAAATTTGTGAAACAAGTGTTACTACCATCAATTTATTCTCTTTAATTTCTGGAGAAGAAACGGGGGGAACATGGGTTCGAACTACAGGTACGGGCGGTGTTTTTAATGCAGCCGCGGGAACATTTACACCCGGTTTAGGAGTTACTACAAGCACATTTACCTATACAATTGTGGGAACAGCACCCTGTGTAGACGATAGTAGTGTTGCCACTGTAGAAGTTGTTTCACAGCCTAATGCGGGTACTAATGGATCGGTTTCTATTTGTAGCAACGATCCGTCAACAATAAATTTAAACACAGTCATTTCAGGTCAGCAAACTGGAGGTGTTTGGACAAGAACAACTGGTACAGGAGGAGTTTTCAATGCTGCGGCGGGTACTTTTACGCTAACAGTAGGTGCTACTTCTAGTTCGTTTACCTACACCATTCCTGGAATCCTTCCTTGTGTACCTTCATCAAGCGTGGCTTCTGTAAACATAGTCCCACAATCCAATGCTGGGGTTGATGGTGCCACCACCGTTTGTGAAACGAGTACTTTAGCTATAGATTTATCTTCTTTAATCACAGGAGAACAAACGGGAGGGATTTGGACAAGAACTTCAGGGTCTGGCGGTGTTTTCAATGCGGCGGCAGGTACATTCACTCCTGCTCTCGGTGCAACATCAAGCGTGTTTACGTACACTTTAACGGGAACTACACCATGTGCTAATGACTCTAGTGAAGTAGTGGTTACAATTCAGCCCCAACCACAAGCGGGTATTGATGGAGGATTAACTATTTGTAACATTAGCACATCAACTATTGATTTATTTACGTTAATCTCTGGGGAGCAAACCGGTGGAACATGGACAAGAACAACCGGTACAGGAGGAACGTTTAATGCCGCTTTAGGTACTTTTACCCCCTCCTTAACAACCACTTCAAGTAGTTTTACATACACCGTAAGTGGTGTGGCTCCATGTATTGCGGATAGTAGTGTTGCTTCGCTTACAGTCAATATTCAGCCTACCGCGGGGAATGACGGTTCTATTGCGGTTTGTGAAACAAGTACCGCGGCAATCAATCTATCTTCCCTCATCACAGGAGAACAACCTGGAGGGATTTGGACTCGTACCACAGGAACAGGCGGTATTTTTGATGCTTTAGCAGGGACATATACTCCTGCAGTTGGTGCTACCACAAGTTCATTTACCTATACAGTCAATGGCACTCCTCCTTGTGGACCTGATTCAAGTGTAGCAACGGTTTCTATTTCAGTTGCTCCCAATGCAGGAATTGACGGTTCGTTAACGATTTGTCAATCAACAACCCCCATCAACTTAGCCGATATAATTACGGGTGAGCAGGTAGGTGGTTCATGGATACGAACAGGCGGTACAGGCGGCACATTTAATGCAGCCGCTGGAACATTTATTCCTGGATTTAATGCGACTCCAAGTACGTTTACTTACACCGTTTCTGGTAATGCTCCTTGTATATCCGATAGTAGTATTGCCACCGTGAATCCAATCACCGCCCCCACGGCCAACACCCCCACCGCATATGAAGTGTGTGACGACAACAACGATGGGGTGGCCTGTACTTTTGTGTTGGGCACCAAGACTCCGGAGATCACCACCAATCCCAACGTGCAGGTGAGTTACCACTTAACGCCCACCGATGCGCAAACAGGTTTTAATCCCATTGCGCCCAACCAGCCGTTTTGCAACAACGATTTTGACCAACAAACGATTTATATTCGGGTGTTCGACCCCCTAGCGCCCAACTGTCCCACCTTGACCACCCTTTCACTGATTGTGCATCCTAAGCCGGTGGCTAGTGCTGTAGCTGATTACGCCTTGTGTGATGACAACACCGACGGGATTGCCGTCTTTAATTTAAACGCGGTGGTTACCCCACAAGTCTTGGGTAGTTTGCCCGCAGGACAGCAAAGTGTTACCTACTACACCTCGCAAGCCGATGCCTTGGTGCCTCAAAATGCACT
>NZ_JAPZUB010000019.1 GCF_027533505.1 Flavobacterium sp. | reverse complement strand
AGTGTGGTTTGACGTTGATTGTAGTGTTTGAAATTCATGTCTAATCATCTGTAAATCAGATATAAATATACAAATTGCAACTCTTTTATGCAAGAAAAAACGTAAAAAAAAACCGTCTCAAGTTGTGAGACGGCTTCTTTTATTTTTACTTCTTCACCACTTTAAAATGTGCATATCGACCTTCCTCAAACTGTAAGGTAACGAAATAGGTCCCTTGAGCAAAAGCAGTTATATCTACCGTGAAGTTGGAATCCCTTGGCATTTCACGAAGCAACAATTGTCCCATAACATTATGAACCGCTACCGACTGTACATTGGTTTTGGACGTTACAAATACCTGCCCGTTGGACGGATTAGGGTAATAGGTAAAATCTATTCCTTGAAAATCACCCGTGTTTAAATTGGGGGTACATCCGATATTGGCGACCCACCCGGCATCGGTCACAAAAGCATCCGACTTGAATTGTAGTGTTAGCGAACCGTCGGCAGCAGAAGACACAAAAGGACCGGGAATTTGATTTCCAGTAAATCCTAATCCGCCGTTAAATTCAGGCGCTGTCGTTGAATTTCCATCATAAATGTATAGGTAATCGTAATCTTGCTCCAAGCTAAATTGGGTAAAGGTGAGGGTAATACTATTGGCGGGTACGTTGGGAATCAAGGTGCGAATCACCGTTTGTTCATCATCATAATCGCCTGTTGCACCTCCCGTATCGGTAAATACCGAACCGGTACAAAAAGTATCATCGGTCATAAAGATAAGTTGGCGTCCCCCGATTTCTAACCCGTTGGGGCACTCTGGTGCTACCTCAATTACATAATAACTATTGGGGGTTAAGTTGGTAGCTGTTAGCGTATTGGTTGTCATGGTTGTCCAACTTCCTGGTGTTGTTCCGAACGGATAATATCGCACGCGCCAAGCGGTAGCGCCAGTAACATCGATCCAATTAAAGGTCGCCGAAGTTTGTGTTGTCGTTTCCAAAACAATGCGTTCAACGGTATTGATGCACGTATTGATACAATCGGAGCTGAGGCAAGAGCGCAGTGCAAATGTATCCAAAATACGTTGGGCGGGTTGCGGACCAAATCCATTGGCTAAGTCAATTCCAACATTGCTCACCAAATGGCAGTAGCTCATGATGGTTCCCGAAGAAGGAATCGTCAACGGGTCTGTACTGCACGAAGCCCCTTCTGCTGTGGGTCCGATTCCTGCGGTTGCACAATTATCGATGGCGGTATTGTTCCCATTCCAAATACAAGCGTGGGTATGAGGAGCCCCTAAAATATGTCCGAATTCATGCGTAAGTACCAATACCGTCCAGGAATAGGTAGGCACATTTTGAAAATCAAATTCAACATCAGAATAGCAGAAGTTTTGGGAAGAGCACAAACCATCAATGGTCACGGCTACTCCGCCTAATCCGCCCCCGTCAATGCCCAATAATTGTCCCACATCCCCATCAAAAACGGGACGTACTTGGTTGAACTTAAACAAATAATCTACAGAAGAAGTCCCAACGCCCTCATACGGATCGGGTTCGGTCCAAATCAATAGCGTTCGAAAAGCAATAGTGATGCCGTCATTTTCAAAAAGAGTTTGAATATTGTTGTATACAGCAGTCATCCAATTGGTCGCCGTTGTGGTATCACTGCCATTTTCTTGGTAGAGATTATAGTCCATTTCAAAATAGGTTGTTGCGCATTTTGCCGATTGCGTAGTATTGGGCACGCTGCGTGCATTGCGCATCATCGCTGGTCCGTCGTCGGTGAGGCACTGAAACGGGTGTGGAACTTTCATTTTTGCATCGGAGTAAACGATGTAATCGGTGCTGTTTTTAAGGGGGCCAACCACAAGATTTTGAAATGTACTCCCGGAAATGAGGCCACTTAACCCATTTTCAAAAAAAGTAAGGGACGCCACTGAGCGGTAATCGTTTTTGATAATTCCACGGTAATATACTCCAGGGGTATAGGACACAGCTTCTCCGCGATGAGTTAGCACTTGAAACCCTTCGGCAAAGGGATTGACACGGTACAACCGAAGGATAACGGAAGCGCCTTGATAGGGAATTACTACGTCAAGTGTTTGCGGACGTTGATTGTAAATTTGTTGAATAGCAGCAGTTTGTAAAGTCGCCACGGTGGACTCAGCCACAACGCTTTCAATTGCTGGATGAGGCAAATCGGACTTCGGTTGGAGCACCGTGACCGTTTGAAACGACGCGCGACGGTCTTCAAAGGATTTTACTTGCTGACCCACACGGAATTGGGCGAAACTTGTCCAAACAGACCATACCGCCAAAAAAGTAAAAAAACGAACCATAGCAATTTCTTTTTTTTTGTAAAAATACAAAATAGATCCCTTTTTTCTAACTAAAATAATAGAACGCATCTTCAAGGTGTTCCAACACGGTTTGTCCCTCCAACTGATGAATCGCAATAATATCGAAACGAACCGTTACTTCCCACGCTTGCTCTTGTACATAAGCATTTACGGCTTTTACCAACAATCGGATTTTCTTTGGTTTTACAAAATCCTGCGGCAATCCCATAGCGATGCTGGAACGGGTTTTTACTTCAATAACGGCTAAAAGATCGTCTTTGCGCGCAAGGATATCGACTTCCGCTTTTTGAAATGTCCAATTGGTTTCCAAGATAGAATATCCATTACGTCTCAGAAAATCAACCGCTAAAGACTCCCCTTCTTTCCCTAAATCGTTGTGTGCTGCCATAAATCAAGCACATATAATTGTTCTCATCGGGCGTGGAGTCCGTCCGGTTTGAACCCGCTCCCGCAAAAGATTAATGCTCGCAATCAAAACATTTACCTTATGGACTAAGAGTCGATTGGGTGATTTCTCATCAAAATCCAACAAAGAAAAATACATGAGAAAGGTTCTTAACTCATATGCAGCGCCCAAGGTAAAATCCAAATGCCGAATCAACAATTCAGGTTTTGGGGCTTGGTAGGCCAACATAACATGAGTGGGGATGAGTACTGCAATTTGCCGTAAAATCGGTGTGTAAGGTAACGTTTGATAATAACTATCGGTCGCAGTGAGCTGATACAATTCGGTACAAAACTGACGGGAGCGCTCCCAAATTTCAGGGTCATGATACATATTCATAGGGTATGGCGTTTAAATGATACCCCAAAAATATAAAGATGTTGGCAAACTACTCGTTTACAAACACTTATTATCAAAAAAAGCACGTTACGGATGAAACACCACGTGGCTTTCGGTTTCCGTGACTTCAAGGGTTACAGTTCGACCAAAAATTAGCGCGCGGTTATCGGCGATATGACCTGCCGGGAAATTATATACTATGGGGATGTTGTAATTCTTTGTAATATCTTCAACAATTTCGAGGGCATTTTTCCCCCATGGAATTTCGTTATCGTGCATCTTCGTCATACTTCCCACGATAATCCCTTTTAGTGATTCAAGGCAACCGTTGCGTTTTAGGTTCATCAACATACGGTCGATATGGTAAAGGTATTCGTCTAAATCCTCTAAAAACAAAATCTTATCGGTACAATCAATGGCCGAAGGAGAACCAAACAAGCTATACAAAATCGAAAGGTTTCCGCCTACAAGTTGCCCTGTTGCGGTTCCAATGCGGTTGAGGGCATCGCAGGGCAGATGGTATTCCAACGTTTCCCCAAACAACGCTTGGCGAAGCGACTCTTTGGCAGCGGCACTTGCTTTGGCATTGACAGGCATAATCCCATGGATAGACTGCACGCCCAAGGTATTCAAATGGCTGTGTAAAACCGTAACATCACTAAATCCGACTACCCATTTGGGTTGTTTTAGGAATTGGGTAAAATCTAATAAATCAATCATCCGAACCGTTCCGTAACCGCCTCGCACGCACCAAATCATTTTGATGTTTGGATTGTCCATCGCAGCTTGAAAATCGGCCGCCCGTTCAGCATCCGTTCCCGCCAATTGGTAATGGTCTAGTCCGATGGTTTTACCGATAACCACTTCGAGTCCAAGGCTTTTCAGCCAGGTGATGGCTGGTCCAAGATTATCGTCTAAATTCTTACGGGCGGTAGCCACAATCGCTACGGTATCGCCTTTTTGTAGGGAAGGAGGTGTGATCATTTTTCGTTGTGCCAATAGGTTGGATGAGCAAATCGTCACCCACAGGAATAGAATTAGTGGTTTCATTCGCCAGAATGCTTCGGGCAAATATAAGAAACTATATGTTCGGGATTTTGGGCAAATGCCGTACTTTTGCAAAAATTTAGTACCTCATCGCAATGTCTGATTTTCCAAAACGCTACACCGTAACTGCGGCTTTACCCTATACAAATGGTCCTATTCACATTGGTCACTTGGCTGGCGTCTATGTTCCCGCCGATATTTATGCCCGTTACCTTCGATTGCAAGGGCGCGATGTGGCGTTTATGTGTGGAAGCGATGAGCATGGCGTAGCTATTTCGATGAAAGCGAAAAAAGAGGGCATTACACCCCAAGAAGTTATTGACAAATACGACGGGATCATCAAGCAATCGTTTGCTGAATTTGGAATTTCCTTCGATAATTATTCGCGCACCTCCGCAAAAATACACCATGAAACAGCGGCGGCATTTTTTAAAAAACTGTACGATCAAGGTGACTTTATTGAAGAAACCACGGAACAATTGTATGATGAACAAGCCAATCAATTCTTAGCCGATCGTTTTGTCATCGGTACGTGTCCCAAGTGCGGCCACACCGAAGCGTACGGCGATCAATGTGAAAAATGCGGGTCTTCGTTGAATGCTACCGATTTAATCCACCCAAAATCAACGATTACGGGGAGCACACCGGTATTGAAAGCAACAAAGCACTGGTTTTTACCGCTGGATCGCTATGAGAATTTCTTGAAAGAATGGATTTTGGAAGGTCATAAAAACGACTGGAAACCGAACGTTTATGGTCAGGTTAAATCGTGGATTGACGACGGTTTAAAACCCCGTGCGGTGACTCGTGATTTGGACTGGGGGATAGATGTACCCGTACCTGGCGCTGAAGGGAAAAAATTGTATGTATGGTTTGATGCTCCCATTGGATATATCTCAGCTACCAAAGAATGGGCACAAAAAACTGGAAAAGATTGGGAACCCTATTGGAAAGATCACGACACTAAATTGGTGCATTTTATAGGTAAGGATAACATTGTTTTTCATTGCATTATTTTCCCAGCGATGTTAAAAGCGGAAGGAAGCTTTATTCTTCCCGACAATGTTCCTGCTAACGAGTTTTTAAATTTAGAAGGCAACAAACTTTCGACCTCCAAAAACTGGGCGGTTTGGTTGCATGAATACCTATTGGAATTTCCGGGCAAACAAGATGCTTTGCGTTATGCCTTGACCGCAAATGCACCGGAAACCAAAGACAATGATTTTACCTGGAAAGATTTCCAAGCGCGAAACAACAATGAGTTGGTGGCCATTTTTGGCAATTTTATCAATCGTGTAGTCGTGTTAACGCAAAAGTACTATCAAGGTGTAGTGCCCCAACCGCATGCCTTTACGGAGGTGGACACACAAGTTTTGACCGAATTGAAAGCCTATCCAGCGGTTATTGCGAGTTCGATTGAACGCTACCGTTTTCGAGAAGCTCAAGGCGAATTGATGAATGTAGCGCGTTTAGGGAATAAATATTTGGCCGACGAAGAGCCTTGGAAAATGATCAAAACCGATCCCGAACGCGTACAAACACAGTTGTATATTGCCTTACAAGTGGCAACTGCGTTGGGGTATTTATCGGAACCCTTTTTACCCTTCACCGCCCAAAAACTTCGCTCGATGTTGCGCATTGAAGCTGAACGTTGGGATACAGTATTTGCGAAGGAAACGCTTTTGCCTGCGGGACATGAAATTGGGCAGGCAGAACTTTTATTTGCCCAAATCGAAGACGAAGCCATTCAACAACAAATCGACAAATTGGAAGCGACCAAAAGATCGAATACCATGACAAATCCCGAAGTTACCCCTCAGAAAGAAACCGCAACTTTTGATGATTTTTCCAAAATGGATTTGCGTGTGGGAACGATTATTGAAGCAGAAAAAATGCCAAAAGCCGATAAACTTTTGGTGTTGAAAGTCGATACAGGATTGGATGTGCGAACCATTGTGTCGGGTATCGCCGAACATTTTACCCCCGAAGAAGTGATTGGAAAACGAGTAACCGTATTGGTCAATTTGGCCCCAAGAGCGCTGCGCGGTGTAGAGAGTCAGGGCATGTTGCTACTCACCCAAAACACCGAAGGCCAATTGGTGTTTGTGAATCCCGATGCAGAAGGGGTAGCCAATGGAGCGACGATTAGTTAGAACGTAATTAGATTCATATTAAATTTTTACAAGCCATGATAAAAAAGTTTTGGTTGATAGGATTGTTTTTATGTGCTCTCGGCACGCAAGCGCAAAATTTAGTGGGAACCCTTCCGCTTCATTTTTATTCAAAAACGCATTGTTTTGAGATTGTTGATGATGCTAAGTCGCAACTGGCGCTTTGTTTACAAGATGCGGAGCGTATTCGCGTTATTCGAACCACGCCACAGTTTCAAGTAAAAGACTCTCTGGTACAGGAGCGTCCGAGCAAAGAGTTTAAAGGGATTATGGGGTATACCGTACAAGAAAACCAGTATACTTTGTATTGGAATTCGGGGGAAAAAGACAAACTAGGTTGTCAAGTTTTTGACTTTACTACGGGGAAAACTGCATTTACATTGCTTCCTTATGTTTTGGGCAAAGAAAAAGTAGTTGCCAAAATCAACGCCCATGGTAAACTCTATGTGGTAAGTTGTTTGAAAAATGAAAGTGTGCTAACCATTCGAACCTTGGAAGGAACAAAAATTAGCCAAAACAAGATTGATCTTACAGGGAAAACTTTTTTGAACTATGAAGGCAAACGGGTTAGTTTTTGGGAAATGATGGACGATACTAATGCGTTGCAGCAGGTTCCCTATTTTCAGTTTATCGATGATGAAACACCTCCCTCACTTGATTTAGCGGCGATGTTGAGAAAAAGTTATATTGATGGAGATACCTTGATATTTACTTTTGACAATAACGATTCGGGCACCCAGTTATTAGCTATTCAACTTACTGACTTTAGCTATATCCAAAAATTGTATCCGCAACCTTATGTCGAGCGGCCTGCGGAAGCCACCTATTACCCAATTCCGGCTTCTTCTTTTTATTTTGAAAAACAAATCATTCAGCTTAAAAGCAAATCCGACCGTTTAATGATTACGCACCGCGCCTTTGACGGAACCATTTTGAAATCATGGGAAATTGTGCAAGACCAAGAAATTGCCTTCAAAAATACCGAAATCATTCAAGAAAACGGTTCGATAACAGCACGCGAGTTTTGGATAAATCCAATCAACTTATTCGAAAAATAGGCAATTTATACCCTTCCATTTCCTGTTACAGACATGGCGAGCAGATTGTATTAACCATAGGAGGTGTTTCGGAAGTCAAAGACAATCCTTGGGTTGGTGCTATGTTTGGTGTAATTGGACTGGCTATTGACATGGCTATAAACCGCTATTCAAATGACAACTTTAATTCATATGTCAACCGAAAAATAGTATATGTTTCTGGCGTCTTTGACAATCAATTTAATGCGCTCAACGAACCCCGTGTACATTCATCCTTTGATCGTTTGCGGGAGTTCGTATCGGACAAAAAAATTGATAAAGCTGTCATGTTTAGCTTGGGTTCCTCTTTATATTTGGGTGGACAATTCAAAGGTGTTAATGGATTTTCCTTTTATGAATTTAAAAACTAATCAATGCAGTCTACCCTCCTAGCTTTTGACGCCGACGATACGTTGTGGCATAACGAACCTTATTTTGATGTGGCACAAGATCGTTTTTGTGAACTGTTTCAGGATTATACTTCCAAACAAGAATTGCTGCAATTGATTTTACAACATCAAGTGAAAAACCTTCCGTTGTATGGCTTTGGGATCAAAGCATTTATCCTTTCGATGATGGAATCGGCACTTGAGTTAACCCAGCAGCAGTTGTCGGGAGCAGCCACAGCAAAGATTATTCAGATTGGAAAAGAGTTGCTGCAGCAACCGGTTGTGCTCTTGCCTGAAGTTGAACCTGTTTTGCAGCAGTTGAAAGCGGCCAACTATCGATTGGTGGTGGCAACTAAAGGAGATTTGAAAGACCAACACCGAAAACTTCACGATTCGGGACTGGGTCATTATTTTCACCATATTGAAGTAATGAGTGATAAAACCGTTTTGGATTATCAAAAAATGTTGGGCCGGTTGGATGTTGACGCTGCCCATTTTGTAATGATTGGAAACTCACTAAAATCGGATGTTTTACCCGTGTTAGAACTTGGCGGGAAGGCTTTTCATATTCCGTATCATACCACTTGGGCGTATGAAAAAATTGATTTTGAGGTCAAACATCCCAACTTTCAGGCAATAACTTCAATTACGGAAATACTTCCCTTTTATGTATGATTACAAAAACAAAAATAGCGGTAGCTACTTGGAATCGTCGGGAGCATTTTGAATTCTTTTCGCAAATGGAAGAGCCTTTTTATGGCATGACCAGTCGGGTGGATTGTACCAAGGCCTATGAAAATGCCAAAGCAATGGGCCTCTCTTTTTTTATTTATTATTTACACAAAACCTTAACAGCGGTCAATGCCTGTGAACCTTTTCGATGGCGTATCATCGACAAAGAGCCTTGGTGTTTTGATCGCATTGATGCTTCAGCAACCATCATGCGGAAAGACGAGACTTTTGGTTTTTCGTGGATGGAATATCATCCGGATATACTGGAATTTGAAAAAAAAGCCCAAGCCGAAATTGACCGTATTCAAGCCACATCGGGTTTGCTTACACGCGCCTTCCCTGATGAAAATTTAATTCATTTTTCAAGTATTCCATGGGTTGATTTTGAGGGACTGTCTCATGCGAGAGGCTTTAGTTATCCCGATAGTTGCCCTAAAATCTCGTTTGGAAAAATGACCGAAAAAATGGGGTGTAAATCAATGCCCGTTGCCGTACACGTGCATCATGGGTTGGTTGATGGCATTCATGTAGGTCGATTTTTGGATATTCTACAAAATCTGCTAAACGGTTAGTTGATGTAGGTCCAATTCAATCCGTCACTAATCACAATTAGTGTGCGTGTACTTCCTTCAAAAAGGTATACTTGTGGTGCCCCCATGGTCGATGTTTTTGGAAATAGCAAGCCCGCTGTTGTTGTTAGTTGAGCTGTTATAGTGTTACTTATATTTCGAATCACGTATACACGTCCAGGAAAAGCTACAGGACTTGGCAATTGAAACTTATCGTCGGTGGCTTGAGGTACTAAGGAAATGTACACGCCATCATTAATGGGAATCGCGGCTCCTCCATTACCCGAACCGTTCCCTGTTAACGTTACCGTTTTTACCGAAAGGTTTCCGTTAATATCGAGTGTACTTAAGGGATTGGTGGTGTTGATGCCTACTTGAGCCTGCAACTGCAAGCCGGCAAACCCCAATAATAATCCGCTAATGATAACTCGTAATGCACGCATGAGTAGCTTTTTACACTATTTTTCAAAATAAAAGTATTAAAATAATCTTGACCTGCTAATTTTAATTGTACCGAAAACGTTTTCGTGTTAAAAAGTAATTGGATAATTGCTTGAAAAACAAAACGACAGCTCCGAAGAACTGCCGTTTCTATCGAACCTTTGCAAGGTCTATTTCCCGAGGAGAAGAAGTTCATTGGCCACCACTTCTGTGATGTACCGCTTCTCGCCGTTCTTATCGTCATACGAGCGATGTGTCAATTTGCCCTCCACTGCAATTTCTTTTCCCTTGACGACATACTTTTCGACGATCTCGGCCAACTTCCCCCAGGCGGTTACACGATGCCATTCGGTTTGCTCAACCTTTTCACCCCCATCTTTGTAATACACATCGCGGGTGGCTAAGGTGAGGTTCGCCACTTTTTTCCCCTTGTCCATAGTTTTAACTTCAGGTTCTTGTCCCACGTGGCCGATTAATTGGACTTTATTTCGTAATGCACTCATACGTTTTCTTTTTTTTAAAAATTAATTTCTTTTTCGTTCTTACATAAACAAGACTTCTTCCGCAACAATTTCTGTAATGGATCGCTTGTTACCCTCTTTGTCTTCATAATTGCGATAGGTGATTTTTCCCGTAATACCCAGCTCCTTGCCTTTGGTTACGTACTGTTCGATTAGTGAGGCTAATTTCCCCCAAGCGACGACGCGATGCCATTCGGTTTGGGTTACTTTCTCTCCCTCTTCTTTGTAGTAAACATCATTAGTTGCTAAATTGAGATTGGCAACTTTCTTTCCCCCTTCAAAAGATTTGACTTCGGGATCTTGGCCCACATGGCCGATTAATTGAACTCGATTTTTCATGGCTTCAATAATTGGTTAAAACTTAATTTGGCTTACATCAACAGGACAAAATTAGGAAGTGTTGAAAGCGATAGTCGGTAGTATACCATTTACTACCGAATGTAATCGTTTGTAATTAAGTATTTTGCTGTTTTTCAAAGGAGCTAGTCGTAAACGCTTCGGTTTTACAATTTATTCGTTATATTTGACTTGAAAATTTGACCCAATGCCTTTGGATACAGGTCAATGCTTCTATAGAACGCCATATAACCTTTTTTTAAACCACGAAAAATGAAACGAAATTGCCACGAATGCGGATCACCCTTGATGGGCCGCGAAGACAAAAAATTTTGCAACGATGGATGCCGCAACACATTCAACAACCGAATGAACCGCGACTGCAACAACCTCATGCGAACCGTTCACAATGCCTTGCGCCGAAATTACCGCATTTTACGTGAACTACACGACGAAGGAATTCCATCGATGGCCTTAGAGAAATTAGCACAACGAGGTTTTGATTTTAACTACCTCACCCAAATAGTAATGACCAAATCCGGCGAAACCTATCGCTACGTGTACGATCAAGGCTACGTGCTTACGGAAAATTACCGTTTGCAACTCCTGCCGTCGGAGGAATAGGTTGGCTTACATACCATGAAAAAAAAGTATACCTACCTCTACGAAGCCTTGTTTCTGATACTTATTATCGGATTGGTTTTTTATCGTCAAATGCCTCAAACCTACGACGATCAAGAGCCTGCTCCTTTGGCTGAATTTTCGACACAACGGGCCTTAGAAAAAGTACAGTACCTCTCCAAACGTCCTCATTATGTTGGATCGGACGATCATCCGCGGATTCAAAAATACCTTCAACAAGAACTCAAAGCCCTCGGTCTTGAACCGCAAATCCAACGTGGCTTTACCCTTACCGAGAAAGGAACACTGGTCGAAGCCACCAATATCATGGCGCGAATCAAGGGCCAAAAGTCTACCAAAGCCTTGCTCCTCCTCTCCCATTACGACAGCGCTCCACACTCCAAATCACATGGTGCAAGTGATGACGCCTCGGGAGTGGCCACCCTACTCGAAAGCGTTCGGGCCTTACTGTACAACAAAACGCCGTTGCAAAACGACCTGATCCTCCTCTTTACCGATGCCGAAGAATTGGGACTGAATGGCGCTGCCCTCTTTGTGACCCAACACGCTTGGGCCAAAGACGTTGGGCTAGTTATCAATTTTGAAGCACGTGGCACCTCGGGTCCCAGCATGATGCTTATGGAAACTACCCAAGGTAATCGCGCCATGGTAGAGGCTTTTGCTGCCGCCCAAACGCCTTATCCTGTGAGTAATTCATTGATGTACAGCATCTATAAAATGCTTCCCAACGATACCGATCTTACCGTTTTTCGTGAAGCGGGAAAAATTCAAGGCTACAACTTTGCCTTTATCGACAGCCATTACAACTACCATACCGCCCAAGATCATTATGCCAATTTATCGCCCTATTCCCTCGCGCATCAGGGAAGTTATATTATGGCACTGTCAACGCATTTTACACAGCGGGATTTGCGGAACCTTGAACATCCCGAGGAAGAAGTGTACTTCTCAATTCCTTTTGGATTTGTACATTATCCCTTCACGTGGAATTGGCCGTTGTTATTGCTAACAGGCGTTCTTTTGTTCACCTTTACGTTCATCGGTCTCGGAAAGCACGTTTTGCGAATTGACGAAGTGGTAAAAGGCTTCATTCCCTTGTTGCTATCAATAGCCTTATCTGCCTTTGTGTGTTGGGGAGTCACGGCTCTTTTGCCTAGGATTTATCCTGATATTTCGACCATTTTGCAAGGATTTCCATACAACGGACATGATTACCTCTATGCGGGTTTGGCGTTTACCTTAGGAATTTGTTTCTGGATTTACCGCAAAGAAACCAGCCGTTTTACCGAAATGAATCGCCTTTTTGCGGGTCTTTTTCTTTGGATCATCCTCGGCATAGGACTCGCCTGGAAATTACCCGGCGCCTCTTTTTTACTTCTTCCCGTTTTGGGAGCAACACTTATGCTGGGGGCTTTTGTACTCACGCAACAATCCAAAGGACTGTGGAATCTAGTGATGGCATTGCCCGCCTTGTTTTTGTTAGTGCCCTTAATCCCTTTATTTCCCGTAGGATTAGGATTGAAAATACTTCCTGGGGCGGCTGTTTTATTGGTCCTTACGTTTGTCATCCTTTTGCCTATTTTGGGCGCTTTTCCGTATAAATCCCGCTGGGCCTTTGTTTGCCTTCTCATAGGAATTTCCTTTTTGGGGAAAGCGCATTGGAACGCTTCATTTACTTCGGCCAAAGCCCGTCCCAATAGCTTGTTGTATGTTTATGACGTCGCGCAAAAAAAGGCCTATTGGACAACCTATGACGAGCGCCCCGACAGCTGGAATCAAGCCTTTTTAACGTCACAACCCCAATCGGCGGCGCTTTTAAATCGCAATGCATTGTATAGTAAATATGGCACCGCCTTCCGATGGATGCATCCGGCTCCCGTTTATGCTTTGAAAGGACCTTCTATTGTATTTGAACGGGACACGGTAAAAGGTAACCGTCGTTTTTATCAAATTCGAATTACCCCCCAACGTCGGGTAAACCGCTATGATATTTTCCTCAAAAACCAAGTAGCTATCGCGCATTTAAAAGCCAATGGTGTGTATCCGTTGACCTATGCTTCAAAAATTGGCGGACAAACGTCGAACAAACTTCTTAGTTATTATGTCACCCGCAACCAGCCTTTGGTGTTGTCGTTTGATGTTGCCGTGGGCGATGCACCGCAATTGGAATTGATGGAAAGTTCGTTTGATCTACTTGAACAAGCCCGTATGGGTGTTCCACCGCGCCCGAAAAACACACTTCCGATGCCTTTTGTGTTGAATGATGCTGTCGTACTTATGCAACCCGTGCAACCTACTCCACCGCCTAGTCCAGCGCAACCATGAAACCAACCGTAGGCATTTTAGGCTGTGGATGGCTAGGAAAACCCTTGGCCCAGCATTTATTGACCGAAGGGTATCGCGTGAAAGGCAGCACAACCACCCCCGAAAAAAAGGAAATTTTACACGCCTTAGGTGTCGAGGCATACACCGTTTCGTTGACCCCTTCGGGATGCGAAGGCGAATGGGCTGATTTTATCGCCGATGTTTCGCATCTTGTGGTGGCATTTCCGCCAAAACTACGGCAATCGCAGGAGGATTCGTATGTGGAAAAAGTAGCACAATTACTGCGGCTTCTTCAAAAGACACCGATAAAAAAACTGCTCTGGGTGGGATCAACAGGTGTTTTTGGAGAGCATCAAGGCGTGGTTGATGACACAACGGTACCCGAACCCGATACCGCTTCGGGTAAAGGACTATGGGCTGCTGAGCAGGCGATTCATCAGGCGGAGCTTCCCTACACGGGCATCCGGTTGGGTGGCTTGGTTGGACCCGATCGGCATCCGGTTACTTATTTATCGGGGCGACAAAATCTAGAACGGCCTATGGCTCCCGTACATTTGATTGCTTTATCCGATTGTATCGGCATTTTGAGGCTATGTTTGGAGCAAGAAGCGCTTCAAAGGTTTATCAATGCGGTACATCCCGAGCGGCCTACCCGAGCGGAATTTTATACCCAAGCGGCCCACCACCGTCAAATCCCACCGCCTCACTTTGATGCCCATGACACGCGAGTCGGCAAGCGTATAGAATGTACTTGGCTTGCGCAACAGCACTACGCTTTTGAACCACACCTTCCGCTGTAACTGAAACGGGGTATTTTTCCAGGGAACTTTAGGTATTTTTCCGGAGAAGGGATAGGGTTTTTCCCCTTGAACTTCAGGTTTTTTCCTTTTGAAAAATAGGTTTTTTCCTTTCTATTTTTTTTTACTCTCTCGTTTCCTTTTTATAATTTTGAATCCATAGATAAAGCCATTCATTTCATTTTATCTCGTTAATTTTTTTTCATTTTAATATTTATACCATGTCTACAGAAGTCAAAAATCAAACTACTTTATTTCGTTTTGTAAGTCTAAGAAGTCCTCAATTGTCAAAAAAGGAGGATTTTAGTATTCGGTTTTTATCAAATCCAAATTTAGAAAACGACCCGTTTTACATTGCTTACCTCAATAAAGAGGAAAATCAATCAAACTTTGAGGTGCTTAGTGAAGAAGCAGTCAATTTTAATGCTTTTAGAAATTTAACTGAAATCAAAGATGAAAATGAAGAAATTTTCGATTTATCTGATTGGTTTAGTAGTAATAAATCAAAAATTGATTCAAGGAGTTTAGAAACCAAAGTGGGTTTAATAAATCCCATTAGCAATACCTTTGAAAATAAATTATGGAGTAATGTCTATTATCAAATTATCACTCAAAAGGATTTTTACATAAAAGAAGCTGTATTTCAAATACTTATTGTAAATAATATCCTGAAAAACAAAGGAAAGATAAAATCTAGTTTTAATGATTTAATTAATCCTTTGATTCTATTGCCAAGTGAGGTGTTTAACTTTTCTGCCAAATCAAACCCTTTTCTAACAAGAACTTCGAATCTTGACTACTTTTCTGGTCACATAGACAACTCTGTTGAATTACAATTAGCAAAAGTAAAAATTCAACAATGTAATGAGTTAATACAACCCTTGAACGTAATTAAAAGAAATTATGAAGTTCAATGCGAAAGTGAATTCAATACAAAATTGAATTCCTATTTAAAAGATGTAAAACAACTTCAAAGTGAATATGAAGAAACTTACAATGAAGCCTTAAGCGAAAAGTGTCAAATACCTAGAGAAAACAACTTTCACCCAGAAGATATTTGTAATAAGCCGATAGTTAATCATCCCAAAATTCAAGAATTTAGTTTAAAAATTGACGAAAGTTTAAAAATCGACAAGGTATTATTACAGTTAGATGATAACCAAAAAAAGGTGCTTTCTGAAATTGTAGACATAAGTAAAATAAAAACATTGGATGATTTACTTATCGAACTTGAAAGTTGTATTGAAATCAATCATCAACGCCTTGCCAATAGTCTAAAAACATCTAAACCTACTATGGTATTAGGTGATTCGGTAATAAATTTAGAACAAAACATTCAGGTTGACTCTAATTACGCTTTCCGTTTGTGTTCGCATTTATTGCCAAATGGAAAAATAAGTATGTTTATAGCTATCCATACTTCAAATGCAAGTTTAGTCGTTTCAAATTTTATTTATAATTTGACCTATGCTGACAATTCCAACAATACAAATGGATCATTTAATCAATCAAATGACGGCAATGTAATTACTTTAGATAACTTATTCAATTCAAATTTAAGTAGTACAAATGAAAGTCCAGTCATTTCATTTGATGGTCAATTACAATTCAATAATGGTCAATATTATTCCTTTGAAATTCAAGACTTTAAATTATTCACTTGTATTAATGGAAAGCTAACACCAAAAGAAAGTGATTCGAATAATTCAGAAAACGAAGAGTCTAATTTAAACTTTACTCCAAACACTTATGGGTACAAACAATTAGGAATTGCAGATTACAGAAAAGTTGTTTCTAAGATTTGCAAATACGAAGTTGGTGAAGTTGCCCACATTGAAAACATCATGGCAAAAGAGTTACGAGAAAAAAGCACCACTAGATTCTTACAAACTCAAATTATTGAAACTTCTAGCAATGAAATAGAAACTGAAAAAGTTCTAGATACAGCTACAACTGAACGATTTGAAATGCAAACAGAAGTTGCTAAACTGATGCTTGAACAAAATCAATTTAATTCACATATCAATGTGAACAGTCAATGGAATAAAACAATCATTGATAGTGGAGCAAGTTTTGCTTCAAATACATCACTTGAGGAAAGCAATAGAGAATCTGTTACTCAGGCAAAAGAAATCACTCAAAGAGCGGTAGAGAGAGTAGTTTCTCGTGTTAAAAATGAAAGAACAGTAAAAACTACTGAAGAATTTACTGAGGTCAATACACATATATTTGACAATACTGAAGGTGTATCTCATGTTTCGGGTGTTTATCGTTATGTGAATGCAATCTACAAGAATCAAATCTATAATTATGGCAAACGGTTGATGTATGAATTTGCCGTACCCCAACCAAGTAAACTGCATTTACTAGGTATGGAAGCTGGTGTATTAAATTCTAGCCACCTAGTTATTGAAAAACCTATTGATCCAAAAACAATTGGTATTACAGATTTTACAAAAATCAATAAAGATAATTACCATTATTTGGCAAGTCAATACAATGTAGAAATAGAAACCTATCCGATCACGTCATTTAAAGTTGGTAAATCGTTTGTACAAAATAAAAAACTCAGTACAATCTGGATTTACACACGCTGAAACATCTTCAATTGAAATCCCAAAAGGGTATTACAGTACAAATGTCTCCTTAATTTTAAATGAAGTCTCAACATTTGGAAGTTCAAATGGAATTGGAAATGGATTTCATTCTGTAAGCTGTGGAACGAAAACTTTAACCGCTTTTAACAACACTTCGATGTTTAATGTCCCTATAGAGAAATATACTAATTCTATTCCTGTTTCCTATACAGCTATTGCAAAGCACACCTCAAGTGCTTCTGTTGAAGTTTCTGTAAGTTTAACTCAAGAATTTATTGATGAATGGAAAAAAGAAGCCTATAAAAAAATTATTGCGGGCTATTTAGATTTGCTAGAAGCATACAATCAAAAAGTGGAAGAAACCAAGTCAAACAATCGTACTCAAATCGAAAGTAACCCTTTATTTTATCGACAAATAGAGCAAACTATTTTGCGACATAATTGTATCTCTTATTTGATGGACCATTCAAATCCTAACTCAACAAAAAGAGTCGGAGTTAAAATGTATGATGATAATGCGACCTTCACCACTTATCAAGTGCAATTGAATAAAAAAATGGAGGAGTATACCAGTTTTGCAAAATTTATGGAGCAAGCGTTTGAGTGGAATTTGATGAGTTATTCGTTTTACCCTTATTATTGGGGAAACAAAGAGGATTGGAAAGATTTATATCAAAATGAGAGCAATGATGCCTTGTTCCGCTCCTTTATGCAGGCAGGTTTGGCAAGAGTGATTGTTACCGTTAAACCTGGTTTTGAAAAAGCCGTCATGCATTATTTAGCAACAGGACAAATTTGGCTAGGAGGTTCAATACCCGTTATTGACAATCCACTATACACCTCCATCATTGATGAGTTAAAAGAACAAGAATACGTCATTGAAGAAAGCTGGAACACTACGTTGCCCACCTCATTAATTGCTTTACAAAAAAGTGGTGTCGCCGTTGATGCCGAAGGGTTACCTAACTTAGACCAATGTGAGGCCAATACTGATGTGCCTTTTCTTGGGAATGAAACCTACTTAAACAAAAAAACTACAACTTAATTTTTTTGGGGTGTGAATACCACACCCCAATATTTTTAAATTATTACACACCATGAACAGCAAAAAATTAGCATGGCACCGCGAAAACGGGAGATTCCTCGAGCCACGGTATGAAAGACTGGCCGCGATTGGGGATAAGAGGGAGGAAAAAGAAGAGTTGGCTAAAATTGAAAAAAAAGCTCCAAAAGCGTTGGAATTAAACCAAACTGAAATTGGTTTTGTTAAATTTCTTTTTAAAATTAGAAATGCAAATTATTATAAAAAGAAAATTCCTTATGAGAGGTTGTTCACATCAAACCCAGATGGAAATATAAAACGAGAAAGAGTATTTATCGCAGGTAAAATTTTTCCTGTTTTAAATATAACCTATAGTGGTGACGATGCAGACGCTACTAAAATTTCTTTAAAAAGAGCAAATATGACTGAAAGAAGTTTATTATTCGGGGACCCCGAATACAAACTTTATAATCAACTTTACATTAGTATTGATAATGACAAAATAAAAATTTTTCTTCCTGTTTCCTATTCTGACATAGATTTTCCAAGTTTAATGTTAGATTTTCTAACAAATGGCAAAAACACTGCCCATACCATTGGTGGCGAATTTGAGGATTATGAAACGTATAAATTGGCTCTTCGAGAAAAAGCACAAGCCGAAAAATCTTGGAAAGGAAAAGATGGGTCTTGGTTGTTAATTGACCGAGATAAGAATGCTGAACGTTGGCTAAATGGTTATTCCTACATCATAAAACATAAAATACAGGGCAGATTGGCTCCTTTTAAACAAATTCATGATTTTTATAATGCTGTTGATGGTTGGATTTTTAGGCTTGGGCATAGAGTGAAATGGTGTAAGGGAGCGAAAACATTAGTAAATGCTTTAACAGCGTTAGAAGGTGGGCATCCTGCTATTTCTAATGATGTAGAGACTATATTAAATGAATTGAACTTAGGTATTTGCGATTATGCAATCACACAGTTTTATGATTTGATTTATGGAAAATACGCTCTAACACCATTAAAAGGTGATGATGCTTATAATTGGGACAAAAGATTTATTGAATATGAGCAAGGAACAGTTGCTCCTCCGATTTATAGTAAAACTGAAAGCAAAACTATATCTAAATTTCAAGATATGGCAGATAAAGACATTCAAGGAGGTTGGCATGGGACAGGTTCTCAATTAATTAGTTGGTTCAATGATGATGTTGTTCCTGCATTTGATGATTTTTCTCCTAATGCAAAAGTTACAGATGACCAATTTAGAATAGACTTACCTTTACTAATGCTCTATTTAGATAAGCATAAGCCAAAGTGGTATGGTTTTAAAGGAAAACTTAACCAAGATGGAACAGTTAATGATGATATTAAAAAAATAATTAAAGATTATGCACTTTAGTAATATTTTACCAAAAATTTCAATATTTTGGAAGATTTGGATTTTACACATTCTTGTTTACTTTTTTTTGTTATCAATCTTAATAATTGTTCAAGATTTTAATGTAAATGGAGTTACTCATAGAATGACAGAAACAAAAATTATTTCAAGATTATTGGGTAGTTCGTTAATTGGTCTATTTGGTTTTCTTGATGGTATAGGTTTTTTTATTATGATTACAATTATATTTAACCCGTTGGGTGAAATTAAATTAATTGATTTTTGATTTTATTTATTGGTCTATTAAAGATAAATTTATTGATATACTGAACCAAAGTTAATGCTGTTATTTTTGCTAAAATTCTTGTTTTAAAACCTTCAA
>NZ_JAPZUB010000023.1 GCF_027533505.1 Flavobacterium sp. | reverse complement strand
TTCTTTAAAAGGAATCGAAAAAACAGAATTAGAGTTCGGATTAATGGCTTTAGCACACAACTTAAGAAAGAAAATTGCAGCTTAAAGGCAATTTTAAACTCATTTTAAAATAGTAAACTTTTGATGAAAGTTTAATCAAATAAAAAAACCGTCTCAAAATTTTAGTATTGAGACGGCTTCCTTTTAGTAAGTTATTTTCAAATTATCGTTTAATAACCACACGTTGTGAAGTAGTTCCTAAGCTATTTTCGATTCGTACTAAGTATACACCTTCAGCCAAATGTTGCACATTCAAGCGCGCCAATTCGTCGTGGGTTTCTTTTTGTCCCACTTCGCGTCCTTGTAAATCGTAGAGGCGAATTTGTGTGCGTTCCACACTGTTTGGAATCAATACGTTGATAAGTTCGTTGGTCGGGTTAGGAAATACGCGAACTTGGGTTAAACTAACTTCAGGCGTTGATAAAGCGGGTGAAACACGACAAAGGTCAATACTGAAATTATTTACCGTTCCTCCATCACCATTCCAGGGGTCACTAATGTTTAAAACCCATTCGCCGTCGGCAGGCAAGGAGTTTAAAGCGCTCAAACTATCAATAGGAGCCACCAAACCGGTTAATGAAGGATTCCCACTACAAACCGGATCGTTTCCATCATCATCATAAGTACAGTCCATATTATCATTGTCGCCACAAGCTTCGCGCATCAGTACAATACTTGGACTACCTATGGATGCGGGTCCTTGTAAGGTAAGTGTCATGTCTTGAATATAGGTGTGGGTGATATTTACATTGACATTGATGTCGCCAATAGTATAGCCTCCTGTAATGGTCAACGGGACACTTGCACTTGAATTGGCTACCGAATCGATGAAGGCGTTAGAGTAATCGGTTGCTTCAAAAGATTGATCACAACTGATAACTCCCGTGTCAAAACTGAACACTGCTGCTGTTGCTGCTATTCCTGTTCCACAACGGTTGGAAGGGATAATACGCCAAAAATAACGTGTAGATTGCTGCAAGCCAGTAACCGTAAATCGGTTTAATGTGGTCGTTTCATTCACGGCTAATGTGCTAAAACTGCTGTCGGTTGAAGCTTGAACCGTATAGGTTTCGGCATTGCTGTTGGCATTCCAACGCAAAACGGCTGAAGTCGATAATCCCGTTTGTCCGTTGGATGGACTATTTAAGGTTAATGGCTGGAAACTGGCATTAAAAATACGTAAGGTTTTAAAACGCGTTTCGGTTTCTGTTCCATTGTTTCCTGTGATTCCTACAAAGTATTCCCCAGGGGTAACATTGGCTAGCCCTGTAATTGTCATTGTAACCGCACCTGAAGTATTTCGGCTTGGAGGATTGAAAGAAGCCGATGCTCCGGCAGGTAATCCTGTGGCTGTAAATGAAGTTGTTCCTCCACCAGATTGTGTATAATTGAAGGTATACGATGCATTTTCATTGGCACACAACAATTGATCACCACTCGTTGAGTTGAGTGCAAAAGTTGAACTTAAACCGGTGATGATTAAAGAATACTTTTGACTTCCCGTCACTAAGGTTCCTTTGTGCGAAATGGTAATAGTGTATTGTCCTGCGGCAGGTGTATCAATACGAACCAATTCCACATTATCTACATTATTGTCTCCCGTTCTTACAGCAGGGCTGCTAGGATCATTGGTTAGCCTCCAAGGGAAAAAAGTAGTTTCATTACGCGTAATACGAATGTCTAAGTCATTTACTAGAGCTCTAACGAATTCATTGGGTGTTGTGCTTGTGTTCATGTTCCCCGGTAAATCGGTCCATGTGATTGAAGCGACCAACGGTGTAGTTCCACTCGCATTTACAGTCATCGAAAATGTTTGGCCTTGATTTAAATTTTCTTCCGACACCCAAGCCGTTAACCCATTGGCATTTAAGGTTTCCACGGCGCGTTTGGCATTGAGTAATCCCCATCCAAAAACAGGATCAGGCCCCACATTACCTGCATCATCTGCTGTGTGACACGCTAATCCCTTTAATGTAGAGGATCGCATGAAGGAGTTGTATAAATTTTTATAATGTTGTTGAAAAAGAATAAGTGTACCTGCAACATTAGGCGAAGACATTGAAGTTCCAGACAAGGTAGTTACCGATGTATTTCCTGTACTATTTGTAGATGTTACACCAGTGCCATTACCAGTAATATCGGGTTTGATTCTAAAATCATCTGTCGGTCCTTGACTGCTACTAGAATTAATTGAAATAGTTCCTGTAATTGCGCCTGTTGTGCCATTTATAGCAGTAACATCCTGACAGTTAGCTACTATTAAATTGTTTTTGCAGGTTTTATTGGTGGTTAATTTATCAAAACCAGGGGCAAGAGGATCTGCGTTTGCGTTTGAGTTACCTTCATTACCTGCAGAGGCTACTTGAAGGTAGAAAGGCGAATTGTAATGTACATCATCCCAAGCGAATGAGTCGGAAATATAAGCACCCATGATCCAAGCGGGTAAAATATTCGAACCTGATGAAATAGGTACACCATAGGAATGGTTTGAAACAAGCATTCCCAATTCTACTTCCGAAAGCGCCTCGGAAACATCATCGGTCCAATTGAATGTTCTTGCATTGGCCACGTGCGCCATTCCTTTAATACCAGGTTGATTAGGGATGGTAGTAGCAATCATCGTTCCTGTAACATGGGTAGCATGACCACTAAGCGATCCGTCGGGTTCATCAACAACCGTTACACGGCCTCCAAAGGCATTGTGACTAGCACGAACTGTTCCACCATCCCATACGCGTACGGTCATATTTTCACCATTAAGATTCAAACCCATTGCACCTCCTGAATGCAAGAAATTCGTTCGAGTAGTTCTTGCCGCTGCCACATTATCCGTGCTAAAATACATCGGGTATCCATCGGGTGTAAGTTTCATTAATTCGGAAAACGATCCGTTTGGACCTTCAATCGTTAAAGGCCAGCCATTAATTTTTGCTACTGTAATCGCCTTCTCTTTCTCAGACGCTTGTAAACGGCGGTAATATTCTTGTCGCTCTTTTAACTTATCCATATTGTATGTAGCTGTAATCGCGGCTACATCTTGGGGTGTTTGACCAAATAGATTAAGGCCTCCAAGGAGGAGAGCCAGAGCAATGAAGGTTTTTTTCATAGCTAGAAGCATTTCAGTTTGTTGGTTAATTTTGACAAATATAACAAACCTGTTAGTGTTTTAACATTAAACAAATTGTATTATTTAATTATCTACGATTTTTTTAGCAAAAATGAATCCATTGTGCAGATATTTTTTTACATCAAAGATTTATCCGTATTTTGAAAAAAATTACAACACATGGTACTTAGTAGATTTTGGTTGACCATTTTTATTGCTTCAATAGCCTTTACCGTTTTTGCTCTTTTCTCAGGAGAAGCCTATACCATAGATTCCATTTTGAATGGAAAAAAAGACGATCCCATATTGATTTCCGAACGCTACTTGAATGACACACCTCCGTTCATTCGCGATAGCATCGAAAAAGCGCCCGAAAAGACCATTGTAATCGACCGAGATACTTTGAATCCAGATACAACCTATGTGTACAAAAGTAAAACGGTAAAACTCTATTCGGGTGTGCAAAAGTCAGACGGCTTACTGCCCACCTGCAAAAACACCTTGATGGATATTATCCTGCCGTTGATTGCGTATTTGGCGTTTTTCTGCGGACTCATGGAATTGCTCATAGTTTCAGGTGCTTCAGAAAAAATCGCTACACTTCTCAGTCCCTTTTTTGCTAAAGTTTTCCCTTCCGTTCCTAAAAATCATGAGTCAATTTCCTATATGACATTGAACTTTGCCGCGAATTTTCTCGGACTCGATTCGGCAGCCACGCCTTTTGGGCTGAAAGCGATGCAATCTTTACAAGAAATTAATCCCGAAAAAGACAAGGCCAGCGATGCGCAGATCATGTTTATGTGTTTGCATGCAGCCGGACTCACCTTGATTCCCACATCCATTATAGGGTATCGTGCCGCCCAAAATGCCGCCAACCCCGCCGATGTGATGTTGCCCTGTATCATCACCTCTTTTATAGGTACTTTGGCCGCTCTACTAATCGTCGGTATTCGTCAACGCATCAATTTTTTAAGCGCAACTTTACTCGTAGCTATTATGTCGGTGGTTGCAGCAATTGTCGGACTTTTATTCTACATCAACGGATTGGATTTGATTGGGAAAAGCTTTTTTACCGCCAATTTGTCCGGACTCATGCTTGTCGCCATTATTGGAGCCACGCTTATCTTTTCGTTCATTCATGAAAAAAAATTCACCGAAAAAGAAACTACTATTTTTGACGCCTTTGTAGAGGGTTCTAAAAATGGTATTCAAACCGGGGTGAAAATTTTCCCTTATGTATTGGCCATGCTCGTCGCTATTTCGTTCTTCCGCAATAGTGGATTATTTGAAATCATTAGCCAGTGGATTGCTATCGGTTTTTCACAAATTGGGGTAGCCAAAGACATCACCGACTCGCTCCCCGTTGCCATGCTGCGTCCTTTCAGCTCTGGCGGTTCTCGCGGATTCATGATTGATGCCATGCAAAACTTCGGTCCCGATTCGTTCACGGGTCGCTTGGTGTGTATTTTCCAATGTAGCGCCGAAACTACCTTCTATGTCATCGCTGTTTACTTTGGTTCGGTTAACATCAAAAACACCCGTTACACCTTAGCCACGATGTTATTGGTAGATTTCATTTGTGTAATTACCGCAATTATGGTAGCCAGTTGGTTTTTTATACGCTAAGGCAGTTAATGGGTTGTTGAGGTTTAAATTTAGAACCATGTTAAATTGAACATAAACCCTCGTTTCAATAGGATGCTTCAGGGCATTTTCCTATTTTTACGTTTCTAAAACACCAACACAAAATGGACTTTTTATACCAAGATCCGTATCCGATTTTAAAAGACGATACAACCTATAAAAAATTGACTTCTGATTATGTTAAAGTCGATACTTTGGGCGACCGCGAAATTCTTACCGTCGACCCGAAAGGCCTAGAATTGCTGGCGGAAGAAGCAATGAAAGACGTTTCGTTTATGTTGCGTTCTTCGCATTTGCAAAAATTACGCAACATCATCGACGACCCTGAAGCGACTGATAACGACCGTTTCGTAGCGCATAATTTATTGCAAAATGCCGTGGTCGCCGTAAGTGGTGAATTACCTTCGTGTCAAGATACGGGAACGGCAATCGTGATGGCCAAAAAAGGAGAAAATATCTACACGGGTGCCGATGATGCCGAGTGGTTGTCCCGCGGAATTTTCAACACCTACCAAAACCGTAACCTACGCTATTCGCAAATTGTGCCGATTTCGATGTTTGAGGAGAAAAATTCAGGATCCAACTTACCCGCGCAAATCGATATTTATGCCAAAAAAGGAAGTTCCTATGAATTTTTGTTTTTAGCAAAAGGAGGAGGTTCGGCCAACAAAACGTTCTTATATCAAAAGACAAAATCGTTGTTGAATGAAAAGTCGCTTGAGGAGTTTATCCGCGAGAAAATCATGGATTTAGGAACTTCTGCTTGTCCACCGTACCACTTGGCCATTGTCATTGGTGGAACCTCCGCAGAAGCCAACTTAGCCGCTGTAAAAAAAGCCTCTGCTGGCTATTACGATAATCTACCGACTTCCGGGAACATGGCAGGTCAGGCCTTCCGTGATTTGGAGTGGGAAGCACGCGTGCAACAAATCTGTCAAGAGAGTTCGATCGGAGCCCAATTTGGTGGAAAATACTTAACCCATGACGTGCGGGTGATTCGTTTACCTCGTCACGCGGCTTCGTGTCCCGTGGGGATGGGCGTTTCGTGTTCTGCCGACCGTAACATCAAAGGAAAAATTACCAAAGACGGGATTTATCTCGAGCAATTGGAAACCAACCCTGCGCAATATTTACCCGCAACCGCGCCGCATTTGGAAGCGCCGGTGGTGGTGAATTTGAACCGACCCATGAAAGAAATCTTAGCAGAGTTGTCGCAATACCCAATTAAAACCCGTTTGAAATTAAACGGAACCTTGATTGTGGCTCGTGATATCGCCCACGCTAAAATCAAAGAATTGTTGGATGCAGGTCAGCCCATGCCCGAATATTTCAAAAACCATCCCGTGTATTATGCGGGTCCGGCGAAAACCCCACAAGGCATGCCGTCAGGAAGTTTCGGTCCGACCACAGCAGGTCGTATGGACGTGTATGTGGAAGAATTCCAGAAACACGGCGGCAGCATGATTATGTTGGCCAAAGGAAATCGCAGCAAAGAAGTTATGAATGCGTGCAACACCTACGGCGGCTTCTATTTGGGTTCGATCGGTGGTCCGGCTGCAATTCTAGCCAAAGAAAATATCGTATCGGTTGAGGTGGTTGATTTTGAAGAATTAGGCATGGAAGCCGTGCGCAAAATCGAAGTCAAAGACTTCCCCGCTTTCATTATCACCGATGATAAAGGAAATGATTTCTTCGCAGCCTTGAGTCACTAGTTTTAGAAAAAAGAAGAAAGAGACAAGAGAAAAGAAGCCTGTACATTGAAAAGATGTACAGGTTTTTTTATGGACTTTAAGTTTGTCTTTAGCAAATTAGTCTTACATCAAGTATTCCCAAAAATTGTCGCGATGCACGACATGTGTATTTTTGGGATGATATTTTTCAGTAAATGATTTTGTAAATTTTACTTTTTTAAGAGGATTGAATTTTATTTCATAGGCAGAAATCTCATTTTCAGAAATTTCGATAAAATCAATCTCTGCTTGTTGTGCGTTTCTCCAGTAATGCGTTTTTCCATAAAATCCATTGTACTTCAGTTGCTTCATTTTTTCACTTATAAAAAAGTTTTCAAACAAAGCGCCAACATCCTGACGGCTTTGCAGGGGATTAAATTGGCCGATGATGGCATTACGTATGCCATTGTCATAAAAATATATTTTTGGTTTTGCGGTGATTTCATTCCGTTGGTTTGTCGAAAAAGGATGCAATCTAAAAATGACATATACTTTTTCTAACAAATCAATATAGTTCACAACAGTCATGCGATCTACGCCCAAGATTTTTGCTAATTCGTTGTAGGAAACTTCACTGCCGAGTTGTAATGCCAAGGCATTTAATAATTTTAAAAGTAAATCAGGTTTTTTAATGTTGACCAATTCCAAGATGTCTTGATATAAATAACTGCTGGATAGTTGCAGCAATATCTTTTGTTTGTTGGTCTCTGTAACGACTTCAGGATACATTCCGTAGATTAAAAACGCTTCCAATCGTGCATAAGCAGTAGCAAATGAATAGTGATTTCTAACTTCATTCCACGATAAAGGAAACAGTTGATGTTCCCATTTTCTTCCCGTTAGGGGTTCATTTATTTGATTTCCTAAATCTAGTGAAGACGACCCAGTAAGTATAAATTGCTTATTTAATTTCGCATCAACTAACATTTTTATGGCCAAACCGATATTCTCAATGCGTTGTGCTTCATCAATGACAATGGTGTCATAGTCCATAACCAACTGCAACAAAAATTGAAAATTAGCAGAAGCTATTTGTAATCTTGTCTGTGGATCATCTCCATTCAAAAACAAGGTTTTTCTACCGTCTACTATTTTTTGAATCAACGTCGTTTTTCCAACCTGCCTTGGACCAATCACAACAATCGCTTTTTTATAATTGTAATCGGCTGCTATATTTTGTGTTAGGGTTCTCGTTATCATACTACAAATGTAGTAAATTAAGTTTTAAACCCTAAAAAATTATATTATTTTACTATTACAACCCTAAAAAATTATATTTTTATCGTAAAAAGTCAATAGTAACTATACCCTAATATTGGGGTTGTCTATTCAACATATAGCACCAATCCTTTTAAATAATGTCCTTCGGGATGGTAAATGTTGGTCGGGTGATCGGGACCTTGCGTGAGTTTGTGCAACACACGAATGGTACGCCCTGATTCGATGGCTGCGGCGGCAACGGTATTGTAAAACAACAGGTCATCGATTACTTGTGAACACGAAAAGGTAAATAAAATTCCTTTGGGCGCTAATGCTTTGAGTCCGGCCACATTCAAGCGTTTGTAGGCTTGTGTCGCGGTATGTTTGCTTTTGATGCTTTTGGCAAAGGCGGGTGGATCCAACACAATCACATCATAGTGTTGGTGGTGGGTGCGCATAAATTCAAATACATCCGAAGCAACAGCGGTATGATTGGCACCTGGAAAATTGAGTTCCATATTGCGTGCAGCCAAGTCAACGGCTTTCTGGGAAATATCTACCGAGGTAACCAATTCCGCTCCCGCTTGCATCGCATAGATAGAGAAACCGCCCGTATAACAAAAGGTATTGAGTACTTTTTTGTCTTTGGAAAAGGCGCCCAAGAGTTTTCGGTTGTCGCGTTGGTCCAAAAAGAAACCGGTTTTCTGCCCTTCGACCCAGTTCACATGAAAGGAAATGCCGTTTTCTTGCGCAAGGGTTTCTGCGGTTTTTCCAAAGAGAAAATAATCGGTTCCGGTTTGCGGTAAGGTGCCACTACTTTTACAGTAAATGGTTTCACAATGTTCAGGGAAGGCTTGTTGAATCGCTTGTGCAATGGCTTCTATTTGCAGAAAAATTCCGGTAGAATGGGCTTGAATCACCCAATGGTTGTGGTAAAAGTCAATGATAAGTCCGGGAATCCCATCGCCTTCCCCATGAATGACTCGAAACGCATTGGTTTGACTGAAATCCAAGATTAGTTTGCGCATTTCCCATGCGGCTTCCAACTTTTCTTTCCAAAAATTGGCAGTAAAGGGTTCGTCTCCAAAAGTGAGTAAACGCACCGTTATACTGCCTTTATCACTGAAATAACCCGTACCTAAATGTTCGTTTTGCGCATCGACTACATCGACCAATTCACCATCATTGATTTCTTGGGTTACGCCATATATAGCACCGCTAAACACCCAAGGATGGCGACGTTGAATGGATTTTTCTTTCCCTTTTTTAAGGATTACTTTACTTCGCATGGATTTATTTTAAACACGAAAATTTGAGGTATTGAAAATGAATTCTTGTTGAACATTTTCAAATTCTCAAATCTTCAAATTTTCAAATTAATAATTAAAACACCATCTCCGGTACTTCCCCTTCAATGATTAATGCCGCTTCGGTCGCTTGAATAATTTCGTCTACCGTTACGCCTGGCGCGCGTTCCAATAATTTAAATCCGTTGGGAGTGACTTCCAAAACAGCCAATTCGGTCACGACTTTTTTCACACAACCCACACCGGTTAGGGGTAAGGTGCATTTTTTCAAAATCTTACTTTCCCCTGCTTTGTTGACGTGCATCATCGCGACAATGATATTTTCTGCGGAGGCTACCAAGTCCATGGCGCCGCCCATTCCTTTTACCATTTTACCTGGAATTTTCCAGTTGGCGATATCCCCGTTTTCGGCTACTTCCATAGCGCCTAAAATGGTTAAGTCCACTTTTTGCGCACGAATCATTCCGAAACTGAAGGCGGAGTCAAAGAAACTCGCTCCGGGTAGTGTGGTAATGGTTTGTTTTCCTGCGTTAATGATATCGGCATCTTCTTCGCCTTCAAAAGGAAAAGGACCCATACCGAGTACGCCATTCTCCGATTGAAATTCAACCGAAATATCGGTACGTACATAATTGGCTACTAAAGTCGGAATCCCAATGCCGAGATTCACGTAGTAACCGTCTTGTACTTCTTTTGCAATTCGTTTTGCAATTTGATTTTTATCCAACATAATTTGATGATTTGATAATTTGATAATTTGAAAAATAAGTCTTCTTGCTAGAAGAAATAATTTTAGATAAAATCAAATTTATAGATTGTATTTCTTTGAATAATTCTTCATTTGGATTTGGTTAAAATTCAGACTCTTTACATAAACTTAGCCAATACTGAATCTCATCAGCTTCTTTAGCTGCAATTTTAAATTTATGAATAAATCAACTTTGCTTTCAGCATTTTGAGCTTCTCTTATATTGGCTCCAATAGAGGTTCCACATCTGAAAATTTGCGAAGCCATTTCAAAACGATTTATTTGACGAATTTCTTCAGAAAAGGCGATGATTTTTAAAGCAAACTCAAAACTCTTATTTACTATTAAATTATCTTTATCATTCCTCATCTTCAAATTTTCAAATTATATCATTTTCAAATCTATTTCTGTCTAACGGTGCGTTGTTCAATTCGTTTTTCAAATTTTTCACCTTGGAAAATGCGTTGTACCATAATTCCGGGAATATGAATTTGGTTGGGGTCAAGAGCTCCGGCGGGTACTAATTCCTCTACTTCTGCGATGGTGATTTTGGCGGCACCTGCCATGACCGCATTAAAATTACGAGCAGTTCCTTTGAAAATAAGATTCCCCGCTTCGTCGCCTTTCCAGGCTTTGACGATAGAAAATTCGGCGTTGTAAGCCAATTCCATCACGTGCATTTTACCGTTGAATTCACGGGTTTCTTTACCTTCAGCGACTTCGGTTCCATAGCCAGCTGGCGTAAAGAATGCAGGAATACCCGCTTGGGCCGCGCGGCATTTTTCGGCAAGTGTTCCTTGAGGAGTTAATTCTACCTCGAGTTCGCCCGACAGCATTTGACGTTCAAATTCGGCATTTTCACCGACATACGAAGAAATCATTTTTTTGATTTGGCGTTTTTGAAGTAATAAACCAAGGCCAAAATCGTCTACACCGGCATTGTTGGAAATACAGGTAAGGTTGGTAGTTCCTTTTTGCACCAATTCGGCAATACTATTCTCGGGAATACCGCAAAGTCCGAAGCCGCCCAACATAATGGTCATGCCGTCTTCGATGCCTTGAAGGGCTTCGGTAACCGAGTTTACTTTTTTATTAATCATGAAGAAAATTCGTTGGTTTGTGGCGTAAATTTAGGAAATAAAGCCCAAGAATAGGGGAATGGGACATAAAAAAATCCTGCCCCAATTGGAGCAGGATTTGGTATTCAGCCCTGTTGGAAACGGCATCCCCGTAACGCAGTGCTTGGACCTGCCTTTTTCGGCAGACAGGTACTGCGGACAGCGGGAAAAAGCGCCTCATTATATTCCATTAAATTCATCCAGATTTTGATCGTCTACGGGATCAACAGCGGTGGAATCGGTCGGTGTTGAGGAACTTCGCGGACTCCAGCAATCCACTTTGATATTGAATCCTTCGGGTTTTATGAATTCGTCTTTGGAAACTTGCAAGTCGGGATCTTCATAACATTTTTCCATAAAATACCCCCAAATCGGTAAAGCAGCTGTGGCTCCTTGTCCGTAGGTGATGCTTTTGAAACGGGCCGATCGGTCTTCACAACCCACCCAAACACCGGTTGCTAAATTCGGTACCATTCCGATAAACCAACCGTCGGATTGATTTTGAGAAGTTCCTGTTTTACCCGCAATCGGGTTGGTAAACATGTACGGATAACCTGTCCAACGGGTGTCGCCACTTCCTCCAGATTGCGTGCGTAAACGCACCCCTGAACCTTCATCGGTTACACCTTCTAACAGTTTAATAACGGCAAAGGCAATATCTTTATTCAACACATCATGCGATTCAGGAACGGGCTCGTAAATCACGGCTCCGTTTTTATCTTCAATACGTTGGATAAACTGCGGTTTGATATAAACCCCTTGGTTGGCAAAGGTGGAATAGGCGGCCACCATATCTTGTACAGTAATGTCTACCGCACCCAAAGCAATCGAGGGTTGCATTGGGATTTCGGTGGTTACGCCGAGTTTTTTGGTGAGTTCGACAACAGGCTCAGGACCGGTTTTGTCAATTAATTTTGCAGAAACGGTATTAATGGAATACGCTAAGGCTTTTTTCAACGTAACCATGCCTCGGTATTGGTGGTCGGAGTTGCGCGGTTCCCAATCTTCGGTTACATTATGTTTCCCTTTACGAATCATAAACGGGCCATCGATGATGGTATCACAGGGCGACATATTCAGCTGTTCGATTGCGGTAGCGTATACAAAGGGTTTGAACGTCGACCCCACTTGACGCGCGCCTTGCCCCACGTGGTCGTATTGGAAATACTTGTAATTAATACCACCCACCCAGGCTTTGATGTGTCCTGTTTGGGGTTCCATCGCCATCATACCCGCTTGCAAGAAATGTTTGTAATACCGAATAGAATCTAGAGGAGTCATTACCGTATCGCGTTCCCCTTGCCAAGTGAATATGGTCATTTTGGTTTTTTTCTTAAAAGAAGCAATAATTTCTTCCTCCGTTTTTTCATCCGCTTTTAGAATTCGCCAACGCTCGGAATTGCGCATGGCTTGGTTGATGATTTTGTCGGTTTCGGCGGGTGTGATGTTTACAAAGGGTGCATTTTTGTTTTCCTTTTGTTGTAAAAAGAATTCCTCTTGTAAATTTTTCATGTGCTCACGAACGGCCTCTTCAGCATGTTCTTGCATTTTGGAATCCAATGTGGTGTAGATTTTTAATCCATCCCCATAAATATCGTATTCTTCATCATCAGCTCGTTTGTGTTCTTTGACCCAATTTTTCATGTAATCCCGGAGGTATTCTCTAAAATAGGTAGCCAAGCCTTCATAGTGACTTTCGGGACGAAAATCGAGTTTGATGGGTTGTTTTTCCAATAAATTTTTCGCTGCAGGTTCGAGTTTTTTATTCCGCACCATTTGTCCCAACACCACATTTCTTCGTTTTAATGAGCGTTCGGGAAAACGTTTTGGATTGAACCGCGAGGGATTGGTGAGCATACCCACTAGAGTAGCGCTTTCATTGATGGTAAGATCTTTGGGCTCTTTGTTAAAATACACTTTAGCAGCCGATCGAATACCCACGGCACCATTCACAAAGTCAACTTGATTAAAGTACAAAGCGATGATTTCATCTTTGGTATACTGGCGCTCTAATCGTACCGCAATAATCCATTCTTTGGCTTTTTGAACCACCCGGAAGGGTAAAAATTTAGACCCCTCTCCATGAAACAATAATTTGGCCAACTGCTGGGTAATGGTGCTGGCTCCCCCATTGGCTCCCAATCGTGCGGCTGCCCCAAAAGTTCGCTTAGCATCGATACCCGAATGCTCATAAAAACGCTCATCTTCTGTTGCTACCAAGGCATCTACCAAGTGTTTCGGTAGGTCTTTGTATTTGACGGCGGTTCGGTTTTCATTGTAAAATTTTCCCAATACGACCCCATCACTGGAGATGATTTCGGTGGCTAAGTTGGAATTTGGATTCTCCAAGTCTTCAAAGGAAGGCATGGCTCCAAAAAGGCCCCACGAGGCAAAAAGAAAAAACAAAAAAACACTCCCTAGCGTATAAAAAAACAAACGCCAAAACTTTTTTTGGTAGTATTTAATGTCTTTTACGACAGTCTGGGGTTTCGGGGATTGATTTGCCATAATTATTCGGTCGTTTCTATTCTAAATCCAACTTCCGTAATGCCCTTTAAATCCGCTACGCCAGGAACTTTACCGGTTTCACGCAAGGCATGTTGAATATGTACTTTATAGTTTCCTTTTTGATCAAAAGTAAACTTCTCTTTATAAAAAAGTTTGTTTTCTTTGACATCGCTAAACCCTTCGCCCATCAAGCTTCCATCGGGATGCGCCATTTTGTATTCTAGGGTGTCCACCAACACTTTACGATTGGGCTGTTCGAGTGAAACAATCACAAAAAGATTGTCAAACGGATAGTCTTTGTTGTCGCGCACATTCAAAAACAAGTTGTATTTTTTTCCTACGTCTAACTTCGGTAAGTTGAAATGTACAATACTGTCTTTGTGCCAGGCATTGCCTACCGACTTGTATTCGTCAAATACGCCATTTTTGTCGCACGATGCGCAACTTATCAAAAGCCCTAAAAAGAGTAAACTAGTTCGTACCTTCATTGTTTTTGCTCTCATTCGAATTGCCACGATTGCTATTTCCGGGACGTTTTTTATTGCGTTTATTGCGATTCCCTGTGCGTTCACCTTGCGGGTTTTGTCCTTGATTTTGTCCTTGAACTTGTGGGTTGGAGTTTTCTTTAGGAGCGTTGTTTTGACGTTCCTTTTGCGGCGGTTTCCCACTCGATTGTTGCGAACGATTTTGCGGGTTACGCTGGGGTTGGTTGCCTCTTGACGGATTGTTTTTTTGTGGTGAAGACGCACTTTGTCCTTCAACTACAGCACCCTCTCGGCCTTTTCCTTTATTTCGATTTTTGCTCTTGCTGCGGTTTTTCTTTTTGGGTTGATCAAATCGAGTGATACTCTCCTGCCCAACTACATTATTGTATGTTTTTTCCACTTCTTGCTCCACTTCAACTGCATAATCTTCCAAAGCAGAGGCAAGACCACCTTCTTTATTGATCGCGATAATTTCTTTTACTTGTTCTGTACTTAAAACATGCCAAGCCGCAAAATTATCCGTGTAAGCATACCACATCAATCCTTTGAAGATATCTTGTTTTTGACAAACCGCATCCCCTTTTTCCGTCTTCAATTTGGTTTCGTAATCAGGGAAGTCACGTAAAGCATCCATGTAGGTGTCCAATTCAAAATTGAGACAACACTTCAATTTCCCACATTGTCCCGCCAATTTCTGCGGGTTCAACGACAATTGCTGGTAACGCGCTGCCGACGTATTGACACTGCGAAAATCGGTCAACCAAGTCGAACAACACAATTCACGACCACAAGACCCGATACCCCCTAAGCGCGAGGCCTCTTGACGGAAACCGACCTGCTTCATTTCGATACGAATCTTAAATTCTGAAGCGTAATCTTTAATCAGCTGACGGAAATCCACACGGTCACTGGCCGTGTAATAAAACGTAGCTTTGGAGCCATCGCCTTGGAATTCAATATCCGAAATTTTCATTTCCAAATTCAATCGAATTGCCAATTCACGGGCGCGAACTTTCATCGGTTCCTCGCGATCGCGGGCAGCACTCCAAATATCAATGTCTTTTTGAGAGGCTTTACGGTACACTTTCAACACTTCGGCCGAATGGTGATCGACCCCTTTTTTCTTCATTTGGATTTTTACCAATTCTCCCGTCAACGTCACAATACCCACATCATGCCCGGGAGATGCCTCCGTTGCCACAATGTCACCGATGCTTAACGTTAGTTTTTCTGTATTGCGGTAAAATTCTTTGCGTCCGTTTTTGAAACGCACTTCCACACAGTCAAAAGGCGCTTCCCCGGAAGGGAGACTCATGTTGGCTAACCAATCAAATACCGTAAGTTTGTTGCAGCTATTGGCGCCGCAAGTGCCATTATTTCCACATCCTTTGGCTCCGTCACTTTTCGACGAACCACAGGAACAGTTTGTACATGCCATAAGAAAATATATATTGATCGTCGACAGTAATCCATCGACTACGTTTACCCTAAACGATTCGTTTGTAAAGATAGTATTTTTTCAATTATGGAAAATGCAAAAAAGGGGGAAGCTATTGAAAACAAAATCGCCTGACTTCCAACGAAATCAGGCGAAAAAGTATGCTGTTTTTTTAGTTTAAAATCAAATATACTTTGTCGGATAAGCGTACCCGTGACGGAACGGCAAAGGTAACTTTGTCGCCCGCCTGCGCTTTGTCCCCCAATACACCATTAACGTGCATGTTGGAAATAGTAAGCTCCATTTCGCCGGTGGTCGGACCCACAATGAGGAGGCGATCCCCATTTTGCAGTGCACCGTTTTGCATCTCTACCAAACCGATACCCGCTTTTACATAGTAATGCGCCACTTTGCCCAAAAGTGATTTTTTCAACCGCCGTTTCGGGTTGATTTTTTGGCGAATATCCGTGGTCGCTTTTGCTAGCGGTACTTCCGGTAATTCTCCCGAATGCTTGAATTTTAGTTTTTCGGATTTCCCCTTGCGGAAGACTTTGTTGCCCACTTGAATGCCTTTGCGCAATTTTACCTGTTCGGCCAATGGAAGATGAATGGTGTCCAGGCATTCTTGCGAACAACAATTTTCCATCGCAGCCTTACATTCGTCACATTGAATAAATAATAAATGACAGCCGTCGTTTACGCAATTGGTATGGTCGTCACACGGTTTCCCGCATTGGTGACATTGTGCAATAATATCATCCGTAATGCGCTCGCCCAAACGATGGTCAAACACAAAATTCTTTCCGATAAACTTGCTTTCTAATCCTTCTTCTTTGATTTGTTTGGCATAGTTGATAATGCCGCCTTCCAATTGGAATACATTTTTAAATCCTTGGTGTTTGTAGTATGCACTCGCTTTTTCACAACGAATACCACCGGTACAATACATCACCAAGTTTTTATTTTCTTTAAAATCTTTTAATTGCTCATTGATAATCGGCAACGATTCGCGAAACGTTTCCACATCCGGCGTTATCGCACCTTTAAAATGACCCACTTCACTTTCATAATGATTACGAAAATCCACCACAATCGTGTTTGGGTCGTCCAAAATCGCATTGAATTCACGCGCATTCAAGTGTACCCCTTTGTTGGTCACATCAAAAGTTTCGTCGTTTAATCCGTCGGCTACAATTTTGTGTCGGACTTTAATCGTCAATTTTAAAAACGAGAAATCATCGTGCTCAACCGCGACGTTCAACCGAATCCCACGCATAAAATCATAGGCTTCTAATGTCTCACGAAAGGCCTCAAAATGCTCGGCAGGAACACTCATTTGGGCATTGATTCCTTCGTGAGCTACATAAATACGACCGAGCGCATCGAGTGCGTTCCAAGCTAAAAATAAATCGTCGCGAAATTTTTTGGGATCTTCAATTTTGGCGTACGCATAGAAAGATAATGTCAACCGTTGTTGACCCGCTTCTTCAATTAATTGAGCTCTTTCTTCTGCGCTTAATGTGTTGTACAGTTGCATGCTATAAACGTATTAAGTGAGAAATATAAATTCACAATGGCGGAATTCGAGGGCAAAAGTACCGTTTTTTTTGAATTTTCCAAGTTTTGGGCGCATCCCTAAAGGGTCGGGCTATTCGCTACAATCTTTTGGGTTTCCCAAAAGGATTTTCGCTACTATCCCTTGCGCGCAGTGCTGTAAAGAAGCCCTTTTTGAAAATGAAAATTCGTTGTCCCATAGAATCATTTGATACTATCAAAAGGATAAATGGAGAAGAAAGTATTCTTTATTTTCCACAAAAAAACCCCCAACGGTAGCCATTGAGGGTTGTTGTTTTGTTTTGAAAACGCTTAACAGAATTCGCTGTACGCGTCTTTTAAATTTTCTGCAATCATTTCAGCAGGACGGCCTTCAATGTGGTGGCGTTCCAACATGTGAACCAATTCGCCATCTTTAAACAACGCCATACTCGGCGATGAAGGAGGAAACGGGAACATGTGTTGACGCGCCGTATCCACCGCTTCGCGATCAACACCTGCAAAAACCGTAATCAAATGATCGGGTTTTTTGTCGCCATCCAAACTCATTTTCGCACCCGGACGGGCATTGCGCGCCGCACAGCCACATACTGAGTTGACCACAACCAAGGTGGTACCGTTTTGTTTAATTGCATTTTCTACCGCTTCGGCAGTATATAAGTTTTGAAAACCTGCGTCCGTTAATTCAGCACGCATGGGGTTTACCATTTCTTCTGGATACATAATCGTTGAATTTGAAATTAATGTAACTTGCTTTTAGGCGGTACAAAGATACACCAAAAATCACTTCACAAATGAAAAGGAAATCCTAAAGAATCAGTTCTTTATTTTCGAAATTGATTCAAAAAAGGCACGAGTTTTTCCCAATCACCCTCCAATGTTTGTAACTGCCTAATAAACGCACTCCCTACGATAGCGCCCCGACTGTAGGTAGTGGCCAGTTCAAAGGTTTCCCGATTGTGAATCCCAAATCCGGTCAAACAAGGATTTCGCAAGTCCATTGCAGCGATACGCTCAAAATACGCGGTTTGCGAAGCTAAACTGGCTTCACTTCCCGTAATACTGTTGGAGGCAACTTGATAGATAAAGCCCTGACTCAACCGATCGATTTCACGAATGCGCGCTTCAGGAGTTTCAGGTGTAATCAAGAAAATCGGCGCAATTCCCAATCGTTCGTAGTGAACTTTCAAGTTTTTCTCAAAATACTCCAAGGGTAAATCCGGAAGTAAAACCCCATCCACACCTACTTGCGCACAGGCTTCCAAAAAAGCTACTTCTCCCATTTGCAGCACCGGATTCAAATACCCCATCAATACCACGGGAATCGATACTCGACCGCGCAAGTTTTTCAATTGCTTAAATAAAACAGAGAGGGTCATTCCATTTTCAATGGCTTGGGAGCTGCTGGCTTGAATTAAGGGCCCGTCGGCCAAGGGATCGGAAAATGGAAAACCGATTTCGAGACAGTCAACGCCTTGTTGTTCCAAAAATTCGGCGATAGGAATAGTTGCGTCTAGCGAGGGAAAGCCTGCTGTATAATAAATGGAAAGCAACGGTTTTGGCCCCTTTTCCATTAGGGTTTGAAGTCTATTTTTCATGATGTAAAAAAGGGATTAATGTGGCTAAATCTTTGTCACCGCGACCGGATAAGTTCACGACTACAATTTCGTCGGGTTGCAATTGCATCTTCGGCAAGTAAGCCAACGCATGTGCTGACTCAAGAGCTGGTAAAATACCATCCAACCGCGCCAATTGCAGGGCTGCTGTCACCGCTTCTTCATCGGTGACCGAAACAACTTTGGCTAGTCCCGTGGCGCTCAAATGCGCATGCACCGGACCAATCCCTGGATAATCCAATCCCGCCGAAATGGAATGGGGTTCGACAATTTGCCCATCATCGGTTTGTATTAAAAAGGTCTTACTTCCATGGATAATCCCTTTTTTCCCCAAAGCAATGGTAGCCGCTGTTTTTCCCGAGTCAACGCCCAATCCTCCGGCTTCTACCGCAATCAATTGGGTGTTCGGGTTTCCAATAAAATGATAAAAAGCACCAATCGCATTGCTGCCACCACCCAAACACGCAATGACATAATCGGGTGCCGATAGACCGGTTTCTTGTTTCAGTTGCTCTTGAATTTCTTCACTGATCACCGATTGAAATCGCGCCACCATATCAGGATACGGATGCGGTCCCACGGCCGAACCAATCACATAGTAGGTGTCCACAGGATTATTAATCCAAGCCCGAATGGCTTCGTTGGTAGCATCTTTAAGGGTTCGACTACCACTCGTTGCAGGGACAATTTTTGCACCCATCAAGCGCATACGCTCCACATTAGGCTGTTGCCGTTGGATGTCGATTTCGCCCATATAAATTGTACATTCCATTCCCAATAAAGCACAAGCCGTAGCCGTTGCAACGCCGTGTTGGCCCGCACCCGTTTCGGCAATAATTCGTTTTTTTTGTAAACGTTTGGCTAACAATACTTGACCAATGGCGTTGTTGATTTTATGTGCCCCCGTATGGTTCAAATCTTCCCGTTTCAAGTAAATTTTTCCTCCGTAAAGCGCCGATAATTTTTTGGAGTAAAACAGCGGCGTGGGCCGTCCCACATAGGATTTCAATAAGCTCTGAAATTCCCGCTGAAATTCCGGATCGTGCAAATGACTCAAGTAGTGCTCTTGCAATTCCTTGACATTGGGATACAACATTTCAGGAATAAAAGCGCCACCAAATTCGCCATAATACCCCGCTGCATCAGGTTGGATCCCTACCTTTTTATTTCTCGTTAAGGCGATCACTTCGGCTACTAAATCTAGATTCTTGTGGTAATTTTCGTTCTCCAATTGACTGTTGCAATCTAGGATTTCTACCTTGGGAATCCCCGATTTTAAAAGGGTTTTTACTTCGGCCACACCCAATCCTCCACTTAAAATTAAGGGTGTGTCAAAGGGATAATCGTTGAGAATTTCCCAATGAAACGATTGTCCGCTTCCCCCATAATTGGGCGTTGCCGTGTCAAACAAAAAGTAGTCGCAATAGGGAAGATAGTCGGCTATAGATGAAAAATCAAATCCGTCTCCCACCCCAAATGCTTTGATGATCCGCATCCTTTTTGATTTAAAAAACGCACAATCCTCTGGGGTTTCATCGCCATGCAATTGGATGTAGTCCAAATTGAATTTTGAATGTATACGTTGTATTTGGTCCCGATTTTCATTCACAAATACCCCAACTTTTTGGGTCGATTTTGGGAGATTGACAATTAAATTGGGATCGAAATTCGTTCCGACATACCGTTTCGATTTGGGATAAAAAATAAATCCCACAAAGTCAGGTTGCGCTGAAACTACAGCAGCTATATTTTCGGGGTCAAACACCCCACATATTTTAATTTTCATCGTAAGTTGTGTATAAATTGTTGGCAATAGGCTCCCGGATTTTCCTGTTTCATAAACTGTTCTCCAATCAAGAAACCATGGAATCCGTGGTGTTGTAAATGGCGAAGGGTTTCCAAAGAATCAATGCCACTTTCTGCAATTTTGATGCAATTTTCGGGTACTTTTTTTCCTAAAGCGATACTGTGTTCAATAGCGACTTCAAACGAATTGAGATTGCGGTTATTGATCCCCACGATATCGACCTGCTCCAGATTGATTTTTTCAAGTTCTTCTTCTTGATGCAGTTCGAGGAGCACTTCGAGTCCCAATTGATGTGCCTCCGCAGTTAATCGTTCCAAGGTTTCTGCCGATAAAATTCGCGCAATTAATAAGATGGCGTCGGCTCCCATGGCTTTGGATTCCCATAGTTGGATTTCGTCCAAAATAAACTCTTTGCGCAACAGCGGAATCGGATTATGGGCACGAGCCACCGCAAAATCGTTAGGCAGGGCCCCAAAGAAAGGCGCATCCGTCAAAACCGAAATGCCTGCGACGAGTCCGGCAGTATATCCTGTAGTAATTGCTTCCACATTAGCATGGGCATGGAGGACCCCTTTTGAAGGAGATTGCCGTTTAAATTCGGCGATAATTCCGCCGGTTACCGAATTTTCAATGCTCTTTTTCAAAGACCGTGTGGCGCTATTGAACAACGGTTGCTCTTCAAAAAAACGGTTTGAAAAATGGGTTTTTAAATACGAAATTTCTTGTTTTTTACTTTGTACAAGGGTATCTAACAGGTTCATGCGATTGATTTTAATTGGGTGAGTACGTTAGCCGCATTCAAATTCAGGAGTGATTCCGTTGCGATTTGATAAGCTGTTTCAAATGAATAGTCGGGATCATAGGTAAGTAAAGCCATCGCCGCATTGGTACAAACTACCCGATTTTGTTCGGGAGTGCCTTTCCCTTTTAAAATTTGAGTAAAAATTTGGGCGGCTTCGGCAACTGTTTTACCACCCTCCAATGCTTCTAAGGCAACGGGTTCTAAGCGCAAGTTTTCAGCCGTAACAAAGGATTCGCCTTCGGGATGAATGACTTTCACCGTATCGGTTAAGGTAATTTCATCACAACCGCTTAACCCATACAGGATGCGGTATTGCACACCTTCTTCTTGTAAGATGTAATGATACATTCGCGCCAATTCTAAATTAAAAACACCCGTCATTTGTACTTTGGGTTGGGCGGGATTAACCAAAGGACCGAGTTTGTTAAATAAGGTCTTGAGGCCGAGTTCTTTTCGGATGGCGCCTACATTTTTTAAAGCGGGATGAAATAAGGGCGCATGCAGAAAGGTTAAGTTGGTGGTCGCCAATTGCTCCTCGATGATTTTAGGATTCGTAGGGAAAGTCACACCCAATTCCTCCAAAACATTTGACGACCCAGAGATGGAAGACACCCCGTAGTTTCCATGTTTGGCTACGGGTATGCCAGCGCCAGCGACTACAAATGCCGTTAAGGTCGAAATATTAAAAGTGTTTTTGCCATCGCCTCCTGTACCACATACATCCATGGGGTTGTAGGCCGAAAGGTCAATGCGGTCACATTGGGTGATCAACGCTTCTCGAAATCCGATGAGTTCGGCCAACGTAATTGCACGCATATTGAAAACAGTCATGAAGGCTGCAATTTGTGTCGGGTTGACCGTTCCCGAAGTCAGGGTGAGCATGGCTTCTTTAGCGGCTTCGAGACTTAGGGTTTGGTGCGTAAATAAATAATCCAGTAACGTTTTCATAGTTTTAATTTTTGATCCAATTGGAAATAAGGGTTTTGCCGTGTTCGGTGAGTATGGATTCGGGATGAAATTGAACTCCACGCCAGGGGAACCCTTTATGTTTGATCGCCATAATATGGTGCTGCTCATCCAAGGCGAGTACGTCAAGGGAATTTGGTACACTATCATCAGCGACCACCCAAGAATGGTAATGACCAATTTGAAATGTTTTGGGTATAGTTTCAAATAAGTTATCCGATTGGGTTTGGACCAATGCCGAGGTAACGCCATGCAGCGGAGCGGTTAATTGCTTGAGTCGCGCTCCTGAAAATTCAGCTATGGCTTGATGTCCAAGACAAACACCCAAAACCGACGTGTGGGGTGCAACGCGCTCCAAGACCGCCATCATTTTTCCAGCTTCAGTGGGGATACCTGGTCCGGGTGAAAGCAAAACGTGGCTGTAAAGCGTCACCGATTCCAAATCAATTTGATCATTTTTGATTACATCGATGGGAGCCGAAGTTACTTCTCGAATAAGGGCAACCAAGTTGTAAACAAAGGAATCGTAATTGTCTAAAACTAAAATTTTCATAAGGCAAATTGGGTAGCTTTTTGAATGGCAGTTCGCACCGCATTCAGTTTATGATTGACTTCTTGTAATTCCATTTGTGGGTCGGAATGAAGGACCACACCGCAACCTGCTTGATAGGTTAGCGTGTTGTTTCGACTCACAATCGATCGAATAAAAATCGCGTGATTTAAGGTGCCATCAAGCCCTAGCACGCCTATCGTTCCACCATAGAAGCCACGGTTGTTGGGTTCTAATTCATCAATGAGTTCCATGGCACGGTGTTTAGGCGCTCCCGATAAGGTTCCCGCAGGATAAGTGGCTCCTAAAACCGCTAAGGGTTGGTAATCGGGGACTAATTGGCCGCTGACTTTTGAGGTCATGTGAATCACATGGGAGTAGAATTCGATCGATTTATAACGCTCGACTTGTACTTGGGAACACTGTTTATGTAAATCATTTCGTGCCAAATCGACGAGCATGGTATGTTCCGCATTTTCCTTCGGATCTTCCCGCAGGGCAAATGCCATTTTTTTGTCTTCCTCTGGATTACCTGTTCGACGAAACGTTCCCGCAATAGGAAATACGGTTGCTTTTTGCTGTCGAATCGTCAATTGGGCTTCGGGTGAGGATCCCATTATTTTATACGAACCGTAATCAAAGTAAAATAAATAGGGCGAGGGATTTACCGATCGTAAGGCACGGTAAACATTAAAATCATCGCCTTGAAACGCTTGTTGAAATTGACGGGAAAGCACAATCTGAAAAACATCACCGCGGTAGCAATGTGCTTTTCCTTTTTCGAGGGTGGTTAAAAAGGCTTCGTCGCTACAATTAGCCTGTTCTTCACCTACAGTACGAAAGGGAAAAGTCGCCACCGTTGGATTGACCAATAATTCGTGCAAAGCATCCAATTCGGAAGGGCTGTTTTCCAACCGATTTTCAACGAAATACAGGACATTTTTGAAATGGTCAAAAACCAAAAGGAATCGGAACAATTGGTAGTGGATAAGCGGAACATCCATCGGGGAATGGTGTAATTGAATAGGTTCAAAAAGAGGAATCGCATCATATGAAGTATAGCCAAACAACCCTTGGGTAGTGAATGCATAGGCATTCGGTTCTACAACAAATTGGGAGCAAAAATCATGTAATGCTTCACTTACTGAGGTGTTTTGGGTAGAATACTGTGGGTTTGAACCGTCGGGAAATTGGATTTTAATTTGATCCAAATCTGCTTCAAATTGTGCCATAGGTTGTAAACACAAGTACGACAAACTGTTTTCACGACGTTGGTATTCCGAACTTTCCAGCAACAAACTGTTGGGAAAACGGTCGCGTAATTTGAGGTAAAGTGCTACCGGTGTGTGTAAATCACCCGGCGCCGTTCGGACTTCGGTGGTTAAAATATAAGCCATAAAAAGGAAAAATTAGGGAATAAAAAAACCCGCCTGGAAAGGCGGGTTAAGCTGTTATTGAAGAAAATACACCAATAGCATTACCATCGCAATCCAGAAACGGAGTACGGGTTGTGCCACCAATTGGTATTTTGATTGTTGCAATTCATGAAGACAAAAGTATAAAAGTTGTTTTTATCTTTTTCTAAAAAAAATCAAAAAAGTTATAATTAGTTGATTTATTGTGCTTTAGATTGATTTCTTTGGTGTAAAACAGCCGTAATTTCTTTCAAAGTTACCTTTTGATTATTTAAAAGTAGCAACAAATGGAAGAGTAAATCGGCCGTTTCTTCTTTAAAACGATATGTATTGTTTTGCAACGCTTCAATTACAGTTTCAACGGCTTCTTCACCCACTTTTTGGGCAACTTTTGCAGTCCCTTTTTGGGTCAAACGCCATACATACGAATCTTCATTTGCCGCAATTAAACGTTCTTGAATGAGGTTTTCTAAACTACCCAAAAAACCGAGTTCAGGGGCATTTTCAAAACAAGATGTAGCACCAGTGTGGCAAGTAGGTCCGTCGGGAATTACTTGAAATAAAATAGCATCTTGATCGCAATCGACCGCATAGGACGTCCATCGCAAGTAGTTCCCTGAGGTCGCACCTTTCGTCCAGAGTTCATTCCGACTCCGACTAAAAAAGGTAATCGTTTGGGATTCTTTGGTCAATAGAAAGGCGTCACGGTTCATGTAGCCGAGCATTAGTACTTTACCTGTCAACGCATTTTGAATAATGGCAGGAAGAAGTTGGGTGTCATTTATAAATTGGGGTTCCATCGTACCGGTATTTTTTGGGTGAATAATTCGTTTTTTATGGCTGCTATCGCCACTTTTTCCGCATGAAAAATTCCTGCAGCTAAGGCTCCCGTCGCTTCAGTTTCTTTAAATAGCTGGGAAAAATCTGCTCCACTTCCTGCGCCACCAGAGGCAATTACTGGAATGGATAATGCCCGACTTATTTTTTTCGTCAATGAAAGGGCAAACCCTGTTTGCGCACCGTCTTGGTTCATTGAGGTAAGTAAGATTTCTCCCGCACCCAAGCGTTCGGCTTCTTTCGCCCACGACAACGCTTCACGCTGGGTAGCTTTTTTGCCTCCATGTGAAAACACATAATCCACACCGTCTACCGTTTTTACATCAATGGCTACTACAACACATTGGTTGCCAAAGGCTGCAGCCAATTCCGTGATTAATTCGGGTCGTTCCAATGCTGCCGAATTGATACTGATTTTATCGGCGCCAGATCGCAACAATTTTTTAGCATCATTTACCGATCGAATGCCGCCGCCTACGGTGAAGGGAATTTGAATCGTGGCGGCAATGTTACGTACCAACTCCGAAAGTGTAGCGCGTTCTTCAAGCGTAGCACTAATGTCTAAGAATACCAATTCATCAGCGCCTTCAGCATCATACCGTTGTGCCAAAGCAATCGGATCGCCCATGTCGCGTAATCCTTCAAAACCAACGCCTTTCACCACGCGACCGCCTTGGATATCTAAGCAGGGAATAATTCGTTTTTTTAGCATGATTCGAGCAGTTTGTGTAAATCAATCCATCCTTCATACAACGCCTTTCCGATGATGGCACCCGCACAACCGATTGCACGCAGCGTTTGCACTTCTGCATACGAACTCACCCCACCACTAGCAATAAGTTCGATGGGATATTCGGCCAATATTTTTTGATACAATGCCACTGATGGCCCACTAAGCATACCGTCTTTGGCAATATCGGTTACCATAAATTGACGAAAGCCCCAAGCGCTGTATGTTGCTATAAAATTGAATACCGAATGGTCGGTTTGGGTACGCCAACCGTTGGTGGCAATTTGTTCCCCTCGAACATCCGCCCCCAAAATAAAACGTTCGTAGCCATAGGTTGCACCCCATTTCTTGACCCATTCGGGTTGATTGATTGCAATACTGCCAAGAGTGACTTGCTGCGCACCGGCATCCAACACTTTTTTCAAATCGGCTTCAGTTTTGATTCCTCCGCCAAAGTCAAGGATAAGCTGTGTGTGTTTCGCAATTTTTTCCAAAACCTCAAGATGTACCACTGATTGCGACTGGGCACCATCTAAATCGACAAGATGCAAATGTGTCGCGCCACACCGTTCGAAAAGGAGTGCTTGCTCTAGAGGATCGGAAGCATAGACCGTTTTTTGGAGGTAATCCCCTTGTGCTAATCGCACACAGCAACCTCCTTGTAGATCAATAGCGGGTATAATTTTCATAATGCTAAAAAGTTTTGCAGGAGCTGTTGCCCCCATTTTCCTGATTTTTCGGGGTGAAATTGTACCCCATAAAAGTTGTTTTTGGCTAATGCGACACTAAACGATGCGCCGTATTCACAAGTTGCCAACGTGCTTTCTCCCAATGTAGCAGCATAGCTGTGCACAAAGTAGAAATCGGCTTCTTGAGGTATTCCTTCAAACAGTTTTGAGGGTTTGTAGTGCACATTATTCCAACCCATGTGCGGGATTTTTAAATGACCGCTTAGTTTTTTTACAGCTACGTCAAAAACACCTAAACCAATCACCTGTCCTTCTTCGGTGAATTCCGTTAACAATTGCATGCCCAAACAAATACCCAACACAGGACACGTAAGTTCGCGAATCACCCTATCCAGTCCGTTTTCTTTGAGAAATGCCATGGCGGGTGCGGCGTGACCCACACCGGGAACAATCACCTTTTCTGCTTGACACAACTGCTCAGGATTTGACGAACATTGGACCGAATACCCCAATCGTTCAATTGCATTTTGCAACGAATGCAAATTGCCGGCTTGATAATCTAAAAGTGTAATCATAAAAGTCCTTTGGTTGAGGGTAATTGATGTTGCGCATTTTTTTGCACCGCACTTTTCAGCGATCGGGCAAACGATTTAAAAATAGATTCAATTTTGTGGTGTTCATTTTTGCCTTTGGCTTTCACATAGAGATTGCAACAGGCTGCATCACAAAAGGATTTGAAAAAGTGATCAAACATCTCCGTGGGCACATCTCCGATTTTTTCCCGTTTGAATTTCACATTCCAATTCAAAGCACTTCGGCCCCCAAAATCAAGGGCAGTTGCTGCAATACAATCGTCCATAGGCAGCATAAAACCATAGCGTTCTATACCACGTTTGGTTCCTAAAGCCTTATCCATTGCGGTTCCCAATACAATACCAACATCTTCAATCGTATGGTGTTCATCGACATCCAAATCACCCTGTACTGAAATTCGTAAATCGAGTCCGCCGTGGCGTGCAATTTGTTCGAGCATGTGGTCAAAAAACCGCAAGCCCGTCTGAATTTCGGCCTTTCCAGCACCTTCTAAGGTGAGTTCCACTTCAATTTGGGTTTCTTTGGTAGTTCGTTTTACGATTGTACTTCTTTTTTGTTGGGACAAAAAGGTGTAGAGTGTTTCCCAATTCGGCGCCGTGAACGTGGCTGCATCATTGGGTTCCGTTTGCATTAAAATCGATTGACAGCCGAGATTTTGTGCCAATTGAACGTCGGTCAATCGATCGCCAATGACCCAGGAATTCGAAAGATCAAAGGCGCCGTTGAGGTAGGGTTTGAGCATTCCAATTCCCGGTTTTCGGGTGGGCGCGTTGTCTTCAGGAAAGGAACGGTCGATGCAAATTTCGCGAAAGCGGATGCCTTCATTTTCAAAAGCTTGTAGCATTTTGTTTTGAGCCGGCCAAAAGGTTTCTTCGGGAAAAGAAGCGGTACCCAAACCGTCTTGATTGGTCACCAAAACCAATTCATAATCCATTTCACGTACAATTTTTCCTAAGTAGGTGAAAACACCCGGAAAAAATTCCAGTTTTTCCAAAGCATCTACTTGGTAATCGATGGGAGGTTCTTGAATTAAGGTCCCATCTCGGTCGATAAAGAGTATTTTTTTCATTGGAATTCGGCTAATGTTTTAAGGAGTAATTCATTTTCTTCTGGGGTTCCTACCGTGATTCGCAGGGTATTGGGAACGTCTTTACTGCGGTTGCGAACGATGATGTTTCGGTTCGTTAAAAAAGTATAGACGCGGTCGGCTTCATTCATTTCCACCAAAATGAAATTGGTCACCGAGGGAAAAATGCGGCGAACCCATGCGATGTTATTTAAGGCTTCCACCAATTTTTCACGTTCTTTGATTAGGGGTTCAACCGATGCTGGATCCCAATTTTGAACAGCTTGAAGCGCTAGTTCTTGGTTGGCCTGACTCACATTGTATGGGGGTTTGATTTTTTTTAAAACGGCAATAAGCTCAGGATGCGCGATGCCGATTCCCAATCGTAAACCGGCCAATCCTTTGGCTTTGCTGAGGGTTTGAGCAATGATGAGGTTGGGGTAGTTGTGGAGGAGCTCAATTTTGGAGTTGTTGGGACTAAAATCAATATACGCTTCATCCAAAAAGACAATCCCTTCGAAATTTTGAAGGAGGATTTCGATGTTTTCCAAATCATTTCCCGTTGGATTATTGGGCGAACATACATACAGGATTTTTGCTTTTTGGGCTAAAATTTTGGGGATATCCAATTGAAAGTCAGCCGTCAACGGAATGCGGATGCATTGCAAATTATTGATATTCGCATAGACTTCATACATGCTGTAAGTAGGTGGACAAACAATAATGCTGTCCGTTCCCGGAATTCCAAAAGCGCGTTGCACGAAATCAATAATTTCATCGCTGCCGTTGCCCAAAATCAGTTGATTTTCTGTACATCCGATTTGCGCAGCAAGTACCGATGTAAGGGTTTTCGCTTCAGGATTGGGATAACGATTATAGGTTCCAACGGGAAATTCATTCGCATCCAAGAAGATTCCTGCGGCGCCTGAATATTCTTCACGTGCACTGGAATACGGGATGAGTTGGGCGATATTGGGACGAATAAGGGTTAATGGATTCATGAGTTGTTATCTTTAATACGTAGGGAAACGGCATTTTTGTGTGCGAAAAGACCTTCGGCTTCGGCGAGAATTTCGAGGGTCGGACCCAAATCGTTCAGGCCTTCTTTCGTAATTTCTTGAAAAGTTATTTTTTTGATAAAACTATCCAAGGACACACCACTGTAAGCTTTGGCATAGCCGCTGGTTGGCAAAGTATGATTAGTGCCGCTAGCATAATCGCCTGCGGTTTCACAACTATAGGTTCCTAAAAAAACCGATCCAGCAGCGGTGATTTTTGACGACCAATCCGCAGCATTGTCCAAGGCCACAATCAAGTGTTCGGGCGCAAAGGCATTGCTAAAGGCGAAACAATCGTCCAAACTCGGTAGCGCAATAGCATAACTGTTTTGCAAGGCTTGTTGCGCGATATCTTTGCGCGGTAAATCGGTTAATTGACGGTCTATAGCGGCTTGAATTGATTGAAGTTGTTCAGGCGAATCGCTCACCACGATGACTTGACTATCGGCATCGTGTTCGGCCTGCGCCAGTAAGTCCGCTGCGACAAAATCGGGATTACTGTTGGCATCCGTAATAATCAATACTTCACTGGGGCCGGCAGGTAAATCAACGGCCACTTGAAGTTGTTGCGCATAGGATTTGGCAGCGGTTACGTATTTGTTTCCAGGGCCAAAAATTTTATCAACTTTAGGAATTGATTTTGTGCCAAAGGTCAATCCCGCAATGGCTTGAATACCGCCCACTTTGTACAATTCCGTAATCCCAGCTACTTGAGCAGCATATAGAATGGCGGGATTAATTTCTCCTTGGGCGTTTGGGGGCGTACAAAGAATGCGATTGGGGCAACCCGCAATTTGAGCCGGAATTCCCAACATTAATACGGTGGAAAACAAGGGAGCGGTTCCACCCGGAATATAGAGTCCCACGGTTTCAATAGGGCGGCTTTCTCTCCAGCATGTGACTCCAGGCGACGTGGTGATGCGTTGGATGGGTTCGCGCTGACTTTCGTGAAAAGTATGAATTTGTTGGGCTGCTCGGTCAATCGCTTGTTTTAATTTAGGAGCGATTTGCGAAGCTGCTTTTTGTATTTCTTCAGGCGAAACACGAAGATTTTCACCTTGAAAACCATCAAAAAGCTGGCTATATTTGAAAACGGCTTGGTCCCCTTTTTTTTGAACATCGCTAAAAATGGTGCGAACGGTTTCCTCTAGCGCCAAACTGTTTTGAACTTGACGTGTCGTGATTTTTTGTTGTTCTTCCAAACTTGGAAATCGTAAATACTTCATAGTTGTAGGTTTTAAGCGACCATTTGATCCATTGGAATCACAAGAATTCCTTCGGCACCGGCCTTTTTTAATTGTTCAATAATGCTCCACGATTCTTTTTCAGAAAGTACGGCATGAATGCTACTCCAACCCGATAGCGCGAGTGGCATCACGGTGGGCGATTTCATCCCGGGTAATAATTGAATGATGGTATCGAGTTGTTCGTTGGGCGCGTTCAAAAGAATATATTTATTCGCTTTAGCTTGCTGACAGGCGTCGATTCGGAATAGCAAATTGTCTACTATTTCCTGTTGTTCTACCGATAGATTGGGATTGGCAATGAGCACAGCTTGGCTGGAGCAAACCGTAGCGACTTCTTTCAAACCGTTCATCAATAAGGTGCTTCCGGTGCTTACTATATCAAAAACGGCATCGGCTAGGCCAATTCCAGGAGCAATTTCGACACTTCCGCTAATGGGCTCCAGAATTACGGGAATATTTTTTTGGCTAAAAAAACGACGAAGCACACCGGGGTAACTGGTTGCAATTTTTTTGTGGGTGAAAAAAGATAAATCGGTGTAATTTTCTTCTTTGGGAATTGCGAGCGCCATTCGGCATTTGGCAAATCCGAGTGCTTTAAGAACGGTTACGTTTTTATTTTGTTCCCAAACTTCATTTTCACCCAGAATACCTAAGTCGGCAACGCCTTGTTCTACATATTGCGGGATATCATCATCGCGCAAGAAGAGGATTTCGATGGGGTAATTAGACGCCACTGCTTTTAACTTACGTTCGCCGTTACTGAGTTGAATCCCGCAAGATTCGAGGAGTTGAATGGACTTCTCACTGAGGCGTCCTGATTTTTGAAGGGCAATTTTGATACTTTTCATTTTTGATTAAAAAATGACTGAGTATACCGGGAGGAAGGGAAATAAAAAAACCGCCTGATATACTCAGACGGTTCGACATATTTTTGTTTTTACAACATACAACATCAGCTCGCCTGAGGGCAAGAATGTGTATGATGATGTAATGCTGTAAATAAAGTTTTCATGCGGTAATTTTGTGGTACAAAGGTAAAGACAGATTTTGGAAATAAAAGCGCCTTTTTAAAAATTTAACATTCGTTGGAAGCAGTTGTTTAGAAGATTCTCCGTAATAATGCTTTGATAAACAGCATTTTGGGACAACGTAAAATAATGTTTAAATCCTCTAAAAAAGTAGTTTCTTCATCCAAAAATTTAAAGATAGTGGCCACTTTTCCTTGGCGAAACATACTTGCGAAGATCGAACTTCCGACTTTATTTTGGTGAAATAAAATATCGATCAGGAGTAAATCGTAAAACCAAAAACGATTCACGGTTTGAAATTTTCGCAGGTCGTTGTTTTGGGTTAAAAAATCAACCAATGCCTTTGATTTTTTGAGGGCATTTTTAAACGTATAGCCTGTACTCGCTTTGGTCCAACCGCCCGCTGAACCGATGTGTAAAATCCGTTCGCTATTGTGTTTCCAAAACGGATAACACGTCATCGGGATGTTGCCTTGTTCGGTTTCAATGACGGTGTATTGGGTAATGCCCAAGCGTTCTAAATAGGCTTTAATTTCTGATTCGTATTCCTCGCGTTGGAGAACGTTGGCCGAGAAAAGCGTAAACTCCAACAAAGCCTCATTTTCACTAGTGGGAAGTACATACATGAATCGGGTGTTTCCCTTTTGTGGTACCGAAAAATCCATAAAAGTCGCACAATCTGGTGTAAAAACAGGCGTTTCCGTTTGGACAAACCACCCTACAAAATGTTGGTGCACCAAGGGAAATTTCTTTTGTGAAACTAACGGTTCGGGGTTGAAAATGGAATTGAAAACGTAGTTGCTGGTAAAGCTTTGGCTTTCGGTTTTAACCAAACAATGGTTGCCCATTTCTTTAAAATCAACTACTTTTTCTTTCCGTATTGTAATGTTCGCATGAAGTGCAATTTCTTGAAAGGTCGTTTTGTAAAAATCCACGCCCCGAATCATCCGATACGTGTAAGGTGCCATCGCAAAACGACGCTCAAAATCAGCATCGGCAAACACGGCTGCATCCCAAGCTTTGTGTTGTATACTTTCAAAATGTTTTTTTTCATCCCAAAAACACCAGGTGCGATCGTTGGTTTTTTTGGCGTCAGCATCGAGCAGGAGTATTTTTTTATCCTGAAAAAAGGGATGCTGCATCATTTCTCGAACGGTCAATAAAGCCGCGAGTCCGGTACCCGTGAAGATGTAATGAAAATGTTGCACAATTCAAAGGTAACAAAAACCGTTGCCCTTTTGCCCAAACATTTGTTAATCCCAATGAAAACGAATTCCTATAAACCCGCGTATCCCTTGATTAGGACCGTAGGCATACGTAGGGTCAAAGGTTAGACCAAAGGGGTTGTCGGGCGTGGGCAAAGCCACACCGTTGCTGTCAAATTGCACGTTTTGGTCAAACGGATCGTTGGCACGCGCAATCAAAAACGGATTTCCGCGATTGGGGGTCCAGTTGAGTAAGTTTTTCACGCCGCCATAGATTTCAAAACGATGCCAACCTTTGTATGTTATTTGAATGTTTTGAATGCTGAACGGCAAGGAATATTCCCGTCGTGGATCTAAAGGGCCGAGCAAAGGCAAGCGCATGGGGCCGGTGAGGTTTCCCGTGTAATCGATGGTCCAATTGCTGTTTCTCGGGGTAAAGGCAATCGACCAATTGGCCCCATAACGTTCGGCAAATAAGGGTTGAAATTCGCGTCCTTCTTGCCGAACCGTAGGGCGATAGAGATTAAAACCAAGCGAGGCCGTAATGCCGAATGGACTGATCCAATCGCCTTGTAAGCCGCTGCCCCACATACGCATGTCGCCGTCCAAATTTTTATAGATTATGGCATTGGGGTTGGTATCGTAATCGGGTAAAATGCGGTTGGTGAAATAGGTCAACCACGTGGAGGCCTCAACGATAAAAGTGCCTGCATTCGTTGTCGACCATTTGTGAAGGTAATTCCAATTGGCATTGTAGGAGGTTTCTGGGCGTAAAGATTCGGCCAAAATTACATCTCGAGCTCCCGACAACGCTTGATGATCTTCGGTAAAAAGATTGACAACGCGAAACCCTGTTCCCAAGTTAAACCGCATCACGGCGTTGGGAGCAGGCTTCCATTTGAAAGCGATTCGCGGCGTAAAAATGGAGCCATGGGCCGAATTGTAATCATAGCGCATACCGAGGAGCGCACCCGTTTTGGCACTCCAGGTCCAATCATCTTGCACAAAAAAACTTCCAATATGCATGTGATTCGGTTGCGCTGTCGCGGGTGTATTATCGTTGTAAAATTGATAGCGATAGGCTGTTCCCGTTAGCAACGAGTGGTTTCCTATTTGTTTGTCCCAAAGCGCTTGCACAAACCCAATGTTTTGTTGGGCGAGGTATACCGAATTTCCATATACTGAATTTTGGTCATGGCCAATCCAAGAGTATTGTATTTTAATATTTTCTTCGGTAGGCAATTCATACAAGCCGAGAAGTTCATAGCGCGAGGTATAAATGCTTTCCCCATAGACTTGGTCGCCTCCGCGAAAGGAAGAATTCCATTGCATTTGCCCGCCCCATCGGTCTTCATACAAATACCGTCCTACCATTTGAAACGCTTTGCCGCTTTGCCGCTTGAAATTCCATTTTCCAAAAAGCGCAATTCGGTGTTGTAGGGCGATATCGGTAAAATTATCGCGGTTTTCATCCACCTTATTTTGCGCATGTACATAATTGACCCCTAGCAATCCGTTTCCTGACTTTTTTGAGCCAAAACGGTAGCCTAAATCTAGATTATGCTCCCACCATGAGGTAGTAAAAAAGTTTCCCGTAAAACGTTTATGGTTTTCGGGTCTTTTGGTGATTATGTTGAGCAACCCTGCAACCGCTTCACTACCATATAGGGAGGATGCGGGCCCTTTGACGACTTCAATGCGTTCAATCATGGAAGTGGGAATTCCTGAGAGGCCGTAAACAGTTCCTAAGGCACTTACAATCGGCATTCCGTCAATAGTGACCATGGTATAAGTACCTTCCATACCATTGATGCGAATATCAAAAGTGTTGCAAACATTGCAATTGTTTTGCGGGCGCAATCCGTTGGCATTTTGCAAGGCATCTACCAAGTTGGACGTTGGGTTTTGTTTTAAAAAAGTCGACGTAATGATTTCTACGGGTACCGCGTTCTCGAGTCGTTTAACAGGTTTTAAGGTTCCCGACACTACAATTTCATCCAATTGCGTCGTTCCTTTGGGTAGACTGTCTTGGGGCGTTTGACTGCTCAGGGTTAACCCAAAAAACAAGATAAAAATTGTAATTTTATTTTTCATAAAAAAATATTTAGACAAAACTAAAAAAATATTTTAATTAAATAAAAACCGGTCAGAAAATATTCACTGCCGGTTTTTACCATTATAACCAAAAAAGCAAAACGTTAATCATAGAAAACACCAGTGGTTTTAAGGTTTGGATTGTATTGTTTAGGGATAGGAAAAGGGTCTTTTTCAGGAAAATTCCCGTTGACCATCTGCGTTATTTCGTCTGACGTACATAAACAGTGTTCTAATTCGGTACGCAGTTGTTGCTCGTTCATTTCAATACCAATAAATACAAGCTCATTGAGTCGATCGCCAAATTGGGGTGTCCATCGTTCTTCGATGAGGTCTTGATTTAACACAAAATTTTCAAAGGTTATTCGTTGTTGAAACGGCATACTTGCCCACCACACGCCTGCGCCTTCTGACTTTATCGACCCTCCTGCTTGCGACCAATTTAAGGCTTGATCAGGACGAGAGGCAATCCAATATAATCCTTTGCTACGAATGATGGTTTGCGGAAACTGTTGTATCCATGACCAAAGGCGTTGTGGATGAAATGGACGCGGGTCACGAAACACCCAAGATCGAATGCCATAGGTTTCAGATTCGGGGGTATGAATTCCCTCTAATTCACGAATCCAACCCGCAGAAGTCTCCGCTTTTTCATAATCAAAAAGGTTGGTGTTGATGATTTTTTCGGGCGCAATTTTACCCATTTCGGTAGGATAAATTATGGCCTCTGGATTCAATTGATGCAGAATAGCTTCCAGCTTTTGGTAGTGTTCTTTCGTTATTAAATCGGTTTTATTGATCAAGATAATGTTGGCAAACTCAATTTGATCTACCAATAGATTGACCAAACTTCGGTCATCATTTTCAATAGAAGAAACATTTCGTCCTGTCAAGGTATCGGCACTACCAAAGTCATTCAAAAACTGAAAGCCATCCACTACTGTAACCATAGTATCGATGTAACTAAATCGGGATAAATCAATTGTTTGATCATCACTGATAAATGAAAAAGTTTGTGCAACAGGAATAGGTTCGCTAATTCCCGTACTTTCAATTAAAAGGTAATCAAAACGATTCTCCCGTGCCAGTTTTTCAACTTCAACCATTAAATCTTCTCGTAACGTGCAACAAATGCAGCCGTTGCTCATTTCGACAAGTTTCTCCTCTGTACGGGATAACGTCATTTCACGCGAAACGAGTTGTGCATCAATGTTGATTTCGCTCATATCATTGACAATAACAGCCACCTTTAAACCTTTTTTTTGGTGTAAAATGTGATTGAGTAAGGTGGTTTTTCCGGCACCTAAAAACCCTGATAATACCGTTACGGGTAACTTTTTCATTCGTGTTTGTGTGTTTTAAAATGAATACTATGCGCAATAATAAGTCCACCGCCGCCCCATAGCAATCCCTGTGCATGATGTAGGGTTATCCCTTCTAGAATTAGGCCAAAAAGCAAGAGGAGTATTGATACTAAAAACAATAGCCGAACACTTACTAAAGTCGATTTTTTCATAGCCTTAATTGCAAGCCCAATACTACTACCACCTAAAATTGCATCTACCCAGAAATTGTGTGTGTTTTCAAGCGGAAGCAAAGTGATTAAGGGAAACACCAAGCAGTGAATCATACATAGCCCGGCTGAATAAACTCCAAATGCATCCGTTGAGGTAAGTGATTTCCAATTCATTTTTTGTAATTTTGTTAATGCAATCCTGTTGCAAATATAAAGAAAAAGTCAATTAACGCAACAATGTTGCAATAAATATGAAAAAGACGCGTAATACTCCAGCCAAGGCGGCTATAGTAAAGGTGCTTTCCGAATCACATCAAGCTTTATCGCATGCTGAAATTTTGGAAAAAACACAACAGGTATGCGATCGTGTCACGGTTTACCGTATATTAGATCGGCTTTTGACATCGGATATTATTCACAAAACGGTGACTGCCGAGGGGGTAGTGAAGTATGCCTTTTGTCGTCATGAAGCCCATCACGATCACAATCATGTTCATTTTAATTGCACCCGTTGTCAAAAAACCGAGTGTTTATCGCTGCCCATTCCTGAATTTAAGCTTCCCCATGCTTATACCGTTCACGACATGAATTTCACATTGACCGGAGTTTGTCCTGAATGCCAAGTGGTTTAGATTTGTCTAAAAATTTTTTTTGTCAAAAAGAATAATTTATTTTTGAATCAAATTATTCGTTATATGACCATTTCCGAAGAAAATTACATTAAAGTCATTTACCATTTAGCGCAGGTATCTCCCAAAGGGGTAACCACCAATGCGATTGCGGGAACCCTAGATACCAAAGCCTCTTCTGTAACGGATATGCTCAAAAAGTTAGCGGATAAAAATTGGGTGTCCTACCAAAAATACCAAGGCGTTTCGTTGACCGAATCAGGGTTGTTAAAGGCAAAAATGGTGGTGCGCAAACACCGCTTGTGGGAGGTGTTTTTGGTTGAAAAATTGGGCTTTGCTTGGGATGAGGTACATGATATTGCCGAAGAATTGGAACACATTCAGTCGCAGGCTTTAATCGCTCGATTGGATGAGTTTCTGGGCCATCCTGCATTTGATCCACACGGCGACCCAATACCGAATGCCAAGGGCGAAATGGTCAAAGAAGAACGGTTACTTTTGTCAGACGGACAGCTTCACCAAACCTATCGATTTATGGGGGTGCGGGATTCCTCGCCTGGATTTTTGCAGTATTTGGATAAACAAAAAATAGCTTTGGGCGCCCAAGTGGAATTGGTTGAACGGGAACCCTTTGATCATTCGCTTACGGTGCGTATCAATGGAACAACCTTGGTGCTCTCTCAAAAAATTACCGATAACCTTTATGTTTTAAAACATGTTTGATGCTGTACTTCATTTTTTTGAACAAATTGATCCCGTATTGGCTGCTTTATTGGCCACTTTATTTACGTGGGGATTGACCGCTCTGGGCGCTTCGTTTGTGTTTTTCTTCAAAACGATGAACCGCGTTGTTCTCGATGGGATGCTGGGTTTTACAGGCGGTGTTATGGTGGCCGCTAGTTTTTGGAGTTTGTTAGCTCCCGCTATTGAAATGAGTGAAGGGGACGGGTTTGTCAAAGTGATCCCTGCCGCAGTTGGCTTTTTAATGGGTGCTTTTTTCATATTTGGCTTAGACAAAATTTTACCCCATTTACACCTCAATTTCCAAGAAACCGAAGGTATGAAATCACCTTGGCAACGAACTACCTTGTTGGTTTTGGCTATTACGTTACACAATATCCCAGAGGGGTTGGCGGTAGGTGTGCTATTTGGGGGCGTTGCTGCGGGTATTCCTGAAGCTTCGATTGCTGGGGCGGTGACATTGGCGATTGGGATTGGAATTCAAAATTTCCCAGAAGGAATTGCGGTGTCGATGCCGCTTCGTCGCATGGGAATGAGCCGGTGGAAGAGTTTTATGTACGGTCAATCGTCGGCGTTGGTCGAACCCATAGCGGGGGTTTTGGGAGCCGTAGCGGTTACCTTTTTTACCCCTTTGTTGCCGTATGCCCTAGCTTTTGCAGCAGGAGCGATGATATTTGTGGTCGTGGAAGAGGTGATTCCCGAAACGCAACAAGATAAAAATACGGATATCGCGACCCTGGGTTTCATTGGGGGGTTTATTGTCATGATGATGCTCGATGTCGCTTTAGGATAATAAAAAAGGCAGCGATGAAGCTGCCTTTTTTATTTGGGATTTTTGGATTAGAATTTCGCCCCAATAGAAACGTAAAAACTTTGTCCTTCTCCGGGCAATAACCCTGGCCCAGGATAGCCTCCAGCGCGTCGAGTAGCGTATTTTTCATTTGTAAGGTTGTTGATTCCCCCACGAAGATTATAATTTTTAAATCGATACTCCATCCCTAAGTCGACTACTTTGTACCCACCAATACGCCCGTTTACCCCGTTGGCTGTGGGTGTAACGGTATTCTGTGCATCGGTATATACAGCGCCGTTTTGACGTTGTTGCGCACTGATGGATATTTTTTTGTACTCCCAGCTAATTCCGAAGTTGTGAATGAACTCAGGGGCATTTTCTACCCGTTTTCCAGCGAGGTTGGTTGTGGTAATGGTAACGTTAGGAGCAGCACCGCTTACACTTGTTACCGCAAAATCATCATAACGGGCACTGATGAAGGCACTGCTGGCAAAGGTTTTTAATTTACCCCATGTTTTGGGTGCTCCAAACACATCAAACCAACTGATGTCTCCATACAGTTCAGCTCCTTTATGGATACTTTTTCCTAAGTTGGTGCGGAAGGCAAAAGCCGCCTGCGTTGGGTCGTCGTTGATAAAGCGATTTAACGTACCAATACGGTTGTTGTACACCATATAGAAGTAGGATACATCAAAATTAATCCAGTTTTTAAACGTACCGCGGTAGCCTAAATCGAGGGTATATCCGTTGGCATCTTGTAAGTTAGGATCGATAACATCGGTCGTTGCTGGAGGCGTTTGATCAGAGAACAATACGGGGCGATACGCTTGAGAAATGTTTGCATACACATTGGTAGTTCCAATTCGGTATTCGGTTCCTAAACCTAACAGAAGTTGGGTGCGGTTTAATTCTTGGTTGGGCATCAGTATATCGTTACCACTTACCCGGTTGAATAATCCTGAACCTACCGATTCAATGATTTCTAAGCGCGCGCCCGGCGTTACCGTCCAAGCGGAAGTGATTTGGAACATGTTTTCGGCAAAAAGGGCAATGTTGCGCGTGGTAAAGTCCAAGTTTCTCGGATAACGATCGCTAACGGTAAGGTCAAAATCGCTACCGTTGGTCCCTGTACCGCGTTGTCTACGGTTGGTATCGGCTTGATACAAGCGGAACCCAAAAGCCAAATGATGTTGAGTTTTACCAAGCGAGTAGTTCCAAAGCGACCGGTTTTCCAAGCCGAAATTCACATAACGATCACGGTCAACTTGACGGTTGGCATAGGCTAAAGAGGTTGGGTTAATGGCATCAACTACATTAGGAGCCGCAGTGAATCCTACACTGTTGCGCTCGCCATAGAGTCCGAACAATTTAAAATCCGTAGTGATTTTTGGACTCCAACGTCCTGTAAGGGTAATCGTTGCCAAGTTCCATGGCGTTCCCATCCAGTTGCGATCGCGTAACGATTGACGGTGATCGGCGGCAAATTGTGCATCGGTTAAACCGCCGGGTTGCTGCAACTCATAGTCCATGGTGGTGAATTCTACTTGTGCTTTCCAGTGCGGTGCAAATTCGTAGCCCAAGTTGACAAAGGAGTTTCGTATTTGATATCCAGTATTGTCACGCCATCCATCGGCTCTACGGGCATGGTGGTAGGCATAATAGGTAAATTTTCCGTGTTTTCCACCGATTGCATTGAAGCTGCTGACTAAGCCAAAACTTCCTACTGTATTTTGGGTTTCGTAACTGAATTTTTTCTCAGGTGCTTTTTTCAATACATAATTAAGCATCCCTCCAAATTGGGGTCCAAATTGCAACGAAGCCCCACCGCGGATAAATTCGATACGTTCAACGGCTTCCATCGGGGGATTGTAATAGGCTTCGGGATAACCGAAAACGTCGGAGGAAATGTCGTAACCGTTTTGACGTGTATTGAGTTCCCAGCTGCGGTTGGGACTTAATCCACGTACGGCCACGTTGACTTGAATGCCAGAGCCGTCGTTTTCCCATACGGAAACACCGGCCATGCGAGAGAACAGTTCGCGTGCATTGTTGGTCGTTCGGTTGGCGTTGATTTCATTGAGACGCAGTACATCATTTTTCTTACCCGAATAGATGGTTTGCTGCTTAACAGCAGGCATGCGATCGGGAGTTTGTTCTTTGATGAAAATGATGACTTGGTCGAGGGTAACGGTGGCGGTATCTTTCTTCACTTCTTGGGCTTGTGAAGCCGCTGCGGTAAGCAAAAATCCAGCCAATATGGGGGCAATAATGCGCATAATTTTGAAAATTTTCGGCAAAGATACATCCTTATTCTTATTTAGACAAAGTTTAAATAAAAATAATAATAAATTTAATTTTTGTTTAAGGCAAGGGAAAAAGAGGCGTTTTTGAAAGCGTTTTTTTGGGGCGTATAACAGGCTGATTTCAAGGCAGCTATTGCAATAGGGGGTGAAGTGGAAATCCCGACGGCGGAGGAACGAAGCGGCGGCATTGCAACGGAAGACCCGACCCCGAGCAGCAGGTATAGGTTAGCTACGAAAGGCGTTCACTCGGGGGATTGCCCAAAAATTAACAGCCACAATTGTCATTACCACAGTTTTTATCTTTTTTCTTGGGTCGTTTTTTAAAGCGCTCAAACAAATAGGCGAGTGCGATGCCCAAGGCCAAGTACACGAAAATTTCTTGAATGCCCATAGCGAATTATTTTAAGAACTGATAGGCAACCAAGGCCGAAACGTAGGCGATACCGCTCATAAACACCAATTGAATCATAGGCCATTTCCATGAGTTGGTTTCTTTTTTGACGATGGCCAAGGTGCTGATACATTGCATGGCAAAAGCATAGAACAGCAAAAGTGAAATGCCGCTGGCCAAGTTAAACACTGGACTGCCGTCTTCGTGAACTTCGTGGCGCATTTGTTCTTTGATGGTGGTTTCTTCTTCGCTTTGGTCGCCTACTTTGTAAATAGTGGCCAAAGTACCTACAAACACTTCACGTGCGGCAAACGAGCTCACTACCGCGATGCCAATTTTCCAATCGTAGCCCAGCGGTTCAATCACGGGTTCGATCATTTTCCCGGCGATGCCCATATAGGAGTGTTCCAATTTGTATTCGGCAGTCCAATTGGGAATAACCGACGGATTGATTGGGACAGGGGAATTGTAAACTTTTTGTTCAATAATTTTTTCGGCATTTTTAAATTCATCACCCGGACCATGTGAGCCAAGGAACCACAGAATGACCGATAAGGCTAAAATAATTTTCCCCGCACCAAACACAAAAGACTTGGTTTTTTCGACCACATTGATGCCTACATTTTTCGCCATGGGAATTTTGTACCCGGGCATTTCGACCACAAAATAGGACTTCGTATTTAGGTTCAAAACCTTATGCAAAATAAACGCACACAACAACGCAATCCCGAAACCCAACAGGTACAATACCATCAGGGTAAGTCCTTGAAGGCTAATAAATCCCAAAACATGCTTCTCAGGAATGATGAGGGCAATCAGAATGGCATATACGGGTAGACGTGCCGAGCAGGTGATAAAGGGCGTGACCAAAATGGTAATCAAGCGCTCTTTCCAATTTTCGATATTGCGCGCTCCCATGATGGCGGGAATAGCACAGGCGGTACCTGAAATGAGGGGCACCACACTTTTCCCCGAGAGGCCAAAGCGGCGCATGATTTTGTCCATCAAAAACACCACCCGACTCATATAACCGCTTTCTTCCAAGACGGATATGAAGAGGAATAAAAAAGCAATTTGCGGAATAAAAATGAGAATCCCACCGATGCCCGGAATAATTCCTTCGGTGATTAAATTGGTGAATTCGCCGGGGGGCAAATGGGTAGCGGTGTACGTGGCGAGTTGCGCAAACTTTTCGTCGATAAAATCCATGGGGACACTCGACCAGTCGAAAATCGATTGGAAGATGCCAAAGAGAATTACAAAGAAAATAAGGTAGCCAAAGATTTTGTGGGTAAGAATCCGATCGAGGCGTGCGCTAAAGTTACCCGCTTTGGAACGGTCGATGGTTTGTCCCACTTTCAAGGTATCGTTGATAAACTGATACCTTTTGATGGTTTCTTTTTGCTGCAACCGTCGGAGTTCCGTATGCGATTTGGTGAACGAGCTTTTCATTTCGTTCCGCTCTAAATTCAAGAAATTGACGTCTTGTGTAATCACCAACCACAGTTTGTACACCAATTGATTGGGGAAGGCTTTGCGCAATTTGTCAAAGTATTCGGGATCAATGGAGGAGGCATTCAAACACGGCGCTGTGGGTAAGGATTGGTACTCGAGAATACGTTGTTTGATTTCTTCGATGCCAATATTTTTTCGGGAACTCGTGAGCGCAATTTTGGTTTTCAATTGGGCTTCCAAATAGGGAATATCCAATTCGATGCCTTTCAACTTCATTCGGTCGCTCATGTTGATGACCAAAATGGTAGGAATTTCAAGGTCTTTGATTTGGGTAAAAAGAAGGAGATTTCGCTTGAGGTTTTCTACTTCAGAAACCACGACCACGACATCGGGAAAGTTTTCATCTTTGCGGTTCAGTAAAAGTTCAATCACCACATTTTCATCGATGGAACTGGCATTCAAACTGTACGTGCCCGGCAAATCGAGAATGGTAGCACGGGTGGTCTCATTCAAACGGCAATAGCCAATTTTCTTTTCTACCGTAATTCCGGGGTAGTTGCCCACTTGCTGTTTTAAGCCTGTAAGTTGATTAAAAACCGATGTTTTACCGGTGTTGGGATTCCCAATTAAAGCTACTTTTATCGTTTTTTCCGCCATGGTAAATCGTTAGAATGTCACCTCTATTTGCCGAGCCGTTTCGATACGAAGGGCCACGTGCGAATCGTTGATGGTAAAATAAAGCGGATCCCCCAAAGGAGCGATTTGCAACAATTCCACACGATTGCCTGGAAGGCAACCCATTTCCAGTAATTTCAACGGAATAGCATCGATATTAAAATCGACGATGGTTGCTTGTTGTCCGATTTTCATGTCGGCTAAGGTTTCGCTCACTTTATTTAGATTGAATTAAAATACAAAAATACGGAAATCGGACGGATAATGTGGGTTCCGTAAAAAAATTATGTTTTGTTTGACATTCATTCTTTGGGTTCGCATAAAAACTGAATATCTTCCCACAATTGTTGTACATTTTTTACGCCCGGTTCGGTAGGGCCATCGAGGTTGGTGCCGTCATAAAACCCACGGATGCGTTGTTGGGCATCGACGAGCACAAAGTTTTCTGTGTGCACCATGTTGTATAATTCCTTGGGATTGCCTGTTTTTACGGCCAAAAATGATTTGCGTGCCAAGTAGTAAATCGCTTTTTTATCGCCCGTAAGCAGGTTCCATTTATGGTCCAATACGCCTTTTTTTTGCGCATAGGCTTTTAAAACGGGAACACTGTCAATATCGGGAGTTACGGAAAACGATAGCAATTTTACGTTGGGGTTGTTTTTGATTTTTTCCTGTAACCACGCCATGTTGTTGGTCATTTTGGGACAAATGGTGGGACAAGTAGTAAAGAAAAAGTCGGCGACATAAATTTTTCCTTCATAGTCTTTATCGGTAATCGTTTTCCCGTTTTGATTGGTAAAGGCAAACGATCCGATGCGGTGTTCCAAGGCTACATGTTGCACCGTTGTATCGACCAATTCTGGATTGACATCGCTTGGCGTGTATATTGGAAGGTTTTTTTTGGGTTTTAATACCGAATAAAAAGCACTCACGGTAATGATGGAAAACAGCACAAAGAAGAGAATAAAAAAGCGGTATTTTTTGAGAAAGGTGCCCATGTCAAAAATTTTAGCAAAAGTACAAACCCCTGTCGAATTCAACGGATTTCCTTTGAGGATTATACTGAATTTAACAACTATTCAATCAATATTTTGATAGCTTTGTTGGGAAAACTAAACGAAACACGGTATGAAAAACCACAATGTACTCACTTTTGCTGCTACCGTAGCCGCTTGTTTGGCTATGGATACAGCGGCAGCACAACATAAGCCAGGCCTTCATTTGGACTTGATGGATACGTCGGTCAAACCCGGCGATGATTTCTTTCGGTATGTAAACGGCACTTGGTTTGACAAAACCGAGATTCCCGCCGACCGAACGCGTTGGGGAAGTTTTGATGAATTGCGTCAAAACACCGATAAAGACGCGTTGGCCATTTTGAAACAAGCGGCCAACGACAAGAAGTTGGACCCCAAGTCGGACCAAGCCAAAGCCGTCAATGTGTACAAAACCTATATGGATACGTTGGCGCGCAACAAACGCGGGATTCAACCCTTGAAAGCGACCTTAGCGCAAATCGATGCGGTAAAAAATGTCAATGATTTAAACAAATTAATGATCGATCGTTTGCCGTTTGGAGGCGTTGGATTTTATAGCATGTTTGTGGGCGCGGATGCCAAAAACAGTAATAAAAACGTGCTGAGCATTGGCCCCGGAAGTCTGGGATTGCCCGACCGGGATTACTACGTATCGGAAGATGCTGATTCCAAAGAAAAACGGCAAAAGTATGTGGCCCATGTTGCCCGCATGTTGCAATTCCTTGGATTGTCGGAAGCCAAAGCACAAGCCGATGCTGCCCGCGTTTTGGCCTTAGAAACCGCGATGGCCCAGACGCGATTTGACCGTGTAGAACGCCGTGATCGCAGAAAATCCTACAATCCGATGGATATTTTACAACTGCAAAACCTCACGCCTTCGGTCAATTGGCGCAATTATATCATGGGTGCGGGCATCAAGCGTATCGACACCGTGATTGTGTCACAGCCCAAATACATGGCTGCTCTGGAAACCCTTTTTCAGGCCAATGAAGTTGATACTTGGAAAGCCTATTTGCGTTGGACCCTCCTCAACCGTTACGCCGATCAATTGACTACCGATATCGAACGGGCCAACTGGGAGTTTTACAGTCAAACTTTGCAAGGCGCCAAAAAACAACGTCCCCGTGAGGAGCGTGCGCTTCAAGTGGTCAACGGAACGGTGGGGGAAGCTTTAGGCAAATTGTATGTGGCGCAAAAGTTCCCCGCGGAAGCCAAAGAGAAAGCAGCAAAAATGATCAAGTACGTTTTTCGTGCTTTTGAAAACCGCATCAACAACTTGCCTTGGATGGCGCCCGAAACCCGCGTAGGTGCCATTCAAAAATTGCGTAAGTCGACCGTAAAAATTGGATACCCCGATCAATGGAAAGATTATTCCAAATTGGAAATCAAAGCCCTAGCCGACGGAGGTACTTATTTTGAAAATATGGAGAATGTGTCGCGTTGGAATTTCCAGAACAACATCGACGATTTAAGCAAGCCCGTAGACAAAACCCGTTGGGGGATGACGCCCCAAACGGTGAATGCGTATTACAATCCGTCGTATAATGAGATTGTATTTCCAGCGGCAATTTTACAACCGCCTTTTTACGATTATAAGGCCGATGATGCAGTCAATTTCGGAGGCATCGGTGCTGTCATTGGGCATGAAATATCGCACGGATTTGACGATTCAGGAGCGCGATACAACGCCGACGGGAATTTGGTTAATTGGTGGAAGGATGAGGATTTAAAACAATTTACAGCCCTAGGAACGGCATTGGCCGATCAGTACAGTGCGTTGCAACCCTTACCGGGAACTTTTGTCGATGGTAAATTTACCTTAGGGGAAAACATTGGCGATTTGGGCGGAGTGAACGCAGCCTACGACGGGTTACAATTGTACTTGAAAGACCATGGAAATCCAGGATTAATCGATGGATTTACGCCCGAACAACGATTCTTTATTTCGTGGGCTACGATTTGGCGCTCCAAAATGCGTGATGAAGCGATTAAAAATCAGGTGAAAACCGATCCGCATTCGCCCGGAATGTACCGTGCCTATGTACCGCTGCTCAATGTTGATGCGTTTTACCAAGCGTTCAATATTAAGGAAAATGACAAATTGTATTTAGCTCCAGAGAAACGGGTGAAGATATGGTAATTCAACCGTTTAGCTATGCAAAAGGCCGTTCCCAAAGAGCGGCCTTTTGTATGCAAAGGGACTAGGTTTCTTAGCGGTTGTCGAGGAGTTTTTGGACAATTTGGTCAAGTTGAACCTGATTTTTTCGAACAAAGGTGAGTCCGTCTTGAATGAGGTTTTGGATATTCTCGGGAGAAGTATCATCCATCTCGGAGGACGCTTTTAAGAGTTCGGGCATCAACCGGAAATAGTGTTGTGTATTTTCATTCCCGAGGGATTCATACATTTTTTTCATTTGGTAATTGACCGTTTCTACGTTGGACGACAACAAGATATCGATGAGTGGGGTTATCCATTCGACTTTTCCCGCATTTTTAAAATCGTCAAAGGCATAGGGTTTCAACACCGTTCCCGTTCCCACCGACACCACAATCATATCATTGGCTGTAGGGTAATCGGGTTTTTCGGGGTGGTTGAGCACTTTGGAAAAGGGAATTTTTCGCGCTTCGGCATAGGCACATAAAGCGGGATTGTTGGCATAGACTCCGCCATCGATAAGGGTAAACTGTTCGCCCGAAAGGGAAACCACTTGGGCCGGTTCAAAATAAGAAGGTGCTGCTGAGGTAGCCCGGCAGACATCGGTGACCCGAAAGTTGCGTAGGGGATTCTCGGCATTGTGACTTGTAAAAAAGGTTGCTTTTCGTGCGGTGATATCGTAGGCGGTAATCAAACACGGCTTGATGAGGTGCCGTAGTTCGAGAGTGCCAAACACATGAGCTAACTCGTGTTCAAGAGGGGTATCGTCGATTTTTTCTTTGAGTAGCCCAAACGGATTGAGGAGTTTGTCCCAAAACGATACATCAAAAATGGCGGCTCCTTTCTCGGTATACAATGCAAGCGCTTCGGTCACCGAGAATTTCGCTTTTTGGTGTTCATCGGGGCAAAGCAGCAACGCCGTTATGAGTCCGCCGGTGCTGGTCCCGGCAATAAGGTCAAAATAATCCCCGAGTTTGGCCTGAGGATGATCCTTTTGTTGGAGTTGTTCTTCGATGTATTTCAGAATGATACAGGAGATAATGCCTCGAATTCCTCCGCCATCGAGGGAGAGTAGGGTGATTTTACGGTTCATGATAATGGGTTATATTTTAAAAGGGTTCTAATGATTTTTTCAGACTTTTTTGGAAACAAATCGTTTGATTTTAGAGTAAAATACGAAGTAGTTATTTCTTAAAATAAATCGAATATAGTGTTTTTGGGTTGCAAACACGCTCATCACCCAATTCATAGGTCAATGATTTATTTATATTTTTTGATTTGACAAAAAGTGAATCCATTGGATTAGTATTCATTACCCCATATCTTTTAATCATCCATTCCTTTTTATAGAACAAATCAAGAAAGAAGTAATCAGGCACTAAGTCAGTATTTCGTATCATTACCCTTAACCCTTTTTCTTTGGATTGAATATCATTTGATTCGAAATAAATCATTTCAATCTTAGGTTTTGTTAAAACATAAGCACAATCAACTCTAGGTAAAATGCTTAGTATTTTCTCTTTTTTTCCATTTTTTAGAAAAAAAACATCTTGCATACACTGTTTATTTGTATTGCTTTCTAATGTTATTGTATCCCATTTTTGATCACCGATTATATCCAAATAGCTACAGGAAATTGTAGTGTCTTTTTTACAGGAAATAACGAAAAGGGAAATTAGTAGTAATCCTAAGTAGCCATTAACGTTTATTCGCATGCCATTTTTCATAATTAAAAATCTCTTTCAATTTGTATGTATATTGCTTTCTTTCTGATAAGTGGTTAATACTAGCGATGTTGTTTTCTAAACCATTTAATGCTTCAGGATAATTAATTGCCGCAGATACTTTTATTTCATCATCAATATCTGCATATTCACTTATTTTTAATTTATTCCAATACCAAGCAGAACTTTGCCATGCTAATTTTTTGCTATTCATGCGCTTTCTGTTTATAGAATGACATACCCTTGTGCGTCGCGTTGGCGTTTGATCAATTGGCGCCAGTTGTTGAATCCAATTTTGCCAATGTCTTATTCGATTGCGCCAATGTATTGTTATGTTTAGACAAAGGTTATTTTACTTTTTTAAATAAGCCCTGAATTTATCACCTCGATAGTTAAAAAACAATGTGTCATTTTGTTTTTTAGGATAATTATATTGATAAAAACTTTCTAATTCTGTATTAGTCGATGAATTTTTAGCTTTAAAATAACCTCTTTCATTGTTTAAAGTAAACTCTAAATATTCGTAACCATTTTGGGAAAAACTTGCTCCATCATAACCACTATTATTTGAAGCTCCTGTACTATTTCCGCCACCTCGTAAACCACTAAAACTAAAAAAACCATAATACTCAAATTCGTTACCAGTTATTCTGTAATCAATTGTCTTAATATTTTTTAAATTATTTCTGTAAGAACTTTCAAAATTATAACTATCATAAATTGTTTTAGGTTCAGGTATAATTTTATATTTATTGCCATATAATTTATCGAAATTTTTGATTTCTTCAATCACAATTGCTTTATTTGTTAGGTATGGAAACTCTTTCCAAGTAGGATGTTTGTCAAACCAAGGTATTTTGTAACCCAATACAAACATAAGAATGATATAACATAAGACTCCAACACCTACTTTGATTTTAAACTTTGTCAATAAAGTTTTTTTATTAAGAGTTTTATCTCTTTTTACTCGGATTAAATAAATTATTACTGATATTGCAATAATAACTACTTCAAAATATAAAGGCTCAAATTTATCTTTTACTATAGCTTTAATTATAAATGTAATTAAAGCTGTAAATAATGTAATTCCTAAAGAATTAATTGTTTTTAGATCTGTTTTCTTTAAAATAATATTACGAATACACAAATAGTACAATACACTAATTGGAGCAAGAAAATATATTACATATAAAAACAGCATAATATTCTTTTTTAAATTAAATTATTATTTTGACTTTAAATATTTTCTCTTATTGTTTTCTGTTGGCTCATTAACATAAAAATCACCAGGCAGTAATTCTTTTCCTTTAGTACCAAATAATGCTGATTTATTGTAATTTGCTGAAATATGAATGTAATTTTGAAACAAAGGATAATAATCCTCAATTGCTAAATTTAGTTTATCGTCTTTTTGTTTTTTTACCATTTCCATAATTCCGTTATAGTAATTCATAAAATACTTGACAGATTTTGGAACTTCATAAAAATGCTCATTTATATTTTTTAGTTTTTTAAACTCTGTTTGAAAAGGTACTTTTTCTGTAAGTGCATACTGCATCATCGCATTTAGTGAAACTAATTGTACTTTGTTGGATATAAATCGTTTGTCTATAACAATGTAATGTTCTGATATTTTTTTTGGTGGACTTATCGAATTAAGTGGTGGTTTTGAGTAATGAGTATCCGTTTTTTGCAATGTAATTTGCCCTTTTTTGAATTCCCAAATTCCTTTTGCATTTTTTTGAAAAGCAAACCTTCTTCTATAACTGTCGGCTATTTTTTCATATTTTAATAACTCGGTTTTATTACCAATATCTTTAAATCCAATGATCGTATTATAGTCTGTTTTCGCGTAACCGCCACCAATATCAGAATGTGAACCGTATAAATATAAATTATATGTGTTTGGAGCGTCGCTAATCGTTAATGGGAAATTTTCTCTATACTCATCCATTGCAATTATGTGCATTACTTTTGATTTGAGATTTTCTAAAGAGGTATTTATTTTTTCATAACCTTTTACTCTCTCATAAAGCACATTCCTTGGAACAGAAAAATTTTCGGGTAATTCTATAAATTTTCTTGTAAAATAGCCTCTTTCAGAAGAATCAGAAACAACAGTTTCAAATAAACCTGAAAAACGAATATCAATTTGAGCTGGAATATTTAAACCTTGTTTGATAAATTCTGAACCAAGCAAACCTGATTTTGGTTGAGCAGGAGCAAACTCTATATGTCCTTGTTGATTTAACATTCTTTGGGTATTTGCTTTTATTTCGGGCTTTAATATTTCGTTTATATAATGTCTTGCAGCAGCTGCGCCACGACTAAAACCAAAAACATCAATTGTTAAAATTCTAATTTCTCTGTTGTTTTGTTCCAAAAATCTTTTAAGCTGTAAAACACTATCACGGATGCCTTGTTCAACTCTTGCGATAATTCCTCGTTCTCCTCTTCCAGAAGCTGAACCCAATATATCATCTTCATAATATTCTGTTGGTATTCCGTTTTGGTCTAAATCTACTTTTGTTCCAATTCCTTGAACATATTGTTTGAAAACTACATTTTGATTTGTTGTTGTGTGTTTATTAAATTTTTCTGAATTACTTTTATACAAATCGTGAAGTAAAACTATGTTTGAATATGGATTTAAATAACTGGTACTTCCCTCCAAATCAATCATATAATCTTCTACATCTACAAATTCTTTTAGTTTGTTTGGATGTTTTGTTGTTCCGTTTTTTAGCTTTTTAATTTTTTGTTCGTCAAGAATAAGAGTTTTTTGATTAATATTTTGATTATAAATTAATTCTGTAGTAAATCGATTATTTCCTGTTCCGTCAAAAAACATTCCAAGTGTAACATCTACTGTTTTCACTTTCATTGGTGGACGGTAGGTGCTTTTGTAAAAATCTTTTTTTACAAAAGTGCTAATTGCTGGATTTTGATATTTTTGAAAATCTTCTTTTGTGTAAGTATTTAATTCATCTAACAATGGTTTTTCATCCTCTTTAAATAAATCTAATATTTTTTTTGTTGAAATTGTTGAGTGCTTTAATTCTTCTTTTTTAATGCTTTTAGTATAGTTTTTCAATTCAGAACTTGTTTGAAATCTTGAAACATCAAGTAAACTTGTACTTAGTTTAACTTTAAAGTCAATTGTGTTTTCTTTTTCTAAAGCAAAAACACCAACTTCATCACTGATTAAATTTAGCTTTTTATATTTATCTGAAATTTCTTGTTCATTATCAGCTGTATATATCGATAATGAAATAGCTCTTTTATTGAAATAAATTGGTTCATTTTTTAAATTTGATTTTAAATTTAAAAATATGGAAATGTTATCGTAGACATTTAAATCGTTAAAATATTTTTTTACAATGCCATCAGAAAAGAATGCTCTTCCTAAACTTGTTCTATTATAACTTGACAATTCTTTACTGAATGGATAACCTTTTGAAGTAAAAGGCGACGGTTTGTCGCTTCCTTTTAGTTGATTTAAAAAGGATTTTTCTGTTATTGGATTTGGTGTGAATTTTTCAAGTTCAGCTCTTGGTATGTTTGTTGAAAAAATAAATGGAGCCTCCCCATATCGCAAGTCGAACCAAACTCCTTCTTTCGAAGAAATTATATTTCCTAGATTGTCAATGTTAAATAGCGCTTTAAAAGCATAATCGTTTCCGTTTAATCCTTCTGCTTTTATTTTCTCGAAAAATTCTTTTTCTGTCATAAAAATTCTTTTTTTGTTGGCTTTGTTTTTTAGCATTTTTATTGCGTTTCGTGTAGCTCGAAGGTTTCTGCCAACTCCCTCTTATCCCCAATCGCGGCCAGTCTGTCAAACTTTGAATCTTTGAATCTCCCGTTTTCGCGGTGCTATGCTAATTTTTTGCTGTTCATACCCCTCTTATTTATAGAATAACATACCCTTGTGCGTCGCGTTGGCGTTTGATCAATTGGCGCCAGTTGTTGAATCCTTTTTTTTCTAAATGGGGGAAATCTTTAAAATTTTTCCAGTTGCCGCCCCATTCCCAGCCGAATTGCGCAAAGATTTTCACGCATTCGTACCAGTCGGCGACGGTGTCATTGTCCCAGTCTTTGGCGGTGTCCCAGGAGGCTGTTTTTCCGTCGATGATAAGGCAAATATCAACGGCAAAGCCATAGTTGTGCACCGATTGTCCGCCTTTGGCTTGGGTAACACGGTTACCGAGCGGTTTTTTGGCGGTTTTTCCTTGGGGATTGACGCGGGTTCGCCCGAGTGCAAATAAATCATCTTGTTCTTTGAAGGTGCGTAGTCCTTGTGTAATGCGCACTTTAGCCCGCCCGGTGAGTGCTTGATCACAGGCTTGAATGATTTGGGTCACTTCAGCGCGTACCGAAGGATGGAGTTGGGCGATGCGGTTTTGGGTGGGAGTGTCCATGGTGGTGTTTTTTTGGGTGAAAATTTCGAATGAAATACTAATTAAAATTTAGCGCTTTAGTAAAAATGGGGAGTTTATAAGATGAAGTCCACTTTATTCATGCGTTAGGTTGTTTATTCTTACTTGTATAAAAAATGTTTTAAAACCCATTCCTCTTGTTTTGATTGGGGTTTTTTTATCCATTCATTTCTATTATTTAGTCATTCCTTAAAAAGCCACTATTTTAAATTTCGATGGCTTTAGTCTAAATAATATATTTATTATATTTGCTTTATGAAAGACAGTATTTTATCCCAAATATCGGAATTAAATCAGGAAGATAAATCCCGATTATACAAAGTTATTGAAGGCTTTTTGTTTGATAATGAAGTTGAT
>NZ_JAPZUB010000050.1 GCF_027533505.1 Flavobacterium sp. | reverse complement strand
TTATTTTGCCTAACATATTGCCACTATTTTATACTCAAATATACCATTTTTGGCAATAATTATCATCTATTTCTAGCTAAATTTTATTGTAATAAAATAACAATCAGACAGTTATTTGTTTTTTAAGGGATGACTAAATAGGCCTAAACTGTCACAAAATGAAACTAACGAGCGTTATAATATATTTAATTCAATAATAATCCTCTAAACCCTCATCCATATGATACAAGTACTAATAATCATGATTCTGAGTTTTATCTTTTTTTCAATTTATTTCTTGATTAAGATAAAAAACACAAGTTTGAAACTAACAAAAAGTAAAGAACTCAACAATCAAAACAACAAGTTCGAAAAAAAATACCAATTTATTAAAGGACTCTTTTAATAGTATGATGAACTTCGGGGTCTCGACCAATTACGATGGTTGCATTTCCTGTTTTTGGGTTGGGACCCGTAGTTCAATAAATATCTGAGTAATAGTTAAAAAGTGTGTGACTCGCTCAGATCAAAAAGTCCCTACAGTAAACACTGTAGGGCTTTTTATTTTTTTTTGAATTATTTTTAAATGAAAAGCATGAATAAAAAACGAATTCTTATATACCTATTTTTTTTAGCCCCAATTCTAATTGCAGCATTGTATTACCTGCTACTACGTTGGCACTCCTCTAATTAATGAGTTAAAAATTTTCATTTCGTACATAATGTAGAGTAAAACCTTAGATAATATTAAAAAATACAAAAGGTAAATTAGTTTCCTAAGAAGCAATTTTTTCTAATGCCAAATAATGGGAGAGTTCGCCCTTTGCAGTGAACTTTGGGTACAATTCGATTACGCAAGCATATACACTGCCATCCTTTTTATAATTCAAAACCGTTTCACAAATAGGCCGTTGGGCTGCCAATGCTTTTCGAATACGTTCACGCGAATGTGATAATGTCATTGGACCTTGGAACATTTTGGGAGTATTCCCAATCACTTCAGAGGGTTTATACCCTGTCAACGCTTGGATGTTATCAGAGACATATACTATAGTCAAGTCGGGATTGGTGACAAGTACCACTTTTTGATGTTCAACCAAATGGGTATATAAGCGTTCCTTTTCACTCCACTGGGCCTGAATTTCAGCGAATTTGGTTTGTGTACAATAACGAAATTGTGCCCACGACACAAGGGGAACGGGACAAATTCGAAGCGATTTGTAATACTTAGCTATGGCTTTTTCGTAAGAAGGGGTCATCATCAATCCATTTATCGAGAATAAACCACTTCTATTCAACCGGTTCCATCCCATTGAAAAAAAGGCCAACTACTTCTCGTAATCGTTGGAACAATCAAAAGGGTGTCTCTGACTCATCCGTAAAGGAAACACAGTTGCACGAGAGTCTAAGAATTTCACTTCCTTCCACTGGTAGCAGCCTAAGGCTAATCTTTCGATTGTGTTATGTAACGGTTCAAATGTAGTACTATTTTTAAAATCCCTATGTTAAAATAGACGAACTACATCGAAGCTGAAATTTAAAATTTAAAATAACCTAATTTATACCAGTAGCAGTAGCACTATCCAAGCCATTCCTTAAACTCCGCCACACGCTCCCGTGCCACAATGATTTCTTCACCCTTGTACGTCGGTAAAAGCACTTTCAAGCGAGAGTTGCTGTGGACTTGAATCTCTTTGATCGCTTTCAACGCAATGATGAATTTTCGCGACACTCTAAAAAAGGCACTGGGATCCATCTCTTGTTCGACCTGCTCCAACGATTGATCCAACAAATACGTTCGGTTGTCTAAGGTGTGTAGAAATGTCCCCTTATTTTCGCTGTAAATGCATTCGATAGTATCGACGGGGATCATCTTCAATTGCTGCCCTACTTTCAAGGTAAAGCGTTGCTTGTAGGTACGGTCGACGGGGTTGATTAATAGCTTGCGGATGGTTTCAAAATCCAGCGCCATAGAGGGATTCACTGCTACTTCTGAGCGGCTTTTGAACTTCAATACCGCAGCCTCCAATTCTTCTTCATCAATGGGTTTCAATAAATAATCGATACTGTTCATTTTAAAAGCCCGTAATGCATACTCATCGTAAGCGGTAGTAAAAATAATTGGACTCTTTATCGCAACAGCTTCAAAAATTTCAAAAGATAATCCGTCAGAGAGTTGAATGTCAAGAAAAATTAAATCCGGATGCGGTTGGGATTCAAACCAAGCGATTGATGCTTCCACCGAATGCAATAATGCAAGGACATGTAAGCCTAATTTTTCAACTTTTCGTTGCAACAAGCGCGCGGCCGGTTTTTCGTCTTCAATAATTAATACCTTCATGCGTGTGGGTTATTATAGTAAAAGGTATATTGTTAGAATTGGGACTTTCCATGCTGGCGTTGTTCCTCTTCCATAAAGGCTTTAATCTTTCGATTCTCCCATTCTTTTCCTAAAAAGTATTGAGGAATAAATACAGATAGCCCATGTGCTACGAGTCCAATACCCCAAAAAAAGGCGGTACTAAATACCCGAAATTGCCATAGGGTTTCGCCTTCATCCAACCTTTGCAATTGAGTCACAATTAAGAATATATTTACGATAACGTAAACCAGCAAATGGCTGTAAAATCCTTTTATCTTTTTTACGCGTTTAACGGCTGCGTCATAGGCATATTGTTCGTCTGGTGTCATATTAAAATCGTTTTTGTTGTTGTTTTTCTTTTTCCATAAACGCTCGAATTTTGCGTTCTTCCCACGCTTTTCCCCAGGAGGAAGAGAAGGAAAACACGCTTAATCCGTGAAATAAGAGGCCTATCCCCCACCCAAACGTAGGCCAAAAAAACCATAAATGGTGTGGAGCATATTTTAAATTCACGACCAAGAAAAAAACATTAACAAGAAGGTAAACCAAGAAGTGAATGTAAAATCCACGGATCGCTGCGACTTGTTGTTTTGCTTTCTTATACGCTTCGTGATCAAAGGATTCTTGAGGGTTGTGTTTTAGTTCCATTGGTTTGTTTTTGTGTTTTTTTGCATAATTTCTTGAATTTTTCGCTCTTCCCATTGCCGTCCGTATCCAAATGTACCGAAGGCATGAAATAAGAGTCCTATCCCCCATCCCAACATGGGAAACCAAAACCATTGGAATCCTCCTTGGAATAAATTAATACCTACCAACAATGGGATTACAAAGCAGTAGGAAATAAGATTGGTATAAAACTCGCGTAACTTTTCGACCCGCTCTTTGGCTCTGAAGTAAGCGGTGTTTTCGGAGGTAATTGCTGTATTCATAAGGGTTGTTCTTTCAGTAAGTATCGGTATTTTCACAGTAAAAAATGTGGTCGAGGGCTCTATGCGAACACTGCGTTGGGTAACAATCGCATACCGACTGACAATATTTTGGAGTCCAACGCCGCGACGATCTTGAAGCACTTCTTTCTTTTGTAAATTGTTTTGAATGGCAAGGTAGCCTCCTTCCAGGGTTATCGCAATATGCAATGGTTTTTGCTCACTCACCACATTGTGCTTTATGGTGTTTTCCAACAACAACTGAAGCGATAAAGGCACTACAAACGCTTGTTCAGGAAGTGACGTCACATCGGGTAAAGTAAAGGTGATGCTGTTTTCAAACCGCATTTTCAACAAATTCATATACGTTTTGGCAAAGGCCAATTCTTCTTGAACGGGAACCAATTCTTTGTCTTTTTGCTCCAAGACATAGCGATAGATTTTAGACAATGAAGTGGTAAATCGCTGCGCTGCATCGGGATTTTCTTCGATAAGCGAACTCAACACATTGAGGCTGTTGAATAAAAAATGAGGGTCTATTTGATTTTTCAAACTCTCAAATCGCGCATTTGCACTCCCCGCAATGACTTGTTGCTCTTTGATACGACGTTCGTTTAACGCTTTGTAAAAGTAAAAAGCATGGATGGCTAGTGAAACGATGAGGGTAATGAGGATTGAAACTAGATAATTGGAAGGCTTTTCATCGGCTAAAAACTGCGCAACAGTTCGCCCATTAAGGACCACATCTTCCAAAAAATGCAGCACAAAGATGGTGAACAACGTCAAGAAAAAAGAACTAAAAAAACCAATGATCAAGCGTTTTGGCGTAAAACGATCGATCGTAAAAACACGATCCAATCCCATGAACACTAAGGCATTCACATAATACAGCACCAAACCATAGACCATCGTATATAAAAACAAGGGCACAATGTCGTTGTAAAAATCGGGTTGCGCGCCCATGAGGATATTCACGCCCAAGAGGGAGAAAAAGATGATCAGGGTGATCCAAAAAGCACGGGGAAATTCTTTTATCAATTTCATGATTTCAGGGTTATGTTTGGGGAACGAAGTTTGGTTCGCTCCCCGATGATTGTGTACTTCTTACGGCTTGCATTGTGCCAATTGTGCTTTGGCTCGATCTGCACCCCATCGAGGGGCAAAAGGCATGGTAGGCGTTTCGGCGGCAAAAAGCACGACGGCACGTTCCACCTCTTTGCACAAGGCCTTTACATCAGCTCCGGTCCATTGGGCACCCCCAATTTCAAACTCCGCTTTTCCAAAAACAGCTCTTGGATTGTTGGGCGCCATCGCCAAGGCTTTATTGTACAAGCCCACCACCGTAGGCGAAAGTCGCATGCCGTTGGTCATCGGGTCGTAAGCAATCCAAGCGGTATGAAGTAGTGCTTGCAAGATAATCAACTCCACATTGTCGGGGGTTTTGGTCATTTCAACATCCAAAACACGCTGGGCTTGGGTTAAAAGGGCATTAACTTTCTCCCGATTCTTAGGGTCAAAAGCTTCGGTCGTTTGGATTAAAGCCACATAGTAATTGGGCAACCAACTTGTTTTCTCAGCAGCAGCAATTCGCTCCAACAAAGCTGTAGCTTCATTGGGTTTGCCTTCGCCCCATAATTGCAGGGCTTTTCCCATCCCTTGCTCAAAAGTAGTTTGTGCGGTCATCCATTGCACCAATAAAAAAGCTAAAATTGTAATACCATTTTTCATACGAGTGTAATTTAAGTGATTCTTTTGTTTTTTGAAATAGTCTCCTGCTATTTTCTGAGTCAAAATTCGCAACTTCACTTAGGGCATACAATTTAAAACGACCGAACCGTCAAAAAGAGCGGATGAACTGTCAATTTTGAAAAGAGTATGGTTATTCTAAAAAAAAAGAGTATCTCTTTACACCGGATTTAGCAATAAAGCATCGGTAGTTTTGGGTAAAATGGGATGCACTTGCTTAAGGATTTCTTGCTCTAAAAAATACAATACCCTACGTTTGACAAAATGCCGATGCACTACTAAACCAACCGATCGAATAGGAACAGGCGCCTGAAACTCTCGCAATTTTTCTAGTTCTTCGTTATTGTAGGCTGTCGTGGCTAAATAAGGCAATAGTGTAGTGGCATTGTTGGCTTTGACAAACCGCAACAAACTGTCGATCGAACCGGCTTTGAAATTGAAATTAAACGGCGGAGTGGCCAAACGGGTTTCCAAATCACAAAAGGTCACAATTTGCGTTCGCATACAGTGCCCCTCCTCCATCAACCAAATATCACTCGGATTCAACGCCTCCGGACGCACCGGATTGGCATAGCGATTACCACAATCCAACAACAAAAAAGGTTCGTCATACAGCGGAATTTCAATCAAATCAGGATCGTTGATGGGCAAGGATAAAATACCGATATCCAACTCACGCGCCTTCAATAAACGCGTAATTTCACCCGTAGTTTGCTCGCGAACTTCAATTTGCAATTGCGGAAATTTTTCGGCAAATGATTGCAAAAATAAAGGCAATAAAAAAGGGGCTATTGTCGGTATGACCGATAACGTTAAGGTGCCGTCTACTTCGCCTTTAAACTCTTTGGCCAATTCATTCAACACCCCGATTTGCGACTGTATCGCTTTGATTTGTTCGATGATGACTTCACCCTCGGCAGTAATTTCTACCGGTTTTTTCTTTCGGTTAAAAATCGTAATTCCCAATTCTTCTTCAAACTTGGATACCATGGTACTCAAAGTCGATTGGGTAGCAAAACATTTTTCTGCAGCCGATTCAAAGTGGCGCACTTCAGCCACCGCCAATACATACTCAAACTGACGTATATTCATTGATTTTATCAATATTAGGTTTGAAAATATCGTTTTTATCAATCAAATATACCACTTATTTTTACATGCAGTAACAAATTACAAACAAACATAAAACCGAATACTATGATGAAAAAAACGATGTATCTCATGGCGATGGGTGCGATTACGTTTGGAGCGTATGCCCAGGATACCGCCAAAGATTTGTCCCAATGTCCGTTCCACAACGGTACCATGGACGCGGCCAAACCCACCCCACACGCCAAAACCACCAAAAATAGTGATTGGTGGCCGAGTCAGTTGAACTTATCGGTGTTGCGACAAAATTCAAACTTAACCAACCCGATGGATGCCAATTTTGATTACATCAAAGCCTTCAAATCATTGGATTATGTGGCGCTGAAGAAAGACATTCAAGCGGTATTGACCCAGTCACAAGATTGGTGGCCAGCCGATTTTGGAAATTACGGTCCGCTTTTCATACGCATGGCATGGCACAGTGCGGGAACCTATCGTACAGGCGATGGCCGCGGCGGTTCTTGTTCAGGACAACAACGTTTTGCCCCACAAAACAGTTGGCCCGACAATGCCAATTTGGATAAAGCGCGACGTTTACTTTGGCCTATCAAACAAAAGTATGGCAATAAAATTTCATGGGCCGACTTGATGATTTTGACCGGTAATGTAGCCTTAGAATCGATGGGATTCAAAACGTTTGGTTTTTCTGGAGGACGCGCCGACGTGTGGGAACCCGAATCTAATGTGTATTGGGGTTCCGAGTCAAAATGGTTGGACAACAGCAAACGTTACCAAGAGGGTAAATTAGAAAATCCGCTGGCAGCGGTTCAAATGGGACTGATTTACGTGAATCCGGAAGGACCCAATGGCAACCCCGATCCGGTGGCGGCAGCTAAAGATATTCGCGAAACATTTGGACGGATGGGAATGAACGACGAAGAAACCGTGGCGTTAATTGCGGGAGGACACACCTTCGGAAAAACGCACGGTGCTGGGGCCGCTTCGCATGTGGGACCCGAACCCGAAGCAGCTTCCATTGAAGAACAAGGGATGGGATGGACGAGCACCTATCGCAGCGGTAAAGGGGCTGATGCGATTACGTCAGGATTGGAGGTAACGTGGACCACAACGCCTGCGAAATGGGGTCATGATTACTTCAATCTTTTGTTTGGCAACGAATGGGAATTGACCAAGAGTCCCGCTGGAGCCCATCAATGGGTGGCCAAAAACGGTGCCAACATTATTCCGGATGCTTTTGATGCCAATAAAAAACACAAAGCGACCATGTTGACCACCGACTTGTCGTTGCGTTTTGACCCTGTTTATGAAAAAATTTCACGCAACTTCTTGGATAATCCTGCAGCATTTGAAGATGCCTTTGCGAGAGCGTGGTACAAACTTACGCACCGCGACATGGGGCCCAAAACACGTCATGTTGGTCCCGAAGTTCCCAAAGAGGATTTGATTTGGCAAGACCCGATCCCGGCGGTAAATCATCCGTTGGTGGATGCCAAAGACATTATCAGTTTAAAAACAGCCATCGCCAACTCAGGTTTAAGTACCCAAGAATTGGTGGAAACGGCTTGGGCTTCTGCGTCTACTTTCCGTGGTTCAGATAAAAGAGGAGGCGCCAATGGAGCCCGCATCCGTTTGTTACCCCAACGCAATTGGGAATGCAATAATCCGACGCAATTGAATAAAGTATTGGGCGTATTGGAAGGAATTCAAAAGAAATTCCACACCACTTCGGGTACCAAAAAAGTATCGATAGCCGATTTGATTGTTTTGGCTGGAAATGTGGGTGTTGAAAAAGCGGCCAAAGCGGCAGGTGTTCCTGTTACGGTTCCCTTTACACCCGGACGTATGGATGCTACCCAAGAGCAAACCGATGTAGCTTCTTTTGGCGTATTGGAACCTATCGCCGACGGTTTCCGCAACTACAAAAAAACACGTTATACCTTTACCACCGAAGAATTGTTGGTCGACAAGGCGCAATTGTTAACCCTTACAGCCCCTGAAATGACCGTTTTGTTAGGCGGCATGCGGGCTATGGGGGTGCATCATTCGGATGAAAACACGGGGATTTTAACCACGCGTGTGGGTGCGTTAACCAATGACTTTTTTGTGAATTTACTAGATATGAATACGGTTTGGAAAGCAACCGATGCCGATAAAGAAAAATTCGAAGGACGTGATCGTAAAACAGACGCGGTGAAGTGGACGGCCACGCGTGCGGATTTAATTTTTGGTTCACATTCCGAATTGCGCGCCTTGGCTGAAGTGTATGCCAGTAGTGATGCCAAAGAAAAAATGGTAACCGACTTTGTAGCTGCTTGGAATAAAGTAATGCAATTGGATCGTTTTGATATCAAAATGAAAAAATAAATAAAGTCAAAAACCTTAAAGATAAAAAGGGATTGTTGTGTAGACAATCCCTTTTTCTTTTGGAACCTATTCGTTGTATACAGCCCCGATCGCAGCGGTATCCTCTGGAGCTTCATTGTCAAAGGAGCTCCAGAGATAAAGCGGAGAGCGGGAGGAATGTTCGTAGGAGCACCCTGCTTCTGCTGCCTATAAGTTATTCAATTGATTGTCTTTTTTGTTGTCGCTTAGGGTCCAAAAGAAGCCTACAAAAAAGAAACGATCGGCGGTGGGTTCGATGATACGTCGGTTAAACACCCCATTAGCATCGGGAGCATTGGCGTATTCATAGCCCAAGATATTTTGGGTACCGAGTATGTTGTTGACCGAAAAATATAAAATCTTTTGAGCGGAAATAAGATAGGCCCAACTCAAACTTAAATTGGAAAACGGCTTGGTTCGTCCATTCATAAATAGGGATTCATTGGGATTATTGTAAGGACGTCCCGAAGTGAGCACTTGGGTCACACTTAATTGTGATTTCCAGTCGTTAATCCAATATTTGCCTACCAGCGACAAACTGTTCTTGGCAATAAAATTAGGAGTTACGGGGGTTGGAAAATTACGGTAATTGCGTTGGCCATCAATAAACGAATACGACACCCAATACTCCAGGTTTTTAATCGATTTTCCATCCCGCCAAAACACATCGAGTCCACGTGCATAGCCCGACCCTCCATTGGAGAAATCACTGTTGAATTGCGGCGTTGGGGTATTGAATTGAATCAAATCGGCATAGGCTTTTTCATAGGCTTCCACCCGAAAAGTTTGCCGATCGTGCGTATACATATAATTCATGATGTAATGGGCAGCACGTTCGCTTTGAATCGTGGTGGCATACTTCAAATAATCGGCTCTTGGGGCTTGGGCAAAGGTTCCATACGCCCATGAAAACTGGTGGTTTTTGGCAAATTTATAGGCCAAAGATAAACGAGGCATGAGTTGCGTTTCCTGCAGCATCCCGTTGTGGGCCAGTCGTGCCCCGATTTTGGCGGCGACCTTTTTGGAAAAAATCCAATCGACTTCGGTAAATGCGGCACTTAGAGGAAAATCATACCCACTGGAAAAACGTACAGCGGTATTGGAGAACAATTCCTTAAAACCGGTAACAAATTGATCGACCCCCATACTCCATTTGAGCCGATCGGAATAGGATTTTCGTAATTTTAGTTTCAAATGAACTGCATTTTCTTGATTGTATACGTCGTCTTGTTCGAGATCGATTTGATTTTTGCCATGACCGAAACTCGCCCCGGTAGTAAGTTGCCATCCATCGCCTATACTTCCCTTGAACGAAATATTGGTATACACATTGGTATTGGCGAGCGCTACCCGTGTAGGCTGTGGGGTATTGATACTTTCCTGATTTAGGTCAAAAGTCGCATGATCAAACGCTGTGTAGACTTTTAACAATCCTGAGGTAAAACGATAGCGATACACTGCCTCTCCCGACAGGGATTGATACGGTTTGTTCCATGTAATGTTTTGAGGAATAAATTGTTGGTAGGGTTCCAAATTTAAGTAAGCCACATTAAACGTCAACGACTGCTTATCCCAAACTTGGGTATTGGCCACTCCGAGTCCTACGGTCATAAACGATAAATCGGTTCGTTCGGTTACTTCTTCTTCCTTTGAATTCAGTAATAATACACTGGAAAGTGCCTCCCCGTATTCGGCAGAGTACCCACCGGTTGAAAAGGACATTCCACTGAATAAAAACGGTGAAAAACGGCCTCTTGTGGGTACATTTTGGGCTGCTGCGCCATAGGGTTGGGCAACCCGAATGCCATCGATGTAGGTTTGCGTTTCATCGGCTTCACCCCCTCGCACAAAAAGCCGTCCATCTTCAGCTACATTTTGGGTTCCAGGTAAGGTTTGCAACGCCGCGATAATATTTCCATTGGAACCCGCTGTAGTGACAATATCTAAGGGTTTGAGTACCGAAACCCGCGACCGTTCGCCTGCATCAAAAGTCCCTGCTGTGATCACTACCGTATCGAGTGTATTGACGCTTTCTTTGAGGATAATTTCTAGAAGTTGCGCCTCACCTACTTTATAAGGCAGTTCTACCGACTCGTATCCCAGCAATGAGACAACTATTTTTTGGGGGCCTGTTACGGTGGTTGTAAATGTAAACTGACCTTGTGCATTGGTCAATCCGCCATCGTAGGTACCATCAAGGTAGACATTGGCTCCTGTGAGCGGTTTTTTTTTGGTATCCAAAACGATTCCCGATACGGTATGTTGGCTGAACATTAGAGGCGACAGTAAACTAAAAAAAATAATGCTGAAGGTTTTCATAGGTTTGGTTTTCTAAGGCAAAATTGGGGACTTGCTTTAAGTGACTCAAATCCTTTCGACTGAACTGTTGAAAATTCAGGATGAATTGTAGAATCAAATCGAAATACTTTTTTATATTTGACTCAACAAAATTGTTACTATTCAAAACATATACTTATGAAATTTGTAAAATTCGCCGTGGCTATCGTTGCTTTTTTAGCCTTTCAAAACGTTCAAGCACAATCGGCCACTGCCAAATGGGCGCCTCTCAATGAGTACCATGAACTTTTATCCAAAACGTTTCATCCGGCTGAGGGTGGGAATTTGACCCCGATCAAAAACAGTCATGATGCTTTGGTTCAAAAATCGGAAGCCTTGGATGTCGCTACTATGCCCGCCGATTTGAAAACCTCAAAAGCAGTAGAAAATATTGCAGTGTTACAGAAGTTAACTAAAAAATTAAGTGAATTGATTACCAATAGAGCACCCGATGTTGAAATCATGCGTACGTTTCAAAATGTCCATGATGTATTTCACCGCATTGAAGAAGCTTGTAATCATCCCAACCGATAAAATTTAACCCGACACTTTGTCGGGTTCTTTTTTTTATTGCATTTCCTGCCGTACTTTTGCCAAAAATAAAAACACATGTCAGTAGTCTATTTAGGATTTCATTTTACGGTAGAGCCCAAAGATCCGGGAACCGAAATCTTAATTGCCGAGTTGGGCGAATTACCTTTTGAAAGTTTTGTCGAACATGAACACGGCGTGACGGCTTACATTCAGAAATCGGCTTACGAGACTGGAATGGTTGAAGATTTATATATTGTCAACTCTCCCGAATTTACCATCACGCACACGATTGAGACCATTGAACAAGTCAACTGGAATGAAGAATGGGAGAAAAATTTTGATCCTATTGATGTTGATGGCATGTGCTACGTTAGGGCCCCTTTTCACGAGAAAACAAATGCCCCTTATGACATTGTGATCGAACCCAAAATGAGTTTTGGTACGGGGCATCATGAAACAACGCACATGATGATTCAACAATTGCTGGAAATGGATTTGGAAGGTAAAAAAACCCTAGATATGGGTTGTGGTACCGCCATTTTGGCCATTTTAGCTGAAATGAAAGGAGCGCATCCGATTGATGCTATCGATATTGATGCCTGGTGTTACTTGAACTCTATCGAAAATGCTGAACGGAACCATTGCCAACATATCACTGTGGAAGAAGGAGAGGCAAGTTTGTTACCCGGAAGATCCTATGATGTGATTATCGCCAACATTAACCGAAATATTTTAATCAACGATATGGCCACTTATACAAGTTGTTTAGCCCCAAAGGGACACCTACTACTCAGTGGTTTTTATGTGGATGATATTCCCTATTTGGATGCAGCTTGTCAATCTTATGGGCTGGTATTTGAAAAAAAATGGGAACGCAATAATTGGGCGTCCCTTCGTTATATAAAACAATAAATGAAAATGAGTACGATTGAAAAAGTAAAAGAGTCAGTCGTTTTGGCTGAAGATTTAGATTTTCATCACGAAATTATATTGTTCAATGACGATGTAAATACTTTCGATCACGTTATTGACACATTGATTCGGGTGTGCGACCACACTCCTATTCAAGCGGAACAATGCGCTATTTTGGTGCATTATACGGGAAAATGTGGCGTAAAAACAGGCGACTTTGACGAATTGAAGCCGCTCTGTTCTGCGTTACTAGATGCTGGTTTAAGTGCTGAGATTCAGTAATCAGAGTGATAACTTTCCTACGGCACAACTCACAAAAGAATGGGCCTGATCACTTAAGGTATTTGCAGTTCCGAGTACAGGATACCCCATGTTTTTAAGCTTTTTGATGACCAATTCTAAATCGGCATCAATTGGATAGCTGAATGAAACAGTCCCTTGTTGGGTATCGACGTTTATATTTTGTACCATTTCCAGGGTACCTAATTGTTTGGTAATGGTGCGAGCGCACCCCCCGCACTTGAGGTTTTGTACGTGTAAAATAGGGGTCATCTTTTTTATTCAAAAATAATCCACTAACGGTAACTGATTTGTAACTTCGGTTACTTAATGCGGTAAATAATCTTTGATGCAACCGTAAATAAAGGTCCCCAACAGTGCACCTATAAATAACACTCCTACGGACATAAAACCGGCACCCATGAGAATAAAAATGGGTCCAGGACAGGCACCAACCATGGCCCAACCTAAACCAAAAAGCAATCCGCCAATCCAGTAGCGGAACGTTCCTTTTTCTTTATTAGGAATAGAAATGGGTTGCCCTTGATAATCGGTGATTTTTTTTCGTTTAATCCATTGAACACCAACCACCCCTGTTGCAATGGCTACCATGATAATCCCATACATATGGAAGGAATCAAATTGAAACATTTCGTAGATACGGTACCATGATACGGCTTCTGCCTTGGTAAGTACGACCCCAAAAAAAAGACCAACTATAAAAAATTTGATGTATTTCATGACCTAAAAAAGTAATGGGAGAATAAAATGCGTCATCAGCAAACCGCCAATAAAAAATCCAATAACCGCTTTCAAGGATTGCCCTTGAAAGGTACTTAACCCTGTAATGGCATGACCCGAAGTACAGCCTCCAGCATAGCGCGAACCAAATCCAATTAGGAAGCCTCCAAAGAGAAGAAATACAATGATTTTGGGCTGTTGTAAAGCTGCAATATCAAATAAAGTATGCGGGAGCAGTTTACCGTTTGGAGCGTCAATTCCTAATTTTTGTAATTTTAAAATAGTATCTGGGTTAAGGGCAACATTATCGGAAGCACTTAAAAAGTGAACGGCGAGATAGCCGCCTACCATAGCGCCTAAAACGACGACTAAATTCCATTGTTGACTTTTCCAGTCCCATTGAAAAAAAGACACTTTCTTCCCTACTCCTGTCATGGAGCATAAACTTCTCAAATTGGAAGACATGCCAAATCCTTTTCCAAAATAAATTAAAACCAACATCACCAATCCAATTAAAAAACCAGAAATGGCCCAATGCCAGGTCGCCGTAAAAATCTCCATAGGTTACATTTTTTACAAAAATAGAAATCGTGGTTTGATTATTGCACAGAAATTAACAAATTTGAAACTCAATTTAACAACATGAAAAAAAATAGTGTCCTCCTTTTTTTGTTAGCCCTCATCACAAGCTGTGGTAGCGGAAAATTAGTGATAAAAAACATCGATAATTCGGTGCGAAAACTTCAAACAATTGATGGTCATTTTGATTTAAAAGAATATGCCACAGATAACTTGTATGGATATTCTATGGAATATCCTATTAATTTGGGGTACGATAATGAACGTAATAACCCTAGAAACGTAGATTATTTTTTCAAAGCGCTGGCGGGACCGAATGGGGAACCCATCACGTGGAAAAAAATGGAGGTATGTTGCCCCTATGAAAGTAAAAAAAGCAGCACAGGCGCGGGCACTTTAGAGGTTTATGAAGTTAGTTTTGGCACCTCTAGCCTTCGATTGTATGTCAACTTATTTGAAAAAGGAAAGATACTCTGCCCTAAAGGACTTACCATCAAAAAATAACTATTCATTTCCTCCACTGTTGATGCAATCCAAAAAGAGATTAGGGTTTTATTTCCTATCTTTGTTTTTTAAAAAAAATTATTTTTCATGGATTTAAATCAACTGCCACAGCTCAAACATACAGATAGTGGTAACTTTTTTATTTTAGCTGGACCCTGTGCTATTGAAGGAGAAGAAATGGCCTTACGGATTGCTGAAAAACTCACTTCAATTACTGATAATTACAAAATCCCCTTCGTATTTAAAGGGTCTTTTAAAAAAGCTAATCGTTCACGCATTGACAGTTTTACAGGTATTGGTGATGAAAAAGCTTTAAAAATTCTTCGAAAAGTATCCGAAACGTTTCATGTTCCCACAGTTACCGATATTCACACAGAAGAGGATGCCGATAAAGCTGCGCAATATGTAGATGTATTACAAATCCCTGCTTTTTTGGTAAGACAAACCGATTTGGTAGTTGCTGCCGCAAAAACAGGAAAGACAGTAAATTTAAAAAAGGGACAGTTTATGAGTCCCGAAAGCATGAAACACGCGGTACAAAAAGTATTGGACTGTCACAATGATAACGTGATGGTTACCGACCGGGGAAGTATGTTTGGATATCAAGATTTGATTGTTGATTTTCGGGGAATTCCAACGATGAAGGAGTTTGCAACTACCGTTTTAGATGTCACCCATTCGTTACAACAGCCTAACCAAATGTCGGGAGTTACGGGAGGAAGACCCGATCGTATTGAGACCATAGCTAAAGCAGGAATTGCCGTGGGGGTAGATGGAATATTTATTGAAACCCATTTTGATCCTGCAAATGCCAAAAGTGATGGTGCTAATATGTTACACTTAGATTACTTTGAAGACTTAATGCGAAAGTTAACACAAATTCGTCAAACAATCAATAGCTTCTAATCAGCAATGTGAATGCTACCGATTAAATCCTCATTCAAAAAGGTACCGTACTCATTTGTATTTTGTTTATGTACTTTTCTTTGAGGATTTTAGGCTATTTTTACGGGCATCAATGTAAGTATTCATTAGTCTTAAATTTAAATTACAACGACTACAATTAAATCTTACAAATTCAATATTTGTTGCGTTCTCCTTCTTACATGGACTACTTCGCAAATTGATTTTTTTGGATTTAATCAGTGTACATTCGGATTTTTTTTTACTTTTGATAGCTAACAACTTATATACAAACAAACCCATCAATTATTAATTTTTATGAAAAAAATTACATTACTACTCCTACTTGCGTTAGTGCATTTCACGGGATATTCTCAGTTTCCAACTCCAGGAGTTGAGGGATTTGAGAATACGACCGGTCCGGACGTAGCTACAAATCCATCGCCTTGGACTTTGGGAACGGGAGCCACGGGTAACCAGTGGGCTGTTTTTGACAACGGTGTGGGGACACGCCGCTGG
>NZ_JAPZUB010000003.1 GCF_027533505.1 Flavobacterium sp. | reverse complement strand
AAAAACAACTGCAATTTCAACAAGAAATGGTTGGAACTGCAGACATTGTAACAAAGGATTTACGATTGAGTGACCGAATATTTAATCGATTTAAAGAATTAACAACCATTAAATGAAGTTGGAACAAACTCCTTTTTAAAGAATTTTAAAAATTTGAAATTTAATGAATACGCTAGTAAAAGTTTTTCTATTATTTATTACCTATTCCTGTTTAGGACAAAGCAATGAATCTACAATGGAACGTAAAAATAGAGTAGATGATTTAATAGAAACCTACGTTAAAAATTGTGCCGAAAAATACAATTACAACTTTGAAATGTCTGAATGGCAAAGCTGTTTAGATGAAGGTTTGAAGAAAGATTCTACTATCGCCTATTTTTGGCAACAAAAGGCAATGCCTTATTTCAAAGCCAAAAAATATGAAGTGGGTATGCGTTACTTAAATAAAGCCGTTTTATTGGACCCAAAAAGATGGCAGCCCTATAGGGCTTTTATTAAGTGTATTTTCCAAAAGTCTTATAATGAATCAATATTAGATTTTCAAGATTGTATCAAAAAATGGGGAAATCAATATGAAATGGATCACACGTATAAATTTTATATTTCGCTTTGTCATTTACAACTTAATTCTTTTAATGAAGCAGAAGTATTGTTAAAAGAATACATTGATGATATGTTAAAAAAAAATGGAGAGAGTTGGGTTCATCCTACAGCATTATTTTATTATGGTATATCACTTTATGAACAAAAAAAATATGATAATGCAATAATTGCTTTTGACAGAGCCTTAACTATTTATAAGAATTTTTCTGATGCCAAAATATATAAAGCAATATGTATGGCTAAATTAGGGATTAGTACCTCTGAAGTATTGAAACTCTTTAAAGAAGGTAAAGAAGATGCTAAATTAGGGTATAGTATAAATGAAGACAATACCCTATATGAAACTTATCCTTATCAAAAAAAGTGGCATGAAAATTAGTCATTATAAATTCCAATATATTCGCTATTTATTTGGTTCTTCTATATTGTTTTTGCTTTTCATTGGTTGCAAACCTGGCTCATTTCTATCTGAAGTAAAACACACCCCATTTTATTATGATGGTCATATTTATGTAAAAGCTAAAGTAAACAGCGTTGATTGTATATTGGATATGGACACAGGGGCAGAAGTGCTGTACCTAGACAGTACCTTTTTTTATAAGAAAATTGATTCAACTTTATTAGTCGATTATACTATTGGCGGAGTTGGTACCCAAAAAAGAAAAACCAAAATTTACACTGATATTGTTTTATACTCATTGGCTAATCACGCTAAATCTCAGCTTTACACCCCTATCCTAGATTTACAAAACTTAGCTAAACATCGATCTGACGGTATTTTTGGTTATCATTTTATGGAGAATAAAGTGATTTGTATTGATTTTGTTAATCGATTATTACACATTGGCGAAAGTACACATTCATTCCTTTTGGAGGATTTCCAAAAAATACCCTTTGAGTTAAAAGAAAGTAAAATTATCATTGAAGCTGTTATTCAATTTACAAAAGATTTCTCGTATCGCGGTAAATTTGTAGTTGACACTGGGAGTGATAATTCATTAAATTTTACGTCAGCTACTGCCGATTCACTAAGTTTAGACACAATAATTAAAAATAAAATTCAAAGAGTATCAATTGCAATGGGTATTGGAAAATATTCTTCCAATTTTAGTTTTAAAATTCCAAAAGCATTTATTTCTAAATTCACAATTCAAGATTTTATTTCTGAATATTCTACTGATAATGCAGGTGCACTTTCAAAAAGTTTACACTACGATGGTATTATTGGTAATAGTATTTTAAAACGGTTTGATATTATCATTGATTATAAATCTCAAAATTTGTATTTAAAACCCAATAAAAAGTTCCTTTCAAAAGACGATGATAAACAATACATGTATTCCTTAGTTCAAACAAACAACCCCAGAAAAGGGTGGTTAGTCTTTAGTAAAGTTATGTCTGAAGAAACAGATAATTATGGATTACAATTAGGAGACATTATCACTCATTTAAATAGTCAATCTGTAAACGATTTAAAATCAGATAAATTTATTAAACTATTCAAGGATAAGAAAAGAAAACTTTTAACTGTTTACCGAAATGGAACAATTGTTGATATAACTATTGATTCAATTCAATTAGCTTTGAAGTAGTGTTTAAATTTATACCTCTACGTTGTAACATACCTAATATTGATATTTTTAATCAAAATAAAAATCTAAACTTAATTTAACTTTTACAACAAAAAGTCTATTGGGATGTTTATGATTATTAAGATCAATTTTCACATAGAACGAAGATCAATATGTAATGTGTAGTTATTGGACAACTTCATTTAAAAGAAAACTTATGAAATTTATATTACTTGTATTCATTACATTTTCTCTTGCAATTAATGCTCAAAACAATTTAGATCTTAATGTTGGTGAAATAAAACAAAAAAAATACCATGTTACTTTTGATTTTGAAAACATTAGAGGTAAGATAATTATTGAGGTTTGTATTAATGAAAAAACCAAAAAGTTTATTTTAGATACTGGAGCACCTACATCCATTAGTGAAAAATTGCTTACCGATTTAAATGTTAAAACGATTGTTAAAAATATTCAAATTATTGATGCTAACGGTGCTTATGGTGCTTTTGACGTCATTCAAATTCCTGAATTTTCAATACATGGTCTATCATTTATAAATAACTATGCTTTGAAGTTAAATGACACAAGCTTTTTAGAATGCCTTAATGTCGATGGAATTATCGGTAGTAATTCCCTACGAAAATCCGTGGTTGAATTTGATTTTAAAGCTAAGAAAGTTACTATTTCAAGTGATTTCAAAACATTTGGCTATAAAGAAATCAATGAAAATGAATTAATTTTTAAAGACTTTCAAAGCACACCGATACTAAAAGTTAAGATGAAACTAGGGTATTTAAACTTAAATGAAGAAGTAGCTTTTGATACAGGAGATGATTCGTTTTATTCGATTTCAACTCAAAACTTAAACAAGTTATTAACTTTGGTAAATGAAAAGAATATACCAGAAGAATTACAAAACATTAGTCAATCTGATTTATTTGGAATCATTGCAAGTTCGAATGGTAATTTTTCCTTTAGTATTTTTGGTCTTGAAAATGAGAACATTCATTATAAATTCAAAATTCAAGACTTTGCCTTTGGATCAACTATTTTTGATAATATTATTGCAACAACAACTTATGGGAATAACTCAAGAATAGGTTCAGAAATTTTAAATCATGGAATATTAACCTTAGACTACAAAAGAAAGAAATTTTATTTTCAAGAATATGTCAATCAAAAAAAAATTAATGTAAATCACAAGTTTAAGAGTATATTTCCTTCTTTTGAAAAAGATAAATTTATTGTAGGGATAGTTTGGGACGAAAATTTAAAAGATAAGATCAAAATTGGTGATGAAATAGTAAAAGTTAATGACATTAAATTTGAAAAACTATCAAAATGTCAAATCTTTAGAATGACATTTAATTTGTTTAATGTTTTTGAAAAACTAAAAGTTGAATTAAAAGATAAAGATACAGATGAGATAAAAATTGTTGAAATCAATAATTAAATTAATTTACCCGATCGCGCGGATTTGCAATCCGTGCCCACAAAGTAAAAAATCATAAACTACATTTATTTCGGGTTCTTTTATACTTTTGAGAAGTACTAGCGGTGTTCATTTCAGTTATTTTTTGCACGGATTGCACCCGGGGCTTTAGCCGAACAGACGTAGTAAATCTCCGCTAGCGGGTATAGTTTAATGGAAACTGGTTGGAATATGAAGAAGTATTTAGATAAAGTAAAATAAATTTAAAATTCATAATTCTATTAATTATTTAAAAAACTGAAAGTTTATAAATTACAAAAAGCTTTACTTTAGCTAACTATGAAAATACTATTTTTAATAGTAAAATTTTGAATATTATTAAAGTTCACTTAAAAGTGAATAAAAATTTGAAAATTAACTTAAAAGTGAATACTTTTGCACGCATAAAACCCATTGCACGCTATCATAAAGTAGCCTATTATTCTGTGTGTATTAATGAAAATAAAACCTCACTGTTTGAAGATTTTATTAACCATCATAGTGAATATAATAGTAAAAAACTATATCACGTGCTAGAATGGATAAAAATTATAGGAGATAAATATGGTGCACAAAATCACTTATTTAGACCAGAAGCTGCTATCGCAGATGCTTCTGCATTGCCTCCAAAAGGCAAAAACAGAGAGCCAAGTTATACTGAATTGGGAAAAACCAAAGCAAATAACATAAGGTTGTATTGCCTCCGAGCAAATGAAAATGTAGTATTTTTATTTAATGGCGACATAAAAACTACAAAATATGCACAAGACTGTCCAAATGTTAAAGATCACTTTACATTAGCAAACCGGTTAACAAAAGCAATTAATTTAGCTTTTGTAGAAAAAGATATCGTATGGAATGACGATTTCACTTTAATAAACTGTTCATCAGATTTAAAAATATTCCTTTAAAAAATGGAGTTCCCAAAAAACAACATCATAAACGACTGGTTACAAGAAAATAGTAATCCAGAGATCGCTAAGCTCATAGAAAAAAATCTAGCAATCGCTAACAAAATTCACGAGATGCTGGAAGAACGCGGATTAAAAGCAGCTGACTTAGCTCGCATGCTCAAAAAAACACCCTCAGAAATAAGTAAATGGTTAACTGGAACACATACATTTACTACAAAAACCATCACAAAAATTGAAACAATTTTAGGGGAAGATATTATTCATATCGAAGCACAAAAAGAAATTGTTTATTTTAAAATTTATGTAAATCAAGAAGAAGAAATAGAAGAAACTTCATTTGAAAATTCTGAAGTATTTACTACAGAAGGTGGCTTAGAAAAGAAAGTGTCTTAACTATGGAAAACACCCAAATAGTTCCATCAAAAATCCATTTAACCAATATTAAAACCGTTAAAGAAAACACGGTTTTATATAATGGTAAGTTGGATGCTAAGCCTATATACGACATACAGGTATCTCATAGTATGATGCATAATCTTGACAAAGAATTAGTAAAAATTAGACTTTATTTAGATGTAAGTACAGAAATTAATGAGCAAACAATAAATCAAGGAGGTAATTACGAAATTGACTTTTTCTTTAAGATAGAAGATTTAAAAGACCACTACCAAATAAACAATGAAAAACCATTATTTGGAGGAGTATTTGTTTGTACACTATTAGCTATTTCTTACTCTACTTTACGAGGAATGATGTTTAATCTATGGAAAGACACTTACTTAAATTCATTAATACTCCCTATTATCAATGTCCCAGATTTACTAAAAAGTAAAAGATAATATTGAAATGATAAAAATCTAATTTAAAGATCAACGATAAAACCGATTGGTTTAAAACAATCTATCAGCAATCAGCTTGCAAAACCTCGTGATTTTGAGTCAAGATATTTACTATTCGTTCACAGATTAGTTGCTGACTTTATTGTTGTTGAAAATGAAATAAAAATACAGCATTAAATTTAGCAATATTTACATAAAATCAAAGACCCAATGCCGCGGATTTACAATCCGTGCCCACAAAGTAAAAAGCAAAAATCACATCCAATTAGAAGTCGTTTTCTTTATTTTAGAACTACTGTAGAAGCATATTAATTGTTTCAACACTTATGGTAAATCCGCGCTAGCGGGTGTGCTAAAGAATATTCGTCATTAAAATCAAAACTTGATTTCTAGCCCCGACCTGCCTGCCGGCAGGCAGGTAGGAGCGGCATCCCCGTAACGCAGTGGAGGGACCTGTCTGCCGACAGGCAGGTATAGCGGATAGCGGGAAGATACAAGATAAAGAACAAAAACGTCTGCTTCAAAAAATCAAAATCATTTTCTTAACCTATATTAAGTGTCCTAAAGTTAGTCGCGCCCTACCTTTGTATCGTACAAATGATTAATTTTAAACGATATGAAAAATACAGTCATCCATCAATCCAACACCCGTGGTTATGCCAATCACGGTTGGTTAGAAGCCCGTCATACCTTTAGTTTTGCGGGGTATTATGACCCCAATCGCGTGCAATTTGGCGTCCTTCGTGTGCTCAATGATGATATAGTGGCCGGTGGCATGGGCTTTGGCACGCATCCGCACGACAATATGGAAATCATCACGATTCCACTGGAAGGCGACTTGGCGCACAAAGACAGCATGAACAATGCCGAGACTATCAAATTTGGTGACGTGCAGGTAATGAGTGCAGGAACCGGTATTCAGCACAGTGAGTTCAACCCCAATCACGACCGTCGCACGAATTTGTTGCAGATTTGGGTGTTTCCAAAATACCGCAATGTCGAACCCCGTTACCAACAAATTACCCTAAACGTGCCCGATCGTGAGGGGAAATTCCAACAAATTTTATCGCCCAATGCCGACGATGAAGGCGTTTGGATTCACCAAGACGCATGGTTCCATATGGGGAACTTCAAAGCGGGCAGTACCGCCGATTATACCTTTAAAAAAGAAGGCAACGGTGTATATGTTTTTGTGATCAAAGGTGCCTTAACTGTAGACGGCCAGGAATTAGGTCTACGTGACGGCATGGGCATTTGGACCGATGACAACAGCCTAGCTACGGTGGACTTTCAAATGATCGAAGACACCGAATTGTTGTTGATGGAAGTTCCCATGTTTCAATAAATAAGTGGTATGGAACCGATTGTACATCTCGAACAAAACGAAAAAAATGGCTTTTTTAAAGTCACTATCGACGGCACTGAACAAGGGCGCATGACGTTTGTGTATGCGGGTCCGGATAAGATCATTATCGACCATACGAAGGTAAGACCCGGTAACGAGGGCAAAGGATTAGGTAAAAAAATGGTAACGGCTGCGGTTGAAATGGCCCGCGCCAACGGATTGACCATTTTGCCCTTGTGTCCGTTTGCCAAAGCGGTTTTTGACAAAACACCCGAATTTAACGACGTCCGAGTATAATATGAAAAAGCTATTGGAAAACGATATTATCGGAAGCATTGGCCCCCAATTGTACCGGTGCACGATTCAGTGGCGTAACGGGCAACTGGTGATGGACGAACCCGAATCGCTGGGCGGGCAGGATTTGGGACCGGACCCCTACACTACACTTCTTGCGGCTTTGGCGGGCTGTACTTTGTCTACGATACGCATGTACATCAACCGAAAAGGATGGGATATTCCTGAATTTTCGGTAACTTTAAACATGGAACAAGAACAAACGCCCGAATTGACTACGCACATATCGCGAACCCTCTCCTTTCCTGAGGGAGTGGACGCCGAAATCCAAAAACGATTGGTGGTCATCGCCGAAAAATGTCCCGTCTCTAAAATTTTAGAAAACAATATCGTCATGCACACCAAAACTATCTAACTATGGATCCTAAAGACCTCACCAAAGAATACAGCAATGGCGAAGTGACCATTGTATGGAAATCGGGGTTGTGCCAACATGCCGCCGAATGCGTAAAAAATAATCCTGCCGTTTTTAAGCCGAAGGAGAAACCCTGGATCCATCCGGAAAACTCTACGACTGATGCGATTGTGGAAACGATAAAAAAATGTCCTTCGGGAGCGCTAACTTTTTATCATAACGACTAATGAAACCACCCAAAAAATGGAAATTTGCCTTAATGGTTTGGATTGCCATCTATCCCGCCATTACGTTAGCTTCATTCCTTTTAGGCGATTTGATCAAAGACCTGGCTTTACCGGTTCGCACCTTTATCATGACAGGGATTTTGGTGCCGTTGATGGTCTATGTGCTGTTACCCCTTTTACGTAAACTTTTTGGAGCTTGGCTTCACACCTAACTATGAAAAAAATTATTGCTTTTGGCGGTTCGACCAGCCAAACCTCGATCAACAAACAACTCGCTACTTATGCCGCGCATTTGGTTGCCGACGCTTCGGTTGAAGTATTGGATTTAAATGATTACTCGCTTCCGCTATTTTCGGTCGATTTGGAAAAAGAAGGCATCCCCCAAGCGGCACATGATTTTTACACCAAAATTGGTTCGGCCGATTTGCTGGTGGTTTCCCTTGCGGAACATAATGGAGCCTATTCGGCTGCTTTCAAAAACCTGTTGGATTGGACTTCCCGTATCAACCCTAAAAATTTTCAAAACAAACCAATGTTCCTCATGGCCACCTCTCCTGGAGCGCGTGGTGGGGCGAGTGTATTGGAAATGGCAAACAGCCGATTCCCTTATCAAGGGGCTGCAATTGTTGGTACTTTTTCGTTGCCTAACTTTTATGACCACATGATCGATGGCGTTATGCGTCCTGAGTATCATGCCCAATTGGTCGAATGCCTGGCCTCAATGGCTTAAAAAATAAACCCGAAGCTTTCACTCCGGGTTTGCTGTGGTTATTGAAACGCTTTGTTGTCAAAACGGGTAACGTCTATAATGGTTTCGCCATCGACATCATAGGAAATGGAAATGGAGTCCCCCACCGTGGTTATGGGAAGCTCTGCTGAAATTTGCGAGGAGCCTACAAAAATTCGGTTCATTCCTTTTACCGTGAAATAATACACACTGGACCCATTTTTTACGTCGGTTTGAATACGGGTCACCACCGATTCCAATTCCTTTTTCCCTCGGGTATCGCCGCTGGCCAACTTACTTCCCGAAGAGTTGTAGGCGCTCTTGAAAGCGGTTAAGGTTTCCCGCATCGAATTGCCTACGCCAACAATGGTGTAGTCATTGATAGCGACCATGGCATACATTTTGACCAAGCCGCCATCGTCTTTGAGCGTCATGATATAGGTGGGAATCCCATTGATGTTGTACGGGATGGGAAGCGCGGCTTTATAGCCTTTCTCTTGTACTTTACCCTCCGCCGATTGTTGCGCTGCATATTCCGTGGCGCCACTTTGCTTGTAAAACGTGGTTTCTTTGGTGCGGGTGTCCACCAACACAAATCCTACGGCACTTTCGTCGCTACCTACTGAGGTAATTCCCGTGTACCAATACGAACGATTGTTTTTACCATAGACCAAGGTAAGTCCTTCGGTAATTTGTAATTTATCTTTGTTTGAAAAATTCCAATACCCGTTGATATACTCGCCCCAATCTTCCAATTGTGTTTCAACGATTGAAGCGGGTTGCATCCGATCAACCCATTCGGGTGTTGTGGCTAAGGTGTACGATTTTAAATCCCCGGTTTGCGCATCGATCACTACGACTCCAGTGGTATTTTTTCCTGAGAATCCGATCGTTTTTTCGTAGGTAGATACCACCCAATACGGACGTCCGGTTTCATCAATTTCGAAAACAAAATCTTCCAATCCTGTCGTGGCGAATCCATGGAAATAGAGGTGTCTGTGCAAATTGCTTTGGAAGTAAGCCCCCGGTTGGAATTTCAATTGTACGGGTTGCTTGTTTACTTCTTGTACCAACCGCACATCCCGTTCGTTGGTGGCCGATACCATGACATAACCGGGAGTTCCTTGGGTATTATTCATCCATTTAAAAAAGCCCGAGTGCAACAATGGAGCTACCCAGTACAATTCGTTGTGTACTTTTTGAATCGAAAATTGTCCCAATTGCACTTGACTCCCCAAAGCGGGTTGCGAGCCAATGATTTTTTCACCCAATAAATAGGCTAGATTGCGGTCGACTACGCGAATTTGATCCATGCCAATGGGTGCCATTTGTTGTGAAATCGAATTGCCTTTTTTGACCGTTCCGATTAATTTTTGATAGCGATCGGTATGTAAAAATGTGGCTGTAGTCACCAAAGGTATCAAAGTAAGATAGAAGAATAGCACCAAAAACACCCATTTCCAAGCTTTGTGGGGAAGTTGCCCGACGGTAAATTTTTTAAACTCTTTGTCGGTACTTATTTTCATCGAAAAAAGATAGACCAAGCCCAATACTAAAAAAACAATAAGCGCTATAGGGTAAAAACCGTAATTCAAAACGGGTAAGGTTAAGTAAACGATACCACCGAATAAAAGGAGTCCGAGGATAATTTTTTTCATACTATTTTTTTGACTATTGGACGCTGAAAAGAGAAAAAAAGTTACAATTTGCCCATGAATTCTAAAATATAGATGCTTCTCACTATTTTTGCAGTAAAACCTAGTGTATGAAAGCATATGTATTCCCGGGTCAAGGGGCTCAATTTACCGGTATGGGTAAAGACTTATATGAAAATTCTGCCGTAGCGCGGGAGTTGTTTGAAAAAGCCAATGAAATTTTGGATTTTCGTATTACCGACATCATGTTTGAAGGAACGGCTGAACAATTGAAAGAAACCAAAGTAACCCAGCCTGCGGTATTTTTGCATTCGGTGATTTTGGCAAAAACCTTAGCCGATTTTCAACCCGAAATGGTAGCGGGGCATTCCTTAGGGGAATTCTCAGCTTTGGTTGCTAGTGGCGCTTTGTCGTTTGAAGACGGGTTAAAATTAGTTTCACAACGTGCCTTGGCGATGCAAAAAGCCTGTGAAATTACCCCTTCCACCATGGCGGCCGTGTTGAATTTGGACGATACAATTGTAGAAGACATTTGTGCTTCCATCGACGGTGTTGTGGTGGCTGCCAATTACAACTGTCCCGGACAATTGGTGATTTCGGGCGAATTTAAAGCGGTGGAGGAAGCCTGTGAAAAAATGAAAGAAGCCGGTGCCAAACGCGCCTTATTGTTGCCAGTAGGCGGTGCTTTCCACTCCCCCATGATGGAACCCGCGCGCGAAGAATTGGCTGCGGCAATAGAAGCCACGCATTTCAACGACCCGATTTGTCCCGTGTACCAAAATGTAACAGCAAGCGCGGTAAAAGATGCCGCCACCATTAAAAAGAATTTAATCATTCAATTGACAGCCCCCGTAAAATGGACCCAATCAGTAGAGCAAATGATTGCCGATGGCGCCACTTCATTTACGGAAGTAGGTCCTGGGAAAGTATTGGTAGGGTTGGTCAATAAAATTAATAAAGAAGTAACCACAATTTCGGCCTAATGATGAAAAAGATTGTATTTAGTATTGCATCCCTACTGCTATTCGTTGGGTGTAAAGAAACGACTCAAGAGAAACTGGATGCCGCCAAGGATGCGGTATCGCAAGAAGTAAAAGAAAAAGTGGATTCGGTGACTACCAAAACTGAAAAAGCATTGGATTCAACTACGAAAAAAATTAAATCTAAAGTAGATACGCTTTTGGTAAAAGGCGCTACGAAAGTTGAAGAAAAAGCCAAAGCAATTAAAGAAAGTGCAAAAGAGTAAACGCTTCAAACTTACTAAACTTTTCTTTTCAACTTTTCAAACCTAGAAACCCCTTAAACAGGGGTTTTTTTATGCCGAGAGTGTTAAAAAAATACTTTTTTTTCGATTCTTCATGAACCTCGTATTTTTTTGGCACTCGATTTGTAATAGGGGATTTAGTTCTTTTTATTTATTAATTCTTAATCCCTTAAAAAAATGAAAAAAGTAATGTTGAGCTTCGCTGTAATCGGAGCATTGATGGTGGTTTCTTGCGAGAAAAAAGCCGATGAAAAAGTAGTGTCTGAAACTGAAAAGATTGCAGATACTTTGGAAAAAGAGGCTGATACCGCAGCTACTAAAATCGAGGCTACCATTGAAGAAACCGGAGATGCTGTGAAAGCCGCCGGTGAAGAAGCCAAAGAGACTGCGAAAGAGGGTGCTGATAAAGCAACCACTGCCGCAAAAGAAGCTGTAAAGAAATAATTTACAGGCCCATTAGTTGTAAAAAAAAGAGGGCTTAGGCCCTCTTTTTGATTTTATGGATTATGATCTAATCTTTTGCTCCCATTTCCAAGCGCTGGCTAATGCCTCTTCTAGCGTAGATTGCGCTTTCCATCCTAATACCGTATTGGCTTTGTCGGTATTGGCATACGCTTCCGTAATATCGCCTTCTCGACGCCCTACAATTTGATAGTTTAAGGGTTTTCCGCTCACTTTCTCAAAAGTTTTGATGACCTCCAAAACGGAGCTTCCTGTACCCGTTCCTAAGTTGAAGGTTTCCACTTTTTCGGTGTTTTTTTGGTGCAGTAAGCGTTGTAAGGCAACCACATGGGCTTTTGCCAAATCAACCACATGGATATAATCCCGAATGGCTGTCCCGTCGGGGGTAGGATAATCATCCCCAAAGACGGAAAGTTTTTCACGAAGTCCGATGGCCGTTTGCGTTATAAACGGGACTAGATTTTGAGGCACCCCCAAGGGTAATTCTCCGATCTCGGCTGAAGGATGCGACCCGATAGGGTTAAAATAACGCAACAAAATCGCATTGATATGGGTGACTTTGGTTGTGTCGGTGATGATTTCTTCTCCGATTTGTTTGGTGTTTCCATAGGGTGAAATGGCCGGTTGCACCGAAGCATCTTCCGTGATTGGCATTTGTTTCGCCTGACCATACACGGTACATGACGAACTGAAAATAAAATTAGCTTGGGGAAGTTGGGCCAACGATTGTAACACATACACCAAGGCATTAATATTATTTTCATAATACAACAACGGATTTTCAACACTTTCCCCCACTGCTTTGCTGGCCGCAAAATGGATCACTCCCGATACATCTTTATGCCGTTGGAAAAAATCGTGCACCGCTGCTTTCTCGCGCAAATCAATCTGCTCAAATTGGGGTTTTTTACCCGTAATTCGTTCAATGCCCTCTAAAACATCGAGTGAAGAATTGGACAAATTATCCAAGGCTATAACCTCAAATCCTTCGTTTTGTAATTCAACAACGGTGTGCGAACCAATAAATCCTAATCCCCCTGTGACAACAATTTTCATGTACTTTCTTTTTATATAAAATCCAAAATGGTATCGGTAATGAAGCGAATCTGCTCATCCTCCAGTTCCGTATGCATGGGTAGTGCGATAACTTCATCCACTAACTGATTGGTCACCGGAAAATCTTCCTCACGGTAACGCGCATCCAAATACGCCTTTTGACGGTGTAACGGGATGGGGTAATAGATGGCACAAGGAATTCCTTTTTCTTGTAAATGGGCCATCAAAGCATCGCGTTTGCCATTTAGAATGCGAATTACATATTGATGAAACACATGGCAATCGCATTGCTCACAAATCGTAGGCACCCATATATTCGGGTTGCTTCCCAAGGCGGCGCTATACTTACGAGCCGCTTCTTGACGCGCACGGTTGTAGTGGTCCAAATGGGGAAGTTTTGCTTTTAACACAGCGGCTTGAATACTATCCAGTCGCGAGTTGACACCTACCACATCATGGTGATACCGCACGTACATCCCGTGATTGACGATCCCTCTTAGGGTATGCGCCAAGGCATCATCGTTCGTAAAAATCGCCCCACCATCGCCATAACATCCTAAATTTTTGGATGGAAAAAATGAGGTAGCTCCAACATGACCGATGGTGCCTACTTTTCGTTTAACACCATCGGCACTCGTGTAATCAGCTCCAATCGCTTGCGCATTGTCTTCAATGACAAATAAATTATGCTCTTTGGCAATGGCCATAATCGCATCCATATTGGCAGCACGACCAAACAAGTGTACCGGAACTATCGCTTTGGTTTTGGGCGTAATCGCTTTTCGAATGCCCTCTAAAGAAATATTCATATTGTTGAAATCCACATCGACCAAAACAGGCGTCAATTGCAATAATGCAATGACCTCTACGGTAGCAGCGAAAGTGAAATCAGCCGTAACAACCTCATCTCCAGGCTGCAAACCCAATCCCATCATGGCAATTTGCAACGCATCGGTTCCGTTGGCACAGGGAATTACGTGCTTTACCCCCAAATAGGCCTCTAAATCGGCTTGAAATTGATGTACCAAGGGTCCGTTAATATAGGCCGTGGTTTCTAAAACCTCTTGGATGGAAGCATTGACTTCCTCCTTAATTTTATCGTATTGACTTTTTAAGTCAACCATTTGTAACTTTTTCATAGGTCGTCTAAAAACGAAACAAAAGTACACAAAATCTCATTGCCCCCTACGACCCTGATTTTCTTTTTCGATTTAAATTTTCGTAAAAATACGACTACTTTTTACATCGTATTTGCCGTGAAAAACGCTTCCTGTCTTCCACAATTTATTTGTATTTTAGCCCAGAAAAATTCCCATAATGCAGTTTGCTTACTCCTTACTCATCCGCTTTGTGGCGCTAATTCTCCCGCTTTTGGCCCGTTTCAGTGCCAAATTACAGCACTTTGTTGAGGGCCGGAAAACGGTTTGGGACACCTTGGAAAAAGAACTACACGGTCGCGATAACACGCTTTGGTTTCATGCCGCCTCTTTGGGCGAATATGAGCAAGGGCTTCCTGTGATGGAAGCGTTGAAAACGAAATACCCTGATTTCACTTTTGTGCTTACCTTTTTTTCGCCTTCAGGATATGAAGTACGGAAAAACAATAGTATCGCCGACATCACGGTATACCTCCCTTTGGACACTCCCGAAAATGCCCGTCGTTTTTTACAAACGGTTCGACCTCAAATGGCCTTTTTTATCAAATATGAATTTTGGCCCAATTACTTAAAACAACTGCGGACACGTGCGATTCCTACGTTCTTAATTTCGGGTATTTTTCGACCTGATCAAGTTTTCTTTAAAGTATATGGTGGATTTTACCGTAAAGCTTTACACACATTTACCCACTTTTTTGTTCAAAATGACCTCTCCAAAACCCTGCTACAATCCATTGGAATAAAAGCGGTTTCGGTTTCAGGCGACACGCGTTTTGATCGCGTCAATGCCGTTTTGCAACGCGAGAATACGCTTGATTTTATGGACCTATTTACTCAGGACGCCACTACTATTGTCATTGGTAGTTCCTGGCCCAAAGATGAAGAACTGCTGGCGCATTATATCAATGAAGCACCTGAAACCCTTAAGTTTGTCCTCGCACCACACAACATTAAAACCGAACAACTGAATGCCTTTGAAGCGCAATTGAAGCGTCCATCGGTACGGTATTCGCAACGCGATTCTTTGTCCCTGCAGGATTATTCCATTTTGATTGTGGATACGGTGGGACTCCTCACAAAAATTTACGCCTATGCCGATATTGCCTATGTGGGTGGAGGATTTGGTCAACCGGGCGTTCATAATGTATTGGAACCCGCTACTTTTGGTATTCCAATTGTGGTAGGACCGCATTACGATCATTTTGCTGAAGCCACAGCGCTGGTTCATTTGGGAGGATGCGTAAGTATTTCGAATGAATCGGAATTAAAAACAATACTCGACACTTGGGTTGCGAATTCCATAGAACGAGAAGAAAAAGGAAACCTTTGCGCTACCTTTGTCCAAAAAAACACAGGAGCTACCGAACATATTGTTTCCTATATTACTACTAATTACAAACCTACTTTGACGCATGAAAAAATGTAAATTTCTATTTTTTGTACTTTTTTTAAGTTTTCAAGTCCTTGCTCAACAGGGCGGAATGTGGTTGCCTCATTTACTCAAAGGCGACCGGGAAACGGAAATGAAAAATTTGGGGCTCAAGTTGACCGCCGAACAAATTTACTCCCTCAATCAATCGAGTTTAAAAGATGCCGTTCCGCAATTTGATGGCGGATGTACCGCTGAAGTGATTTCCAATCAAGGACTCATTTTAACCAACCATCACTGTGGTTTTGATGCGATTCAAAATCATTCGTCGGTGGAGCACGATTATCTTCGTGATGGATTTTGGGCCTACAGCTTAAAAGAGGAATTACCCAACCCCGACATGGTGGTGACGTTTGTGGTGCGAATCGAGGATGTGACATTAAATGCACTCGCCGGTACGGAAAACATTACCAATGAAACGGAAAAACAGAAAAAAATTCAACAAAATCTAGCCGAATTAACCAAGAACTTACCCAAAGAAAGTTGGCAAGAAAACTTGATTAAACCCTTCTATGATGGTAATCAGTACATTCGTTTTGTAACCGAAACGTTTAAAGACATTCGCTTAGTAGGAGCCCCACCCAGTGCCATTGGAAAATTTGGTTCGGATACCGACAACTGGGTTTGGCCACGGCATACAGGCGATTTTTCTTTGTTCCGCATTTATGCCGACAAAAACAATCGTCCGGCGGCTTATGCGGCAGAGAACATTCCGTACACCCCCAAACATTTTTTCCCTATTTCCTTAAAAGGGATTCGTGAAAATGATTTTACCATGGTGATGGGCTACCCCGGACGCACGCAGGAATACTTACCTTCGTTTGCCGTAGAACAAATTATGAACACTTTAAATCCAGCCAAAATCGATGTGCGAGATGCTGCTTTGAAAATTCAGAACAACTTTATGCGCAAAGATCAAGCGATTAAAATTCAATATGCCTCCAAAAATTCGAGTATTGCCAACTATTGGAAGAAATGGATTGGAGAAACCAAAGGTTTGAAAAAATCGAATGCCCTTGCCGCCAAAGAGGCCTTTGAAAAAGAATTGAGTGAAAAAATCATCAAAGCTGGAAAACAGGAGGAATATGGAAATTTGTTGAGTGATTTTAAAACCTACTACGCTGAAATCCGTGATTATGCCTTGGCCCGCGATTTATTTACCGAAGTGGTGTTGCGCAATACCGAGTTACTTCAAACGGGATATAAATTGGTGCAATTGGAACAACTGTATCAAAACAAAGGCGAGCAAGCGTTTACCGAACGTAAAAATGTGTTGTACAAAGGAATCGATGCCTTTTACAAAGATTATCATGCCCCACTCGATAAAGCTGTTTTCGAACAATTAATCGCGTTGTATGCCCAACGGGTACCAAAGGCGTTTCTACCTACTGCTTTAGAAAACATGAACGTAGAAAGCTTGACCCATGAAATCTATACTCATTCAGCACTAACGACTCTGGAAGGATTTCGAAAACTTTTGGAGGGCGACACCGCTACTATTTTGGCCAATATGCGTCAAGATAAGGGGTACCAATTGGTCAAATCGATTACGGATACTTATTTAAAATTAGTGGCTCCCAAATGGGAAGAGTGGAATGCAAAAATTGCCGCGACACAACGTAAATACATGAAGGCTATTGTTGAATTGAGTCCGAAATCAGCACGCATATTCCCTGATGCCAACAGCACCTTACGCGTGACTTTTGGAAAGATTAAAGGCTACAAACCGAGTGATGGCGTTTACTACGAACCCTTTACCACGCTGGATGGAGTGATAGAAAAATACATCCCTGGCGATTATGAATTTGACGTCCCCGAAAAATTAATTTCGTTGTACAATACTAAGGATTTTGGACCCTATGCGAATAAACAAGGGAAAATGCCTGTAGCGTTTATTGCTACCAACCATACTACAGGCGGGAATTCGGGGAGTCCGGCGCTCGATGCAGAAGGGAATTTAATTGGGTGTAATTTTGATCGCGTTTGGGAAGGAACGATGAGTGATATTTATTATTCACCTGATATTTGTCGTAACATTATGGTGGATGCACGGTACATCTTATTTATTATTGACAAGTTTGCCAACGCACAAAACATCATTAAAGAGCTGAAAATCATCACTCCGCAAACAAAAAATAAAAAATCGAAAAAATAAACTTTGGCACGATGTTTGATAATCAAATGGCGGAATCCAAAGTGCGAATTTTTTAAAAAAAAGGAGACAATTGTTTTTCTGATTAAAAAAATTTATATCTTTGCTCCGAATTAATAATTAACCTTTTATAATTAAGTAAGATGAAAAAAGTATTTTTAAGCTTGGCTGTTATTGCTGCTTTGACTGTAGTATCTTGTAAACAATCAGAAAACACTGACGCTGCTGCTGCTGACACAACTGCTGTTGATACAACTGCTGCTGACACTACTGCTGCTGCTGATACAACTGCTGCTGACACAACTGCTGCTGACACAACTGCTAAAGCTGAAACAGCTGCTCCAGCTGAGAAAAAATAATTAGAACCTCGTTCTAGTTAAGAAAAAAGTCCCGAGTTCGGGACTTTTTTGCTTTGTATAAGTTTTCAGATCAGGAGACTTCCCTACCGTAAAGACATAAAAAAAGCTCCCTACATTGTAAGGAGCTTTTGTACTCAAGGCGGGACTTGAACCCGCACGGACATTACTGCCCACTGGATTTTAAGTCCAGCGTGTCTACCAATTCCACCACTCGAGCCTTGGTATTTTGAGCGAAAAACGGGGTTCGAACCCGCGACCTCAACCTTGGCAAGGTTGCGCTCTACCAACTGAGCTATTTTCGCCTATAAACATTAGAACCAACCGCTTTAACTGCGATTGCGGATGCAAATGTAACACATTAAATGTATTTTGCAAGGGAATTTTTGAAAAAAATTAGACCTACGCAGTAAAACCTTGATAACCAAACTGTCGTTACTGTCCAAGCATGCGTTTAATTTCATTGAGTTTCATTAATGCCTCGACGGGAGTTAAGGTATTGATGTCCAACCGCTGAATTTCCTCGCGTATTTCTTCCAATAATGGATCGTCCAAATTGAAAAAACTGAGTTGTAAGTCGGCCTCCGACTTCCTATCGAGCAATGCCTCTGACGCATGTTTCTTTTCTAATTTCTTCAACATTTTTTGGGCTTTATGCACTACCGTTTGTGGCATTCCAGCCATTTTGGCCACATGGATACCAAAACTATGGGCGCTTCCCCCTTCCACCAATTTACGCATGAATAAAACCGTATCTTTAAGTTCTTTGACCGAAACATTGTAATTCTTGATCCGTTCAAAAGACACTCCCATTTCATTCAATTCATGATAATGCGTGGCAAATAGCGTCTTGGGGCGTGAAGGATGTTCGTGTAAATACTCGGCAATCGCCCAAGCAATCGAAATTCCATCGTAGGTACTTGTCCCGCGACCAATTTCATCCAAAAGCACCAAACTCCGCTCCGAAATATTATTCAAAATAGAAGCCGTTTCATTCATTTCGACCATAAAGGTAGATTCACCCATCGAGATATTGTCACTGGCGCCCACACGGGTGAAAATCTTGTCGACTACCCCCATGCGTAAGCGTTCTGCAGGCACAAAACTTCCCATTTGCGCCAACAATACCAACAGTGCTGTTTGCCGAAGTATGGCCGATTTTCCCGACATGTTTGGACCCGTAATCATCATTAACTGCTGATTGTTTCGATCGAGATAAACATCATTGGCTACATAAGGCACTCCGGCAGGCAATTGCTTTTCAATTACGGGATGTCGTCCATTGACTATTTCCAATTCATACGAGTCGTCCAATTCGGGACAAACATAATGGTGTTCCACAGCCATTTGCGCAAACGACAACAAACAATCCAATTGAGCTATCAACTGCGCATTCGTTTGGACGGGCTTAATATAACTCCCTACCCAACTCACCAATGCTTCAAACAAGCGCGATTCAATTTGTTGGATTTTTTCTTCTGCCCCCAATATCTTGGTCTCGTATTCTTTCAACTCCTCAGTAATGTACCGTTCGGCATTGACCAACGTTTGCTTGCGAATCCAATCTTGGGGAACTTTGTCTTTGTGGGTGTTTCGAACTTCAATATAATAACCGAAAACATTATTGAATGCAATTTTTAAAGAGCTAATCCCGGTTCGTTCTGATTCGCGCTTTTCAATCCCCTCCAAATATTCCTTACCCGAATACGCTATTGTGCGTAAGGCATCCAACTCTTCATGAACTCCTGTGCGAATGGCGTTCCCCTTGGCGATAGAAACGGGAGGTTCGGATTGTAAGGTGGTGGCAATTTTTTCGCGCAACACATCGCAAGCATGCAAACTATCGCCCAAAACACGAACGGCTTCTTGCGAACTAGCGAGCGCCCAATCTTTAATGGGAATAATCGCATCCAACGATTCTTTCAAGGCTACCAACTCTTTTGGGCCAATTCGCCCTGTTGCAACTTTGGAAATCAAGCGTTCTAAATCGGAAATTAAGCGAATTTGTCGTTGCATTTGTTGCATCACATCGGGATGACTTTGCAAATAGGCAACCACATGGTGTCGTTCTCTAATTTTAGTGATTTCTTTAAGCGGCAAAGCCAACCAACGTTTTAACAAACGCGACCCCATGGGAGAAATCGTTTTGTCAATAACATCCAAGAGCGTGACTGCGTTGGGATTGTAACTGTGGTATAGTTCTAAATTCCGAATGGTAAAGCGATCCATCCACACATAGGCGCTCTCGGCTATGCGCTGGATTTGCGTAATGTGTTGTAATTTATGGTGCTGTGTTTCAGATAAATAATACAATATGGCTCCGGAAGCCACTACACCTTCAGTGACCTCATCAATGCCAAAACCTTTTAACGAATTGGTTTGAAAATGGGTCGTTAATTTTTCAAACGCATAATCGGCTTTGTAAATCCAATCCTCAAGAAAAAAAGTCGTATGGTGGTCTCCAAAGGTTTCTGAAAATTCTTTTTTCTGGTATTTGGGCACCAAAATCTCTGCCGGGGCAAAGTTTTGCAACAGTTTATCCAGATATTCTTCATTGCCTTGGGCTGTGAGAAACTCCCCCGTAGACACATCTAAAAAAGCAATCCCGTGAATTTTTTTTCCAAAATGAATCGCTGCTAAAAAGTTATTGGATTTCGCTTGCAACACTTCATCATTTAAAGCAACTCCGGGAGTAACCAACTCTGTAACCCCGCGCTTCACGATGGTTTTGGTCATTTTTGGATCTTCCAATTGGTCGCAAATCGCCACCCGTAGTCCGGCCTTTACCAATTTGGGCAAATACGTATTAAGCGAATGATGTGGAAATCCAGCCAATGCCGTTTCGGAAGCCGAGCCATTGCCACGCTTGGTTAAGATAATGCCCAATATTTTGGATGCACGTAGGGCATCCTCTCCAAAAGTTTCATAAAAATCGCCTACACGAAACAACAAACAGGCGTCCGGATACTTGGACTTGATTTCGTTGTATTGTTTCATCAAAGGGGTTTCTTTGAAACTTTTCTCTTTTGTAGCCACTTAGTTTTCTTTTAAAAATTAGGAACTACGAAAATAGCTATTTTCTTCAGAAATCGTCTGATAGAATCCCCGAACAATTTGAATAAAAAACAAGCGGTTACCGAAATTTTATTAGCTTTGTTTGTCTAATTTAAATTCATGGTACGATGAAAAAAATACTTTTAGTAGCTGTATTGTCGATTATGGGAGTGACCCATGCCCAAACACCCAACGCAAATGCAAAACCGGCAACACCTCAACCTGCACAACCGGCTCAAAAAGTGGATGGTCCGCAAATCACTTTCGAGAATGAAACGATTGATTACGGAACGATTCCTCACAATGCCGATGGTAATCGTGAATTTGTTTTTGTCAACACAGGCAACAAGCCATTGGTTATTGAAAGCGCGCAGGGCTCTTGCGGTTGTACTGTGCCAACCACCCCCAAAGATCCGATTCAACCTGGACAACGCGGGGTAATTGGGGTTCGTTATGCCACCGACCGTGTAGGTCAATTCACCAAAAATGTCACCGTGCGCTCTAATGCAGTGGGCAATGAGATTAAAGTACTTACCATTAAAGGAAATGTACTTCAAGCCCCACAACCCGAAGGAACAGCCTCTGTGAAAAGTTAATAATACTTTGTGAAACGATAAAAGCTCCTTATTGGGGCTTTTTTTATTTTTGTACTATGCGAAAATTAGCCAATAACGAACTTGAACGAAAAACGGTAGCTGACTTTAAATCGGCAGTAAAAACACCTATAATTCTCATTCTTGACGACATTCGGAGTCTCCACAATATCGGTTCCGTTTTTAGAACTGCGGATGCCTTTTTGATTGAAAAAATATACCTCTGTGGCATCACGGCTACCCCACCACACAAAGAAATCCAAAAAACAGCTTTGGGCGCTACCGAGACAGTAGCATGGGAATACCACAAAGAAGTGGGAACCGCGATTGAAAAGCTCCAACAAGAGGGCTGGAAAATTTATGCGATCGAACAAGTCGAAGGCGCTGCATTTTTGAACACCTTTCACCCAAAACCCAACGAACGTCTTGCCCTAATTTTTGGAAACGAAGTGTACGGGGTTTCACAAAAAGCCCTCGAACAATGTGAGGGTTGCATTGAAATTCCTCAATTGGGTACCAAACACTCCCTTAACATTGCCGTAAGTGCCGGAATCGTGGTTTGGGATATTTTTCAAAAGATGAAACAATAATTGTATGAATCGCCTACGCATACTTTTTTTGTTATTAAGTTGTACCCTTGGGGCGCAGACCTCCAACGTTGCCCCTATTTTGCAAGCGACAGGCAATCAAGCGTATTGTCCCGGTACTGCCCTTCCTATTGCCACCTCCATGTCCTTTATCGACCCCGACGATACGGGAACCCAACAAGTGACAGTGCAAATTTCGGGAGGCTATGTTCAAGGGCAAGATATTTTATTACTCACGGGAGTTCACCCAAACATCAGCAGCTCATGGGATGCCGCCGCTGGAAAACTCACGCTCACCGGAATTACAAGCCAACCTACTTATGCCGAATTGCAAGCCGCCATTTTAGGGGTTGTGTATCAAAGTAACCACCCTGCCCCTACAGGAACACGAACCTTTGCCATAGCGGTGGGTGATGCCAATTACCTTCCATCAACGGGACATTATTACCTTTTTGTACCCAATGTTGGCATTACTTGGAGCGATGCCCTGACGTTGGCTGCGGCCAGCAATTATTTTGGCCTTCAAGGGTATTTGGCTACGCTTACCTCAGCAGAGGAAGCAACTTTTGCGGGAAATCAAGCTTCCGGCACGGGTTGGATTGGCGCAAGCGACCAACAAACCGAAGGTCAATGGCGCTGGATGTCGGGCCCTGAAATGGGTACTTTACTCACGTATTCCTTTTGGAATTCGGGGGAACCCAACAATATGGGAAATGAAGATTATGCCCACATCACTGCCCCAGGAGTTGGTATTCCAGGTTCATGGAATGATTTATCCAATACAGGAGAATCCAGCGGCCCCTACCAACCGCAAGGGTATATTGTTGAGTTTGGGGGGATGCCCAATGACCCCATACTGCAATTATCAACAAGTACCTCGGTATATATGGTACACATCAATAGCATCACCGAAGGTGAATCGTGTGGCCCCGGAAGTGTAACCCTATCGGTCACTGCTTCAGGAAATCCGATTGCTTGGTATACGAGTGCGGTTGGGGGAACACCAATTGCTTCGGGACCGTCTTTTACCACCCCAATTCTGTCATCAACTACGGTGTATTTTGCCGCTTTGGTCGATTGTCCCAACACCCCACGAACGCCCTTGGTTGCCTTAATACGTGATGTTCCCGTGGTAACGGTTGGACCAACAACTACGGCTTGTGCCGGAAATACACAACTTTTGAGCGCCACCACCACGGCTGGAATTCTTCGCTGGTATGACGATCCCACCACCTCAGTTGCTTTGGCTACGGGTACAACTTTCACCACACCACCCTTAACCGCAGCTGCGATGTATTATGTAGAGGCCGACAACAATGGCTGTCGTTCCGGACGAATTCCTATTGTTCTACCGTTGTTTCCGAGTCCCGACTTGGGTAATGATGAAGTCTTGGCCTGGTGTGAAAATCAATCGGGCACCCTTAGTGTATCTTTTCCCAACGGAACCTACCTTTGGTCGAATGGGAGTACTACCAATACGATTACGGTTTCACAAGCGGGTACCTACACCGTTACGGTAACGACTCCTGAAGGGTGCACGGATAGCAAAACCTTTACTGTCAACACATACGCTATTCCTCAAATCGCTTCGGTATTGGTGAATGGCTTGGACGTTAGCCTATTTACCGTCAATCCCGGCGATTACGAATACAGCATAGATGGCTTAAATTTTCAAGACACGCCCTTTTTTACCTTACCTACGGGTGGGAATTATGTAGCAACGGTTCGAGAAGTACACGGCTGTGGATTGGTAATTTATCCTTTTAATGCCACCTTTTTTAGTGCCTTTTTTACCCCTAATGGCGATGGCATCAACGATCAATGGACGCCAAAAGGGCTTGTATGGAATGCCCAAACTTCAATTGTTATTTTTGACCGTTTTGGAAGAATACTAAAACTCTTGGATGCCAATACACCGGGCTGGGACGGTCTTTTCATGGGTCAGTTGGCCCCTGCGGATGATTATTGGTTTCGCTTTCAAGCCGACGAATCTGCTGCACCTCAATTGGGCCATTTTAGTTTAAAGCGCTAGACTTTCCTGAATTTTATCGAGAATAAAAACATAGTCCGATTGATGTTTTACAAAATCCAATTCAGAAACATCGATGACTAATACATTAAGGCCTTGTTGGGTTTTGATAAAATCCAAGTACCCACTGTTGATTCGCTCCAAATAGTCGGCGGGGATTTCTTGCTCATAACTGCGACCTCTTTTGCGAATATTGGCCAACAAGCGCGCTGTATTTTGATACAAATAAATATACAAATCGGGCTTGGGCATTTCCTTATAAATGATATCAAAAAGCGTTTTGTACAATCGATATTCATCTTCGGCTAAGGTAACCTTGGCAAAAATAAGCGACTTGAATATGTGGTAATCCGCTACGATAAAGTCTTTAAACAAATCGAATTGCGAGAGATCGTCGGAAATTTGTTGGTAGCGATCGGCCAAAAACGACATTTCCAACGGAAAAGCATACCGGCTTTGATCTTTGTAAAATTTGGGTAAAAACGGGTTGTCGGCAAAACGTTCATAGACTGTTTTCCCATTAAAGTCCGCTGCAATTTTGGAAGCTAACGTAGTTTTCCCAGCGCCGATATTCCCCTCGATGGCAATATAATTGAACTTGTCTAAGGTGATTTTGGCTAAGGGTTGAGGCATCGAACCCACACGCTCACAACGTCCCTTGTCGGCACAAGCGCTAAGTAAAGCCTTTACCGAGGTTCCCGTGAGAGGCTCTTTCCAATACGGGAGTACTTCCTGCAAAGGGCGCAACACAAACAACCGTTCCGACAGATGCGGATGGGGCAAGGTCAAGGTTTCTGTAGTGAAACACTCCTCATCGTAACTGATGATATCAATATCGATGATGCGGTCTTGATACTCCGACGTTGATTTTACTCTTCGTCCCATCGTTTGCTCCAAGCGTTGAAATGCTTTTAATAATTTTTGGGGCGATTTGTACGAATGAACCACAAGCACACAATTGAGAAACGAAGCACTTTCAAATCCCCACGAGTCACTTTCATACACCGAAGAAACAGCAACAACGGTGGCAATCTCTTGGTGGATTTGCGCCACACATTGCACCAAATTCTCGGGTTTATTCCCCATATTGGTTCCTAAAGCGACTACTATAGTGTGTTGTGCATTCATGAAGCGCAAAATAAGTAAAAGTTGCTCAGATTAACTTATTTTTGCGGGCAGTGTTGATAACTATTTCTTAGAAAATTTTAAAAAAGAAAACGTAACATTTTTAATGTTTTGATAACTAATTAGAAAAAAAAGTTATGCGATTTTTAAGTAATGTGTTGGCCACCTTAGTGGGACTGTTTCTGTTTTTTATGATTTCATTTTTCGGTCTTATTATTATCGCCGCCGTGTTTGGAGGGGATGAAGAGACCGTTGCGGTAGAGTCCAATTCAGTCATCGAACTGGATTTATCCAAAGTTTCCCTCGATTATGCTGGGAAAATCAACTTTACCGATATCGGACAATATACCGAAAACCATGACGGATTGATGGACATTATTCATGCCTTATCGTATGCAAAAGGCGATACGGACATCAAAGGAATTTCGATTATCAATTCCAATTCAGCCCTAGGTATGGCGCAAACCAAAGCGTTGCGAGATGCCCTTACCGATTTTAAAAAATCAGGGAAATTTGTTTATGCCTATGCCGACGTGTATTCGCAAAAAGACTATTACCTCGCCTCCGTTGCCGATAAAGTGTATATCAATCCGGTAGGAGAATTGGACTTTAAAGGACTTTCAGCTGAAGTGATGTTCTTTAAAAACATGCAAGAAAAATCGGGAGTGAAGATGGAAGTCATTCGCCACGGGAAATACAAAAGTGCCGTGGAACCCTTTTTGGAGGAAAAAATGAGTGAAGCCAACCGAGAGCAAACCAATCAATTGATTCAATCGCTTTGGACGTCAATGTTGAAAGACATTAGTACTAGTCGTAAACTCTCTGTTGAACAGTTGAATGCCATCGCAAACAATTTGGGAGCCCGAACGCCCGAAATGGCTAAAGCCAGCCGATTAATTGATGGCATTACTTACGAGGACCATTACCACGATGTGATTCGTAAAGCACTGGATGTTGAAAAAGATACAGGCTATAATACCGTATCGATTGTGGATTATGCAGAAGCCAATGCGACATCGGCGATGGATTTAGAAAGTTCCGATAAAATTGCGGTGATTTATGCGCAAGGGGAAATTGCCGAGGGGGAAGGCGATGTCAATATCATCGGTGACGGTGCCATGCGAAGAGCTATCCGTGCCGCCCGTCGCGATGAGGACGTAAAAGCGATCGTGTTACGCGTGGACAGTCCTGGGGGGGATGCCTTAACTTCGGACTTGATTTGGCGTGAAATTGAACTCACCAAAAAAGTAAAACCCGTAGTGGTATCGATGGGGAATTACGCCGCCTCGGGAGGATATTACATTGCTTGTAATGCAAATAAAATTTTTGCCGAAGAAACTACCATTACGGGATCGATTGGCGTTTTTGGGGTGATTCCCAATTTTGCCGAATTGAGCCAACGCATTGGCCTTACGGTTGACCAAGTACAGACCAATGCACAAGCCAACGGATACAGTCCCTTCCGCCCCATGGATGATAGCTTCCGCGCGGTAACGCAAGAAGGGGTCGAACGCGTCTATGCTACCTTTGTCAAACGAGTCGCTGAGGGACGAAAGTTGACCCCCGCTCAAGTAGACGCCATCGGTCAAGGTCGCGTGTGGAGTGGAGCCGATGCGATCAAAATAGGCCTAGTAGATGCTATTGGCGGCATGGATGAAGCCTTGGCAGAAGCCGCTAAATTGGCTAAAATCAAAACATACCGCACCCAAGAGTTTCCTGAATACGAGCGCGAAGTTTTTGCCTTCTTTGAAGAAATGGGACTCATTCAAAGTCGGGAATCCCTATTGAAAGAAACGATGGGAGCTGAAAATTACGCTGTATTCCAACGCATCCAAGTGCTGGCTCGTCAACGAGGGGTCATGGCACGTGTTCCCTATGAACTCGAAATTCAATAAGCTACAAACCGCCTAACTTCAGGCGGTTTTTTTATTTTTTTTAGCATTTTCCTTACGATAGACTCCGTTGGAAAAGATTATTTTTGTGCTATCTCGTTTCAGGCAAGCTTTTTGCAAAGCTCTTTAAAACCCTTTATTATGTTGAAGAAAATCGCCAAAATTACCGGAATCACTTTGGGAGTACTCCTTTTAGCTGCTTTTGCTATCCCCTATTTTTTTAAGGACCAAATCAAAGCCCGTATTGAAAAAGCACTCAATGAAAGTGTCAATGCTAAGGTGTCTTTTGCCGATGCCGAGGTAAGTCTTTTTCGAAATTTCCCAAAAGCAACGGTAAGTATCGAGAAAATGGCAATCATCAATAAAGCGCCTTTCGAAGGCGATACCTTGGTGGCTTTTGAAGAACTAGCCTTGAAATTGTCGGTCATGGAATTGTTCAATGAGGAAACCGAACCCATGCAAGTAGACGCGATTGCAACCAAAAATGGCCTCATCAATGTTATCGTAAACAAAGAGGGTATCGGCAACTATGACATAGCGTTGAAAAAAGCGGATGAAAAAGCATCTACCAAGGAAAGCAAACCGCTGTCTTTCAAAATTAATTCGTATGAAGTTGAAAATTACCGCTTCCGATTTACCGATCAAGCCTCAAACATGAAGGTGGTCCTCGACAGCATTCAGCATACCGGAGTGGGTGATTTTAGCAATGACGTTTTGGATTTAGACACCCATACCGCAACAAAGGTTTCACTCTCAATGGATAAAATCAATTATATGCGTAACATTCCCGTGCGCTTGGATGCTATTTTGGGGTTGGATTTAAAACAAAGCAAATACAGCTTTAAAAAGAACGAAGCCAAAATCAATGATTTACCTCTAAAATTCAATGGGTTTATTCAGCTCTTGGATAAAGCCCAAGTATATGACCTGACGTTTGAAACGCCTACTTCCGACTTTAAAAATTTCTTGGGTTTGATTCCTGCCGCCTACCGAAGTAATATCGAGAATGTAAAAACAACGGGGCAATGTAGTGTCAACGGATTTGCCAAAGGACAATTAACCGACACAACGATTCCTCGATTTTCATTGGCCATCGCCTCAAACAATGCTTCCTTTCAATATCCCAATTTGCCCAAAGCGATTAAAAACATTCATATAGATACCAAAATTGTGAATGAAACGGGGCGAGTCAACGATACCTATGTCAACCTCAATCGCTTGTCGTTTGCCGTAGATCAAGATGTATTTGAGGCCAAAGCCACCATTAAAAATTGTGCTGAAAACGCTTTAGTGAATGCGCAATTAAAGGGCGTTGTCAACTTGGCCAATTTTTCAAAAGCCTACCCTATTGCCGTTGACAAACCCTTGTCGGGAATTATCAAAGCCGATGTAACCACCGAATTTGATATGGCTGCTGTGGAACAAAGTGACTATGCGCGTATCAAAAACGCAGGGGAAATAGACCTTACTGGATTTCGCTATACCGATGAAAGTGGCAAAACGATGGACATCAGTAAAGTATGGGTTGCCTTCAATCCGAGCCGCGTCGTGTTGAAAGAATTTAAAGCAAAAACGGGAAAAAGTGATTTGGGCGTGAGTGGCGTATTGGAAAATTTTTACGGCTACCTCTTTCGCAACCAGAACTTGGAGGGCAACTTTACGCTGACTTCCAATCAAATTGCCGTGAGTGATTTTATGACTACCGAAAAAGCGGCCCCAAGCGAAACTTCAAAAAATAAAGAACCGCTTAAAATTCCAGCCTTCTTAGACTGTACACTCACGGCCAAAGCCAACACGGTATTGTATGACAATTTAACATTGAAAAACTGTGCTGGAAAATTAATTATTAAAGAACAAAAAGTAACGCTAGAGAATGTAAAAACAAACATTTTCGGCGGGCAAATTACCTTTAATGGCGATGTTTCAACCCAAAAGAAAGTGCCTACTTTTGCAATGGATTTGGGGCTGAACCAAGTCGATATTGCACAAACTTTTACCCAACTCGAACTATTTAAAAAAGTGGCTCCTATTGCTGGGGTTATCAATGGAAAATTCAATTCCTCTGTACAGCTGAAAGGATCCTTAAACGCGACCGAAATGACCCCTGACCTAAAAAGTCTCAACGGCGATTTGATGGGACAATTGTTGTCAACTACGGTAAATTCGAACAATTCTAAGCTCTTACAAGCACTGGATGGACAGCTCAAATTCATTGATTTGAATAAACTAAATCTGAACAACCTCAAAACGGCCCTTCATTTTGAGAATGGCCGCGTTACCCTCAAACCCTTTGACCTTAATTACCAAGATATCAAAGTAAACGTCACTGGTTCACACGGTTTTGACCAAACGATGCGCTATGGGTTGACTTTCGATGTTCCCGCTAAATATTTAGGGCGCGAGGCCAATGCGCTTTTGGCAAAACTATCTCCCGCAGAAATCAATGCGTTGGGCACACTTCCTATCAATGCTACCCTTACTGGTAATTTTAATAACCCAAGAGTAACCACCGACTTAAAGACAGCCACGACCACGCTCGCCAACCGATTGGCGCAACAGCAAAAGAATAAATTGGTCGACAAAACGAAAAACGAAATTGGACGAATCATCGATCGAAATACAAAACCTGGCGACACGGCCAAGGCATCTTCGAAAGAAGCGGTAAAAAATAAAGCGGGAGATTTGTTAAAAGGCTTGTTGGGGAAAAAGAAATAGTATCTTCGCAGCAATAATTCTAATTCGTTACCATGAAAAAAATCATTCTTATTGCAGTACTCGCCACAGGCTTGTGTGCCACTGCCCAAAAACGCGTTCGCGGTGATGTTGAACTTACCCCTTACATTGGGTATCATTCGTCAACATATAGCTCAGGCTATATTTCTAATACAAACACCTTAAACACCTTTCAATTTGGTGCGCTCGGTGATTTTTATTTTAACAACCGCTGGAGTATTCGAACGGGATTGCAATCGCAAACCATGGGGGTTGAAGTTTTAGGCTTTGATGAAAAATTAAATTATATACAAATCCCAGTGAATGCCAATTGGCACTTTGGTTCCAGTCGGGCTTGGAATTTGAACTTCGGATTGACGGGCGGGGTATTGACCTCTGCGAAAGCCGATGGTGAAGATATTTCAGAATTAGTTGAAGGGACTCAAATCGGACTTTCGTTTGGTATTGGATACAAAATCTTCTTAAACAAACGCACCGGATTACTCATTGACTATCAAGCTTTTTCTGGAATGACAGATATTTCAAAAGACCCAAGGTTTGATGTTCGAAATGTTGCAGGAAGTCTTAACTTAGGATGTGTCGTGCGCCTTTAAGTTGGGAATCACTTTTATAAATTCAACGGCCAAGTACTCCTTGGTCGTTTTTTTATACTTCAATACTTACCGTATAGCCTTCATAGGTGCGTACATTAAACACCGTTTGATCTTCAAAAAGCAAATATTGCCCTTTAATTCCTACTAGTTTACCTTCATAAAATGGCGACTTGTCCAAATTGAGACTCACTACTTTGGAAGGGTATTGCAGTACGGGATAGTGCAATTCCCAAAGGCTATTGGCATTTAGATCAAAATAAGGACGCACTTCCTCTGGGAGTTTTTCTGCCAATGTAGTGAGCATGTAAGGCAAATCGGCGGTGGGCACTTCATTTTTCAACATCTTTTGCCAGTTGGTTTTGTCGGCGAAATACTGTTTCAACGCGACTTCGGTAATTCCTGCCAAATACCGATTGGGCACTTCTACGATAGGCAAGGCTTGAACCGCTCCTTGATCAATCCAGCGTGTAGGCACTTGCGTTTTTCGGGTAACCCCCACTTTGACATCACTTGAAAGGGCCAAATAAACGATGTGGGGTTGTAATTGGATTCGTTTTTCATAGTCCAAATCCCGATCTTCAATATCCAAATGGGCGGTACTCAATTCGGGCTTCATAATCCAATCGCCTGCCGACGGACTTTGCATAAAACAATCGTAACAAAACCCTTGTCTAAAAATTTTCTTGGCTTTTCCACATTGCAAACATTGGTAGCCCGTATGGTGTATGGCAAGCGGCTTCCCCAAAAGTTGGTTCATGTGTAAAAAACTGTTTTCAAAAACCAAATAGTATTGAATAGGTGCTTGAAATTCGGTTTGCATTTTGGTTAATACACCTTCGTAAGACATTGCCTCAAAAATTGAAATGGATAATCGTGTAAAGATAAAACAACTACTATGCTTAGGGAATAAAATTTCTTTTTTTTCACCATTTCTTTTGGGGTAAAGGCATTTTTTAGTACTTTTAACTAGCTATACAAATCATAAAATTATGGGATTTGATTGAAACGAATTTGTTTTTATTCCCCTACAACTTTATGATTTAAAATTATTTTTATGCCATTTCCCATCATCAATTCCATCGCCTCTTGGGTATTAAAACAACGCATTCACCAAATTGAGTTGTTTTTAAAATACCCTAATGAAGTTCAAGAAGATTTGTTATTGAACCTGATTCGTAATTGTGAGGAAACGGTGATTGGTAAAAAATATGATTTCGCCTCGGTCAAAAGTTACCAAACCTTCATTGATCGTGTGCCCGTCTCTAGTTATGAAGATTTGGAACCCCTCATTGAAGAAACCCGCAGGGGGTATCAAAATATTTTTTGGCATTCTCCCATCAAGTGGTTTGCCAAATCGAGCGGAACGACCAATGCCAAAAGTAAATTTATACCGGTGAGCAATGAAGCCTTGGAGGATTGTCATTACAAAGGCAGCAAAGATTTACTGGCGATGTACTTACATAATAACCCCGATTCGGGCTTGTTTTTGGGAAAAAGTTTACGCCTTGGAGGCAGTTCGCAAATCTATGCCAACAACAATACGTATTTTGGAGACCTGTCGGCGATACTCATTGAAAACATGCCGCTTTGGGCCGAGTTTAGCAGCACCCCGAGCAATAAAACTTCATTGATGAGTGAATGGGAAACCAAATTGGCCGCCATTATTCAAGAAACTAAAAATGAAAATGTCACGAGTTTCGCTGGAGTTCCCTCGTGGATGCTCGTATTGATTAACCGTATGTTGCACGAAGAAGGGAAAACTAATTTGTTGGAGCTCTGGCCCAATTTGGAAGTCTATTTTCATGGCGGGGTTAGTTTTGAACCCTACCGTGAGCAATACCAAAAAATCATTCCAAAGACAGAATTCAAATATTACGAAATTTATAATGCCAGCGAGGGCTTTTTCGCCATTCAAGATCAAAATTATTCGAGTGATTTATTGTTGATGTTGGATTACGGCATTTTTTACGAATTCATTCCGATGGACACTTTTGGTACTTCAGAGCAAAAAATCGTTCGGTTGGCCGAGGTAGAATGCGACAAAAACTATGCTGTGGTCATCACCACCAACTCAGGCTTATGGCGCTATATGATTGGCGATACGGTGCGCTTTACTTCGCTAAATCCCTATCGAATTCGGGTTTCGGGACGTACGAAGCATTTTATCAATGTATTTGGCGAAGAATTGATGGTGGAAAATACCGATCGCGCTTTGGCCGAAACCTGTAAACAGTTGCAATGTGAAATTAAAGATTATACCGTGGCTCCTATTTTTATGCAAGGTAAAGAAAAGGGCGCCCATGAATGGATGATCGAATTTGCCCAAAAACCGGAGTCGATGGAGGCCTTTGCCAAACTTTTGGACGAAACCTTGCAATCGTTGAATTCTGATTACGAAGCCAAACGTTACAACAATATGACCTTAAACCCGTTGAAAGTGAATGTCGCCCGAGAGAACTTGTTCTACGATTGGCTGAAAGAGCGCAATAAATTGGGAGGACAAAATAAAATTCCACGTTTATCCAACCAACGGGATTATTTGGAGCAACTATTAGGGTTACAACAAACACCCCATTTCTTATGAGAAAAGTCGTAGTATTCCTTTTGGCATTGAGTTTTGTAGCGTGTGGCCCAAAACGGATGAAATGTTATGGCCGTCGTTGTGTCACTATTGACATTCAACCGGTGCATTCGCCAAATTCAAAACTTCCAGGATAACATTTTTTTGTGATTCAGATGTAACAAATGTACGACACGAGAGTCTTACGTGTAATCATCAATCAATCACAATCATGAAATCAACTTATTTGACCCTACTGCTATTGGTAGGCTTAAGCGCCCTTGCGCAAGAACCAAACAACCCAGAAAAAGTCCAAGCCAACGATTCGATCAAAACCAAGGTTACTACCCTTGATGAGGTAACCATTGCACAAAAGCGCAAATACATAAAAGTTGAATCCGACAAAACAACGGTTTCCATCAAAGACAACCCGATGGTGAGTAGCGGCAGTAGTTTGGATGCGATCAAAAAATTACCCGGTGTAATTACTTCGCCTACGGGCGAAATTTCGCTCAACGGTCGTGGTGTTCGTATTTTTATCGATGGAGCGCCCACCTCATTGGCGGGAACCGATTTGCAAAACTACCTGAGTTCACTCCCCGCCAATGCCATTGAAAAAGTAGAATTGATTTACAATCCCGGCGCTTCTTATGACGCCAATGCAAGTGGTTCAATCATTAATATTGTAACCAATGCCAAGCGCAAAGCGGGAATCAATGCCAGTATCAACATCAATTACAACTTCAACAAATACCAAAAACCAAGTCCACAAGTATTGGTCAATGGAAAATCCGGCAAATTGAGTTGGCAAACCATGACGGGCTACAACTATATTGAGGGAGAAAATCGCCGTCGTATCACCCAAACCTTTACTGCTTTTACACCTGATAAATTTTTGGATCAAGAAAATTTTGGGGTCAACATTTACCGCAACTTTTACTTTCGGGGAGGCACCAATTACCGTTTTAATGAGCGTTCCAATTTGTTATTCAATTACAATGTAAATGCCGCCAATGAACGCAGTCGTTTTGAAAACAGCACGTTGGGTGAAAATATTGATTACCGCAACAATGGCTTGTCCAAAAACAAGAGCTACAATCACGAGTTGAGTTTGCAGTTTAAACAAAAATTGGACACCATCGGTTCTTCTTTTGATGTTACCGCTTATTCTAATTTCTTGGATCAAAAACCCATATCGTCGGCTTCTGCTTTTGATTTTGCATCGTCAAACACCTTTACCAATACGAGTAATTCGGTTTTCCACTTGGACAATCATTATTTGAAATACGACTTTGTCTTTCCTATTCCGAAATGGAAGTTGACCCTTTCTACGGGAGGGAAATACAATTATTTGTCGGTGGTTCAAGATGGAAACTACTTTTTAAATAGTGTAACCCCCAATGTGATCACCTTCGACTATCGCGAGGATAATTTGGCCTTTTATGTAGAAGCGCGCCAACAATTTAAAAAATTGAGTCTGACCGCTGGGTTACGCTACGAAAACTTTCATATTGAACGTTTGACGAACACTTTAGCGCAAAAGGTAACGTTCACCAATCGAAATCTGTTTCCCAATTTGAGTGCGCTTTATGCCTTCACGGACCAATTGAATGTTTCGGCCTCGTATGCTAAAAAAATCAACCAACCGAATTATTTCTCATTGAATCCCAACAACAGTTCCAATTTTGACCAATTCAATGCTTCGCAAGGAAATCCATTGTTGAATCCAACGTTCTTGGACAATTTTGAATTGAAATTTACAGCCTTCCAATTTGTACAATTAGGGGCCAATTATACAATTAGTAAGGACAATAATTTATTTGTTTTCAGCGCAGACCCTACTGCCGCTACGCCTATTAGCAATGCCACGTTCCGTCAGTTTGAGGAGTTTAGAACCTTCAGTGCTTTTGCCAGTTTTCCTATTCCGTTGGATTATTTTTTTAAAGGAAAAGAAGAATTTCAAAAACGCATGAACAACATGGATCAAATGAATTACATTTTTGTGAATGTAAACTATATCAAGTCGGAATTACGAGGAGTTTCCCTGCCTTACGGGACCGAGGGGCTATTCAATTATGGGGCACAGGCGCAAATTATTTTGCCTTGGGGCATCAAAAATGTGATGAATTATTTCATTTTGCCGGGCAATGGGAACTGGGAAATCTACCGCATTACCAAACCCATTCAGCAATTTGATATTTCCTTCCACAAGGAGTTTATGGATAAAAAACTAAAAGTGGGTCTCCATGCGATGGATTTGTTTAATCAAAATAACATTAACGCGTTGGTGGCTGGAGAAAATTTGGATACGCGTTTCCGTGAGAAGATTGACTCACGCGTATTCCGAATTTCGTTGACGTATAATTTTGGTAATCTAAAACTTCAGAAAGAAAACACCGACATTCAAACGGAGAAAGTAAATGCTGGAGGCGGCTTACTGAAATAAATTTGAGGTTAGTGCATAAAAAACCCGATCGGTGGATCGGGTTTTTGTGTTTTAAGAAGCAATTTCTAATCGTTTCAGTAAGTTTTTATTCAACGCATGCTCGGCATAGGCTTGGTCTATCTCTAGATTTCGTTCGTCAGAGCCGGGTAGTTCGTACATAGCGTCGGTGAGAATGGCTTCGCAAAGCGAGCGCAATCCTCGGGCACCCAATTTGTACTCCAATGCTTTTTCAACAATATAATCGAGTGCTTCATGGGTCACCGTTAAGGCTACGTGATCCATCGCAAACAATTTTTCATACTGCTTGATTAAGGCATTTTTGGGTTCGGTAAGTATGGCCCGTAAGGTTGCTTTATCGAGTGGATCCATGTGGGTTAAAACAGGTAAACGACCAATGATTTCGGGAATTAAACCAAAATCTTTCAAGTCTTTGGGGGTAATGTATTGCAACAAATTATCCTTATCCACTGCTTCCTTCTTTTGGTTGCTGTACCCAACGGCTTGTCGATTTAAACGTTTTGAAATCACGCGTTCGATACCATCGAAAGCACCACCCGCGATAAATAGGATGTTTTGGGTATTGACCTCCACAAATTTTTGGTCGGGGTGTTTTCGTCCGCCTTTTGGGGGAACGTTGACCACGGTTCCTTCCAACAATTTGAGTAAGGCTTGCTGCACCCCTTCACCCGACACGTCGCGGGTAATGGAGGGGTTATCGCTTTTTCGTGCAATTTTATCAATTTCGTCAATGAAAACAATCCCGCGTTCGGCTTTGGCCACATCATAATCGGCGGCTTGAAGCAAACGCGTAAGAATACTTTCAACGTCTTCGCCCACATAACCGGCTTCTGTCAATACGGTGGCATCGACGATCGCTAAGGGCACATCCAACATACGCGCAATGGTTTTAGCCACTAAGGTTTTGCCGGTACCCGTTTGGCCGACCATGATGATGTTTGACTTTTCAATTTCAACTTCATCGGCTGCGTGGGGTTGCATTAACCGTTTGTAGTGGTTGTACACCGCTACGGAAAGTACTTTTTTGGTTTGTTCCTGACCAATGACATATTGATCCAAAAAGGAACGAATCTCTTTAGGGTGTTTCAATACCAAGTCGGCGGCCGATTTGGCGCTTGCTCCTGTACGAATTTCTTCCAATACAATGCCATGCGCTTGCTCGATACAGCGGTCACAAATGTGTGCGCTAATACCGGCAATCAACAAGTTTGTTTCGGGTTTTTTACGTCCGCAAAAAGAACATTCTAAAACTTCTTTAGCCATAATTGAGCTGCTGAGAAGCTGAGAAACTGAGAACCTGAGCGAATGAGGCTGAGAAACTCGGTTACTTAGCGACTTATTAAAAATTATCTGCGTAATACTTCGTCGATCATACCGTATTCTTTGGCCTCATCGGCAATCATCCAGTAGTCGCGTTCGGAGTCTTTGTATACTTTATCAAACGATTGTCCCGAGTGATTGGCAATAATATGGTACAATTCGTCTTTCAATTTCAACATTTCTTTCAAGTTGATTTCCATATCGGTAGCTACGCCTTGTGCTCCACCAGAAGGTTGGTGAATCATGACACGGGAGTGGGGTAAGGCTGAACGTTTCCCTTCGGCGCCGGCACACAAGAGTACGGCCCCCATAGACGCGGCCATTCCGGTACAGATGGTGGCTACATCGGGTTTGACATATTGCATGGTATCGTAAATTCCCAAACCGGCATACACGCTTCCGCCGGGCGAATTGATATAGATTTGAATGTCTTTGGAAGCATCAACACTTTCCAAGAAGAGCAATTGCGCTTGGATAATGTTGGCCACATAATCGTCAACGCCTGTGCCCAAAAAGATGATGCGGTCCATCATCAAACGGGAGAACACATCGAGTTGCGAAACGTTTAATTGACGTTCTTCAATAATATAGGGTGTCATACCGGCTACGATTTTGTCGTAGTAAAGGCTGTTGACCCCGTGCTTTTTCGTCGCAAATTTTTTAAATTCTTTTCCGAAATTCATAGGTTGTGATGAAATGAATTAATATTCTTTTTACTAGATGCGAAAAGGAGTACAAAGGTTGTACCGCTTTTCATAGAAATGCCAAAGTGACGGTTTTTAGGGAATTGCAGCCCGGATTGTCGTGAAGGTCACCGGAAGTGGCGGTCGTGTTGTTGTGGGAACAGCAGCGCGACCGAAGGAAGCGCCTGAGGGGCCGAACAACAACCGAGTGGCACGACGGTACCGAAACAAAAGCCGGAAATGCTGCCCAAAAACGGTAAGAACGTATTTAAAAAAAGCGTCAAAATCGAGGAGACTTTGACGCTCAAATATAGCAATATTATTTGAATTAGTGTTTCAACTCGCCGTACATCGCTTTTACGAAGTCTTCGTAGTTCACTTCTTTGGTTTTGGCTTTCACGTTGGTTTTGAACAAATCCAACATTTTTTGGTTCATCACTTGTTCGGACAAACGGCGCACTTCGTCTTGATTGGACATCACGCGGGCTACGATGCCTTGTACATCCTCGTCGGAGGGATCCATTTGACCGAATTGTGCCATTTGTTGTTTGATCAAACCGGAGGTGTAGTCTTTCAATTCGTCGAAGGTAATTTGAAGGTTGTTGTCCTTCATGATTTTACTTTCGATTAATTGGTAACGCAATCCTTTTTCAGAGCGTTCGTATTCGGCAGCAGCTTCTTCGGCCGAGATTGGATTTTCGCCGGTGGTTTGAATCCATTTTTTTAAGAATTCAGCGGGCAAATCAAATTTTGTAGCTTCTACCAAGAACTCCGTCACATCGTTCAAGAACTTTTGGTCGGCTTGTTGGGCGAATTGACGCTCGGCATCTTCTTTGATTTTTGCTTTTAACTCATCAACAGAAGTCACTGCTTTGGGTCCGAACAACCGATCAAACAATTCTTGATCTAAGGTAGCGGGCTCATATCCGATTACTTCATCAATAGTGAAGGTCACTTCGACATCCAATCCGTGTACGTCATCGTGACCGATATTGAGGACATCCATTAATTTATGATCGTCATTGAACAAGCCTTTTGTGTTTAAGGTCACTACGTCGCCTACTTTTTTACCCAAAATTGCTTTTACCGCTTTTTTGTCGGCAAGATCTTCTAGATCAAGCGTAGTGCGGTTGTTGATGCCACGCTCTACGTTGGCAAAAATACCGGCGACATCATTTCCTTCTTCAACTTTATCTTTGGCAATAACCTTTCCGTATTGTTTTTGAATGCGTGCGATTTGAGCGTTTAGCATCGTTTCGTCGGCAATCACATTATATTTTACTACGCTTGTTTTAGCGCCTAAATCAACGGAGAATTCAGGGGCAAGACCCAATTCGAATTCGAATTTAAAATCGTCAGTATCCCAATTAAAATCTTCCGTAACTTTAGGAAGTGGGTTTCCAAGGATGTCTAATTTCTCTTCCACCAAGTAATTGTTCAAACTTTCTTGCAACAATTTGTTCACTTCGTCCAATAATACTGCTTTTCCGTATTGTTTTTGGATTAACGTCATGGGCACAGCCCCTTTGCGGAATCCGGGGATGCTTGCATTTTTACGGTAGTTGGTTAACACTTCCTGTACTTTGTCTGCATAATCGCTTTTGTTCACTTCTACAGTCACTACTGCATTCAAAGCGTCCACATTATTTCTTGTAATATTCATGAGTTTGAACTAATTTTTAGTATATAAAATCGGGTTGCAAAAGTATAATTTTTCTGCAACCCGACCAAGTTTTAGGGTATTGATTTTTAAAGTCTTATTTTTTAAGTTCAGTCAACCGGTAAACAAGTGACTGCGAGAGCGAAAGCACCACACTAAAAAGCATGGCCCAACCGATATTCTTGACATCAAAACCGTCGACAAAATAATCGCAAAGCATGATCATCATTCCGTTGATGACGAGCAAAAATAAACCTAGACTAAACACGGTAATAGGTAAGGTAAAAAGGACGAAAATAGGTTTTACAAAAAGGTTTAACACCCCTAAAACTAGCGCTACAGTTAAGGCTGTAGTAAAGGCATCGACCACAATTCCTTTAAAAAAAGTAAGGAATAATCATCACCAAAAGAGCGGTAACTAACACACGCACAAGAAGTTTCTTCATAACATTAACACTTAATTGTTGGGTTTAAAGGTAAAAAAATTGTGTAAAAGAATAAAATTACTTAGATTTGCTTTGTAATTAATAAATTTATGTACATGAAAAAACTATTACTTTCTTTAACATTATTGGCTGGTTCTATGGCATCAGCACAAATTTTCCAAGAAAATTGGGATGGTAACGGACCTGGGGTTAGTGGATGGACTCTTTACAACCTTGACAACAGAACTCCTGTGGGACCTGACGGAACCGATGGTGAACCGCTATCGTTCCTTGTTCAGAATGCTTGGACAGTACTATCACTTGCTGACATTCAAGGTGCTAATCCTGATTATCCAGGTTACCCAGCAGCCGCAACAGGAATGGATGGTAACATTATTGCAAGTAACTCATGGTACACACCTGTTGGTGTTGCTAACGATTGGCTTGTATCACCTCTTATCACTGTACCCGCTGGAACAACTGGATTAAGCCTTAACTGGGCAGCAGTTAGTTTAGGTAGCGCCAATTTCTTGGAAGATTACCGCGTTTTGATTTCTCCAACGGGAGGTAATGCTGTGGCAAACTTTACTACGCTATTGCTTGATGTCAACAACGAGTTGAATACAGGTAGTTATAGAGAAGTGCCACTTCCAGCAAGTTTAGCGGGAACATCTTTCCGTATTGCTTTCCAAAATGATGGAAACGACCAATATGTAATGTTCCTAGACAACATTACTGTAACTGGTACATTATCAAACAGTGAGTTCTTAGCTAACAAATTCAATTTGTACCCAAATCCATCAAACAGCATCGTCAATATTTCTTCAGACGACGCTATTTTGATTGACAAAGTTGAGATTACTGACATCAATGGAAGAATTGTGAAATCTTTCAACGCTGATGCAACATCATCTACATCTATAAATGTGAGTGATTTAAATGCAGGCGTCTATTTCTTGAACATTTCTTCTGCGGAAGGTTTGGCTGTAAAAAAATTAATCAAAAACTAATTCAGTTTTGATAAATAGAAAAGGCTTCCCAACGGAAGCCTTTTTTTATGCCCTAAGGAACCCATTTATTCTTGCAAAAATCGTGCAGTGATCTCAAAGAACGATTTCGGATTTTCGGCATGAAGCCAATGCCCTACGCCGGGAATTGTGTCTAATACAGCTTGCGGAAAATGACGTTGAATGCCTTCCCAATCGGCATCTACGATATAGCGCGAATTTCCTCCCCGTAAAAATAAGGTAGGATTATTGAAAACCGTATGCTCGGGCAAAGCAGCGCCTACTGCTTCGATTTGCTCGTTAAATACTTTTAAATTAAAGCGAAAATCAAGCTGCCCGGGTGTTTTCCAATATACGTTTTTCATCAAAAACTGGCGCGTACCAAAATCAGGAATGTAGGGATACAACATTTCTTCTACTTGGGCACGGTCGGGTTGAATAGAAAAATCCACAGCATTGAGTCCGGCCAAAATATCGTGATGATGCGGCGCGTAATATTTGGGTCCGATATCGGCAACAACTAATTTCCGTACCCGATCGGGATGACGGACCGCCAACAACATCGCTACCTTTCCTCCCATAGAATGTCCGATGATGTCAAATGAATTCAACTGATATTCGTTGGCGTAGGCTACAACATCTTGCATCATCACTTCATAATTGAACGCGTCTGAGTGGAAGCTTTTGCCATGGTTTCGTAAATCGAGCAAATGGACTTGATACCCCAGCGATGCATATTGAGGCGCAAACGACTTCCAATTGTCTGACATTCCCATGAAACCATGAATAATAAGTAAGGGCTTACCTTCACCTTCAATCCTAGAGAACAACATGTTTTGAGAATTATGAGTTATGAATTATGAGTTATGAATTATGAGTTATGAATTATGAGTTATGAATTGAAAATTGTTTTTATTTCAATTTTTGAAGGTACATATTCACTACATTATCAAGACCAAAATACAAAGCTTCTGATATTAAGGCGTGCCCAATGGAAACCTCTAAAAGTCCGGGGATATTTTGCTTAAAAAACCGAATGTTCTCCAAACTTAAATCGTGCCCTGCATTCACGCCCAAGTCTAAATCTACCGCTCGTTGCGCAGCAGCAGCATAGGGCGTAATGGCGTGTTCATTTCCCAAAGCATATTGCTGGGCAAAGTGCTCTGTATACAACTCTATCCGATCGGTGCCGGTAGCTTTGGCCCCTTCAATCATTTTTAGATCGGGATCTACAAAAATTGAAGTTCGAATTCCCTGAGCCTTAAATACAGCTATCACCTCCTGTAAATACGATTGGTGGCGCACGGTATCCCAACCTGCTGAGGAAGTAATTGCCCCAACGGCATCGGGCACCAGGGTTACTTGCTCGGGACGGCATTCGAGAACGAGATCGATAAAATTATGCTGGGGATTTCCTTCGATATTAAATTCAGTAGTGACTACACCGCGCAAATCACGGGCATCTTGATAGCGAATATGCCGTTCATCGGGTCTTGGATGAATGGTTATCCCTTGGGCACCAAAACGCTGTATCGCGACAGCTGCCTCAACAACATTGGGCACATTTCCGCCTCGAGCATTACGCAACGTGGCTATTTTATTGATGTTGACACTTAGTTTTGTCATGGTATTTGTGGATTAATTATGCAAAAATACAAGTTAAAATCGGCACACCCGAACGAAAAAATTGATTATTTTGCATTAAATATCCTTCCCTATGACTGCCATCAATGATTACATCACCAACGATCATGCTGCCTTAGACAGTTTACAAACCGTTGCTGACGCGCAAGACTTTTTTTTGGAAGTTCCATTTTCCAATTTCCCTGTGCTGCAAGAAGGCATCTACATTGGCTGTATCGCCGCCGACGATGTAGAAACGTTTGACATGGACAAGCCGCTTTCAGACTACCGTTATGTTTTGGAAGGATTTTTTGCACGGAAAAGTATGATGTGGTTGGATGTTTTGGAGGTATTTGCAAAAAATCACACGAACATTGTACCGGTATTGGACGATGAAAACAATCAGTATTTAGGGTATTATGAGCTGGAGGATATTGTCAAATTTTTCCATGAAACGCCTTTTCTAAAAGAGCAAGGGGGAATTATTGTAGTTCAAAAAGGCTTAAACGACTATGCAATGAGTCAGATCGCTCAAATTGTAGAGAGTAATAATGCCAAAATGTTGGGGGCGTTTATCTCAGATGTGGCTGGAGACCAAGTGGAAATAACCGTCAAAATTGCCATTGGCCCCATGAACGACATTATTCAAACGTTCCGACGTTACAATTATACTATTGTTTCGGAACATCACGATGATATGTTTTTGAATAACTTGAAAGAACGTTCTGAATATTTGGATCGCTTTCTGAACATCTAATCTTATGAGAATCGCCATCTTTGGTCAGTATTACCAAAACGATACCCGTCCTATCATTCGTGATATTTTTCTTTTTCTAAATGAAAACCAAGTCGATTTAGTGATCGAGGCCGATTTTCTGACGATTTTATACGAACATGAATTGCTCAAAAAATCGTATAAAACATTTTCGTCGTATGAAGATTTAAAATCGGGATTTGACTTAATGATTAGTATCGGCGGCGACGGAACAATTTTGCGTGCCGCTACTTTTGTTCGTGATTTGGGTATTCCTATTTTAGGGATTAACGCGGGTCGTTTAGGATTTTTGGCTAAAGTTCAAAAAGAAAACATCAACGCATTTTTACAATTGGTATTGGAACGACGCTATACTATTTCTGAACGGACGTTGTTGGAACTTCAAATCACTCCTGACGAAGGTATAATCCCCACACTCAATTTCGCCATGAACGAGGTGACCATGAGCCGTAAAGACACCACTTCGATGATTACCATTGAGACCCATTTAGACCATGAATATCTTACCTCCTATTGGGCCGACGGTCTCATTGTGGCCACACCTACGGGAACCACTGGATATTCGTTGAGTTGCGGAGGTCCTGTACTAACGCCCGATGCCAAATGCTGGGTAATTACTCCCATTGCGCCTCACAACCTCAATGCACGACCTTTAGTTATTCCCGATCATACCACCATCCGTTTGCGCGTTTCAGGAAGGGAAGATCAATTTTTAGTATCCTTAGATTCCCGTTTGATTACACTGACCAAAGAACATGTATTAACCATACGGAAAAATGATTTTACGATTAAAATGGTCGAAATACAAGAGGAAAGCTTTTTAAAAACCTTACGCAACAAACTCCTTTGGGGGGAGGATAAACGAAATTAACACCTGTATTACACTACACTCTTTTTTTTGCCGTTAAACCCTTCGAACAGTGAATAGTTATAAAAAGAAGGTTTAACCGTGTAAAATATAATTTTTATTATTCAAAAGGGATGTTTATCTACTAATGATAATTATTATATTTGCACGCTATTTTCCATTGGATGAAACGAATATATATCGCGTTATTGGTATTGACTTTTTCTGGATTACAAGCGCAAATTCATGAAATTGGCGTGTTTGCAGGAGGAGCAAATTACATTGGAGAGGTAGGTAAAACAAATTACATCAATCCAAACGAACCCGTTTTTGGGTTTTTGTATAAGTGGAATAGAAGTCCGCGTCATTCCTACCGCTTCGCATTCAATTGGGGAAAAATTAGCGCCAACGATTTGGACTCCGATGTTCCTGGACGACAGCGAAGAGGAAATCGCTTTGAAAATTCAGTACGCGAATTGGCTGTAGGAATGGAATTCAATTTTTTTGAGTTCGACCTGCATGAAATGGACCGCCAATTTACGCCCTATGTATTCACAGGACTAACGTATACCTTTTATGATGAATTGTATACTGTGAATCGTGAAACTAGAACTGATAAAAGTAGTTCAACGCTTGCCATTCCGATGGTCGTGGGCATAAAAACGAATATTGCTGACCATTGGATTTTGGGCTTTGAAGTGGGTGCCCGTTATACGTTTTCTGACAACCTCGATGGAAGTCAACCCAAAAACAACCGGTATGCAGCACTTCGTTATGGCAATTTAGAAAGTAATGATTGGTATGTGTTTACGGGAGTAACCCTAACCTATACCTTTGGAAATAAACCCTGCTTTTGCGCAGACTAACTATGAGTTTACTACAACACGTAAATACCGATAATCTACCCAAGCACATTGCCATCATTATGGACGGCAACGGAAGATGGGCTAAAAAACAAGGTATGTTGCGCACTTTTGGCCATGAGCGTGGCACCAAATCGGTTAAAACTACCGTTGAAACTTGCGCGCGCTTGGGGATACAAAACCTCACGTTGTATGCTTTTTCAACCGAAAATTGGAACCGCCCCAAAATTGAAGTAGAAACGTTAATGAAACTTTTAGTTAAATCGCTTAAAACCGAACTTAAAACGTTACAATCCAACAACATTCGACTTAATGCGGTCGGATGCCTTGATTTACTGCCCAAAGGAACGCGCAGTGAGTTACTAGAAGTGATGGATAAAACCAAAAACAACAACCATATGACCCTCACTTTAGCCCTAAGTTACGGCTCTCGAGAGGAATTAATTCAAGTTGTTAAAAACATCAGCGACAAAGTTAAAAATAGTATAATTTCAATTGAGGCTATTGACGAATCCATTATTAATCAACATCTTTACACCCATGATTTACCCGATGTTGACTTATTAATTAGAACCAGTGGCGAGCACAGAATCAGTAATTTCTTGTTGTGGCAAATTGCTTACGCAGAGTTGTTTTTTACCGATGTATTGTGGCCTGACTTCACGGACGAGCATTTGTATGAAGCCATTATCAATTATCAAAAAAGAGAACGCAGATTTGGAAAAACCAGCGAACAGATTAACCCTTCCTAATATGAAAAATAGCTACTTATTATGGACCGCTATCCTACTATTAGGAGTGTTTCAAGCCCTTAATGCACAGAACACCGAACGAATTCCTTTCGACCAAGGAAAAAAATACATTTTAGGAAAAGTAAATGTTACCGGGAAAATTAGTTACAATGAACTCACCGTAGTCACCTTTGCCGGTTTAGAGAAAGGACAAGAAATTACGGTACCCGGGGAACAAATTAGTAATGCCATTAAAAAATTAGGGAAACTTGGTCTTTTTAGTGATATCGATTTTTATGCTAGTGAAATTCGGGGCGACACCATCGATTTGGAGTTGAACATTACAGAACTACCGAAACTAAATGACGTGCGAATTAATGGGGTTAAGAAAAATAAAATCGAGGACTTAATCAAAGAAAATGCGTTAACAAAAGGGAAAATTGTCAACGAAAACTTAATTACAACAACACGTAACTACCTCGAAAACAAGTATAAAAAAGAAGGATACTTTAACGCCAAAGTGTCTGTAAAGACTTCTCCCGTGGATTCTACTGTCAATCAAGTGAATATGATTGTGGGGATTGACAAAGGAGATAAAATCAAAATCAACCGCATCACCTTTGAAGGAAACGAAAAATTTTCAGACAAAAAGTTGCGAAAGGCCATGAAAGGCACGAAACAACAAAACCCAATCCGTATTTTCAAAGCTTCTAAATTTATTCGCAGTAAATTCAATGAAGATTTGGTATCTATTGTAGAAAAATACAAAGAAAAGGGATACCGTGATGCGCGTATAGTCTCCGATTCGGTGTGGTTGGATACCAAAAAGCAAAAACTAGCCTTGAACATCAAAGTAGAGGAAGGGCGAAAGTATTATTTTGGAAACATTAAGTTTTTAGGAAATTCCGTCTATTCTGACCAAGCGTTATCAGGTATGTTGGGCATCAAAAAAGGGGATACGTATAACGGTGTTCTCTTGGAAAAACGCATTTCCGATAAAAGTAAACCCGATGGCGATGATATTACCAACTTATACCAAAACAACGGATACCTCTTTTCTACGATCAATGCCGTAGAGGTAAAAACGGAGAAAGACTCCATTGACTTTGAAATCCGCGTTGTCGAAGGACCTATTGCGTATTTTAACAAAATCACTGTTGTGGGGAACGACAAAACGAATGATAAAGTCATCTATCGTGAATTGCGAACGAAACCCGGAGAAAAATACAGCAAAGAAGATTTGGTTCGAACTGTGCGTGAAATTGGCCAATTGGGATTCTTTGACCCAGAAGCCATCGACCCAAAATTCAAAAACGTTGACCCCACAGCGGGCACTGTAGATATTGAATATAATTTGGTCGAACGTGGCTCAAGTCAGATTGAACTCCAAGGAGGTTATGGGGGCGGTGGATTTATTGGAACCCTAGGACTTTCATTCAACAACTTTTCGATTGCCAATATTTTCAAGAAATCGGCTTACAAACCCTTGCCCATGGGTGACGGACAAAAATTAGCCTTACGTTTACAAGCGAGTACCTTCTTTAGAACCTATAGTTTTTCGTTCTCTGAACCTTGGTTTGGTGGAAAAAAACCTGTGAGTTTCTCGGCCTCCGTATCACAAAGTAAGCAATACCTTTTCTCGGGGTCGTTTAACAGTATTGACCGCTCGCGTAGTTTTGACATCACTTCGGTAACTATCGGTTTGGCAAAACGACTTACGATTCCCGATGACTTTTTTATTCTCTCAGGCAATTTAAGTTTCCAATATTACAACTTAAACAATTACAATACAGGACTTTTTACATTTGGTAATGGTACCTCTAGAAACTTTGGATTCAGTGTGGGTCTCACCCGAAACAACAAAGCAATCAACCCAATTTACCCGATTCGTGGGGCAGAATTTAGCATCAATGCCAAGTTTTCTCCACCCTATTCGTTATGGAACGGGGTAGATTATGGCGACCTTCCGAATCAAGCTGAATTCAAAAAACGATTTGACCCCAACACGATGACGGCTGATCCTAATGTAAATGTTTTACCTGCTGTCGGTGATTTCGTTACTCAAAATCCGAATACAGGACTATACACTCGGGTCGACACCTTCCAAGAGGCCGATGTGGATCAAGCCAAAGTAGACCAGAAGCGTTTTAACTGGTTGGAATACTATAAAATTAAGTTCAAAGCCGATGCCTATACCAAACTTCAAGGTAACTTGGTGTTGCGCAGTTTAACCGAATTTGGTTTCTTGGGAGCTTACAATCAAGAGCGCGGGGTTGTTCCTTTTGAACGTTTCTTTGTGGGAGGTGATGGTTTGGCCAACTTTGCTTTGGATGGCCGAGAAATTATTCAGTTACGCGGGTATCCCAACCAATCCTTATCCTCAAATGTAGGAGGAAGTATCTATAACAAATTCACGTTGGAGTTACGATATCCTATCACTTTAAAAGCCGCTGCCTCCATTTATGCATTAACTTTTTTAGAAGGAGGAGCCTCGTTCAACAATTTTAGAAGCTTTAATCCGTTTGCTATACAACGGTCAGCCGGTTTCGGTATTCGTGTGTTTATGCCTGCCTTTGGATTGTTGGGAATTGACTTTGCCCAAGGATTCGATTTTATTCCAGGAACCACACAAAAAGGAGGGTGGCAGACCCATTTTATTATTGGACAACAATTTTAGTATATTTGCTTAGGCTATGCTAACACAAACGGTTATGAAAAAACAGTTTTCGCTTCTTTTTTGGGTGCTTTTATCCGCCACACAATTGATTACAGCACAATCCCGTGGGATTAAAGTGGGCTATATCGATATGGAATATATCCTGGACAAAGTTCCTTCTTATGCGGAAGCAAAAAATCAATTGGAACAAAAAGCAGAAAAGTGGAAGCAAGAAATTGAAACCAAAAAAAATGACATTGCCAAACTTAAAGAAGCGCTAAAAACGGAACGTGTTTTATTGACCAAAGAGTTAATCGAAGAGCGTGAGGAAGAAATTGCTTTTCAAGAAAAAGAGTTAATCGATTACCAACAAAAGCGTTTTGGGCCCAACGGAGATTTAATCGTTCAAAAAGCCACCTTGGTAAAACCCATCCAAGATCAAGTTTTTAATGCCGTGCAGGATTTGGCGGAAGCACGAAAATACGATTATGTATTTGATAAATCTTCCGACTTAACAATGCTATTTGCAGCCAAAAAACATGACCTTAGCGACCGCGTCATTAGTGTTTTAACCCGTGCTGAACGGCGCCAACAAATGTCCAAAAAGCAACTTAAAGAAGAGGAAGCTAAAGAAAAATTAGAGGATATGATGGCTGACAATCCTGAAATGACGGAGCGTCAGAAACAAATGGAAGAGCGTAAAGCTGCCCGTCTAAAATTGATTGAAGATAAAAAAGCAGCCGCTGAAGCCCGTAAAAAAGAAGCAGATGAAAAACGCAAACAACAACTAGAAGAAAAAAACAATAAAAAAACTGGCACAGTTTCTGATACAGCCAAACCAACGGCTGCTCAAGACCCAAATGCCGCTCAGAAAAAAGAAGAAAAAACAGAAGCTGCCGCCGCTGAAAAAGAAAAACGCGATGAAGCACGCAACAAATCATTAGAAGAGCGTAAAAAAATTATTGATGAGCGTAAAAAAGCAGCCGAAGAAAAACGCAAACAACAGTTAGAAGCACGTGAAGCCGCCAAAAAAGCGAGAGACAGTGTGAAGACTGCAAAACCTTAAAATAAAATTGTTCACTAAATTAAATTAAAAATGATGAAACTATTCAAAAATGCCCTTTTAGCCGTAGTCGCTGTATTAGGAATGCAAACTGCTCAAGCACAGGCCAAAACCGCTCATGTGGATGTCAATGATATTACGTCGAAAATGCCTGCTATGATCGAAGCCCGTAAACAATTGGAAAAATTGGGCGAAAACTACAGTAAGGAATACAAAACTTTAGTAGAGGAATACCAAGCGAAAGCAAAAAAATATGAAGCAGAAGTAGCTACTGTATCCGATGCGGTTAACCAAACACGTCAACAAGAGATGCAAGATATGGGAAAACGTATCAGCGATTTCCAAGAAAATGCTCAAAACGACTTGCAAAAGAAAGAAGGGGAATTAATGAAGCCATTGGTAGACAAAATTAAAGCCTCTATTTCTAAAGTTGGAAAAGCAAAAGGGTACCAATATGTTATGGATGTATCTAGCTTATTGTTGGCAGACGGTCCAGACATTACCGCTGACGTAAAAAAAGACTTAGGATTTTAATTGAAATCCCTACAATACAACCCGAAGCTAACCCTTCGGGTTTTTTTATACCTTTGTGTATGGAGAATAATCAACCTATCGGCCTTTTTGATTCGGGAATTGGCGGGACATCCATTTGGAAAGCCATTCACCAACTTTTACCGCACGAAGAAACACTTTACCTCGCCGATAGTAAAAATGCTCCTTATGGCGTGAAATCCAAAGCTGAAATCATCGCTTTGAGTCGCAAAAACACCGAATTTTTATTGGACCACCATTGCAAAATCATTGTCGTCGCTTGCAACACTGCGACCACCAACGCCATTCAGGAATTACGCGCGAGTTATAACGTTCCATTTATCGGTATTGAACCCGCCATTAAACCCGCAGCCTTACATTCAAAAACCCATAAAATTGGAATTCTTGCTACGCAAGGCACCTTAAACAGCGCTTTATTTCACCAAAGCATGCAACAGTACCAAGATGTAGTTTTTGTGGAGCAAATTGGACACGGTTTGGTAGAACTTATAGAAAACGGTCAAATCGATAGTCCTGCGATGGAAACCCTTTTACACCAATATTTACATCCGATGATAGCCGCCAACATCGACTACTTGGTTTTAGGATGTAGCCATTACCCTTATTTAATTCCGCAAATTCTAAAGATTTTACCCCCACACATCACCATTATCGACTCGGGAGAAGCTGTAGCGCGTCAAACGCAACGGGTTTTGGAACAAACTGTAGGCTTACGAAAACCAACTACCCCACCCTCACACCGTTTTTTAACCAATACCGATCCACAGGTACTCGAAGCTATTTTAGACCATAAATACACTGTAATCCCCACTGATTTTTAATCCGTATCCCTATAACGCAGGAAAAGAAGTATCTTTGCCAAAAAGTAAGTGCATGCAACGTTCGAATTCCAACCGCTCTGGTAAAAAACCGACCTCAAATTCAAAATTTAATCGGGAATCCAAACCCCCACGAAAAACAGCTGCACCCAAAAAAGCAGCACCAGCTCCCAAAAGCAATCCCGATGAGATTCGCTTAAACCGATACATTGCCAACTCTGGGATTTGCTCCCGTAGAGATGCCGACATTTACATTCGTTCGGGTAATGTGAAAGTTAATGGGGAAGTGATTACTGAAATGGGGTATAAAGTCAAACCAGGGGATATTGTTAATTTTGACGGCACAGAAGTTAGCCCAGAAAAAAAAGAATATTACCTCATCAACAAACCCAAAAACTTCACGACCTCTGGCGATGATAGCGCAAACTCTCGCAATGTTTTGGAACTTTTAAAAGGAGTTTCCCGCGCCAAATTACAACCTGTGGGACGCATGGATAAAAACACTACAGGATTATTGCTGTTGACTAATGACAGTGACATTATACTAAAATTTTCAAAACCTCAACCCAAAGCCACCAAGATCTACCAAGTAAGTTTGGACCGTAACCTGAAGTATGAAGATTTGGAATCAATTGCTAAAGGAATTACCTTGGAAGGCCACCGCGTGAACGTGGATGAGATTAGTTACATAGAAAACCAACCCAAAACGGAAATCGGTATTCAACTCCGTACTGCCAATGTAAAAGTAGTGCGTGCACTTTTTGAAGCCTTAAAATATGATGTGCTTAAAGTAGACCGTGTTTCGTTTGCTGGATTAACAAAAAAGAACTTACCCCGTGGATTTTTCCGACCGCTAACCGAACAGGAAATTATCAACCTTAAAAATATTTAATACTATGCGTACAGTGGGAGCACTCTATGTTTCATCTGTAAAAGATTACTCTATTGAATTTTACAACGTGCTGATTGACTATGCCCCTCGCCTAGTTTCGTCATTAGTTGTATTGGTTTTAGGACTCTATGCAATTCGTTTTATAACCCGTTTGGCCAAAAAAATCATGGCCCGAAAAGAAATGGAAGTCACGTTGGCTGAGTTTCTATCGAGTTGCCTCTTGTGGGGACTGCGCGCCTTGCTTTTTGTCACCTTTATTTCCCGCCTTGGCATTGAAACTACCTCATTTGTCGCCATTCTCGGGGCAGCAGGCTTAGCCATTGGAATGTCTCTTCAAGGGTCATTGGCCAATTTAGCCGGGGGTGTACTGATCATTCTTTTTAAACCTTTTCGTGTAGGTGATGTGATTGAAGCACAGGGCGCAAGTGGCATGGTGACCGAAATACAAATATTCGTTACCAAACTTATTTCGGGAAATAACCAAACTATAATGATTCCCAATGGAATTTTATCCAACGGAATTATTACCAATTTTTCGATTGCGGGTAAAAGAAGAGCAGACTTAGTCTTTTCGCTTTCGTATGAAACCAATATCAAAGCTGCCAAAGAAACCGTTTTACAAGTCATGCAAAACCATCCAAAAGTGCTTAAAGATCCTGCACCAGAAGTGATTGTTAAAGATTTATCGGATAGTGCCATTCACTTAGGAATTCGTCCTTGGACCCTAAATGATGATTTTGGGGAAGTGTGTTCCGATATCCTTGAGCAATGTAAAGCGGCTTTTGATGCGCAAAACATTACCATTCAGCCTTTCGTTCGTGAAAATCCAGCTTAGAGCTTAGGGATTTACCATAAAGTTTTTGAGGTAAAACGGCTCAAAATACGCCACATCTTCGAACTGTTTTTCTTGGTAAAGGGTTGCTGCAAGTTCAGCCATAGTTTGCGCAGAGGGGAATGTAATGGCTTCCAAAAATTGAAAACGCGGCTGGGAAAGTACGGTTTTGGCTTTGGGCAAACAATCGCCTACAAACGTACAAGGCCCGGGCCATGCTTCAAAAGATGTTTCACTTAAAATCATCGCTTCTACCGCACTTAACGGTTTCCCATACGCGTCAAAAACCGCTGTATATACCTCCATGCGACGCGCATCGATAAGCGGAATGATATAACCTTCATCTACTGAAGTCGCATGAGCGAGAATTTGTAACGTAGACACGCTAATCAATGGAATTTGCAAGGCGTAACACAATCCTTTGGCTGCCGAAACACCAATACGAAGTCCGGTATACGATCCAGGGCCTTTACTCACCGCAACGGCATTCAATTCGGACGCCAAGACCCCAGCCTCCTGAAGAACATCTTCTATAAATACATGGAGCTTTTCAGCATGGGTATAGCCCTCTTCAGCATGTTCTCGTACTGCGATTACCTGACCGTCTCGGACTAAGGCTACTGAACAATTTCGGGTAGCCGTTTCCAAACACAACAATAAAGCCATGAGGAATTAAACTTTTGATTTAAGTTTCACTTTATCGCCCGAATTTAAGTCCTTGGAGACGGTATTGTAAGGTCCGATAATGACTTCATCGCCTTTTTTCAATCCCGTAAGAATTTCGATATTGGTATCGTCTTGAATACCCGTTTTTACCACACGGATTCGGGCTTTGTCTTTGACCTTTACGAAAACACATTCTAGTTTTTTATCCGACTTCGATTTTACTTTTTCTGTTTTGGCGGCTTCCTCATCTTCGGGAACATCTAGTATAGATTTGGGCAGTGTATCTGATTTAACCACAACAGCACTGATCGGTACGCCTATGATTTTTTCTTTCCGTTTGGTAATGATATCAACAGTAGCTGTCATTCCTGGGCGAAAAGGTGAATACGTTGCGGGTTTCCCTTTTAGTAAATCTTCATACGACTCTTTAAGAATTCGCACTTTTACTTTGAAATTGGTCACCTGATCGGCGGTCGTTCCGGTACTGGCTGAGTTTGATATACTGGTGACTACCCCTTTAAATTCTTTTTTCAAATACGCATCGACTTGGATATTGGTCTCATCACCGATATTGACTTTTACGATATCATTTTCATTCACATCGACTTCAACCTCCATATTGTTTAAATTGGCCACGCGAAGCAATTCGGTTCCAGCCATTTGTTGGGTTCCTAAAATCTTTTCTCCTAACTCAACATTGAGTACCGAAATTGTACCATCGGCGGGTGCATAAATGGTGGTGCGGCCTAAGTTATCCTTGGCTTCGACGACTGAGGCATTAGCACTCTGTACGTTGTAATACGCCGATTGTTTGTTGGCTTTGGCTACTTCAAAGGCTGCAATCGCTTTGTCCCAATCGGCACGAGAAATGATTCCTTTTTCAAACAATGATTTGCTGCGCTCATAACTCGCTTGCGCCTCTTTAAAAGAAGCATCTGCTTGTGAAAGTCCCGCCTTGGTTCCCGCATAATTGGAAACGGTGCGGTTTAACCCGGAGGTATAAATGTCGGGGTTAATTTTGACCAACAAATCTCCTTTTTTCACAATTTGCCCCTCTTTTACGGGTAAAGCAATAATTTCTCCTGACACTTGAGAAGATACTTTCACTTCAATTTCGGGTTGTATTTTTCCTGTAGCCGAGACCGTTTCGATAATCGTTATTTCATCTACTTTGGCCACTTCCACTTCTTTCAATTCTTCACGGCTACCAAAAACACCTTTGGAAGACAACACCATTAATACGATGATTACTCCTAAGACAATACCACCCCATAAAAAGATTTTTTTTCTACTCATGATTGTTATAATTTCTCCACAATGGGAATTCCAAAATAAAATTCGACAACTTTAACTTTAAAAATATAGTCATACTTCGTACGTACCAAATCCGATTGCGCATTGGTGTACAAGGTTTGCGCTTGACTCAACTCAAAACTATTAGAAAGTCCAACATTAAAACGCTCTTTTGCATAGTCAAAGGCCAATTTTCTTGCATTCAGGGCCGTTTGCGCCGATTCATAAGCTTGTAGCGCTCCTTTGGCATCCGTGATGGCTGTATAAACGGTTCGCTCCAAATCGAGGGAAGTTTGTTTTTCATTGGTTCGGGCGCGTTCTAAAGCGATTCGTGCCCGTGTCACCGCATTGGAAGACCGGAATCCATTTAAGATGGGAATCGTCATTTGAACCCCAAAACTATTCCCTTTAAATTGACTAAACTGATCAAAATAGGGCAATGGATTTCCTTGAATGGGAATAAAATTAGGCGCCACTACCGCTTCGCCGGTACTTGGAACAAATCCGATGGTATTAGTAGGATTGTTGGGGTCGACTATAAAACTGGAAATACGCCGTTGATTGGAAGCACGGGTACTGAAACTATAAAATCCGTTGATGCTGGGTTGCAAGGCCCCTTTGGAAATCTTCAAATCGCGTTCGGCAGCCTCTAAATTGGTACGTGCAATTTTCAACTCCACGCGTTCTCCCAAAGCTTTTTTGACAATCGTTTCTGGACTTTCTGAGAGTGTTGGACTCAACGACGGCTCATAGTTAGCCTCAGCAATATCAAAATTGCGAAAATCATCCAATTGCAGCAATTGCGCCAAACTTAATTTGGACAAAAACAACGTGTTTTGTGCGGCAATTACCCGTTGGCGATCGGCTGCTACTGTAGCTTCTGCATCGAGTAAGTCGCCACGTGGAATCATCCCCGATTTAACCATTTCACTTGCACGAAGCAACTGTTTTTCATCATTGGCCAATTGCTCTTGTTGTACTTTTAAATTTTCTTTATTAAAAAGAATTTGCAAATACGAATTGGCAACGTTCAACGCTACATCGTCCTGCATTTTATTCAACTGATATTGTGCGGCCAAAATGGTTAATCGGGCGCGCTTCAATTGATTCATATTTTGTAACCCGTTGTAAATCGCCACACTTGAATTAAGTCCGGCAGACGTGAACTGAATGGTTTGATTTTCCAACAAACCCGTGGTGATATTTTGGTTCAAACCAATATTCCACGAATGGGAGGCACTGGCATTTAGGGTAGGTAAAAAATTACCTATCGCATCTTTTTTAGCGACACGTCCATTTTGCAAATCCAGTTCTGATTGTTTGATAGAAATATTATTTTTCAATGCATAATCAACACATTCACGAAGCGTCCAGGTTTTGGTTTGTCCCCACCCCTGAAAGGCGCTACACAAAAACACCCATAGCACGGTTTTTATAATCCATTTATTCATAAACCTCTGAAGATTTCTTGGAACAGCAAAAGTAGAAGAACTGCTTTAATTCCTATCCAATTTTGTTTGCTTATCAGACGTCATTCCGCTTTTTTTGTTACATTCACATCCAAATTAATTTCGTTTTTCATGAAACTACGTTACCTCGTATTGCCGCTTGTTCTCTGTCTTATCACCACCTCATGTTCGGGTCCTCAAAAAATTTTGGCCGAAAAACCCGTTCGCAGCAACAATCCCGACTTTGCCTACAAAACAACGAGTTCGATGGTGAGCATGCCGCTGGAGATTACGCTTACTGAAATTGAAAAGCAATTGAATAAAACCCTTGCCGAATTGGTGTATGAAGACCCTAATTTGCAAGACGACAACATTCAAATGAAGATCTGGAAAACAGCCCCTATTCGCTTGCAAGAAAATCAGGGGAAAATTAAATCGGTGCTCCCCCTAAAGATTTGGGTCAATTATAAGTATGGCACTGATTTTCTGGGATTAAATGACACCAAAGAATTTGATTTAAACGGCGTAATTACCTTGAGCAGTCAAGTGCAACTCTCCAATTGGAAACTAAGAACCCAGTCGATTATTGAGGACATCGCGTGGCAGGAGAGTCCCACGATGACTGTGGCTGGTAAAAAGGTTCCGATAACGTATTTGATTAGTCCTGCTTTATCGTTGTTTAAGAAAAAGATTGCCCAAAAAATCGATGAAGCCATTACTAAATCCTGTGATTTTAAACCCTATGTGCTAAATGTATTAGAAACCCTTAGTAATCCTATCCTCACTAGTGAAACTTACCAAGCTTGGTTTAAATTGCAACCCAATGAAGTTCAAGTTACCGATGCTATTTTGGACAAAACCAAGATTACCATGAACCTGGGATTAAAATGCGGCATGACGACTTGGGTGGGACAGCAACCCAAAAAAGGGATTGACCGTGAAAGCATCGGATTCAAATCGGCACGAATGGTGGGAGATAAAACCGTAGTTAGTATTGCCGCGATTACAACCTATGACAATGCCTCAAAAATCATAACAGGTAATTTTAAAGGGCAAGAATTTAAGTCCGGTTCACGCGTGATAACAGTTCAAAATGTTGAATTATGGGGCAAAGATGGCCGTATGATTATTGCATTGGACTTAGCGGGCAGTCTCAACGGGACCATTTATTTGAGTGGGATACCCAAATATGATGCGGTTTCCAAAGAAATTTACTTTGAAGAAATGGACTATGTGTTAAACACGAAAGGGATTCTAACCAAGACTGCAAATTGGTTGTTGCAAGGATACATTTTACGCAAAATACAAGCGCAATGCCGCTACTCGATACAGCCTAACATGGAGGAGGGAAAAAAGAATCTTTTAACTTACCTAAACAACTATTCGCCCATGAAAGGCGTGTTTGTGAATGGATCGATTTTGGAGTTGGACTTTGATAAAATAGAACTCACGGACGATTTTATCATTGCTTTCATTAATGGAAGTGGAAAAATGAATGTCCGTGTAGACGGAATGGATTAAGTCGTCTTGACCTTTTTCCGACGAAACATACTGTATACCACATAGCCCACTACAGCCACAAGAATATACGGAAACACCATAAGGTAAACGATTCCGTCATTGACTGCTTCGGCTTTGACCACATTTCCTGAACTTTCTAAAGACGCTCGACACATGGCACACTGTCCTTGGGCTGACGGAGTTGTCGAAAGGAGCAGAAAAAGTGCGAAAAACAAACGATTATTAATGCGCATAATACGGTGCAATCATTACATATACAATAACACCCGTCACGGCTACATACAACCACAACGGAAAAGTGATTTTGGCCAATTTACGGTGGCGGTCAAACTGTTGCGATAAGGCGCGAACATAGGTAAATAAAACCAAAGGAATGATCGCTACCGACAAAACGATATGACTTATCAAGATAAAGAAGTAAACATAGCGAATGTCTCCTTCACCGCCAAACTTAGTCGATTCGGAAGTAAGATGATAGGCAACATACATCACCAAAAACACGACAGAGCAAGCAATCGCAGCAGTCATCAAACGCTCATGTGTTTTGCGATTTCCATTTTTTATTGCAAGCACCGCCCATACCAACAATACTGCTGTAACCGCATTGATTCCTGCATAAATAGGCGGTAAAAAAGAGAGCGGTTCTACATTGATTCCAAAGTCCTTCAACTTGAAAGAAAACAATACCGCGACGACAATCGGGATAAGAATAGAAACAACGATAATCGGTGTTTTAAATTTAGTTTCTAATGTAGGTTTAACGTCCATAATTATTCATTTAATAAGCGTTGTATGTCTTCACTGATGGCTTTAATGCCAGGGGCTTCCAAACCGTCGTAATACAAAATCGGATTTCCTTGAGCATCGCGACGGCAGCGTATATTTCCTTTTTTATCGATCAATGCAAACAAACCAGAATGCTCAAAACCGCCATTGACTTTGTCTTTGGATTCCCCAGCATAAATGTTAAACCCTTTATTGGACAAATCAAAAATAGTTGCTTTATCTCCCGTTAGAAAATGCCAATTTTTCATGGTAACCCCTAATGATTGTGCATGTTCTTTCAATACTTCTGCAGTATCTTTTTCAGGATCTATGGTTATCGAAGCGATGGCAAAATCGGGATTCTTACCAAATTGCTGTTGTAATTTCAACATATTTTTATTCATCACTGGGCAAATACTTGGACAACTAGCGAAAAAGAATTCTAAAACGTAGACTTTTCCTTTGTATGAATCCTGAGTAATATTTTTATTGTCTTGGTTAGTAAGTGAAAATTGGGGTACTTGCCCCATCACAACCAAGGTCTTTTTGGCTGCTTCATCTTTGATTTCATTGGACAAACTCATACGGTCATTTTGAACGGTTTGTCCATTTTTAATGCGATCAACGATTTTGGGTATAAAAATTATCCCGAAAATCAAGATAATAAACGATATACCGATATACGATTTGTTTTTCATACTAGATTTTTCGATTGGCTTTGTTATTCTTTTTAAGAGCTAAACGGTATTCTGCGAGAATGACTTTCACATCATCGATCATGTTATTATAAAGGTCGGATACTTTAAAGGTATTATACCCCTCTTGGTATTCCTCTTCCCCTTTTTTATTTTTCCCTTTTCGTCCTCTCAAATTGCGCTTCTTATCTACAATATACACGTTGGGAGTACCTAATTTTTCATTGAGACTGCCCTGTAATTGTAATTTGCTGTAGTAGCTTTTTATCGATTCGGGGGAGCCAAAAACAAACCACCAATTTTCCTGAGGCCCTAACTTCTTTAAACTGGTTTGTAACTTGGTCACTTCAGCCTCGGTCCCTTCGGGAAAAACCATCACCATTTGGAAGTCCTTAAACTCTTTGTTGCGGGCATAAATTTTTTCATACAAATTAAAAAAACCGCCTTTGTGGTGCTCGACATCATAACCGATAAATCCTAAGATGGTAATTTTATTGTTTAAGGTCACTGATTTCCCTTCTGTGGTTTTCCATTCTTGAAGGTCAGGAATAGTAGGGGTAATAGTAGGTAACTTCGCAAAGCTGTTGACGCCAGAGGCAAAGAACAAGTAAGCCACGATGGGCAAAACAAAAAGGACGAAGAGCACTAAATTCTTTTTCATGAACTAAACAAGTTGCTTACAAAATTAAAAAAAAGGTACGCTATTGCGTACCTTCAACTGTAATTAATATGCTGTTAAAAATTCCATTTAATCGTGGCATCTCTAAACACGGTGAAGACATAGAATCCCTCAGTTAGAAGAATGAATGTTAAATAGAGAATTAAGAAAATACCTGTCCAAACTACGGCTCTTCGCAAAGCTTTTGTTTCACCTTCCATGTGCATGAAAGCCCACACAATGTAGTATGCCTTCACTAACGTTAGGATGATGAAAATCCAGTTCAGTAAATTCATGGATAAAAAGTTCGAGTGGAATAATGATTTTGGCTTTTCAATCCCTAACCATACTTCGACAATAGTAATAATGGAAAGAATACCGAAAACAACCCAGATGCGTTTTGTATTTGATGTATGCTCGTGTGCCATGATTCGCTTTTAATTAATTATACTAAATAGAAGAAGGTAAATACGAATACCCAAACTAAGTCTACAAAGTGCCAGTATAAACCAACTTTTTCAACCATTTCATAAGTTCTTCTACGCTCGTAGGTACCCAACAACACATTGATAAAAATAATGATGTTGATGACAACTCCTGAAAATACGTGGAAACCGTGGAAACCTGTAATAAAGAAGAAGAAATCAGCAAATAACTTACTTCCGTATTCATTGCGGTGTAAGTTAGCCCCTTCAATAACTATTTTCGCCTCATTAATTCGTCTTAACGACTCTTCACGCGTCAAAATAGTTTTATGTTTAATCTTGTTTAAAGAAGGGTGAGCTCCGATAGAATGCTTAGCCGTTTCCTCCGAATAGATGACTTCTGTACGGATCAAAATATCGGGATTCTTTTTGAAGCCTTCAATTACTTCATTAACAGAATACGTAGGTAAAGAAGGTTCTGACATAAACCAGGTAGCACGACTACGCGTTAGCTGCTCACGTTCTTCTGGTAAAGTAGCTGCAAAATCAGCTAACTTAATTTGCTTTCCTTCAGCATTCACAAACTGTAAAATACTTCCTCCTTTGGTTTCAATAGCACCGTATTCTCCTTTGATGAAGTTTTTCCATTCCCAAGCTTGTGACCCTACGAAGATTAAACCTCCGATAATCGTTAAAAACATGTAAATGGCAACTTTACCTTGTTTCATTTGGTGTCCAGCATCTACAGCCAAAACCATGGTAACAGAGGAAAAAATAAGTACGAAAGTCATGAAGGCCACATAATACATCGGCATAGATACACCGTGCATAAACGGAAAGTGGGTGAACACCTCATCCGCAATTGGCCAAGTTTCGATAAATTTAAATCTTGAAAAACCGTAAGCCGCAACGAATCCTGAGAAGGTTAATGCATCGGAAAGGATGAAAAACCACATCATCATCTTTCCATAACTCGCTCCTAACGGCTCGGCGCCTCCGCCATTCCAAACATTAGCTACACCATTGTTTGTAGTAACTGTCGATCCCATAAGTACGTAATAGTTAAAAAGTTTCCAAATTTACATTTTTTTCTTATTTAAAGAAATACAAAAACAAAAATAAATAGAGCCACAAAGCATCCAAAAAGTGCCAGTATATCGCACCCAGCTCAATTCCAAGATATTGAGCAGCAGTGTACTTTTGTTTAAAATGATTATAAATAATTAGCAACAATGATAAGATGCCTCCCAACAGGTGCGCTAAGTGTACGTAAACCAAGATATAAAGGAACGCAATCGTGACCGATCCTGACTTCCCTGTAGGAAAAAGACGGTCGGCAAACAGCTCGTCAAACCCTTCAAACTGGAAGTAAACAAATCCCAGTCCTAAAACCAATGTCAACCCTAAAAATAGCGAAGTTTTACTACGCTGGTCTTGCTTAATGGTGCGTTTTGCCAAGTGAAATGTCAAACTACACAACAAAATGAGCACTGTGCTGATGGTAAAGGCCTGTGGAATTTGATAATTCGTCAACCAATCCGGGCGGGATTTACTAACCACCATGGCGCTTGTTAATCCGGCAAAAAGCATAACGATGCTGATCATTCCGAAGATCAACAACAATTTATAGGAGCGCGCTGAGCGGGCTTGTTCTTCTTGTACTGTCATATTAACGTAGAAATTTATCCGTGATGTAAATGATTTGTAATAATGTAATATACCCAACACTCACCAACATGAGTACACGAGCTGCTTTTGGGGTGCGCAAACGGTATAATTGAAACGTATAAAACAGCATCCACAACCCCAACAACACGACCAAAACCGTTGCAATGGGACTAATAAAAAGCTGCCCCGTATACCCAAATGCAGGCAATACCGAAGCTACAATCAACCAAAATGTATACAACACAATTTGCAAGGCAGTGCGGTTATCCCGCTGCCCTGTGGGCAACATAAAGAAACCGGCCTTCTTGTAATCTTCAAATAAGAACCAACCAATTGCCCAAAAGTGGGGAAATTGCCAAAAAAACTGAATTAAAAATAAGGTCCCCGCTTCAATACCAAAATGGTTTGTAGCAGCAACCCATCCCAACATAAAAGGAATTGCACCTGGAAATGCACCAACAAATACGGCCAAGGGAGTAACGGCTTTTAAGGGGGTATAGACACTGGTGTATAAAAAAATGGACACCGCGCCAAACATAGCCGACTTAGGATTAATGATATACAACAAAACCAAACCCGTGATGGTAAGGGAGCTCGCTACAAATAAGGCCGTGTTGGGTGCCATACGACCTGATGCAACGGGACGGTTTTTGGTGCGGTCCATCAAGGCATCTAAATCTTTTTCAATGACTTGATTAAACGCATTGGAAGCACCAACCATACAATACCCTCCTACCGCTAACACCAACAAAGTCATCCAATTGAACGGATGGGCCTCACTGATGCCTAGTAAATAACCTGCAATGGAAGAAAACACGACACTCACGGCTAAGCACGCTTTAGTGATTTCTTTAAAATCTCGAAACAATTTTAAAGGGTGCAACGATGTCGAATGCGTGTCCAACGATACTTTGTTTACAAATGTCAATTAAGTCGTGCAAAAGTAGTCTATCCCAAAAGAAATGACAAAAAACAAAGCATAAATATTCTTGAAGATTTTAGTAATCAAAATACCAGTTAAAGATGTCTGTACGAACACCAATCGAAAACCATGTCGTAGCCGATGACGTAACCGTATCAGTTACCGTGGCGGGATCAAAATTTCTAAAAATTAGATTGGCAAACAGCTTTAAATTGGTTGTAGGGTTGATTACATAACCCGCTTGCAAATCGGCAATAAACACCATCGTTTCGTTACCTTGTCCTACCACAACTCCAGTATCTGTAGGACGGAAGTCATTGTAACTTAAATAAATATTACCGCCGTAATTCAAGCCGTTTATATCCAAACCACGAATTCCATAATGCAACTTGGCCGAAGCATAGTAGCGTCCATGCGTATACCGCCCGATAGCAATTAACTCTTTGGTATTACCTCCCCATTGATGCCCTAAACTTTGGTTACTATTCCCGTAATTCGTTAGCACATTGCTATGTGAATAAACATAAGGACGAACAAAGTTGTATTCCAACTGCAACATTAAGTTATCTACATTGAAAGCATTGTAATATTTTAAGCCCAATTGATAGGCGTATTTATTTTTCCAACTCTGATTTTGAGCACGAATTTCACCCAAGGAAAATTCATCCAACAAAAATTGCCCGTAAGCATTTACACTATTACTCAATTTGTATTTCCCCGTGAGCCCCAAAAGCGCATTTCCACTACGAGAAGAAGATGAAAACTCAACAGCTCGGTAAAAAATAATAGGATTGACAAAATTCATGTCAAAGCCACGGTCATTTTGATTGGCCCATACTACCGATTCAAAAAAGCCAATGTTTAAGCGTCGGTTAACGTTCCAACTCAAGTAGTGACTGGCAACAAATTTCGTAGCATACGTTCCATCAACCGTTACTTCAGGACGGGTGTCTTTCATCCACATGTAAAGATTGGTATATTTTATTTTCCAAAAAGTGGTATTGATTTTGAAATAAGGATACGGACTCACCCCGTCGGTTAACAATAATGACCGGTACCCATCGCCAATAAAATTTCGGCCATGCCCCAATTGCATTTCAACAAACTTCCCAGGAGCATAATTGATATACGCCTCCGCCATGGGAAAATCAAAAGCATCGGTTTTAAATTCTTTGGCAATCCCTATCCCTGGGATGGTCGCTGGATTTCCTCCGGATGGGCGCAAAGAAATAGCATATTGATTGAAATAATCGGCAAATCGTCCTTGACTTTCAAAAATAGTGGCCGAAAAGTTGACTTCTTTACCTAACCCACCTCGAATTTGCACTCCGCGGGTATTGACAAAGGTATAATCGGTAGCGCCAGAGGTTTCGCTTCCTACCTGAAAATCAAACACGGGATTCAATGTAAACCAATAATCATCGCCTTGAATGGCAACCAAGTCATCATTCCATATTTTTTTACCCCACCATGACGATTTGGGCTTCATCAATTGTTGATGGGCTTCCCGTAAATTGTAATATTTCGACACTTCTTTGAAGGTAAAAGGTTTTGAAGTCGTATGGGCATTGGCCCCCACTTGATTCATTGCCCAATCAAAGGAAGCATAAAGTCGATTGGAAAAAGGGATCGCAAGTTTACTATCGTATTGGGGTTTGGTAAACGTTTGATACTGCATTGTATCTAAATCCATGGTACGCGTTTCCTTTTGAAATGTAGTCGGTACAGCTAGGGATTGTTGCTGTTTGGCTACTACTTTGGGCGTATCGTCTGGATTTTGCAACGGGACATCAAAACGAATGGTGTATTTCGAATAGGTAGCTTTCCCTCCATAGACCGCGGGTTGGATCACGGGTAACTTTTCAAATACACGGCGACACTCGGCAGTGATTTCGGCATCTCCTGCATCAATATACAAGGGTTTGAATTTACCCGATTGATCGACTTCAAAAACCACAATTACCGTCCCCTGATAATTGGACTTAACGTTGAACTCACGGTAAATAAACCGCTGTAATTCTTGATCAAAACAAGTTTGTGCATCAGCCTCGTTGACCGACTTACAATTCGGAAAAACAGGAGGTGTTTGTTGCAATCCTTGCGCACAAATGGTTAGCAACCCACTCCAAAAAAACACAAAAACAAGTAATCGTTTCATACTTAATATTCAGCTTCAGTCGTCCCGCCGTGCGCAATGGTTTTTGCCGCCGACGTTCCGATTCGTTTTACACCTAATTTTATCATTTCAACGGCCTCCTCATAGGTGCGCACACCTCCAGCGGCTTTAACCGGAAGTGGTGCACAATTTTCGAGCATCATCAATATTGCGGCACGTGAAGCGCCATTGGGCTTTCCTTCTTTTGTTTCATAAAAACCGGTCGAAGATTTTACAAAAACATGAGCAAAGACTTCTTCTTTAAAATGGGCTATAATAGTATTTTTTATGCACACCGACAACTGAATGATTTCAGCATCCGTCAGGGCAGCCACTTCAATAATCCATTTGACTGTTTTGTGGTGTGACCAAGCCAACTGCGTTCCGGCCACAATCTCTTTGCGCACTAAGGCCACATCTCCTGATTGGAAGGCGGTATAATTACACACAAAATCCAACTCATCGGCTCCATCTTCAATCGCCTGTTGTGCCTCTTGCAATTTGGCTTCCAAATCAGCTGTCCCCTCTGGAAATCCAATCACGGTTCCCACCAATACCGAAGATTTTGCTTGATCAATCATCGTTCGCGCCATGGACACCATATCGGGGCGAATCATCACCAACTTAAAACCCTCCTCAATGGCTTCTTGAATACAAGCTCTTACCACTTGTTCATGGTCGGCTTTGGAAAGTCCGGCCTGCTCAGGCAATTTAAGGTAGGTAGCATCTAAATAGTGTCGAATGTGCATAGCGATAACCAATAAGGGTCAAAAATACAAATTATGAAGGCAGCTTCATTGATTTCCATAAAAAAACCACTCCCGAAGAGTGGCTTACTATTTTTTTGGAGAAAAGAGCAATAATCCAACGCTAGCCCCTAGGGTATTGGCAAGCACATCCCAAAAATCCGCTGAGCGATTTTGTGTGAAAACGAATTGACAAACTTCCATCAAAATTCCATATCCTACTGCGGCAAGCCAAACCCAAAGCAGCACTCGTTTTGACTTTCTTTGCAGACAGTTCCCCCACCAAAAAACAAACCCCAAGTAGAAACAAAAGTGAACTACTTTATCCTTTTGGGGTACTGGAATACTTTGTCCAAAACTTCCTGTTGAACCCAAACTTAACCACGTTATGAGTGCGGTCCAACAAAGCGCTAGTAATAAACGATATGTTATCTTAGGCTCCAATCAACGCTTTGTAGGCATCGGCATCCATCAATTGATCCCACTCAGAGGCATCAGAAATTTTAACTTTCACCATCCAACCGGCACCATAAGGATCCGAATTTACCGTTTCTGGCGTACTCTCTAAAGCATCGTTAAATTCAATAATTTCACCCGACAATGGGAGAAATAAATCAGAAACGGTTTTTACCGCTTCAACGGTACCAAAAACTTCGTCTTTTGCGAGGGTTTGATCGAGTGTTTCAACTTCAACATAAACAATATCACCCAATTCACGTTGCGCAAAATCGGTAATGCCTACGGTGGCTACATCGCCGTCCAAAGAAACCCACTCGTGGTCTTTGGTATACTTCAAATTAGAAGGAATATTCATTCGTTTGTTGGTTTAAAAATACACGTTCAAAGGTACACTTAATTCCGATATTGAAAAATGATTTTTTGCATTTCAACTGGTTTAATTTCCGAAGTTATAACGCAACGTAAATCCAGTTCGAATATTGGTTATCGGGAATGAAGTTGAAATAACGGCTTGAGAGAATGAATGATCATAAAAGAAAATGGCCGTTAAATTTTTACTGAACGAATAATCGGCAGTAACTCGGGCTGACCATAAGTCTTGACCGCCTCCCAACTGGTTGTTATTATAATCTAAATACCGCACAATGGTTTTGTTGTTACGGTAAGAGAAGTCAATTTTCACATTTATATCACTCTTAATCACTCCGGTGGGATTATCGGCCAAACGCGAAGAGATAATCACGTCTTTGAAACGGAATCCTGTTCCAACAATATACTCAACACCTTGTTGCTCGGTCAATAAATTGTTGTCAAAACTGAACGATAAGGCGCGGTCTTTTTTCATTTCAAGCAACAACTTAAAGGAGCTTTTTGTTTCAAAATCAATGCGGAAAAGCGGACTAAATTGTTCCACCAAGTTGACATTTCCTACAATCGTTTGCTGGAAGAAATTGTTATTGGCAGGGTTTATGGCACCTTCTACATAGTCTAAATTTGAACGGAAGGCATTGATAGTATAGGATGCTTTGTAGTTGTGCTGAATCGAGAAACGTTTGAAGCGATCTTTGAAAAACTTATACCGCATTAATCCGTTGTACTTAATATTCCAACCCGGAATGGGAATGTCTCTAAAGATTCCCGTTGACACTTTATTGACATCACGCCCTGTATAGGCCGCCAAGAAAGCGGGCAATAAGACATCCTGACTGTTTTTCCCAAATCCTTGTGGGTACCCCTCTGCATCGAGCGGATAGGTAGTATTCCCATAATAATCTTCGGCCAAACGATGCGCAATTACAAAACGGTTTTCGCGGAATCGATTAAATGCTTCCGAACCAAACTCGTCACTAGGCATAAACGAGGTGGTAATCATGTTGGTCGAAATCGCAAAGTTCCCTGTATTGTAAGGCGACCTTGAATTGTAGGTCCCATCGGGACTTACATCATATTGCTCTGTATAATTCGTGGCATAAGTGCGATTGGCCGCCAAATCGATTTTAAAATCGGGGAACAAATCAATATTAGCCGTCATGTCCAACGTACGGTTGATAACCTCAGTATAATTTTGGTTAAAATCCTGGAAATTGGTCAACCAGCCGCGTTTGGCCGCTTCAAAACGCACATCGTCTTGCAACCCAAACACAAATGCCATAGAGGGCTTGGCCGAACCAAAGAATCCGAGACCCGGCGTGTATCCTGGTAAGGCTGTACTTTGATTTTCGGTGTAATTGATTTGAATATTTTTTACACTGGTTAAAATACCGATTAACCCCTCTACAAAAGGACTGCGCTCCGATTGTGGAGCTACAGCGGTGTTTGTAATTTTTTGCCCTGGTTTTGGGGGACCTGTTTGCGTGGTCTTGGTATTCTTTTTGGTCTTGGTTAACCCAATGTATTTATACAAGGCATCCATATTGAAAGCCGTATTCAACTTGTGTGATCCAGAATTTTGAATGGTATTCCCTAAATTAAACACCTCTCCATTGGCATCGGTGTACGAAGATAATGCGATGGAAGAACGTTGCCAGGTGAATGTACCGTTGTATGTATACGTTGGTTTGATAAAGGCCAGGAACGGAATTTTATTCAACGGCACTTCGTAATTGATAGTCAACTGTTGATTGTGGGTATTCGGCAATCCCGGATTCCAAAAGTCCGTCCAAAGCGTATACGTATTGTCGGGTACATTATTCTCATCCATAAAATTACGGACCAAGTTATTGCTCGTCGCATTAAAGTTCAACTTTAATGACTTGGTCAAATTGTAATTGAATCCGTACTGGTAATTGAACAAATAATTTCTTTGAAATAAGGTTTGCAACCCTACTCCTTCTACATCAACCAAGCGGAATTGCTGACGATTCAACTGACGGTTAATGTTGGTACTAAAAGAAATATTAGAAGGTAAAAAGTTGAAGTTAAAATCACTCAACAATTTCCAATAACTGCTTTTTTGGAAAGCCTTTACTTTTTTGAAAGGCTCCACGGGTTTGTTTTGAAAGGCAAACGTATAATCCACTGCGGTATTTACTTGTTGATCTTGGAAGTTTTCCAGCTCATAATTGTTGCGATCCACCTGATTGTACGAGTAGGAAACCGTCACGTTTTCGATGTCATAAAAACGTGGTTTTTGTTTTTCTCCACGGTCTTTTTTAACCCCAATAAAATTGATGCTTTTACGCTTGGTATAGTCAATCGCTCGGTTGCGGAAATTGCGTTTTTGCGCCTCATCTTGAGTGTTGTCAATCAATTGTTGCAACTCGATATCTTGGAAGAATGGATCGTATTTAGGTGTAATAATCTCTTCCCCAACAGAATAATTAAAAGGCACATTCATGTTCCATTTCTTGGGCAACAATTTCCCCAAACTCATATTGGTCACAATATTGTACTGCAATATCTCCTCACGACTACGTTCATTAGGACCTTGATCAATCGAACCAAAACCAATGGTGCTCATGCGTCCAGTCGCTGAAATATTTGCAAAGTCGGCCAAATTCGCATCCAAATTGGCTACAGCAGCCATACCGCCTTTATTGTCCATATCGGCAATACGCAACTCATTGAACCACGCCTCTCCCTTTATCCTTCTCGGATTGAGTGGGTGTTCAACAGTGTTCAGGATGTGGGTATTGTTTTTAATTCCCACCATTAAAACCCGAATCAAACCAAAATTAGGATTCCCTCGAATACCCAAACGGGCCTTATTGACTTTGCCAACCAAGGAATTGTCGAGTTCATCTTCATTTTTAAAATAAATTTCTCCAGGCGAAGTATAGATATGACTCAAGGCCAACACTTTTAATTGGGTCAACAACTTCAGCGATACGTCAATTTGGTTGGCTTCGGGCCATACCGCATCGGGATTATTAACGTTGAATTGCGATTTTTTTAACGGAAGTTCTATCTGATAAAAGTTTTCTGACGCATCGTTTCCAAAGCGAATGAAACCCACAAGCTCATTATCTTCAATTGAACTTGGCTCGTCAGGAAGCGCTTCAGCGTGCAAGAACATTTTGATTTTTTTGAACTGTCGCATGTCGACACTGACGTTTTTAAACACCCCACGAGCATCGCCAGGCTCCAAACCTAAGCCACTAGCGCGTAATGCCAACGATTGTTCATTTTGAGGAATCAAGGTGTTGTTTTGCATCAACTGTTCTAGCTGAACACCCGGAGGAGTAACGTAATTAATAGGATTACGCGAACCGTTTTCTTGAACGTTTAAGGCTTGAACCTCAAAATTGGTTCCATCATCAGTGACATCTGTATCGACAGGATCAAGAGTGTTTTCAAAACGTCGCCATTCGCCTCGAACCAAATCCAATGTCCCAAAACGAATGGTAACTGGTTGGTTAAATTTGGTCATGAAAATTCGCATGAAACGAATAGAACGGAAATCAGAAATACTTCCAATGGTATTGGCAGGTGCAGTAACGGGTATTTTAAACTGAATCCAACGGGCTTGAACTGTATTTCCGTTGGCAGCAGTTACCTGTGTTTCACGAATATCTGTAATAAAGTTGGCTCCAACATTTGAAAGCGCACTTGGACTGATATTAATTTTATACTCATAATACGCATTGATCGTATTCATGGTATTATCCCGATTGACATCTTCTACATCAGGAATAGTGGTCGAACCTCGATTGGTGTCGGTAACATCTACGGGAGAGTTGGCTTGAACGTTATTGTAATTTTTATAGCGATCCAAAACACCTCCATTGGCATTTAAATAAAAATTGTAATTGTCTGCCGCCGGATCGGGGAATGAGGCAAATCCAGGGAACTTGGCCGCCTCTTCATTATCGCTAAGCCCATCCAATCCTACGTCTTGCACATTACGGTTGGCCGTATCAGTATCAAAAGCATAAATCAAAGATTGCGAGGCCGGAATATTTCCCCAATAATTACTGGTGGTAATTTGCCCAGGCCCTAAACCATTTTCATAAAACTTACGCCCGTCTTTGAGGATATCTTCAGAAATCTCACCGAGGTTGAAATAAATCTGACCCACATTAGAAGGATCGGAAGCCGCCCCAGGATTGGTCGGATCAAAATAGGGATCCATCATCCAAAACTGGATATATTCGACATTGGTTTGTTCAAAATTGGTTGAATTCAACGCTCGCATGATTCCCCCATAATTGGTATCGGGATTAGGCAATGTTCCATCTGCTTGCGCTGCTGGATTGAAATTATAGGGACCGCGTTCTTGAGGAAAATAGGTTAAATCCAAGGTATTCACCACTTGCGATTGTCCTTGTGCGATAACCGTTTGCGGAAATAGCTCTGAACTGAAAATACGACGCGTGCTGTTGAGCGATAAATCATCTTGGGAAACACCCGAAGGACGTTGCGTGTAAAATACAGGATCAATGGTATACCATGCAATTTTGGCGCGTTTAAATCCGTAATCTATCGAATTTTGTGTTCCATTAAAATCAGGATAATCCACATTTCCGGTTGCAGGGCGTTCTGGTGTAGAGGCTATAAACCACGACAATGGGGAACGTAAATCAATATTGGTTTGTGATCCTTCAAAATCGTCTACGTACAAAGTCGATTCACCATTAAACCGGTCACCAATAGGCGCATCGGGCTTTAAGAAAGCAACTTCCCCACGGAACGACACGTTTGAAGGAACATCCGTGTCCACATTGGGCAATTTATTCACTAAACGAGTTAAGAATGGAACTTCCGAAGACAAACTCGTGTTCAACCCAAACATACTGTTGTTAACAGATTCCTGACCGTAATTGGATTTTTGGGTGAACGGACGCTCCGTCATTTTCAAAAACGTGGCGCCCACTAAGGCTTTGGGTGAAAATTTATGCTCAACATTAATCCCCATAAAGCGACGTGTTTGCTGGCCAAAGACAGAATTGTTCTCAACCGAAACTTCAATAGGTGTATTGGATGCTTGTAGGGAGGGATCTAAAATTTGAACACGTCCCGCTTGGTAATTTACGGTAAAATCGACCCCTTCAACCAAACGTCTTCCTCCCGCCGTAACGATAACCGATCCTTGCGGAACGTTGAACGCTCCGATGGGAATCCCTTCTCCTCCCGAAGATTTAAATCGACCGCGCAATTGAAATTTATTCTTTTCACTGTCTTGCAACGCTGCGGCTTGTGTACTTGTATATAAAGTTCGGAATACGTATTTCGCTTGGTTGGGGTTAAAATCTGCCAAAGAGGTTGGGTCGCCTAGATAGTTTTCCGATGACCCAGGTGCAGTTCGTAATTTTTCAAATAAATAACGTCCAAAAGGTTCGATTTTAGTAAAAATAATTCGGCCGTTTTGCTGGTCAATGGTAAGTCCGGGAACAAAATCAAAAAAACCATCCCCGCCTGTTTGTGGGTCGTTGGCAAAATTCAATTGGTCCATAGAGAAAACGCGAAGTAAAGGCGTTTCGCGAACGTCGTTGGGCAGTGGACTTGTGGGGCTAGCCTCTACGATATAATTTAAAGGCGAAGGATCTGTGTAAAGAATATTGAATTTAAAATCCTCTTTTTGCAACTGGAACCCCCCGGGAATTTGATAAATATTTTTCATCATCAAGCCCCAAATCGGCTTATCGACAAACGTTAGCGTACTTTTCAACATTTTTACGATCAACGATTGTGTCGCGGGAATTCCTCCGGTATCAACTTGCGTTGCTTCAACGCCATCGGTTCCAAACTCCCCTACTTGATATACTTGACCACCCACGGTATACTGGAAAGCAACGGCTAAAACTTCGTCATTGGCCAAGCGTTGTTGCAAAGAGATATATCCCAATTGGGGGTGAAAAGTATACTCGGAGGGATTTAATTTTCGTGCATTTTCCAACTTGGCATAATCGGTCCCTTCGTTTACTGGATTTACGTTGTTGAATCCATTGCCGGCAGTAAAAATTTCACGAATACCTTGATTAAGCAATCCGGTTGTTCCAATTAAAGCGGGATCATACCGGTTGTTGGAGTTGTCGGAAGGACTATCAATTGGGGTTAGAAAAAATCCATTGGTGATTTCAATCGGATCGACGGCCACTACTTGGTTATCATTCAGTGGCGTATTGCTATACGTGTCGGTCAATCGAGACTCCCCTAAATCTTGTAAAGCGATTACGTTTCGTTGGTTGTTGTTGGTAGTGTTGATTCGGTTTTGACGGTTGGTTACCCAAACTTCAATACGGGTAATTTGTACCCGGCTGTCAATAAAGGGATAATTTCGTAAAGCAAAATCGTAGCGATTTTTGAAATATTGCGATAAGAAGAAGTGACGATCGTTATCGTATTCTTGTGCGAAAAGTTCAAAATTCTGAATCGTCCCGCCTCCTTGTGAGGTTACGGTTCGGGTTTGCGACTTTTGCTCTGAAAACACCCCTGTTACGGTTGTTCTTCCAAATTGCAGTTGGGCACGAACCCCAAACAAACTCTGCGCTCCACGAATTAGCGTATTGTTTAAAGGCATACTAACGTTACCGACTTCAATCTTCTGAATGATATCGTCTTCGGTTGGCGTGTATTCCAACTTGATTAAATTCTGGAAATTAAAAGTAGATTGGGTGTCGTAATTGACATTTACATTTAAACGCGTTCCTACTTTTCCCATCAAACTCATACTGATGCGCTGATTGAAATCGAATGTAGTTGTGGCACGGTTCCGCGGTGAAAAAGCGGGGTTATCTTGCTTGGTATGACGCACCCCTAGATCAACTTCTACCGATCCAGTGGGCTTGATATCGATGGTGTTACTTCCAAAAAGGGTTTCAAAAAAGCTGGAATTTACGTAATACCGCGGGAGCAAGTCTTTCTTGTCTTGTTCTGTTCCTTTTCCTTCAGCAGCATTGGACTTCTTTTGAAAATAAGCCCGCATCGATTCCCGTAATACCAAGGCATCGTACTCTTTAGGGGTTAAAAACATCGGATAATTGATGTTAAACCCTTCAAAGGTTTTGGTCAAAACGTATCGATCTATGGTAGGGTCATAGGTATAGGCTTCTACAACACTTTTCGGGTCATTTAATTTAATGGCTCCGGTGTTGTATCCTTTAATGGTATCTCTCGCTTTTTCGTCGTCTTCCTCTTCTGTTGTTTGGGCCTGTGTTGAAAAGGCAAAAAACACAAAAAGAAAACAAAGTATTCGTAATAATGATTTATTCCGGCTGTTTGTTTTCAACAGTTATAGGTTTTTTAATGCTTGTTTGATTATGGTTTCTAGGTTGGCATCGGGCTGTTCTTTCATGATTTTATCCACTACTTTTTCGGCATTCTTACGAACAAAGCCCAAAACCTCCAAAGCAGATAACGCCTCATCCCGATTTGTATTGTATGAAATGGGCGAAACTTCCCCGATATCATGGATTTTTAACACTTTATCGCGCAAATCAAGGATTACCCGTTGGGCTGTTTTGGCCCCAATACCTTTGATGGATTGAATAGTTCCCACATCACCGTTGCCGATGGCTGCAATAATTTGTTTTGGATCTAATGAAGAGAGCATCGTTCGCGCAATTCCAGCACCGATTCCCGATACGGACAACAACAATTTAAACAACTCGCGCTCTGATTTTTCCATAAACCCGAACAGTTGATGCGCATCCTCTTTGATGAGCAAGTAGGTAAATAACTTCACCGACTCGGATTGCGGCAACAACGCATAGGTGTGTAACGAAATATGGATGTGATAGCCTACCCCTTGGCAATCAATCACCACTTCGGTAGGATTTTTTTCAACTAATTTTCCGTGAATATGTGCTATCATCTTAAAATCGTATGTCCAAATATAGAAAAAATTAACAATTAGGGACTTTTCTAAACAAGAACCTTACTTTTTTATCACCATATCGCGGAGCCGTTTGTGTTTTTCTTGGGCATCAACCACCGCTACAGCAGCCATATTTACCATTTCCTCTACGCTGGCCCCTAGTTGAAAAATATGTGCCGGTTTGTCCATCCCCAACATAATGGGGCCTACCGAATCAACTTTGTAAAGTTCTTTCAGTAATTTATACGTAATATTGGCCGACTCTAGATTGGGAAAAATCATGGTATTGACTTTTTTGCCTGCCAATTTTGAAAATGGGAATTTCGCTTTCAACATGTCGGGATTCAACGCAAAATCGGTTTGAATCTCCCCATCGACAATCAAATCGGGATAGTATTTATGCAAATAAGCAACCGCATCACGCACTTTTTGCGCACTTTCATGGGTAGATGAGCCGAAATTGGAAAACGAAACCATGGCAATCACGGGTTCCATTCCAAACATACGAACCGTTTTGGCGGTCATTAAAGCAATCTTGGCCAAATCATCGGCAGATGGGTCTGGATTGATGGCTGTGTCTGATAAGAACATGGGGCCCCTATTTGTCATCATCATATTGGTAGTAGCAATCAACGAAATCCCGGGCGCTTTTCCGATCAATTGCATTAAGGGGCGAACCACCGAGGGATAACTTCGAGAGTACCCCGAAACCATGGCATCAGCATCGCCTTCATTAACCATCATGGCGGCAAAATAGTTGCGTTCGCGCATCCATTTTTGTGCATCCAGCAAAGAGATGCCGCGGCGTTGACGTTCTTTCCAAAAGATTTCAGCATACCGCATACGACGCTCGTCTTCCTCTTTGGTTTTGGGATCAAAAATAGGAATGTCGGCGTCAAAACCGATTTCCTCTTTCAACTCTAGAATATCTTCTTTCCGACCCAGTAAAATAGGTTTTCCTATCCCTTCCTCATAGACAATTTGAGCCGCTTTGAGTACATCCAATTGATCGGCTTCAGCAAACACAATGCGTTTGGGGTCGGTTTTTGCGCGGTTGATGAGCAATCGCACCATTTTATTATCCGAACCCATACGTTCCATCAATTCCTCTTCATAGCGTTCCCAATCGGTAATCGGTTGTTGTGCTACTCCCGACTCCATAGCGGCTTTGGCTACGGCGGGGGCAACGCGTGAAATTAGGCGCGGGTCAAAAGGTTTCGGAATGATATAGTCGCGTCCGAATGCCAATTTTGTTTCCCCGTAGGCAATATTTACCTGCTCGGGCACTAATTCTTTGGCCAAGCAAGCCAAGGCTTTTACGGCGGCCATTTTCATGGCTTCGTTAATTTTGGTGGCGCGAACATCTAAGGCGCCACGAAAAATATACGGGAATCCCAAAACATTATTCACTTGGTTGGGATGATCCGAGCGACCCGTAGCCATAATAATATCTTTTCGGGTGGCAATCGCTACATTATAATCGATTTCAGGTACAGGGTTGGCCATCGCAAAAACGATGGGATTCTTGGCCATCGCCAATAGCATTTCAGGCGTCAAGATATTTCCTGCAGAAAGACCCAAAAACACATCCGCATTTTTGAGGGCTTGCGCCATAGTTGTTCCAGGTTTGGCGGTAGTATAGCGACGCTGTAAGTCGGATAGATCGGCGCGGTCTTTATGCAGCACCCCGTCTTTATCAAACATGATGATGTTTTCGGGTTTAACGCCCAAAAGCACATACAAATTGGCACAAGCTAAGGCGGCTGAACCTGCTCCCGAAACGACAATCTTTACTTTATTGACTTTTTTACCTGCCAATTCAAGGGCATTCAAAAGAGCGGCTGAAGATATGATGGCTGTTCCGTGTTGGTCGTCATGCATTACGGGAATGTTGAGCTCTTCCACCAAACGGCGCTCAATTTCAAACGACTCGGGGGCTTTAATATCCTCTAAGTTGATTCCTCCAAAAGTGGGGGCAATGTTTTTTACCGTTTCGATAAAAGCATCTACATCTTTAGTATCCACCTCAATGTCAAACACATCGATGTCTGCGAAAATTTTAAACAACAAGGCCTTTCCTTCCATCACGGGTTTGGAAGCCTCGGGGCCGATATCGCCCAAACCTAAGACCGCCGTTCCGTTGGAAATTACCGCTACTAAGTTCCCTTTGGACGTGTATTTATATACGTTATTAACGTCTTTGGCGATTTCCAAACAAGGTTCGGCAACCCCCGGGGAATAGGCCAGGGACAAATCTCTTTGCGTGGCGTATTTTTTGGTAGGAACAATTTTTATTTTGCCTGGAGTGGGTTTGGCATGGTATAAAAGTGCCGCACGGCGTTTACTCGATTGATTATCCATTTTTCACAATTTGCATCATGACAAAGGTAAAAGTATCCGTGGAATCGTGAAACAAATGAAGGATTTATTTAAGGAAGTCAATATTGCGTTTTAAGCCTTGGTATTGGGTTCGTTTTACTGCCGAATCGCGAAAAACTTCTTTGAAAATATCTTCTGTTATTTCTTCCCAATCCTTTTTGGAAAAAGAGAGTAAATCGGGATGCGGATTAAATTGGGGTTCTTGATGTGGCGTTGCAAAACGGTTCCAAGGACACACTTCTTGACATACATCACAACCGAAGACCCAGTCATTCCATGCGCCTTTCATGGTTTCGGGCAATTGATTTTTGAGTTCGATAGTAAAATACGAAATGCACTTGCTGCCGTCGACCACATAAGGAGCCACGATAGCTTGGGTGGGACAAGCGTCAATACAAGCGGTGCAAGTTCCACAATGATCGGTAGTGGGCGGATCATAGTCTAATTCAAGATCGACGATGAGTTCGGCTACAAAATAATAAGAACCCGTTTTTTGGGTAATAAGATTGGCGTTTTTTCCGATCCATCCTAATCCACTTTTGGCAGCCCAAGCTTTGTCCAAGACTGGAGCAGAATCGACAAAGGCACGTCCGTTAACGGCTCCGATTTCGGTTTGTATACTGTGTAAAAGCGCTTTTAGTTTGTCTTTGATGACGTAATGATAGTCTTTACCGTAGGCATATTTTGAAATCTTGTACGTATCCTCTTGTTGCGTTTCGGAGGGAAAATAATTGAGAAGCACTGAAATGACACTTTTGGCATCCTCGACAAGCAACCTAGGATCTAGACGTTTATCAAAATGGTTTTCCATATACTGCATTTCACCGTGAAAGCCTTTATGGAGCCAGCGTTCCAAACGAGGGGCTTCGGCTTCGAGAAAACCGGCTTTGGCAATACCGCAAGAGAGAAACCCAAGGCGTTTGGCTTCGGCTTTTATAAACTGACTGTAGTGTTGTTTTTGGTTGTTCATGTGCATTAGGGATTGCAGCGAAGTACCCGCCCGACGTGAGGAGGGCGCGTACTGCGGAAAGCCCGACCCCGAGAGAAAACGGGAATAGGCGCAGGGAGTTGCTTTCGGGGGAATGCCCTAAAACAATTCGCCCTGTGACGTTCCTTTAATTTTGCCCAAATGGCGATAGGCCTTTTCGGTGACTTCGCGACCCCGCGGCGTGCGAATGATGAATCCCTCTTGGATTAAAAATGGTTCGTAAACTTCTTCGATGGTTTCACCATTTTCGGAAACGGCGGTGGCCAAGGTAGAGAGACCCACAGGACCCCCTTTGAACTTATCGATAATTGTGGTGAGAATCTTATTATCCATTTCGTCCAAACCGTGCGCATCGACATGGAGCGCTTGAAGCGAATAGCGTGCGATTTCAATATCGATTTTTCCATTGCCTTTGATTTGGGCAAAATCGCGAACACGGCGTAAGAGTGCATTGGCAATACGGGGGGTTCCTCGGCTTCTTCCTGCGATTTCGATAGCCGCTTCCATAGCAATGGGTACGCCGAGAATGGTGGCACTGCGTTGCACAATAGTGGTTAAGAGTTCGGTATTATAATAATGCAAACGCGATTGAATTCCGAAACGCGCCCGCATGGGAGCTGTAAGGAGTCCGCTACGTGTGGTTGCCCCTACGAGGGTAAAAGGATTCAGATTGATTTGTACCGAGCGCGCATTGGGACCGGTTTCAATCATGATATCGATTTTAAAATCTTCCATCGCCGAATACAAATATTCTTCGACTACGGGACTGAGCCGATGAATCTCGTCGATAAAAAGCACATCGCGTTCCTCTAGATTCGTGAGCAAACCTGCAAGATCCCCAGGTTTATCGAGAACGGGGCCTGAAGTAATTTTTATTCCCACCCCCAATTCGTTGGCAAGAATATTGGCTAGGGTCGTTTTCCCCAATCCTGGAGGGCCGTGAAAAAGGGTATGATCGAGGGCTTCATCGCGAAGATTGGCGGCTTTAACGAAAACTTTTAAATTCTCGAGTACTTGCTCTTGACCCGTAAAATCGTCAAACGAAAGGGGGCGTAACTTCTTTTCGAGGTCAATTTCTTCGGGGTTGTAGCCCTTATTGGTGGGATCTAAGTTTTCGTTCATAGCACAAATATAGCTCAAGTTTGGAGGAATAAAAAAACTAGCCGTCTCACAACTTGAGTCGGTTTTTTTTTAAGTTTTTTGTTTCATAATATTGTTTGAATTTTTTTTTTTATATATTATTTTTTTTTTTTTTTTGTTTTATTTTATATAGTTGAATGAAAGTTGTTTGTGTGTTTTTGGTTTT
>NZ_JAPZUB010000062.1 GCF_027533505.1 Flavobacterium sp. | reverse complement strand
ACAATCTAAAGCTCCGATTTAACCAAATTAAAGAACTAATTATTTTTTGGTTACAATTATTGTTCAACTTTTTCACTAAAAATAAAACCACTATTTTAATCGAAATTTAAAATAGTGGCTTTTTAAGGAATGACTAAATAGTCGTTAGCCATTAGTCGTTGGACGTTAGTCATGTAGGACTTGTAAGCACGCTAATTTATAATTTATAATTCAACATTTAAAATAACCTACCCCGTCAAGGCTTGCATTAAATGCGTTTCAATTGTTCTTTCATCATCGTGATTTGTTCTTTCAGCATGCCTTGCTTGTCGAGTTTTTTGACCTCGTTGATCAAGTTGGTGGCTTCCATTTTTCGGCGGCGTGACAAAGCAATCCCCGCCAAATTGAGTTTGGCCACCGCCAAGTCCATGTCCATATTCAATCCCAATTCAATGGCTTTTTTGAAAAATTTCTCGGCTTGATTCAAGTTGGTTTGCGACACCATCAACCCCTGCAAATAGTTGTAATAGCCTTGTTGTTTGCGAATCAAAGCCGTTTCAGGATTTTTAATTTTGGACAACCATTTTTGAGCACCCGGGAAATTTTGTTTCCGCATTTGTAAAAACGCCAACAAAATGTACTCATTACGGAAGTATAAGGCCAACGGAATCAAAGCGACAAGAATCAAAAAAATCCCATTACCAATGTTGTTTTCGGTGAATTGCCATACCGCTGCTGCAAAAATCAGTACGGTTAAAACGATCTTACTATTTCTGTGAAACATGAGGGTAAAATTTAGGTTGCAAATGTAGTAAAAGGAATTTGAAATATTTTTAAAAAAGCACTTGCAAGTAATAAAAAGCTTTGTATATTTGCACTCGGTTTTGAAAAGCCGTAGACAGCGAACAAGTACCAGATTTTAAAGATATCGAACAATGAGTAAAAGAACATTTCAACCCTCGAAAAGAAAAAGAAGAAATAAACACGGGTTTATGGAGAGAATGGCTACTGCAAATGGTAGAAAAGTCCTTGCTCGTCGTCGTGCCAAAGGAAGACATAAGTTGACGGTATCTTCTGAACCAAGACACAAGAAATAATAATGATGTTTCCATCATAGAATAAGGCGTTACTTTTATCGGTAGCGCCTTTTTTTATGCTGTTTATAACTAATGATAAGTTGGCAACACCAATTTTTTCAAAAGTTTTGGAAACCCACTAATTTTGACACACACAACCTAAACGACTAAACTACTACACCACATGCCGAAAGATTCCGCTATCAAATCCGTTTTGATTATTGGTTCAGGTCCGATCATCATTGGTCAAGCCTGTGAATTTGACTACTCTGGGTCACAATCGGCCCGCTCCCTTCGCGAAGAGGGTATCGAGGTCATCCTCATCAATTCCAACCCTGCCACCATCATGACCGACCCCGCTATGGCCGATCATGTGTACCTTAAACCACTGACCACCAAATCGATTATCGAAATCCTCAAAGCCCATCCCAACATCGATGCTGTACTTCCCACAATGGGCGGACAAACGGCCTTAAACTTGTGTTTGGAGGCGGAAGAAAAGGGAATTTGGAACGATTTTAAGGTACGTTTGATTGGGGTTGATATCAATGCAATCAACGTTACCGAGGACCGCGACCAATTCAAAACCTTGTTGAGTGAAATCGGAATTCCCTATGCGCCCGCCAAGACGGCCAATTCGTTTTTGAAGGGAAAAGAAATCGCCCAAGAGTTTGGATTTCCCCTCGTGATCCGTCCTTCGTTTACCTTGGGGGGAACAGGAGCTGCTTTCGTACACCGCAAAGAAGATTTTGATGAATTGCTAACCCGCGGGTTGGAAGCGTCCCCCATACACGAAGTGTTGATTGACAAGGCTCTTTTGGGGTGGAAAGAATATGAATTGGAATTACTACGGGATCAAAATGACAATGTCGTCATCATTTGTTCTATCGAAAATATGGATCCTATGGGAATTCACACTGGCGACTCGATTACTGTGGCGCCAGCGATGACCTTGTCGGATCGTACCTTCCAAAAAATGCGTGACATGGCGATTCACATGATGCGCTCGATTGGAAACTTTGCGGGAGGATGTAATGTGCAGTTTGCCGTTTCTCCCGACGAAAAAGAAGATATCGTGGCGATTGAAATCAATCCACGGGTATCGCGCTCTTCGGCCTTGGCGTCAAAAGCAACAGGCTACCCGATTGCCAAAATTGCGACCAAATTGGCGCTTGGGTATACGCTCGACGAATTGCAAAATCAAATTACCAAATCGACCTCGGCTTTGTTTGAACCCACCTTGGATTATGTGATTGTGAAAATTCCACGTTGGAACTTCGACAAGTTTGAAGGCGCCGACCGAACCCTGGGCTTGCAAATGAAATCGGTAGGCGAGGTCATGGGAATCGGACGTTCCTTTCAAGAGGCCTTACACAAAGCTACCCAATCGTTGGAAATCAAACGCAATGGATTGGGCGCCGATGGAAAAGGGTACAAGAATTACGAACAAATTATCGAAAAACTCACCTATGCCAGCTGGGATCGCGTGTTTGTCATTTATGATGCCATTCAAATGGGGATTCCGTTGAGTCGTATTCACGAGATTACCAAAATCGATATGTGGTTCTTGAAGCAATACGAGGAATTGTATTTGTTGGAAAAAGAAATTTCAAACTACCGTATCGATACCCTTCCGAAAGAGTTGCTCTTGGAAGCCAAGCAAAAAGGCTACGGCGACCGTCAAATTGCACACATGTTGGGCTGTTTGGAGAGTCAGGTGTACCGTTTACGGGAAGAAATGAATGTACGACGCGTGTACAAATTGGTAGATACCTGTGCCGCTGAATTTAAAGCACAAACGCCTTATTATTATTCGACTTTTGAAGCTGCAATTGAAACGGCCTCCGGAGAACGCTATACCGCCAATGAAAGTGTGGTCACCGACCGTAAGAAAGTTGTAGTATTGGGATCGGGTCCTAACCGTATTGGTCAGGGTATTGAGTTTGATTACTCTTGTGTACACGGGGTTTTGGCGGCCAAAGAATGTGGCTATGAAACCATCATGATCAATTGTAATCCCGAAACGGTTTCGACGGACTTTGATACGGCTGATAAGTTGTATTTTGAACCCGTGTTTTGGGAGCATATTTACGATATTATCCAGCATGAAAAACCCGATGGCGTGATTGTACAATTGGGGGGACAAACGGCGTTGAAGTTGGCGGAAAAATTAAACCGCTACGGCATCAAAATCTTTGGTACCAGTTACGATGCCTTGGATTTGGCTGAAGACCGCGGTCGTTTTTCGGGTTTGTTGAAAGAATTGAATATTCCGTATCCCAAATTCGGAGTAGCCGAAAACGCCGATCAAGCCTTGCAATTGGCTGATGAATTGGAGTTTCCGCTCTTGGTACGCCCTTCCTATGTATTGGGGGGACAAGGGATGAAAATTGTCATCAATAAACAAGAGTTGGAGGAACATGTGATTGAAATTTTAAAACATATTCCCAACAATAAATTACTCCTGGATTACTACCTCGATGGTGCGATTGAAGCCGAAGCCGATGCGATTTGTGATGGTGAAAACGTGTATATTATCGGAATTATGGAGCATATCGAACCTTGTGGGATTCACTCGGGCGATAGCAATGCGACCTTACCGCCCTTTAACTTGGGAGAGTTTGTGATGCAACAAATTAAAGACCATACCAAAAATATTGCGTTAGCCCTTCAAACCGTGGGACTCATCAATATTCAGTTTGCTATCAAAGACGATATCGTCTACATCATTGAGGCCAATCCGCGTGCCTCACGAACGGTTCCATTTATTGCTAAAGCGTATGGCGAACCCTATGTGAATTATGCCACCAAGGTGATGTTGGGCGAGAAGAAGGTGACCGATTTCAATTTTAATCCGAAGTTACAGGGTTTTGCCATCAAGCAACCGGTATTTTCATTTAATAAATTCCCCAACGTTAACAAGGCCTTGGGTCCTGAAATGAAATCAACTGGCGAGAGTATTTTGTTTATTGAGGATTTAAAAGACGATCAGTTTTACGATCTGTATTCCCGACGAAAAATGTATTTGTCCAGATAAGTATAGTACCGCTCTTCGGAGCGGTTTTTTTGTGTAAAATGTGTAGTTTTACCTTAAAATAACCCCTATGGATTTTCGAAAAACTTTCAATACACAAGCCAAAACAGAAGCCAATACAGGTTTAGGAACGAATGCTTCCAGTTATGGGGGACGTTTCTTTACCAAATCGGGTAAGGCCAATATACGCCTTACGGGATTTCCTTTTTTGGACACCATCAGCTGGTACCATACGATGCTAACATTGCCACGATGGAAGTTTCTATTGATCATCCTTTTGTTTTATTTTTTGGTAAATGCTTTTTTTGCTACCCTTTACGTGCTCATTGGCGTAGATCATCTCAATGGAGTTACTGCCACATCGCCTTGGGATGCTTTTGGACAGGCATTCTTTTTTAGTGTGCAAACGTTTACCACAGTTGGGTATGGACATGTGAGTCCCCGTGGATTTTTGGCAAGTTTTGTAGCCGCAGTAGAAGCGTTGTTTGGATTGTTGAGTTTTGCCATCGCTACGGGTTTGTTTTACGGACGGTTTAGCCAACCCAAAGCGCATCTTTTGTTTTCCAACAATGCGTTGATTGCGCCTTATAAAGACGGAACCGCCTTGATGCTGCGTTTGTGTCCGTATAAGAATGTCAATTTATCCGAGGCAGAGGCGCGGGTTACCTTGGGGATGCATGTAGAGGAGAACGGGCAAAAAGTCAACAAATTTTTCACCTTGGAGTTGGAGTTGGATAAAATCAATGCACTGAATCTTAATTGGACCTTAGTACATCCGATTACACCACAGAGTCCGTTGTATCAATTCACCGAAAATGACTTTCAGGATACGGTAGGAGAACTCATCATTTATATCAAAGTATTTGACGATATGTTTAGTACTTCGGTGGTAAAACGTGCTTCGTATACCTTTGATGAGGTTGTCTATGGCGCTCGCTTTTTACCCATGTTTTCCCGTGATGGTTACCAAAGAAAGACATTGTTGCACATTGACAAGCTGCATGCGTTTGAAAAAGTTACCCTATAAAAAAAGCTCCGATGTACTCGGAGCTTTTTGGTATTTTCTATTTTGGGTTGGTATTAGTTTTTCACAATCTTCTGCGTGAATTTAGCCCCATTAGCATCCATAACCATCAACAAGTAATTGCCATTTTCTAAAGATTGTAATGAGATTGACTCATTTTCAATTTTGGACGACAAGACCAAGCGTCCATTTAAGTCGTACACTTCCGCTTGAACGGCTGTAAATCCTTCTTGTGTTTTAATAGTCAATAGGTTACGTGTTGGAATAGGGAACACACTCACAGTTGTGTTGTCAAAAGAAGGATTGTTTAATGTAGACCCTTCCGTAACGGTCAACAATTGATTAATGGTAGGGTTGTTGATCGTATCAACCACCCCTGAAGGCCAACGGATAATTACTTGCGTAATCGCTGTGTTGGTACCAATTCCAAAGTGCGCATTGATAGAACTCATATATTTGAAGCCCTCACCACTGCGTACGTCACGAATTTGTTTTCCGAAAGCGCCATAGATTTCCACGCGCGCTCCGATACCGTTGCTGTTGCTTTGTACGCCGTTTAAGCGAACTTTTAACCAGTTGTTTCCGTTGGGAACGGCATAACGAATAGTAGATCCGTTTTGAATGTCTAAGAACCCATCGTTGTTTAAGTCGCCCACAGCCCCAACACCAATACCTGTGTAAGTTACGCCTTGGAAGGTGTTGTTTCCTTGGTTGAACATGATTTTGTTTCCACCACCCAATACGTCTACTTTACCGTCGTTGTCAAAGTCGTAAGCGATATTATCAATATTGGTTGATGTATTGGTATCCCAACCTGATCCCGTCGTAATATTGGTGAAAGCACTTAACGTACCGGTAGTTTCGAAGTTATTTCTAAAGAAACGGTGTGATCCAGCACTGGCCGTGATAATCACATCCATATCACCATCGTTGTCAAAATCAGCAATTCCCGATGACCATGTTTGAATCGGAGTGACATTTACTCCTGTAGCTGCAGAAACGTTGGTATAGGTTGTACCGCCATCGTAACGAATCAATTGGCATGGAGGGCCAGAACATTTTGAAATAAATACATCCGAATCACCATCGTTGTCAAAATCCGTAAATAGTGTGGCATAATTTCCACCTCCATTACTGATGGCCATCGCGCCAGGCGTTACATTCGCTTGATAGTAGGTAAGATTTCCAGCGCCATCATTCAAATAGTATACATTTTCATTGATGTCATGACACGAGAAGATATCCAAGTTGCCGTCTTTATTCAAATCGGCAAAGTTGGTGCGTTGACAGAAGATATACTCTCCGGGAGTAATTCCAGTATATTGTGTACCGTTATTGCTAGAACGTAAGATAGATAAACCTTGACCTGCTCCTAAAACAATATCATTGTAGCCGTCTTTGTTGTAATCCCCAGCAGCCAAACTCCATGAAGGGTAGAAGTTTACATTGGAAAAAGGATAACTTACAATGTTGAAGGTACCTGGAGTAGCGGTTTGGTAATGAATTTTCATCGTTCCGGTACTAATCCCCACGATGTCATCCAATCCATCATTGTTCATATCAACCACACAGATATTGTATTGGTTGTTGATGGTAGAAACCGTTTGTGCATTGTACGTTATGGGTGCTGTCGGTTGAACCACGACAGGATTTTCAATTAATTGAAAGGTAAACCCGTTGCTTGTCCAGCGGTTGTCCCAAACGATAGTGTAGGTTGTTCCCGCGGTTACGTTGAAGGTAGCCACCGAAGAATAATTCTGACCGCTATCATCATCACCATCAAAACACACCATTGAACCGCATGAACCTGTAAAGATATGCACACGGGTATCTACTCGTGGCGAATTGGCGGCAATGTCAGACGTGATGGTCACGGTGTAGTTTTGCGTTGGGGTATAGGTATACCATTCCGCTTTTCCACTAGCGGGCAAGGCTCCGTTGTCTGCACAATAGGCAGGGGGTAAGTCGGTACCATTTACGGCAGTCACCACATGGGTTCCCGCGGTAATGGGTAATGCAGTTGCGCAGGTGTCCTGAGCTTGCGTCAATCCTACAAAAAGGAAAGATAGGAATAAAGTAATTTTTTTCATAAAGTTGTTAAGTGGTTATTAGTTGCACGGTTGAAGCGATTCAATCCATTGTTTTACGAGTAATACACCCTCTTCATGGATGATGGAACGCCCGTGTAAGGGCATCATAAAAGCTTCGTTTTCAGTGTTTAGTCGGTAATACAACATCGAGCGGTTGATGTTATTGGGCGAAACAATTCGAATTAACGCAGGAGGAAAATCTTGCAAGTCAGCCGTGGGAACACAGACGCCCATATTGGTTAAGTTGTTATTGGTTTCATCAAAACTCATGCGCATGGGGCGGTAATAACAGTGTCCTTTTTCGCTGTGACAGTGCGCACAATTGATGTCAAAATAGGAACGCACGCGCTGCTCAAGGGGTTTTGATACGTCTTTATAATCGACCATGGCGGTTGCCGGATCGGAAATGGGTGCATTACTTTCTAAAATGCCCCATTCTTTCCATTTGGCCAACTGATTTTTCGTTTCAGCGCCGTAGTTGTAGTTAAAGTTAATGTTTTGGGGTTTGATTCCAATGGGAGAATTGGAATAAATATTCGTGTTAGGATCACGTAGTTTATGACAAGTTACACACTGCGCTTCATTGGGGATACGGTAATTGGCTGTTTTTTGAACCCCGTTTTCTGTAAAAGTAATCGTGCGGTTACTTCCGTTTAAATCAAAAAATGCCTCTGTTTGTTCGTCATTCCAGACGTATTCCGCAAAAATCCAACCGTTGGATTTGCGAATCATGATACGGGTTTCAATGATTTTACGCGTATTGGTGGGTTGCAATTCGTCGTAATAGAAATTTTTAATAATGGCAGCGCCTACGGGCAATTCCAAAACCGAACCGTCTCCATTGTACGTTGCTTTTGTTCCAGGCGGCAACCACACAAATCGTTTTTTGTGGGCATAATCCGTAAAAAGTTGACTGATAGGTTCGTAAATATGCACGTCTTTTTCGGGTACCATAGCACTCATGGGCGCTTTGAAAAAGTGGTAATCCGATAGCTTTGCATAAGGCACTTGTGTTAAATCAACCGTAACGGGGCTCGGTTCCACATACTCCTCACTATCATTGGAAGAACAAGAATAAATAAATAAAGAAAGGATTCCCGTAAAAATCCCCAAAAGGTAGTATTTTCTCATCTTAAAAATTTCTTGACCAAAAATAACAAAAAAAATCTATTTGCCTAAAATTCGTGAAGTTATATGAGAATTTTTTAGAAAAGAATTAGAATTTGAAAATTTTAGCGCTCTTTCATTTCCATTTTCACATTGTAATTTTCTAGGTTTTTTAAAGCTGAATCGGAGAGGTAATCGAACTCCAATTCGTGTCGATTTCGGGTTTTCCGCGCTTCAATATGTTGGATGCAATTGTAAAAACGCCGCACTTCATCCCCGTTGGTTAAAATTAATCCGGGAACTTCTGTATTTTGTCCGTTTTCATCTTTGGCCACCATGGTAAAATAACTCGAATTACAGTGTTTGGATTTCCCCGTTTGTATATTCTCTGATTCCACCCGAATCCCTACCACCATCGAGCTGCGTCCTACATAATTTACACAGGCTTTCATGATGACGAGTTCGCCCACTTCAATCGGGTGTAAAAAGTCGACGGTATCGACCGAAGCCGTGACACAATAATGGCCCGAATATTTGGAAGCACAAGCAAAGGCAATTTGGTCCATCAGCGACAGAATGTACCCTCCGTGAATTTTCCCACTAAAGTTGGAATGCGAGGGGAGCATCAATTGTGAAATTGAAATCCGCGAGGACTTAACCGTTTTAAATTGTTTCTTCATGAGTCGTGTCATTATCGTTCGTTTGGCCTACGCCGGCGCGTTGCAATAAAGCATCGGGCATTGCTTTTTTGGCTTTAGCCCCCATTTTTTTCAAGCGTTCCACACTCGAAATCAGGTTGCCTTTTCCTTCCGTAAGTTTGTTCATCGCCCCTTGGTACTCTATTTTAGCTTCATCCATTTTTTTACCAATTTTTATCAAATCAGTCACAAAGCCTTCAAATTTATCGTACAAAGCACCAGCTTGACGGGCAATCTCTAGTGCATTTTCTTGCTGCTTTTGATTGGTCCACATGCTGTTGATTGTTTTCAAAGTAGCCAATAGGGTGGAAGGAGTTACGATAACAATATTCTTCTCAAAAGCTTTGTTGTACAAGGTGTTGTCCTCTTGTAACGCCACCGCAAAAGCCGATTCAATCGGGATGAAAAGCAACACAAAATCGGGACTCTCCATTTGATACAAGTCGTAATAATTTTTACTGCTCAATTGCTCCACATGGCGATGAATCGCGATAAGGTGTTCGCGCAAATGCTGTTTTTGTTCCTCTTCGCTCGCGGCATTACACAAGCGTTCGTAAGCGGTTAACGTCACTTTTGAATCGACAATCATTTTTTTGCCATCGGGCAGTGCAATGACCACATCGGGTTGAAGGCGCTGTCCCTCGGGGGTTGTAAAGCTCTGTTGCACAAAATACTCGCGGTCTTTTTCCAATCCTGATTTTTCCAGCACGCGTTCCAGTACCAATTCGCCCCAATTTCCTTGCATTTTGTTATCGCCTTTTAAGGCTTTGGTCAGGTTGATGGTTTCTTGCGACATTTTTTCATTCATTTCGCGTAGTCCTAGGATTTGTTGACGTAACGCGGCATGGTAATCAATACTTTCTTTGTGTGTATCTTCTACTTTTTTCTCAAAAAGCTGAATCTTTTCTTGAAGGGGTGAAAGAATTGTTTTTAGGTTTTCTTTGTTTTGTTCCGTGAACTTGGTGGTTTTTTCTTCTAATATTTTCTGGGCTAAAACTTCAAATTCTTTGGTGAATTTTTCTTGTAATTGCTCTACTTCTTGACGGTACTCTTTGTTGCGTTCGACCAAATTGGTATAATCCACTTCTTTTTTGGTGAGTTGCAACGCCAAAGCTTCGCGTTCGGTACGCAAGGTTTCTTTCTCCCCTTGGGCCGTTTGCCATTGCTGTTGTACAGAAGTTACTTGTTGGGTTAATTGGCGAATTTGCTCTTCTTTTTGAGCGAGGGTAGCACTGGATTGATTGCTGGAAAGTAATTTTCCAATGAAAAATCCCAATCCCAAAAACACGGCAGATAAAACGATGGTTACTGTCATACTTTATTTTTTTAAGGTCTTAAAATTACAAAACTTCAAGCCGATTTGCTACACAATTTTTCTTTCTTAAAATGGATTATGTTTGCACAAACCAAAAGCCGCTATGCACCGTCACTTTATTTTACACAAGCCCCATGGGTATTTGAGTCAGTTTATATACCAAAAAAAGCGCACCAAGAAGTTGTTGGGTGAATTGTATGATTTTCCCGAAGGAACTATGGCTATAGGACGCTTGGACGAAGATTCAGAAGGCTTATTATTATTGACCACCGATGGTCATGAAAGCGAACGGGTACGCAGTAAAACGGTAGAAAAAGAATATTATGCACAAGTCGATGGTGTGATTACCCCTACGGCGATAGCGCAACTGGAGGCGGGTGTTGAAATTGGATTCAAAGGCATTCGATACACCACGCAACCGTGTCATGTTCGGCTTGTTACTGCTTTGCCCCCCTGTATAGGCGAAGGACGACGCATACGCGATGCCCGACACGGTCCCACCCGTTGGATATCCGTTACGCTCACCGAAGGAAAATTTCGTCAAGTGCGGAAAATGACTGCGGCAGTGGGCTTCCCTACTTTGCGCTTGGTGCGTGTTCGCGTGGGGGGTATTTTTTTACAAATAAATGCAGGCAGGGTACAAGAAGTGCCCCATTTTGAAAACGTTGGCGAGTATTAATTTTAGTAAAAAAATAAGTTTGGCGTCGTTATTGCTTTTGGAATTTAACAGATAAACTTTATTTTAACCAAAAAAACAATCATCATGAAAAAAATTACTGCTGTATTGTTTGTTCTAATTTCTGCCGTATCCATGGCACAAGTGGGACAAATCGGTCATTTGACTATTTTCTCTGAAGATGGAGACAAATTTTACTTGATTTTAAATGGGGAAATGCAAAATGATATTCCCCAAACCAACATTCGGGTCGAGGACTTGAATCAGCCGTACTACAACGCGCGCATTCAGTTTGAAGACAAAACGTTGATGGATATTACCACCAACAACATGATGATCGCCGATCCCGACGGTATCATGTCGGATGTGACCTACAAAACCGTCGCGACCGCAACAAAAAAGGGAAAATGAAATTGAATTTCTTCTCTGCGGTGCCTGTACAACCTAATTTTGTTCCTCCTGCCAATGTGTATGTGATGCATTACGGTCAACCCCGTCCGCGTCCTGTAAATCCTGGGCAAACCGTAGTGGTGCAACAACCAGCGCCTGTACGTGGGGGTACTGTGACCCAAACGACGACGACCACCACTACTAATGGTGGGGACAATATTAACGCCAATATCAATATTGGTGGACTCAACATGGGCGTTTCGATCAACGATAATATGGGCATGGGAGGTACGGTAACGCAAACCACGACTACCACAACCTCTTCGTCTCATGTGGGTGGGCATGTAGCTCCCGTTCCCGTTGAAGTGGCTCCTGTGGGCTGTCCCAGTCGTAGTTGTATGCGTCCAGCCGATTACAATGCTGCCTTGACCACCTTAAAAAATCAGGCGTTTGAGGATTCTCGTATGAAAACAGCCAAACAAATTGTATCGGTAAACTGTTTAAATGTAGATCAAATTATGCAAATTGCCAACTTGTTTAGCTTTGATGATAACAAACTAGAGTTCGCTAAATTTGCCTATGACTACTGCATCGAACCCCGAAATTACTTTAAGTTGAATGGTATTTTCAGCTTTAGTTCCAATGCGGATGAATTATCCGATTATGTGCAAAGCCGCCAATAATCGTTAGTATCCTATCAAGAAAATAAGCTGTTCTTCGGAGCAGCTTTTTTTTTATGAAAAAAGAATATTGACTTGATGTCGTAAAAAGAAATGCCGTTAGGAAATAACAAAACGCCCTTTTTCAGCATCAAAGCGAATGTGTTCGTCGGTAAAAAGCGTATTAAATATGCCCGATTCAATATGATTACACGGTTGGTCTAGGACTATTTTTTCAGGCGTCATGATCAACATTTCGTCCGACAGTTGAATGGCAAGGTCAATATCATGGGTAGAAAAGAGAATGCATTTTCCCGTTTGATGGGCTACCCGTTGCAGCAATTGAAACACGCTTACTTTGTGCACTAAATCCAAATGGGTTGTGGGTTCATCCAATACAATCCAGGGGGTGTCTTGTGCCAAGGCGCGGGCAATCAAAACGCGTTGCAACTGTCCATCGCTTAGTTCATAATGCTTTCGGTCCCGCCAAAGGCTAACGTCGGTTTGTTGCATCGCGGTTTCGATGGCCAGGATGTCGTCGGGGGCAAGTTGCCCAAGCCAATTGGTGTAGGGATGGCGACCGAGGGCAATCAATTCGTAAACGGTTAGGTTACTTTTTGGAATTTTATCGGTCAATACCAAGGCCAATTTGCGGGCACGTTGTTCAGCGGTCCATTCCTCCAAGGGTTTATCCTCCCAAAAAATCGCTCCCGACAACGGGGGTTGAATCCCGCAAAGCGTTCGCAATAAGGTCGATTTTCCTACTCCGTTGGGGCCAATGAGACTAATTAACTGTCCCGGCTTGAGCGCAAAGTGCAACGGTCTAGCCAAGGGAAGTTCTTGGTTTCCTTTTCGATACCCAATGGTAAGATCGCGCACGTGAAGCAGGGCATTTACACTCATAACAAGGCCTTTTTTCGAATGATTAATCCAATGACAACGGGCGCACCCACAAGTGAGGTAATGGCATTGATGGGTAGCGTAAAATCGAAACCGGGCATTTGGGCCACCGTATCACAAACGAGCATGATGATCGCCCCAATGAGTAACGTGGCCCCCAATAATATACCGTGTTTGCTGGTTTGAAACAAGAGTTTTGCCAAATGAGGCACCGCCAAACCAATAAAAGCAATCGGACCCACAAACGCAGTTATGCTGCCGCAAAGTAAAGCGGTGGCCCAAATGATATACAAACGTGATTTCCATAACGAGATGCCTAAACTGGCCGCATAGTTTTCGCCCAACAACAATCCGTCCAAGGCTTTTATACTCTGCATGGAGAGCAGCAGCCCGACTGCAAAACAAACCGTAAGAATCCCTATTTGAGCATAGGTCATATTGCCTAAATTCCCCATACTCCAAAACGTAAACCGCTGCAATTGTTCGGCCGAACTGAAGTAGGTAAGTACTGAAACCGCGGCTGCCGTAAAACTTCCAAACATGAGTCCCACAATCAATAACCCCGCACTATCTCTGAGTTTTCGTGCCAAAACCAAAACTAAAGCCATAACCCCCAAACTTCCCAAGCACGAAGCGGTAACCAATCCGTAGGGGCCTGTGAGCAAGGCGTATAATCCAGAAGGCAAGACTCCAGCGCCCATGAGCACTAGCGCCACGCCCAAACTTGACCCCGAACTGAGTCCGAGCACATAGGGTCCCGCTAACGGATTGCGGAAAAGCGTTTGCATCAATAATCCACAGATCGATAAGCCCATACCCACCAAAATGGCCGTAAGTGCTTTGGGAATTCGAAATTCAAGGATAATGTAAGACCAAGTTGATTTGACCGGAGTTTGCCCCAAAAGGGTCTGCAAAACATCCCCCAAGGGAATAGCCACTTGCCCCCAAGCGATGTTGCTTAAAAGGGCCAACAGGAGGAGTCCACTTAGCAGGGCAAAAAGCCCACGATGACGAGGGGTTAGGGTCACGGTTGTAACGGCATAAAAAAATAGGGTTGATACGAAGGTAGCAATTCTGGGTGGAGTATTTTCACCAAATCTTTCAGCACCAAATCGGGGCGGTTGGGCGCCAATTCGTAATACAAACTACCGCTGTTTTTTCCTTTTTTTCGGTGAAACGAATATACTTTTTGGTTTTGAAACGCTTTGAATTGACGGTAATGCGGATTCTGGGCCGCCATATCTCTCAGGGTTTGAAACTGACCCGAGGTGATCCACAGGTCGGCATTCTGTGCTTTTTCAAACACGGTTTCAAATGATAATGCGAGACTCCCTGTGCCTTTTGTGGCGCCCCATAGGTATTGGCCTTGGGCTTCTTTGAGGAGCAAACTGCCCCAACTGTCGCCTTTGGGGAGGTACCATTGCCCTTCAAATACATCGCCTGCCATAACGGTAGGTTTGTAACGGGCGCGTGTGGCTATGCGTTTGGTGTTGAGGTAGTCCTTTTCAATTTTTGTAAACACCTGCGCTGCCTTGGCTTGTTCGTCGTATAAGGCACCAAAAAACTTAATCCATTCGGCACGCCCTAGCGGATTTTGTTCGTTCCAATCGCCATTGAGCAGCACTTTTATACCACTGCTTTGGAGGTTGTCGAGGGTGGGATTGTGATTGTCGATGCCATACCCAATGACCACATCGGGTTGTAGGGTAATCAGGCGCTCGATATTCAGGGTTTGGTTTTTTCCCAATTCGGCAATTTTTCCTTTTGCAATGCGCGCTTGTACTTGGGTAGAGGAAATGTAGTGCAGTTGAGGAAATCCAACTAGCGAGGGGACCTTTTTTAGCATCTCCAACGAAGGAATATGCGTGGTAGAGGTGACGACAATTTTTTGAATTGGGATACGAATAGCGGGAAGTTGCTGCAGCGAATCGGGAATACGAGCTCCCTTTTTATACAACACATAACGGTAGGTTTGTCGGGCTTCGGGCCAAGGATTTTTGACGGTTATCACGGTAACGTCTTGGTAGTTTTGAAGCGTAAAACCAGTAGCATACCGCACCGTATTTTGCCCTTGTGGACGCTCAGAACGGGACCGGTCGGACTGGCAGCCAAATCCCACAATCAATACAAGGAGGCCCAACAGCCTGATGCAGCTTTTCATAGCGGATACTTTGTGCAAAAGTAATGTTTTTTGGGTGACAACTCATCCATTTCTGGGGTTAGTATCGGTTTATATTGCCATATATCGCTTTAGCAATGCCCTAGTCATATTCCAAACTAACGCTTTATTGGTCAGCCCATGCCAAGACTTTTAATGGAATAACGGGGGTGCCAGGACGGTGCATGATAATATTTTCTCCTTGACTCGTAGTTTGGTTGGTAAAGCCTTCAGTTGTCCAACTCCCGCGTGTCAGTTTAAATTCGATCGGATATTGAATCTGCACCGTGAGTTCGCGTTCCAGCGCATTTACTTTTTTAAATTTTACGCGCCCCGGGTTCCATAGGCCCAAGCTTTCTTGATTCCCCGTGATGTACACTTCGTCATCGGGATGAGGTACCGTCACTCGAAAGGTGAGCTGTTCTGGTTTTGTTAGTAATGTATAGGGATTCTTGTTGATAAAAAGGCTCAACTTTTGAAGACTATCCCAAACGGCTGGAGGTACCGTTGATTGGTGCGTGTACTGTGGAAAGTCTTGGATGAAGAAGGTGTAGTTTGCGGTTAATGGATTGGTGCTGAAGTATTCTTTTACTTTTCGATAAGCTTCACCCCAAGCTTTGGCCCAAGTATCGGGTTCGTCGGCTTGACTGAGATAAATAAACTTCGGCATTGTCGGTTTTTGTTGCGATAACAGAAGAAGATCATTGGCCAAGCGCTGATTGTCGTAGGCTAGGTTGGGTGAGAGTCCGATGAAACCCTTAAAGTTTTCCGAATGATGAACGGCTTTGTCCAATACAAACGATGCACTTAACGAATGTCCAACGAGGTAGCGGTCGGGGGTTGTACGGTAGTGTTGTTCTACCCAGGGCATCACTTCTTGGGTGACGTATTTCCAAAAATTCTCAGCATTGGGTTTCGTTACTTGGTACTGTTCAAGGGGCACGTTTATCGGTTTTGGAAAAAAGTCATTATTGCGATAATAATCTAATTCATCATAGGCTGGCGAAGCAATGCCTACAACAATAAAATTCTTTTTAGGGAATGCATAATTTAAGGAAGCTTGCACCACATCAAAGAATTCGCGGTTTTGCGCATCAAAAACATACACGACATCAAACGAAACCAAGTTCCGCTCGCGGTATTCCCATGGGGTATAAATGTATATGGGTCGCGTTTGTTGAAGTATTTTGGAGGGGAACGAATGGAGTTGAACTTCGGCGGTTTGTTGTGCTTGGGTATTGAAAAGGACGAATACCAGCATAATCAAGGAAAAACGAAAAGGTCCCATAGCTAAGTCGTTAAATTTAAAAAATATACATCTCCTATGTTTGAAATTTATTCTCTTGTGCTTACAAAATTAGTTTTTTGGATTCATTTTTTGACTGTGAATTACAAACGCGGCATGGGTTTGTCGTCTTTGTAGTGCCCGAGGTAAAAGTCGTCTAGGGTAAACCGTTGGTTCTTCCAAGAGGCGGTGGCTTTTTTTCCAGCTGCATTGAGGGAGTAGGAGAGGGTTTTGGTTTTGGGGTCAAAAAAGAGGAGCGGGCGAAATTCGTAGCTGTTGATAAGGTTTTCGTTACCGGCGATGTAAAGGTATTGGCGTTGGGATTGAAAGGTCATGGGGGATGTTTTGGTGATGGGTTCGGTAGGATTGGTCCATGTTTTTCCCACAAAAGCGCTAAGAGATTGCCACTTCGCTTTGCCTTTTTTAAGGACTAAGGCGCGATGGCCTTGGCGGTGCATGCTTTCGATGAGCAGTAGGTGTTGAGCATCTAAAGGGTGTAAGGCTAGAATTGGGCGTTCTGGGGTAAAGGCTTCACTACTGAAGAGGATTGTATTCGACGTTATTGCTTTTAGGTAATAGGTTCCCTTTCCGTTCAATTTGCGGTAATAGATGGCATAGGTTTCCTTTTCGAGGGGAAACAGTTGAATGTACATCGAGACGAAGTCCGGGCGTTTATAGTCGTACACGCCATAAAACATCAAGTGGATGTCTTGTTGCTGCCGTTCAATGGGGTCATCATAAAAGTACCGCCCTTGTTCGATGTAGGTGATGCCGCGGTTTTGCAGTGCCAAATTGCCTTTTAATTTGGCTTTTTGATGACTGTCTTTGTGGCGTACAAAAGCGAGAAAGGATTGCTCCATGCGGTGCATTAGGGAGTCTTTTTGCTTTTTTTGGACGGCAGTGGGGGTGGGGTATTTTTGGTCCAAAGCCATATAGGCCATCATATCACTTTTGTATTGAATGAGTTCTGCCTCTTGCGCAAAAAGCAGGAGAGGGAAAAGCAAAACGAGGGTTAACGATTTAAAAAAATGAGTGTGCATAGGCTTTGTTTTTAAGGAATGGGTACGCTTACCAGAACCGCTAAGCTATGAACTTTCGGGCAGAAATCGGGGATTCATTGGTTTTTTTGTGGGTTTGGGGTTGGAGTAGGACGAACGAACCCGCAAAGGGATTGACTTCATTGCATTGCATTGCGAGGGCTATACAGTCAAGAGACTTCGCAGAATGGGTTCCCTATTTTTTGCTCACGCATAATTCATAATTCATAATTCATAACTCATAATTCATAATTCATAATTCTTTTTGGCCCCCGGCAAGCCGCCGCGCTTTCCGCTATATCTTTGCTTCCGCTAACGCTCCAGCAAAGGATGTCGCTGCAATCGCTGGGGCGGGTCACTGCACGATAGTCATTTTGGGGTACTACAGGGAGCTTGAGGTCAAGAAAAAGGACTACGAAGTCAGGAGACTTCGCAGCGCGGGGGTTAGTTTTTTTTAATTTTTCAACCAATCAGTGAATTTGACTTTTTTACCCATAAATTCAACAAAAAGTTCTGATTGTTCATTTGACCTTTCACTTATTGTTATCGCAGGGTAGATTTTTAAATACTCATTACCAGTCCATTTTCCGTCATCTGAATCAGTCACTGGAAGAATTGCTATGCTTTCAAAATATTTATGAGCATCACCAAAACCTAATTCCCAGTTACACCATTTAGAATTTATTGCTTCATCAGTAGCTAGTAAAACAAACTTTTTTGAATTTTTAATCTTGTCCTTAAGCTTTAATGCAGTAACATGATCTGTAATTAGTGGCATTTCATCATCCAACCAATCTATGTAAATTTTCAAATTTAAAGATTCTAAGAATTTAATGAATTTATAAACTAATTCCTTATCAGAGTGCTTATGAGATAAAAATATATCAAACTTTTGTTTATCAAAATTTAAAGAAAAATCTTTAACAATTCTATTTAAATTTATAATCATTTTTTCAGTACTATCTACATTTTTCTTATTAAGTAAACTCTTTGATAAAAATTTTTCCATTCTTTAATTATTTCAATGAAAAATAAATAAAAGTTAATCCTATTGATGTAATGAGATACAAAGGCCAAATAGTTATAGAAAACATAACATTCAAAAAATTATATTTAACTCCACAATATAGGCTAGGATTAATTTCATAAATTTTTGTTGTGATTGGGTTTTGGTTTAGCCCGCAAATGTCATTATATATACCTCTAAATTTTCTCTCCAGTTGTAAATAGTAAGTATCTAAAAACCAAAAAACGATAATAAATGGAACTGGTATTATAATAAATAATGGCTTTTGTTCAGCTGCATAAATGGCAAGGAATGCGGATACTATCGTTATTGCTAACCCTTTTATTTGAAAAGAATTTGTATTCATTCTGGTTATCGCATTTTGAACAAATTCTCTATGTTGCATTTTTTTTTCAAGTTTGCTCATAAATATATTTTTTTATTGTATAAAAGGTCAAGTGGATGTATATTTTCATTTGTTTTAACTGTATCGTAATTATTTTTCCAATCTATTAAATCTCTATCCTCTAAATCTATTAAATGACTTAAGTCAAGTTTATATTTAAATCTTGCATCTTCATCTAAATTCATTGCTTTCCTTAAGGTTGTAGAAAAGGTTTTTGTTTTTCTTCGGATTAATTTTTCATCAATTCTTATAATACTCGATAAAAATAATTCATTATAAATCCATGGTGATTCAGTGTGTTTTATAGTATTATGTACAGAAACGGAGTTTGGTGTTTCTAAAAACATTATACATTCTGTTTTATCAATCATTTCAGCTAAAGAATTTGATAACATCATATGAACATGACTGGTCGTAAAATTTCTTTTTTCATAATCATATGTATTGGATTTTTTTTGATAACAAATTTCATTATCAATTTCTTTAAGTAATTTATTTGAGTCACCCCAAAGATTTGAATCTATAAATACATCCAAATTGAAATTGTTTTTGATCCAGCCTGCGAATTTGTTCGCTTTTTCAAGGTCTTTGTGAGAGTGTGAAAGGAATATATCAGCATTTATATTTGGAAACCACTCTTTTTGAGTTTCTGTACCATCAATAATATTTTCACCAATCAATTTAATTTTTAGATCATATTTTATATTTTCAATGTATGATCTTTTCAATTGTTCTCCCTTAGTTTTGTCAAATGGTGAAAAAGTGAAATTATCAAAAACACTTTTATTAATTTTAAATCTACTATACATTTTTTATCTTTTAACTTTTCTCCACAACCTTAAACTTCTCTTTAATAAACTTTACAACACCATAATAAATTCTTATTTACTTTTTCCATATTTTTTTAATTAAGGTTAACAATTTTCTACAATCTCTATTTCCTCTTGCGTCAACCCATACAACTCATAAACCATTAAATCTATCTCTCGCTCTAAAGCTGTCGTATCTGCTTTTGGATTATCTTTTTTAAGTGATAAAACTTCAATGACTTTTTTTGAAATTTCTGCATCGAATTCATCTGTTAGCTTTTTGGGTAATGGGTAAGGGTTCAAATAATTAGTTTTAAATGTTCTTGCATCACCTTGTAGAGTATCACCTGTAATTTTCAAAAACCACCATAATAGTTTTGAATTTGCAATTGCCAAAAGATATTCATAACTCTCTTTTGTTTCTTGTTTTTTTACCCAACTGTATGCCTTCGTTGTGTGATAAAGTTTATCGTGGTTTAAAGTTACATTTGGATGATTTGCACAAATTTCCATTGAAGAAAGTTTTGGCTGTTCAAACTTGCTCAAGTTCTTTGGATAAATGTATGCATGCCAATGTTGCATTTTACCTGCTTTACCACTTTCACGAGCTTTAAATATTTTTTCATGCTCAATTATGTAAGCATAAGTTTTTGGGAATCGTATTTTTATATCCTCTAACGGTACAACTTCTGCGTTTCCAATTTTTATTTCATATGGAAAGAATACATATTTATTAGTTGATAGATGACTAAACCTTTGTACATCCTTGCCCATCAAAAATGGTTTAAATAAATCTCTTTCAAGTTGGTACTCTTTTCCACTTATTGGTACTCTAATTTGGAAATTCTTTTCTTCAAAACATTCAACTATATACAAATCATCTTTACTTGTAGCAATTCCTTGAAAAATCCCTTCAAAGGAATCTGAAAAGAGTTTAGCATCTGTATAAATTTTTTCAAATACATTAAATCCAAGTTTGTCATCAAATAATACCCATTGGTTATTTCCATATAATTGCGAAGCTTTATCTATCATCTCATAAGTGATAAATGTATAGTCACTTTTATTCAGCATTAATGCTTTAAAATCTGATTTAAATGGGAAACGTTGGAAATAGAAACCATTACTTGCTCTCTTACTGAATTGTGCAACACAAGTATAAGTATCTGCATCTTCAAAAATCATGTTTGCTCCAAAATGAGCAATTTCATCAATAAATTGACCTTGTTTAAGATAATTTCGGAAAACTTCGGAGGATGCAGAATTGAAAAATTTATGTGGAAATATATAAGCGTTATTACTTTGGTTACTAGAAATGTTAACTGATAATTCAAAGAAAATATTTGCTAAATCATAAGCATATTTAGCATTTTGGTATTGACTTTCATAAAACAATTTTTGCAATGGCTGTGATGCTTGAATTTCCTGAATTCGCATATAAGGCGGATTCCCAATCACCACATCAAAGCCCACAAAATCACCGTCATCGTTTAAAACTTCTGGAAATTCAAAACGCCATTCAAAAGCATTTTCATAAATCTTATTGCTTTTAATTTCTTCGATTTCGGTTTCTAGTATTTTCACTTCGGTGGCTAAGGTATTGGTACGTTTGTTCCACTCGGTTTGTTCCTTTTTGCTCAATTCAAATAAACCTACCTGTTGGGTTTGGTTAAAAAGTTGGCCTTTTAGTTTTTCGAGTTTTAATTTCTTTGGGTCGTTCGTAGCAATTTCACTTCTAAAGTTTCCTTTAATATCGGCAATTAAGACTTCCATATCCCGCTTTTGCTCCTTACTCTCAGCATTCCTGTAGGTTGCCACAGCCAACTTATAGCTTTCGATATTCCACTTACTTTGTTTGAGTGCTTTTTTCAAATCGGCATCCAAGGCAAAGCGTGAAATCAAGGAATTCCCGCACTTGATATTAATGTCAATATTGGGTAAGGTTTCGAGTTCGGATTCATTGCGATAGTAGGCATTTTTCAACAACTCAATCCACAAACGCAAACGGCATATTTTAACCGAGTTCGGGTTAATATCTACGCCAAACAAACAATTTTCAATAATCGTCTGTTTTTCGTGAAATAGGGTTTCTTGCAAACGCTGACTTTCTTTGTTCTTAGGGTTATAAGTAAACGGTACACCATCTTCGTCGGTTACAATCAGTTCATCATTGACAATATCGACTTGGTATTCTTTTAATCGTTTCCCATCGCGGTCAGTTAACACTTTTAAATCGTGCTTAATCGCAATCATTTCATTCAATGCCGAAACCAAAAAGTGTCCCGAGCCTACTGCGGGATCGCATATTTTAACGCTGTTAATAATGGCGTTAGCTTCTTTGGTATCTTCAATTTTATTGTACAAGCCCTCAAAGTCTTCGCAATTCCAACCTTTGGTTTCATTAAACTTTTGCACCACCGCACGGCGAATGGTTTCTTTACACATATACATGGTAATGAAACTTGGCGTATAAAATGAACCGTCTTTATAGCCATTTATTTTTTCAAAAATCAATCCCAATACCGAGGCATTGATTAAGGTTTTGTTGTCTTCTTGGATTTCCTCACTGCCTTCACTAGCAAAGTCATACGCTTCCAAAAAATCAAAAAAGTAATCAATAGCTTTGTGTGTACCGGTAAGTTTTTTGCCATTAGCATCTTTCAATACAGTACCACTGATAATAGGCAATTGTATATCGTCTTCTAATCCCGATATAAATAAGGTTTGATGTTCTAATTCAGTAGGTTCAAATAAGGAACTATTTAAGTAAGGTACTTTAGCAAACAAAGTTTTAACACGATCGTTTCTCTCATCGGGTTTCTTTGCCAAAACCATAAAGAACAGTGAGTTCAAATTGTCGTAATCGTGAAGTAATCCGCTATGTAAGAACGCATAACTTTTGTCCCCTTTGTGGTAGCTAATGAGTTGGGCTTCGAGTAATTTAAGGAACAAAATACGATTCACCCAAGTAATACACAATTCTAATCCTACTGTAAAAAGGCGTTCTTCGTGGGTGTCTCCATATTGTTTTACATTAGGTAATCGCGATAGTTTATCCAAACTATCCAGTTGGTTGATTACATTTTCCAACAAGGAGCCATCATGCCGTTGACCCACTTTTGGGCGTTGAATCAATTTCTTGCTGCCTTCTTTGGTTTCAGTTAATCCGATGAGGTGAAGGAGTTCATTATAAAAATTTTTATCGAGTGTATTACTATCGTTTGCAAACGATAATTTCAATAAGTGCTCTGGTGAAAGTAATTTATAGAGTACAATTAATTTGGAATCATCTACTGTATCGTTGTTGCGTAAAATTTTGTCGTAGGTCGCTAAATCAAAATAGGTGTATTCTAATTTGTCCAATATAGAATCAATATAGGGCTCCGCAATTTTTTTATAAAAATGTTCCGTATTGGTAACAGAGAGTTTGCCTTCTTCAAAATCTTTAAATTGCGCTACTAGTTTTTTATTTTGAGCAAAGAGTTTGTCAAATAATTGGCCGTCAAAAATGTACCAATTAGTAACATTAGAAATGATTAGATTGGTAATTTTTAAATTATTCTGAGAAATACGTTCTCTTAAAAAGTAAAGAACTAATTCTTGTAAAGCCTTACAATTTTGGTTTTCTGCTGAAAACATTTCCCTCTTGTTTGAAGGTCTTTTAGCTTCAATAATTACACTTACATCGGTATTTGTACTCAACCCATGATGGATAACCAAGTCATTTTTATCTTTTGTGTTGATGGCATTAGTTTCCTTGTAATACGTATCTCTTAAAAAATCACGTAAATCATTTTTTAAATGTTCCTCTGACTCGTCTTTAGGTCGATTTTCTATGGTGTTAATTTTATCAAGTAAAATGATAAGATTTTTTTTAAACAATTCAATACCAAAACGATTCGGTTTGATTTTTAAAAAGGCTTTATTAAGGGCTTTGCGTGGTTCGATTAACATGGAATACGGATTTTATAGATTTACCAAACCTACCAAAAAATCCGCAATCAATCAAGCTAATTGAGGATATATTGGTTTTCGTCTTTAAAGTTTACATCCTTGTTTTTTGCGAGTACATGGTATTAAAATTTTATATAAAATGAAGTGTATAGTCTATTTTTCAAGGCTTTCAGGGTTTCAAGTTATTTCCTGTAATATTTTTCTGAACTCAATTTTTCAAGGGTAACAGATTTTGCACAAAACGCTATACATCATGTGTCTATTTTTAAAAAAAGTAGAACTATTTTAGCACATGGGTTTGGCGGTTTTAGGCGGTTTTGTGTAATTTCAAAATGAATTTATAAACCTTATTATTTATGCCTAATTTAAATTTCAATCGTATGAATGTGACTGCCACCTCAGAACAAGTTAATGCTGTCAAAGCCGCATTACAAGCCATCAACACCAATCTTCCTTTTTTAACAGGGCTTACCCCGGAAGAGCGCAGTTCATTACCTTCCATTAATGTCAACAACAAGGTATTTACGGAAGATGCTATCAACGCAGGGCTCAACAACGCCAGTTTGATTCCCTCGTATGTTTCGGTCGCCAACATGCAGAGCGATCTCACCCTTTTTCATCAGTTGGATGAATTGATTCTGTTAACCAAACAAACGCTCGAAAAACTCGAAGACACCCAGCTCCTCGCCGGAAGTGAAGCCTATACTTCGGCCTTGGCGTTGTACCGCTTGTTTGGGTCGGCCGCCGAAGCCGCTGTGCCCGGTGCCGACAGCATCTATGCGCAGTTAAAAGAACGGTTTACCGCCAACAATGCAGGTTCGGGCAGCGGCAGCGCCAGCTAAAAACGCCGCCTAGGCACTCAATAGTACGCATGATGCGTAGTGACACTACTCAAAATGCGTACTATTACTACGCAAAAAGCGTAGTCACACTACACATCATGCGTAGTACTACTGCACAAAACGTGTAGTCACACTACGCAAAACGCGTAGTCATACTACTCAAAAAGCGTAGTCACACTACACATCATGCGTAGGCACACTACGCATAAAGCGTACCCACACTACGCATGATGCGTAGTAAATGATAGTAAGGGCGTTCCTTTCCTTGCACCCCGAATTGAATGTTTATGTAAAATCCAGCTTCTATGCCAAAATCAATCAAAAAATACCAGACCCCCCAAGACGACGATCTCCCACACATGGGGCAACTCTTAAACCAGCACGTAAAGACCCTGGGCATCAAAAAGGCCTTCATCCAACGGGCTTTACAGGTCAACCAAACGACCATTAGCCGTTACTTTCGGCAACATTCGATACAAGTCGCCATCCTGTGGCGCTTGAGCCGCATTTTGAAATTTAACTTTTTAATGGCGCTGGGCGAGCAACTCAACCTCCCATACGAAACCGCCAAAGAAAAAGCCCTCCGCGACACCCTCCACCTCAAAACCCACGAAATCGAATTGCTGCAAGCCAAAATTCACTACCTCGAATCCCTCCTCAAAAAGGCATAAAAAAAACCGATGGACGTCGGTTTTTTTTGTGGGGTTATTTTTTGAATCACGTGAAAGGATGAAGTGGCGGGGGGGGGGGCGGGATCACGGATTGCATCTGAGGCTTTAGCCGAACTGACGAAGTAAAATCCGCGATCGTGGGTAAAAATATAGTTTCTTTAATAATTTACTTCCACAGTTCTTCCTCTTCCCATTTTGGTTTCATTCCCAAAGCTTTTGGGTCAACATTTGGGTATTTATCAAATAATAGCTTTAATCGCGCTGTAAATTGATTTTCTGGTTCTATAGTATTCAATAGATACTTCATTATGCACAAATGAATATACAAATATTGAAAATCATTTTGATTAGGCACATCTGTTATCCACTTGAAAGGTGGTTTCGATAGTAATTTTATTGTGGATGGTAAGTTTTTATTCCATAATCTAGAGTGATGAGCACAATAGTTACGGATCTGTGTAATCGATTGCAACCAACTTGGCAAATAGGTATGATTAACGGCTCCAAATTCTTGGGCTATCGTATCTTTTGACTTTATAGTATTTTTTAAATTTCCATATAGTTTAGAAAGCGATCCAAAACTAGTTTGTTCTAATGATTTCCATGATGGAGGAAAACGCTTATCGTCTTTATGCTTCTTATTATGATTTTTAATTGTAGTTTCCTTTGTTCTTTCTAGTTCTTCTTCTAAACTTGCTAAGGTTTTTACCAATGCTTTGCTATCGTCAAACAATTCAAAATTTTGAAACCACCAAGGATTAAACTCGTGTGAAAGATGATAAATCAACTTGGTTCTCAAACTAATTTCAATACGCTCTATTACATCAAAAAGTAAAAAGCGTAGTTCTCTATCAAAATTATATAAAGCCATTACCTCTTCAAACTTACTGTGTGGTTTAAAGGTGTGATTTACTTTATCATCTTGCATTACATACCAATATTCCCCTAATCGATAATAGCTAATATTGGCCAACTGATGTGCAGCAAATGCTTCATCTTTAAATGTCAAACCTCTATTTTTTAAAATTTCAATTTGTTGTGAAATTGAAGTAGCATTTTTATCAAACATACCCAAAAATAGAAAACCCAAAGGAAGCACTTGTACTTGTTTTGGGGTGTGAAGTTAGCTCTAAAAAACAAAAGACACACCCTGGGACGCTGTTCTTATGGGTAGCGTGGTGTGTACTGTTGCTGCAAATATACACACCTTTTTTATTATCATCCAAATTTTTTTGGTTGTACACCTTTCATTTTTATTGTCTTCCTATTGAATTCCTCGGTGCAGCTCATTATTGTTAAAGCGAATGTGAAAGGATCTGCTCAGGATTATTTTTTGAATCACGCGCAAGGGTGAAGTGGCGGGAGTGGGGGGCGCAAAGTCAGGAGACTTTTCACAGGGGGGGGTAAGCCAAGCGAAAGTCCCGAAGCTTCGGGAGCGCGGGAGCGGGGGTTAGCGGTGCAATACCGCTACAATACTTAATTTTCCGTCAAATTATAAATCTTTGTAACGAATTCAATATTCTCTTTTTGTAGTTCGGTCCATTGATTATGAAAATTTTTATCATAAGTCGAATATTCAGCTTTTTGACCAAGCTTCACTAAAGGCTCATAAATGGTATTCATAAATTCTTCTTTAACTTCATTAGAATAATAATGTTTAAGTAAAGATTGATATGAATAAATTTTAATATTCCATTCTTCTCGAGACTTTCTGTACTCATTTAATGCTATTGAATCTGGCTTTTTATCTCTTTTTAACTTATAAAGTTGAAATGTAAAATAAAGTCTTTTGCCAAGGTCTTTAGAAATTTGATCATTGAACTCTAATCGTTTTTGTGTGTTTTCTTTTTTGTCTTGCCTACTTTCACTGATTGAGGATGTAATAAAAGCAGTTAGGGCTGAAATTATTGCTCCAACAAGAATAAGGATTACTTCTTTTTTTATACTACTATTATTTTCCATTTTGTATTGTTTTAATTGTTGGTAACGTTACATTGCTTCGCGACTGTTGCGATGTCAGCGATCTGCCCCCGATCAAGCGCGAATCCCTTCGCGTGTATAGATAAAGTAATAACTTTTTAAATATTTTACTGTCACTTTTAAATCTATTGAATAAGGTTTAATAATTGGGCGCGCCGGTTTTGTGTTTGTTGATTTTTAAGCCAAGCGAAAGTCCCGAAGCTTCGGGAGCGGGGGAGCGGGGGTTTATTGATTTTTAAGCCGCGCGAATCCTTTCGCGTGGTTTTACAATTTAAAATACTGAAAAACACAAACTCCATCTAACATGCCTTTTTCTCCAGAATAATCTGAAGCACTACTATACTTGTAATCTTCAGCTCTAAATACAATTCCTTCATCTACTGGATTGTTATAAATGTAATCTATTTTTTGCTGAATGACATCATTACTCCACAATTCAATTGGTTTATTATCATGTCGCCAAAATTGATAGTTTGAAGTATTTGAACTTTTTTGAGCTTCTTTTTTAAAATAGTCTAATAAGAATTCTTTTCTGCTTTCTCTATGATTTTCTTGAATGGCTTTGATAATACTTCGGCTTGTAAATCTTTTAAAATCTCCTAATAGTAATTCAGGTTTTTGATTATCAATACTTCTAAAAATTAAATGAATATGATTAGTCATAATACACCATGCATGAATTTCCATGCCTTTGTTTTTTTGGCAATATTCTAAACTTTCTAAGACTAAATCTTTATACTCATTTCTAGTAAAAACACCTGCCTGCCGGCAGGCAGGTCTAACCAACCCACAACTGCAAAACTAACAAAATACAATCCTTCAGAATTATGGAATTTATAATTTCGGCTCATAACTTTTTATTTATACCAAAATTAGAAAAACTTTCATTGTTATTAAAAAACCACGCGAAAGGATTCGCGCGGGAGCGGTGTTTTAAGCCACGGGAAAGTCCCGAAGCTTCGGGAGCGCGGGAGCGGGGAAAGGATTCGCGCGGGAGCGGGGGCGCGGGAGCGGGGGATTTTTAAGCTACGCGAAAGGATTCGCGCGGGAGCGGGTTGCCTATAACGTTAGGCAGCTTGTTGCAGTAGCGGTTAAAAAGCAAAAAGTTTTGGTTAAACATAAACCATTAAAAGCACAAAAGCGACTTTCAGTTATGCACGAAAGCCGCTATTGCTACAAACTGCGGTTGTGAGATGTATTTTTATTATTGTTTTATTAAGGTCATTGTAATTGGTATTCTGAAAGGAATATTCCCGTTTTGGTCAAGAAAACATTCTACATTCCAAACCAACCTTTCTACTCCATTTACGTTTTGATATTCAAGATGTAATTTACCATCAGGGTTTTTACGCAATGGTCTGCCGTCTATTATAGGTTCACTATAGCCTAATTGCATTTTTGTATGATTTATAATTAAACCACTACTTGTTGTATAGGAACTATTTGGAATTAATATAGAACCAGATATCCAGCTTTCTATACCATCAATTGAAGTATCATAAACAATAGTTCCATTAACTGAATAAATAAAGGAACTTTTTAATTCATCTGTAAAACTTGAACCACCTCCGTCTCTATTTTCAATTTTGTAAAAAGTTATTTCAAAAACTTTAGTTGGATTTGTTGGTGAATTTTGCCATCTCCAAGTTCCTATAAATTTATCCAAAACACCATTTATATCTTTGTAATATACTTTTGGCTGTTCAAATGGGTCGTGTAAATGGGTTTCTTCTATTGGTACAATGTTGTCCTGTGCGTATCCTATTGATACTGCTAATAATACTAATAATTTAACTATTGTTTTCATAATTTATCGTCTTATCCAGTTAATAATATTTCCTTGATTATCGTAAACAGCTTCATACAAAATTAGCCCCAATGAATGCCCATTAATTGTATAAGTGTTTAAAAAAATGATAAAGTTTTGTACGTAACAACTATTACTGCCTCCATTACAAGGTGTTAAAACTTCTTTTTCAAATCGGTTTGATAAATCCTTTTTAGCATCAGGGTTATTTCCCAAAGTTAAATTGGTATCGTTTAAATCACTACTATTTCCAACACGAAGAGCAAAAGTTCCTTCTTGTGTTACTAATATGCTGGTAAAATCTTCATCATTGTTAAGTTCCCCAAATTGTTCCGCAGTTTTGTCTATATCTCCATCAGACCATATTGGGACTAAATCTTTAGTCACAACATTCGGTAATCCTGTTTGAGGATTTACTCCTTGTGTAACTTGAGCTTGATTTTGATGCATATGAATTACAACTTTAGTATTAGGAGCAATTTGGTCTCCATTTGAATAAGCAACCTGATTATCTCCTCTCCAAATAGGTAATCTAATGTCATAACTACTTCCGTTTTTAATAAAATGTGCGCCATCTTCTTTATAATCTGTAGCCAAACGAGATTTTAAGTCATCAATTTTTTGTTTTATGACTGTTTCTGAGCCATCACTATTGTTGGTTGTTAATTTATTAAGTGCTTTTTTGTGTTTATTGTCATCAATTACTGGATAAGTCACAATAGAATTACCATCCCAGTCAGTTAAACTTGGGTCTTGATAATTTCCAGGATTTGGACCACCTGAGCCACTACCTCCACCTGTTGAACCACCGCCAGTAGAGCCACCACCAGTATAGCCACCGCCTCCACCGCCTCCAGACCAACCGCCTCCAGAGCCGCTACCTCCACCAGTCCAACCGCCTCCACCAGTCCAACCGCCACCGCCAGACCAACCGCCACCAGAGCCACTTCCGCCACCACTAGAACCTCCTCCACTAGAACCACCGCCACCGCCTGAACTTCCTCCACCACCACCAGATGAACCACCGCCATCAGGACAGTCAACTTCAATTGCAAAAACCATAGAGACAGTTACTTGTCCTTGCGAATTCAATTCAACAGGTATGCTTACTAATTCGTAGCAGGTTTCTCCTTGAGTTTGATTTTGTAATTTTGTTACTTCTGTTTTGTTAATCAAATCTACATATTCCTTGTTTTCAATTTTCTGCTTGTCAATTTCTGTTAATGTATATTTCGATAAATATGCATTCACTTCATTGTTTTTTTCAGTAATAACAAGGTTTTCAGTTTTTTCAGTTTCTTCATCTCTGTAAACAGGAAAGGTATAAGATTTGTAATCTCCTTTTTCTACCAAAAGTATTTTATCAGTGTCAATTGAAAAATTATATTGACTTAGATAAACAAGTCTTGAACTTAAACCAGCTTGGTTTGAAGTTTTTGCCAAGCTAATTCTATTTTCAACTTCTTGAAACTCACCAAATGCTTTTTGGTTCTTTTTGAGTTCATTAAATGTAACATAGCGTGAAGTTGCCTTCGTTTTTGACAGATTGTCGGCTTCATAAAGTTCGTCTTTATTACAGCTTGTAAAAAAGACAATTAGACATAAGAGTAGTGTCTTTGTAATTTGTTTTAATTTTTTTTTCATCTTTCCGTTGGTTTTAAATTAATCATTTTATGACGATTTTGGGTTAATATATCTCACAACGTATTGCTAAGTACTTCAAAATCCTACTTATCCTTCCTAAAATAAAAAATACTTCGCTACCTGTCCCAAGGGTTTTTACCTGTTTTGCAAAGTATTTTCCCTAAACTTTTTCGGTATTTTTCCTATTTTCTAGGAAATACAGGATTTTGCAAGGACTTGAAATTTAATTATATAGCAAAAAAATGGAGCCACTAGGCTCCATCGATATTAAAGGTAAAAGTATTCTTACTTGAATTTCGTCGTAGCGGGTGGTGATTTAAAGTATTGTTACAGTAGTAAAGTAATTGTTGCCACGCGAAAGTCCCGAAGTTTCGGGAGCGCGGGAGCGGGGTTAATAATTGGGCGCGCCGGTTTTGTGTATGTTGATTTTTAAACCACGCGAAGGGATTCGCGCGGGAGCGGGGAGAGGGGGGCGCAAAGTCAGGAGGCTTTTCGTAGTGGGGGTAAAGTTAGGGGAGTTTGTGTTGTGGGCTATCGTGATTTGCAACAAGCTTACCGCAACCAACCTTTTTCGGGACTGACATTGAGGCTAATTCCATAAAAGTTATTACGAATAATGAATTTGCCCGCCGTGTCGGGACTGTTTTCAAGATTGAATATTTCATATTCACCCGTAACATAGTCAGGGGCTATTGAATTATTTATAAAGAAAGCTATGTCAAAAAGAGCCCATTTCGTTTTATAATGTGCTCCTAACGATAATTCATATGAAAAATTAATGCTGTTTTGACCACTAGAATATGATTTAAATATTGTTTTTTCGCTCACTTGAACCCCTGTGATTAACTCTTCATTGGTTCCCGTTATTAAATTTAAAGGCTATGGTCTAATTAATATACGGTAAATTTATTATGTTTTTAAATTCATACCATGCGGAGAATGATGTAGCTATTAACAACACGGTTTTCTTTAGCGGACTTTGACTTTCATTTATGATTGATTTTAGCGCATA
>NZ_JAPZUB010000072.1 GCF_027533505.1 Flavobacterium sp. | reverse complement strand
CAACTTCATTATCAAACAAAAAGCCTTCAATAACTTTGTATAATCGGGATTTATCTTCCTGATTTAATTCCGATATTTGGGATAAAATACTGTCTTTCATAAAGCAAATATAATAAATATATTATTTAGACTAAAGCCATTATTTATTATTCTGGAAAAAGCCCTTTTTTTGATACCCCATCAACAACCCCACATACTTGCTGTATCCCGCCATTCCATCGGACTGTTGGTTTACTTTGAGAAAATGGTCATAAAACCCATGAAAGCCTTTATGGATTGGGGTGTCATAGTTTTTCCAAAACTGTTTACTTTCTCTAAAATTGGCTTTTACTCCTTCATGCAATGAATCATACAGTGTTTTGAATCGTTTGGGTTGTGTTACCTGAAGTGTCCCTAAACAATACCGTAGGGCTGCGGTACAAACACTATATCGAAAATAAGGGTTTGTGTGATAATATCCGGCTAAGAATCCAATAAAATTGCACTCACTTTCACTGGCAATACCCGTTTGATGGGCCATTTCATGACAAATGACATTCCCTAAAGTGTACGAGGGGAGTAAGGCGTTTACCTGAGCCTCATGGGTAAACGGATTAAAATAGCCCGAAAAGCCCATGTACGATAGCGGGGTACTCAACAAACTTTTTTTGACAGAACGTTGTCCGTAGTTGATGTCGGGATGCCGTTGCTGAAGTGCCTGGTATCCTTCGTGAGCCAACAGAAAAAGAGAATCCAAGCGGTAAGGAACACGTACGCTTTTTTGGGGATCTTGGGTGATTTGCAAATGAATACGATGCGTTTCATCCCTCAGTTGACGGGTAAACGTTACCAATTCCTCTAGCGTGTATTGCGGATTGAGGTTCCACGTATCGGTCAGTTTTTGCCGATGATAGTTCAATCCCCAACTGAGTTGAAAAATCATGAATACGACCGCACTCCATTGCCCTAGGGAAATCCATTTTTGCGAAAGGGTTGTTTTTTTCCAACGACATAAGGACCAAGCGATTTTAAGGATAAGCAAAAGGTAAAAAACATCGCCAACCGAAAAAGGAATACGACCCAAACAAAAACGCCAAAATGCATCGATGTAGCGATAGATGCCCTGACTGTAATAGCATTCAATCACCTCGGGAAATTGTCCAAGAAAAGCTAAAAGGAGGAGCTGCACGAGCACCGCATACCATCCCCAGTACGTTCGTAGGTTCACCTTTTTTTAGGGTAAATGTACGGTAATCTTAGGCTACACCCAACAATCTTTGTATTTTTGAAACGCTGTAACAGCATTAAAAATAATTTTTACACTATGAGTCAAGACGTACGTCAATTAGAACCCAAACCCCTTTGGAATAAATTTGCCGATTTAAATGCGGTACCCCGTCCTTCCAAAAAAGAAGAGCGCGTGATTGAATTCATGAAAAATTTTGGAACGCGTTTAGGATTAGAAACTTTTGAAGATGAAATCCGAAATGTTTTTATCCGAAAACCTGCGACGCCAGGCATGGAAAATCGAAAACCGATTGTGATGCAAGCGCATTTGGATATGGTGCACCAAAAAAATAACGATACCGATTTTGATTTCACTACACAAGGTATCCAAATGTATGTCGATGGCGATTGGGTGCGCGCCAAAGGAACCACGTTGGGTGCTGATAATGGCTTGGGTGTAGCGGCGATCATGGCCATTTTAGAAAGCAAAGATATTCCCCATCCCGCGATTGAAGCACTCTTTACGATTGATGAAGAGACGGGAATGACTGGAGCTTTGAACTTAAAAGGAGGAATTCTTCAAGGGGAAATTTTATTAAATCTCGATACTGAAGAAGACGATGAAATTGATATCGGATGCGCCGGAGGGGTTGATGTAACAGCGATTCGTTCCTATAACCAAGATGACGTTCCTGAAGGTTCGCTTGGGTACACTATTACAGTAAAAGGGTTGCAAGGAGGTCACTCGGGCATGGATATTCATAAAGGCTTGGGTAACGCCAATAAAATCATGAATCGTTTGTTGTTTGATGGATTTGAAAATTTTGGTTTGCAAATTGCTGAAATCAACGGAGGAAGTTTGCGCAATGCTATTCCAAGAGAAAGTGTGGCGCAAGTGATTATCGCTTCAATGTATGACGAGGTTTTTGCGTTTGAAATGCAAGCGCGTATCAACGAGATTAAAGCGGAATACAAAACTACCGAGCCTCAGCTTCAAGTTAGCATTGAAAAGTCAGCACTTCCTGTCAAAATTATGGATTTAGGGGTGCAAGAAGGGTTGTTACGCGCCCTTTATACAGCCCACAACGGCGTGTATCGAATGAGTGCCGATATGGCTGATTTGGTAGAAACATCCAATAATATTGCGCGCGTAGTGGTGAAAGAGGGACAGCTATCGGTACAGTGTTTAACCCGCTCTTCTGTAGAAACCGCCAAGTTTGATTTGGCCAATGCCCTTCGTTCAGCCTTTGAATTAATCGGTTGTGAAGTAACGTTTTCGGGGAGTTATCCCGGATGGACGCCCAATGTAAATTCGGAAATTCTAAAGGTTTTAGTCGCTATTTATGAAAAACAAAACGGACAAAAACCGCGGGTTGTCGCGTGTCATGCGGGATTGGAATGTGGAATTCTAGGCACGAACTATCCCAATATGGATATGATTTCTTTCGGGCCCACGATTCATGGAGCGCACAGCCCCGACGAACGTGCAAGTATTTCCTCATCGCAAAAATTTTGGAACTATTTGCTCGAAATTTTAGCCCATATTCCCGTAAAAACGAGTTAGTCGTTAGCACTAAAAATTGAGGCTTAACCGTAAAACAATAAAAAAATCCTGAACGTTTGAGTTTCAGGATTTTTTATTGAAAATTGGCTTAATTTTTGTTGAAATAGAATGGAAATAACCGAAACCAATTCGTAGCCTGACATGAAAAAATTAGCATTACTGCTACTTCCAGTTTTTTTCTTAATAGCCTGTAATAACAAGGGAGAAAAGCCTCAAAAAATTGTACGTGCCTTTTATTATTGGAAGTCATCTGAAGATAATTATGATTCAGATGTATACTTGATGGATACGTTAAAAGTTGAGAAATTGTATTTCAAAGTTTTTGAAGTTAAACGCGATGCAACGCTAGGGAATATCCCAATTTCAAAAACTAATTTTTACAGTAATTATTGGGCTACTCAAAGCGAACCCAAAAAGAAAATAGAATTTATTCCAACAATATTTATTCGGAACGATGTTTTTATTAAAAGCAGTCGTTCGGAGATAGATACACTTGTGTCGAATGTATATTATTTAAGTAACAAATACATGAAGGAAAAGTTTACTGAATACCATTTGAATAAAGAAATTCAGATAGATTGTGACTGGACCTTAAAATCAAAATCAAACTACTTTTATTTTTTAGAGCAATTAAGAAAAGTTTCCAAAAAGAAAGTCAGTTGTACGTTGCGCCTATATCCTTACAAGTACCAAACCAAAATGGGTATACCTCCAGTGGATCGCGTCACATTAATGTGTTATAATCTTCTCCAACCTTTTGAAGATAAAAAACGAAATTCTATTTTGGACATTGACGAATTAGAGGCTTACCTAACAGTCGAAAAGGCCTATCCAGTCCCTCTTGATGTTGCGCTGCCTGTTTTCAATTGGGCTTTCCATTACCAATATGATCAATTCAGAGGTTTCACACATCTGTCAAAAAAAACGCTAAAGAGTATTGCAACTCAAAAAAGTGAACTTTGGTGGGAGATTCAAAAAGACACCACAATATCAGAGGTTTATTATCGCATTGGGGATAAAATTAAAATGGAAGATGTCACTCAGGATAAATTATTTTCAACAATAAATCTATTAAAATCTAAAGTCAAGTTTCCTAAAGAAACAACTGTTACCTTTTTTGATTTAGACTCAACCATTGTTCATGAATACTCGATACCCACTTTGCATCGTTTTTATACTTCTTTTACTAAATAGTTTTATTCAAAAGAGTTACGCTTGTTATTTTTATCCCTACGGTGAAGATATTCGGATGAGTCTTTTTTATCCGAATAGTTTTAATTTTCATTCTTATGAACGTTTCAATTATTGTTACACCTATGAGTATCCTAGTACCAATCACTATAAGGAGTCTGAAAATGTCTCCCTTTGGTTTAACTATTGTAAGCAAAAAGTAAGTAAAAAAGACATTGACAATGCTTTAGAAGAATTAGATTTTATCAATAAAAAACAGTACGAAAAACATCCACTAATTTGTTATTTAAAAGCGATAGGCGACCAAAATGCTCTTGATTATTTATCGTTTGCAAAGGCCATTGAACATTTGAATCCTGATGCAGATGATGTTTGGGAACACAATCAAGATGTAGAACAAAAGAAGCGAGAGGTTTTTATTCAGTATGGCCTTGATAGAATAAAGAAAGTAACAAATGTTCAATTAGTAAAGCGGTATTACTTCCAGGTTTTCAGATTGTTGAAGGATAATAAAGCGAATAAAAGAGTAATTCAGTTGTATGATGAAGTCTATTCGAAACGATTTTCGATGAATGGAATAATCGACAATTGGATATTGTTTTACAGAATGTCTGTTGAGCCAAATGATGTTAAATTGAATTTCTTCGCGGCACAGTTATTTGCATTAGAAACCGATAATCGTTTTGATATTCGTTGGTATTTTAATCGGCATATCCCCATTAAAAATGTTTTGGCCCAAGCTAAAACTAAAAAGGAGAAAGCCAATATTTTAGCGTTGTATACCATTCGTAAGTTGGACTACAGTTTCAATGCCATACAAACAATCTATACAATTCATCCACAAAATGAAGCCTTAGAATTTCTTTTATTACGTGAAATAAATAAAATCGAAGATTGGGTTTTAACACCTTCCTACGCAATGTTTCAACCCGTACTTCGAGAAGATTATTGGGAAAACAATAATTCACAGCGAATTCTACACCGCGCTGAAGTCGATCGGAAATATGCTGAAAAGGTATTGCAATGGGTTGAACGCGTAAATTTAAAAAAAGTGAAAACGCCAAATTTTTGGAGATTATCAAAAGCTTATCTTGAGTTTTTGGTGGGAAAACCTCTAAACACTTTGCAATCGTTAGCCGAAATGAATGTTGCTAACGAAAAAAGTGAATTCAAAGAGCAATACTACCGGATATTTGCGCTTTCAAAAATTGCCCATCAATCGCCGAATTTAGCACAACTTCCTTCTTCAATTCAAAAAGTTATTCTAAAGAATAAAGATAATGGCAGGTTTTTATTTGCCCTTGCAAAAGAATTAGAGTTTAATGGGAATAAATCAGAAGCTGCGTTATTAATTTCTAAAATTGTTGACACTAATGACGATTGGGAGAATAATGTATATTGGCGTTCAGGTTCAGGAAAAAAAACACTTTGGGATGATTTTAATTTCAATTGGTATCATTATGTAGATGCGGAGTTAAGTGCAGCAGATTGGGAACTTGTCATTACACAATTGAAAACTCCTTCTAAAAATTCTTTTGAAATTTGGCTCTACAGTACGCTCAAAAATGATTCCAACAGAGTTTATGATTTATTGGGGATTAAGTACATGCGCGACAATGATTTAGCGAAAGCTTACACAGCTTTTAAAAAAGTAGCCAAAGGGTATTATACCAATAATCCTTTGTTTAATGAAAATCCTTTTTACAAAATTAAAGGATATATGAATTTTGATGAAAAAATGTCTGCAACAAATTTGACAAAAGCATCAGTGGTTCGTAAAATGATTCAACTTCAAAAAGCAGCACAACAAGTTTCAAACAAGAATCGCCATAAAGACTACTTTTTATTAGCGAATTGCTACTATAATCAAACGTATTATGGAAATGCTTGGATGTTCAATAGGATAAGTCGAACTGAAGCACAAGATGTAAATTATCCCGATGAAGCTAACTATTACTCTTGTCATCGAGCACGTTATTATTATGAAAAAGCATTACAATATGCTAAAAACAAAGATTATAAAGCCTTATGTAGTTACATGATTGCCAAATGTAAAGCCCGAGAAGCTGAACACAATTACAGACGGACGCATAAAAATGAATATTTTTATTGGGATAATGAAGACTATCAAAAGATTAACGGTCAGGTCTTTGCAGGGTTTGAGAAAAAATATCCTGATCATTACTCTGAAATGATGAATAACTGTGAAATCTTTGCCTATTATTACAAGCAATAAGTTTTGTGTAGTATAGAATTTTTTAACTATACCTTCGACCAAACATACGTTTGCGTTAGCGCCTTTTTTCGAATTTGACCGCTTTCGGTTTGTTGTAGTTTGCCGTTGCGTAACAAACGATAGACAATTTTTTTCGGATAATCATTATCTGGATTTTCAAATGTTAGCGTGCTATCGGCATCTTGTGTCATTTGAAAAGCAATGGGTGTTTCTCCTTTTTCACCCTGAACCGTAGTGGTATAAATCAAGTAGTTTTTGCGTTGTTGCAGCTCCAATTGTTCCCGATGCAAAGTGTCTTTTTTTTCACCATGAATAAATAAACAGGTTCCTGTAAACGTACTGTCATCGGCTTCTTTCCATTGCATTTCCATCACACCCAACGAATCGGTTAGCGACCAATTCCCTTCTAAAAAGGATGCTTTGTAACGCTCTTCAAATTGAATTTCACGTCCCAACGCATCATATTTTTTGCAAGAAAAGGTCAAAAGACCAATCCCCAAGAGGCAAAACATCATTTTTTTCATGGTTTCATTTTTTTAAAAGGAAAGATTTCCGAAATGGCCTTCCCATTTTGCGTGCCAAAGATAGTAGCAACAAGACTATCGGCCTTTATTTTTTTATACACAATTCGATTCGGAAAGTCATGTTTTGAATTTTCAAACACCAACGAATCTGATCCGATATAGGTTGACGAAAAGCATACAGGTTTTTCTTTGTTTTGATCACGAACCGAAACAATGTAATCCCATCCTTTACTTGTTTTTTTCAAATCGACATGCTCATAAAAAACAGTGTCCCTTTGGACAAGAATAAAACTCTCTGCTTCAAATACTGTTGCATCTACTTTTTTCCAATGCTCCTGCGCATCCATACGGGTCGTGGTGTTATGCCAAGATCCAAGCAGCCATCCGGGACTTTCTGGGGCTTTTTGACAACTCCCCAAAAAGGACAAAAGGATGAAAAGAACGAAAACCTGCTTCATGTTTTATTTTTTACAATACTACAAAAATTATCATGATTCATAAGGAAAAGCCAAACTTGCCTCGTGAAATAATTGCAATTCCATTCGCAAATTATTGTATTTTTGCAATCCAAAAAAAGGAATAGTACATTATGTTAGAGCGTTTGCAATATGTGAAACAACGGTTCGACGAGGTGTCCGATTTGATTATTCAACCGGATGTCATAGCCGATCAGAAGCGTTATGTCCAATTGAATCAAGAGTATAAAAACTTGAAAGCGTTGGTTGAAAAACGCGATGAATACGTTCGATTGACCGATAATATTGCCGAAGCCAATGAGATTCTCGCCGATGGTTCGGATGCCGAAATGGTAGAAATGGCAAAGATGCAACTCGATGAAGCCAAAGAACGATTGCCCCAACTGGAGGAGGAAATCAAGTTTATGTTGATTCCCAAAGATCCTGAAGATGCAAAAAATGTAATGGTTGAAATTCGTGCCGGAACGGGTGGGGATGAAGCGTCGCTTTTCGCTGGTGATTTGTATCGAATGTACACGAAATACTGTGAGAATAAAGGCTGGCGAACATCGGTAGTTGATTTTAATGAAGGAACGTCTGGTGGATTCAAAGAAGTCATTTTCGAAGTGTCTGGGGAGGATGTATACGGCACCTTAAAGTTTGAAGCGGGAGTACATCGCGTGCAACGAGTGCCGAAAACAGAAACCCAAGGACGGGTGCACACTTCAGCGGCTACCGTTATGGTATTGCCCGAAGCCGAAGAATTTGACGTACACATCGATATGAATGATGTTCGCATCGACTTGTTTTGTTCATCAGGACCCGGAGGGCAATCGGTAAATACTACGAAGTCTGCGGTGCGAATGACCCATATTCCCACAGGATTGGTAGCACAATGCCAAGACGAAAAATCGCAACATAAAAATAAAGACAAAGCACTTTCGGTGTTGCGTTCCCGACTCTATGAAATGGAACTGGCCAAAAAGCAAGAGGAAGATGCCAAAAAGCGAAACTCTCAAGTGAGTTCGGGTGACCGTTCGGCCAAGATTCGCACCTATAATTTCCCCCAAGGACGGGTAACCGATCACCGTATTGGCATGGATATTTTTGATATGGATGGTGTGCTTAATGGCAATATTCAAAAGTTTATTGACGAATTGCAATTGGTGGCCAATACCGAAAAACTAAAAGAAAGCGAAGTATTTTAATCTCAAGTCCAACGGTAGCGTTGGGCTTTTTTTATAACCAAAAGGCACTATGGAAACCGCAGCATTGGTAGCGCAAATACGAAACAAGAAATCGTTTTTATGCATTGGGTTGGATGTCGACATCGATAAGATTCCACCCCATTTATTGCAAACCGACGATCCTATATTTGAATTTAACAAAGCGATTATTGACGCAACCCATGATTTGTGTGTGTCTTACAAACCCAATACGGCCTTTTATGAAGCCTATGGTGTAAAGGGTTGGATAGCACTCCAAAAAACCATCGATTATTTAAATACAAATTACCCCGAACAATTTACCATAGCCGATGCCAAGCGGGGCGATATCGGAAATACTTCAGGGCGTTATGCCAAAGCGTTTTTTGAAGATATGGCATTTGATTCGCTGACCGTGGCACCCTATATGGGAAAAGACTCGGTGGAACCTTTTTTGGAATTTGAAAATAAACATACGATTCTTTTGGCACTTACGTCCAATGAAGGCGCTTTTGATTTTCAAACGCAACAGGTGGAGAAGCAAGAGTTGTATAAAAAAGTAATTGAAACTTCAAAAAAATGGAAAAATAGTCACCAACTTATGTATGTCGTGGGAGCCACCAAAGCCGAGTATTTGCAAGATATCCGTATCATTATTCCCGATAGTTTTCTTTTGGTTCCCGGCGTGGGAGCACAAGGCGGAAGTTTGGAAGCGGTGTGGCATTATGGAAAAAACGACCAAATCGGCTTATTGGTTAATTCGTCGCGGGGCATAATTTATGCGTCTTCGGGAGTTGATTTTGCCGAAAAGGCCCGAGGGGAAGCATTGAAACTCCAACAGCAAATGGCAGCATTGTTATCTTAAAAAAAAGACCGATTTTCAACAGAAAACCGGCTTTTTCTTAACTAACCTAAACCAAACAAAATAATAAATTATTATTTCAATACAAATGTGCAACTATTTTGGGTGCGGCTGTGTTAATAGACTGTTATTCTTATGTTATTGATAACTAAAAAATTAAGACTTTTTTAAGGTTTATTTTCGGTCTTGTAAAGCAAACACTTGTTGCAATAGCTTGGTGGGCCGTGCGTTAAGGTTGGAGCGAATGTTTTGCTCCTCTAATGCGATCATCGTAAACACGCCCGTTAAGGCTTTCCGTGTGGTATAATCTGTCAAATCGGGATTTACTTTTTTAACTAAGGGAAGTCCGTTGTATTTACTGATAATTTGATTCCACACTTTATCTGCTCCAACTTTAGCAAACGATTGTTGAATTACAGGTTTGAATTGGGTGTACAGCGGTTGCGTAGTTTGGGTTTCTAAAAAGGTTGTCGCCGCACGATTGTCGCCCATAATGATCGATTTGGCATCGGCAATGCTTATGTTTTTAACGGCATTCACAAAAATGGGCGTGGCTTCTTTCACCGCATCTTCTGCAGCGCGATTCAACATCAATACGCCTTCATCGGCCAAACTTCCTAAACCAACTTTTCGTAAGGCTTTGTCCACCCGTTGCAACTCTTCGGGCATCATAATTTTTACCAACTCATTTTTATAAAATCCATCTACGGCCGTCAGTTTTACAACCTGCTTACGGATGCCGTGGTCTAACGCTTCTTTCAATCCACCGGCCAAGTCCAATTGATTTTGGGTTGTGGGGTGCAAATGGGAAACGGCTGCAGTGGGAAGCTCCAAACAGGAACTCATCATGTAAAGGGTAGTGGCAATGCAAAGTATTGATTTCATAGTTTATTTTTTTGTATCCCTCCAAAGATAATGCCGTAAATGTTAACATTATTTCAATTAACACCATAGGGTAGAAAAATTATATTATTCGTAAATTGCGCACTTAAAATCCTTTTACAATTAAAAATGGAACAAGCGCAACCCTATATTCCTAAAAATAAAGTAAGAATTGTAACCGCAGCCTCTTTGTTTGATGGTCACGATGCCTCTATCAACATTATGCGCCGTATCATCCAAGCTACCGGATGTGAGGTCATCCATCTTGGACACGACCGCAGTGTAGAGGAAGTAGTAAATACAGCCATTCAAGAAGACGCCAATGCGATTGCCATGACCTCGTATCAAGGCGGACACAATGAGTATTTCAAATACATGTACGACCTGTTGCAAGAAAAAGGTGCCGGTCATATTAAAATCTTTGGCGGCGGCGGCGGCGTTATTTTGCCCGAAGAAATTGCCGAGTTGCAAGCCTATGGTATCACCCGCATTTATTCTCCCGATGATGGTCGTGCTTTGGGACTTCAGGGCATGATCAATGATTTGGTGCAACGGGCCGATTTTCCTGTGGGCGATGTGTTGAATGGCGAACTTAATCATTTGGAAGCGAAAAATCCGAGAGCCATTGCACGCGTGATTTCAGCGGCTGAGAATTATCCCGAGGTTGCCAAGCCTGCTTTGGAAACCATTCATGAACGCAATAAAGAAGTTGCCATTCCGGTGCTCGGGATTACAGGAACGGGTGGTGCGGGGAAATCGTCGTTGGTAGACGAACTCGTACGTCGTTTTCTCATTGATTTTCCCGAAAAAACAATTGGTTTAATTTCAGTTGATCCTTCCAAACGCAAAACAGGTGGCGCACTTTTGGGGGATCGTATTCGCATGAATGCCATCAACAATCCACGTGTTTATATGCGTTCGTTGGCGACGCGTCAATCGAATTTGGCCTTGTCCAAATATGTAGCCGAAGCAATTGAAGTGTTGAAAGCAGCACGCTACGATTTGATTATTTTGGAAACTTCAGGTATTGGACAAAGTGATACTGAAATTTTAGACCATTCGGATGTTTCTTTGTACGTAATGACGCCTGAGTTTGGTGCCGCTACCCAGTTGGAGAAAATTGATATGTTGGACTTTGCCGATTTGGTAGCCTTAAATAAATTTGACAAGCGTGGGGCTTTAGATGCCATTCGTGATGTCAAAAAACAATACCAACGCAACCATAATTTATGGGATGTTGATCCCGAAACTATGCCCGTTTTTGGTACCATTGCTTCTCAATTCAATGATCCAGGGATGAATGCGTTGTACAAATCCATCATGGATAAAATTGTAGAAAAAACGGGTTCTGAATTGCATTCGACTTTTGCAATTACCCGTGAAATGAGTGAAAAAGTCTATGTGATTCCGCCACACCGTACCCGTTATCTTTCTGAAATTGCCGAAAATAATCGAGGCTATGATCAAACGGTTTCAGTTCAAGTAGAAGTTGCTCAAAAATTATACGGCATCTACAAAACGATAGAGACGGTAAGTGGAAAAGCCCCCGAAATGACCAAGTCAGGGCTTGAAATTACCTTGCCAGCTGCGGAAGATGCACAACAATTGGTACATCTTTTAGTGAAAGAATTTGATCGCGTAAAAATGAACTTAGACCCTTACAACTGGGAAGTCGTGTTGTCTTGGAACGAAAAAGTCAATAAATACAAAAATCCGGTCTATAGTTTCAAAGTCCGTGATAAGGAAATCAAAATCCAAACACATACCGAAAGTTTGTCTCATTCGCAAATCCCCAAAGTAGCTTTGCCCAAATACCAAGCGTGGGGTGACTTGCTACGCTGGTGTTTACAGGAAAATGTGCCCGGCGAATTCCCATTTGCCTCAGGTTTGTATCCGTTCAAACGCGAGGGCGAAGATCCAACGCGTATGTTTGCGGGTGAAGGCGGTCCCGAACGCACCAACCGTCGTTTCCATTATGTAAGTTTGGGTATGCCCGCTAAGCGTTTGTCTACGGCATTTGACTCAGTAACCTTATACGGAAACGACCCCGATCACCGTCCCGATATTTATGGTAAAATCGGAAATGCAGGGGTTTCGATTTGTTGTTTGGACGATGCCAAAAAATTATACTCTGGTTTTGATTTGAGTCACCCCGCTACTTCCGTATCGATGACGATTAACGGTCCGGCGCCGATGTTGCTAGGATTCTTCTTGAATGCGGCCATCGATCAAAATTGCGAAAAATACATTCGTGAAAATGGACTCGAACATTTGGTCGAAGCGCGTTTAACGGAATTGTATGATGCCAAAGGGGTAGGGCGTCCCAAATACATTTGCGCCGATGGGAAAGCCTATAATCCGTTTCATCCTGAAAAAGGAAGTGCTTTGCCCGAAGGCAATAACGGTCTAGGATTACTGTTGTTGGGCGTTACCGGTGACCAAATCTTGGATGCTGAAGTATATGCAACCATCAAAGCACAAACCCTGTCGCAAGTTCGCGGTACCGTACAAGCCGACATTTTAAAAGAAGATCAAGCCCAAAACACCTGTATTTTCTCCACAGAATTTGCGTTGCGATTGATGGGGGATGTGCAAGAATATTTCATTCAGAAAAACGTACGTAATTTCTATTCCGTTTCGATTTCAGGGTATCATATTGCCGAGGCGGGTGCCAATCCGATTACGCAATTGGCCTTTACTTTGGCAAATGGATTCACGTATGTCGAGTATTATTTAAGCCGTGGAATGAATATCAACGATTTTGGTCCCAACCTGTCGTTTTTCTTCTCCAACGGGATCGATCCCGAATATGCGGTCATTGGTCGTGTAGCCCGTAAGATATGGGCCAAAGCCTTAAAATACAAATACGGCGCCAACGAACGTGCCCAAATGTTGAAGTATCATATTCAAACTTCGGGTCGTTCTTTGCATGCGCAAGAAATTGATTTTAATGATATTCGTACCACCTTGCAAGCCTTGTATGCGATTTACGACAACTGTAATTCGTTGCATACCAATGCCTATGATGAAGCGATTACGACGCCCACAGAAGAATCCGTGCGTCGCGCTATGGCCATTCAGTTGATCATCAATAAAGAATTGGGATTGGCCAAAAATGAAAACCCCATTCAAGGGTCGTTTATTATTGAAGAATTAACGGATTTAGTTGAAGAAGCCGTGTTGGCCGAATTTGATCGTATCACCGAACGTGGCGGTGTGTTGGGCGCCATGGAAACCATGTACCAACGCAGTAAAATTCAAGAAGAGAGTTTGTATTATGAAACGTTAAAACATACCGGTGAATATCCTATCATTGGGGTAAATACCTTTTTGAGTTCCAAAGGGTCGCCCACGGTTTTACCGGCTGAGGTTATTCGTGCCACCGAAGAAGAAAAGCAAGTACAAATTCAGACCTTACAAAATCTTCACGGGGCCCATGGTGTAAAAGTAAAAGAATTGATTGCTCAGGTACAAGAAGCTGCGATCAACAACCGCAATATGTTCGACCATTTAATGGAAGCTACCAAATATTGTTCGTTGGGTCAGATCACTTCTGGATTGTTTGAAGTGGGGGGTCAATACCGAAGAAATATGTAGACAGATGTTAAATTGGAGCAGACAGGTAAACGCCTGTCTGTTTTTTTTATAATTTTAAAAAATGCAAAAGGATTTACAGCAAGAGGTGGCGCACTACCTTTCTAAAAATTACACCTACACCAATACCATTCGGTTTTTGGTGCGCGATGGTTTTACCGAAGAGGAAGTGCGTACGGCGATTAAAGCGTATTTGAAGGAAAATCGTCCGATGGGAATGGATGTCCTAGCTTTTGCTTTTTTGATTATTCATACTGCAATGATTGTTCCTCTATATGCTTATTATATTCTCCCGCAGGAATCGTTTGCCATTAAATTGACTTTGCTACCACTAATGATTGTAATTGGTATTCTAGCCCGTTACGCGAAAGACGAACGACCCTGGGCCATTCAACTTATGAGTGCTATTGCGATACCAGCCGTTGTCTATCTTGTATATTTGGCAATAATCTATGCCAATTATTTAAGCAAAACGGGACATCCTGTGGCGCAATATCTAATTTACTTCGGACTTTTAATCTACACTTTATTTGTTTTGAGTACTTTTCGTGGCGTAAAACAATTTTTTGAGAGACGAAAGTAATGCAGCCCCAAATCGTGCATTTTCCAGAATCCACTTTTGTGGGGATTGCTCGGTCATTTTCGATGATCGATTATCAAGTGATCGAACTTTGGCAATCCTTTATGCCGCGGCGTCATGAAATTCAAAACACCGTTGGTTCAGCGCTCTATAATGTGCAGGTTAATCCCGTAAATTACAATTTTGATCCTGCTGTAGTTTTTCAAAAATGGGCTGTTAAAGCAGTTACTTCCATTGAACATGTACCCGATGGGATGCAGGTACTTACGATTCCTGCGGGGCATTATGCCGTTTTTACTTACCGTGGTGATGGTTCCAATGCAGCGGATTTTTATCGTGCAATTTATGCTCAAGGGTTGTCCCAAGCGGGACTGTGTTGGGAAAACCGCCCCCAGTTTGAAGTGCTGGGTGAGCAATACAAAAAAAACTCCCCCGATTCGGAGGAGCTTGTTTATATTCCAATTCAGTACTAACGTTCAGGAAATACATACAATTTTATGTCTTTTCGCACCTAATTCTATCGTATCACCTGCTTTTTTACCCCGCATTTCTGCATACGCTGGGGCTTTTTCACTCAAGGTAATCACCGTTTTATCGTCCCATTGAAATGAGGGAATGGAGATGCCTACATAGATGTAGTACATTTCGGTTTCTACCAATGCTCCAGGCAAAATCATCGTGTATTCCTTTTGTTCGTGTTCCAACATAAAGGTTTCCATTGCTTTGGCTTGTTGTAACAATTGCTCATACCGCAGTTGCATCTCCGCAGCCTCCGATTGTCGGGTATAATCCTCCGGATCCAAAGTGTCGTCATCGTCCAAATCGGTAGCTAATTTATAACGCTTTACCGAGTTCTCGATTTGCTGAATATAGGCTTGTAATTCAGCGGCAATTTCTAAAATTAAAAGGGTCTTGTTCATGTGTTATACCTAATTATTACTAGTATAAAGGTAGTTTCATTCCCTTTTTTTGGACATGACATTTATCAGGGAGATTTAACTTAATTCGTCTTGTATTCAATTAGTTATGCTTTTTTAGGAGGATTGTTTTGGGATTAGTATCTTTGGGCAAATTTTACACAAAATGAGAATCATTACGCTACTTTTATGCAGCATGACTGCTGTTTTTTATGGTCAAGCCACATATACGGCTGCTAATTTTGCTTCTGTGGGCGATTCCATTTACAGTACCACACCCGAACCCGCTGCGTTACAATTGGATTACACCGTGACAGGAGCTGGATTTGCATGGGATTACAGTGCTTTAGTGCCTCAATCACAAGAACTTATTGCCTGGAGCAATCCCAATGATAGTGGGTATAAAACGGTATGGTGCTTTTTAAACGGATTCTTTTTTAACTGTAATTCGCAGTTTAATGCCAATTTTAACTTGGCCAATACTGCTACAGACGGTCTGGTTTTACAAGGTTTTGGCTTGACCAATGTGGTGAACCATTTGAATAAAACCGCTGCTGTGCTTCAAAACAAAATGATTGGAGCCCAAGTTACCCTCAACGGAACAACCGTCCCTTTTGTGGTATCCTATACAGATCCCGATGATTTGTATCAGTTTCCTATGAATTTCGGTAATACGGCCACACAGCCTTTTGCGATTAATGCCAATCTTTCCTCTTTTGGTTTTCCGGTACAAATTCAATCCACGGGACAGCGCACCAATTTGGTAGAAGGGTGGGGAACATTAGTTACCCCTTTTGGTTCCTTTGCCAATGTGTTGAAATTGAAAAGTACCTTAACGCAAACCACCACGATTACCGTCGATGGGACGCCTCAAACGACCACCACTACGACGGTTTCGTACCAATGGTTTGACCCCGCTCACAAAATCCCTGTGTTGGAAGCCACAGGAAATCTCGTCAACAACCAATGGGTGCCCACAACCGTTCGTTTTATGGATATCCAACGTTGTCTTACCCCACAAGCTGCCTTTGCTTTCTTACCCGTGCAACCCGATTTCAATCCAACAACCAATGGGGTGACCGTCAATTTTGTCAATTTGAGTTCAAATTATATGGCATCCAGTTGGGATTTTGGCGATAATTCCCCCGTAAGTACCCTCGAAAACCCCTCACATACTTTTGATTGCCCGGGATTGCAAGAAGTGACGCTTACGGTGACCAATACATTTTGTGAGCCTGATCAGGTAAATACCTTTACGATTCCGGTTTTTATTTCAGATTCCCAAAATGCTTTTACAACGGCAGTTACGGTCACCGATACGCAATTGTCGGCCGATCGAACGTTGACAGGTACCACTTACCAATGGCTGGATTGTGACAATAACAATGCACCGATTCCCAATGCTACAGGGCAAGTATTTACACCCACCGCCGATGGGAATTATGCCGTGCAGCTTTCAACCAATGGGTGTGTTGCGGTGTCTGATTGTTATCCTTTTGCAGCCTTGGGAAATACAGGATTTACTCAAGGGAATTCACGACTCGTTCCGAATCCCACCACAGGCGTATTCACCATCACAGGCATAGCATTAGAGCGTATTCATCAGGTAGTAGTGTGGGATCTCCTTGGTAAACCCGTCGCCCATACTACCGACATTTCGCATTTGGCATCCGGTTGGTATACCGTACAATGGGAAACTGACGAAGGTGTTTTTCATCAAAAAATAATTAAGCAATAAGAAGGAGGCTCCATTGGTTGGAGCTTTTTTTATTTTAAAACATTGCAAATAAGTTTATTACACTAAGGGTGTTTAGTGCGGCTATTTTTTGGCACGACTATTGAATGAGCATAATTACGTTTGAAGTATAATCTTAAATCATGACACCTATGCGAAAAATTACATTATTGTTGGCCTTCATCGGGATGATGAGTCTTCAAAGTTGCACCGTTAATGAAGTTCGAGAGGATACTATAGACAACGATACCATCAGTCAAGTATATGAGGTGATTCGTTCGTTTACCCCTTCCAATAATTTCAGTACGTTGATTTCTTTTCCACAACCCATTTTCAACACCGATATGGTATTGGTGTATCGATTAGCTGGGGTTTCAGGAGGCGTGGATATTTGGAAACTGATGCCCGAAACATATTTCTTTCCTGATGGAACCCTCAAATTTGGGTATGATTATGACTTTACACGGTTTGATGCCAATATCTTCATGCACGGGTTTGACTTGGCAGGGGTACCCCCCAATTTCCGTATCAACCAAGTCTTGCGCATTGTGATTGTTCCGGGCTTTTTTGGAAAACAAGCCGCTACGTCCACTACGTTCAACGACTACCATGAAGTTGTTCGCCGTTACGGAATTCAAAACGTAACGAAATTACCATAGAAAATTAGGTTAATTACTATAGTTTGTTTGTTTGGTTAGTGAAAAGGTGCTCTTCGGAGTGCCTTTTTTTATTCTTCATCCCGTGAAGGTTTGGCGGCTTCGGCCTTGGATGCACTGTACAGTGAAAATAGCACACCGCCCACCAAACAGACCACAATAAAAAGTAAGGAAGCCCATTCAGGGAGTTTGATATAGTCGTGGGCCAACATTTTTACCCCAACAAAGGTTAGAATGATAATAAGACTGTATTCAAGATGACTGAATTTTTCCAACATATTGGCCAAGAAAAAGTACATCGAACGCAAACCTAGGATGGCAAAAATATTGGAACTAAATACAATAAACGGGTCAGAAGTGATCGATAGAATCGCCGGCACACTATCCACGGCAAACAAGACGTCCATGACTTCAATGAGCATCAAGGCCACAAATAACGGAGTTGCTGCCTTTTTACCGTTGTGCGTTCGAACGATAAATTTTTCTTTATCATGCTCTGAAGTGATGGGTATGATTTTACCAATCAATTTATAAATCGTCGAATGTTTAGGGTCAAAAGCTTCATCGTCTTTTTTGGAAAATAACATCTTGGCCGCTGTGAAAATTAAAAAGGCCCCAAAAACATAGGTTGTCCAAGTAAATTTATTGATAATGGCAACTCCAAAACCAATCATTAATCCACGGAAAACAATGGCCCCTAAGATGCCCCAAAACAATACCCGGTGTTGGTACTTCTGCGGAATGCGAAACGAAGCAAAAATGACCGCAATCACAAAAATATTGTCTATACTTAGCGATAACTCAATCAGATACCCGGTGATAAACTTCATCGCCGCAGTAGATTGTGAGAGTTGCGTGGGATTGGCCAAGTAATCAGTACCGTACAACCAATAAATAACCCCCGAAAATAAAAAGGATAAAGTTACCCACAAAGCGGTCCATTTTCCCGCTTCTTTTGAACTAATGATATGCGGTGTCTTGTTAAAAACCCCTAAATCCAACGCCAAAATACCAACTACCAAAGCAAAAAAGAGAATCCAAACGGTCATATGTCAATTTTTTTTACAAAGATAATTCTTTCCGTTCCCCTCCAAAAATACATTAAGTAATATTTATATATTATTAAATTGTAAATAACCCCCTAAAAAAATAGGGGTGTAATATTTTATTTGTCAAAAATCAATATATTTGCACCGAAATATTTAGGGTATAATCATTTTAAAACACATTTTTATGTCAACATTGCGTTTTCAGGCCTTGCAAGCTGCTGGTAATCGTAAACCAGTAAAGGTAGAAGAGCTCGACAAAAAGTCGGCCATCTTTGGTTCAAATGTATTTAACGACAAAGCGATGCGGCAATTTCTAACGCCCGAAGCGTACAAAGCCGTAAAAAGTGCCGTTCAATACGGGACAAAAATCGACCGTAAATTGGCCGATTATATCGCTATGGGAATGAAAGAATGGGCGCTTACCAAAGGCGTAACCCATTACACGCACTGGTTTCAACCCTTAACAGGAACCACTGCTGAAAAGCATGATGCGTTTTTTGAAACTTCTTTCGACGGAAGTGATCCCGTTGAAAAATTTGGAGGAAGTCAGTTGGTACAACAAGAACCCGATGCGTCTTCCTTTCCCAATGGAGGAATTCGCAACACATTTGAAGCTCGAGGATATACGGCATGGGATCCTACTTCACCAGCTTTTATTTACGGAACTACCTTGTGTATTCCCACGGTTTTTGTATCGTATACCGGTGAGGCTTTGGACAACAAAACGCCTTTGTTACGTGCTTTAAATGCTATTGATGAAGCCGCTACTGAGGTAGCTAAATATTTTGATAAAAATGTCAAAAAAGTGACTCCAACCTTAGGATGGGAGCAAGAATATTTCTTAGTTGACGCCGCTTTGGCAGCATCGCGTCCCGATATTACCTTAACCGGAAGAACCTTGTTGGGGCACGCTTCGGCCAAAGGGCAACAATTGGAAGACCACTATTTTGGTTCGATTCCTACTCGCGTGTTGAATTATATGCGCGACTTGGAAAACGAATGTATGTTGTTGGGTATTCCCGTAAAAACCCGTCATAATGAAGTAGCCCCCAATCAGTTTGAGTTGGCGCCAATTTTTGAAGAAACCAACTTGGCGGTGGACCACAATTCCCTGTTGATGGATGTGATGTATAAAGTGGCCGAACGTCACGATTTCAAAGTGTTGATGCATGAAAAACCATTCAAAGGGGTAAACGGTTCCGGTAAACACAACAACTGGTCTATGGCTACCGATACGGGGGTGAATTTATTGGCCCCTGGAAAAACACCCATGAGTAACTTGCAGTTCTTGACGTTTTTCATCAATACCATCAAAGCGGTATATCGCTATGAAGAATTATTACGCGCGTCAATTGCTTCAGCCAGTAACGACCACCGTTTGGGTGCCAATGAAGCACCACCTGCCATTATTTCGGTATTCATCGGGCAACAATTGACCAAAGTATTAGCGGAATTAGAAGGGGTGACCAATGGGAAACTTTCTCCGGAAGAGAAAACCGATTTGAAATTGAATGTGGTTGGTAAAATTCCCGATGTATTGTTGGACAATACCGATCGTAACCGTACTTCGCCGTTTGCGTTTACTGGAAATAAATTTGAATTCCGTGCCGTGGGTTCGTCAGCCAACTGTGCCAACGCCATGACAGCCCTAAATACCATTGTGGCCAAACAGTTGAAAGATTTCAAATTGGAAGTTGATGCGTTGATTGAGAAAAAAGGCTTGAAAAAAGACGAGGCGATTTTCAATGTTTTACGCGAATACATCAAAGAAACCAAAAACATCCTTTTTGAAGGCGATGGATACAGTGAAGCTTGGGAAAAAGAAGCTAAAAAACGCGGTTTAAGCAACCACAAAACCACGCCTAAAGCCCTAAAAGCCAAAGTTTCCAAAGAAGCAGTAAAGTTGTTTGAAGAGTTACACATCATGAACCATGTCGAAGTGGAAGCGCGTTATGAAATCGAATTGGAAGAATACACCAAAAAAATCCAAATCGAAGGACGTGTATTAGGCGATATTGCCCGTAATCACGTGATTCCAACGGCCATTCGTTACCAAAATACCCTGATTGAAAATGTTCGTGGACTCAAAGAAATTTTTGGGAAAGACTTTGAAAAAATTGCCAAAGAGCAAATTTCCCTTATCAAAGAAATTTCTGCGCACATCGAAGGAATCAACAGCAATGTCGATGCAATGATCGAAGAACGCAAGAAAGCCAATAATTTGACCACCGCCGAAAAACAAGCGGAAGCCTATTGCGATAAGGTAAAACCGTATTTTGACATCATTCGTGAGCACTGCGATAAACTCGAGTTGCTGGTCGATGACGAAATGTGGACGTTGACCAAATACCGTGAGTTATTGTTTACGCGATAATACCCTTTGAATCGATACCTAAAAACCCGTTAGTAATAACGGGTTTTTTTATGTCAAGGCACTAAAATTTGTGTATTTTCGTTGTATGACTATGCAAAAACTAGTATTCGCTTTCGTATTGCTTTTTGGCGGGGGACTCCTGGCGCAAGAACAATTTGTGGTGTATTTCGACAGTGGTAAATTTGAAACCAATCCCAAAGAGACTCAAAAATTGCAGCAATGGATGCAAACCCACAAAGAGGTGAAAATTTTGGCCATTCAAGGCTACACGGATGAAGATGGCAGTAGTGGTTATAACGATACCCTTTCGCGAAAACGAGTGGATTTTGTGTACCAACAAGTGAAAGGAAAAATTGCTACCCGTGACGATTATAAGGCCCATAGTTTTGGGGAAAACTTTTCGCAGTCCCAAAATAAAGCAGAAAATCGAAGAGCGACCATCTTGTTTATTCAGCCTAAAGATTTTGTCCGGGAAAATGAGATTTTAGGGATCAAACCGGCCGAACCCGAAAAACCGGTTGCCCCCGAGGTGATCGAGGAAGAAGCCATGCATTTTCCCGAAAACGCTTCCCTGGAGGAGAAAATTCAGTTGGCGCGGGTGGGGACGTTGATTCGGTTACGCGATATCAATTTTTATCAAAACACCTTTGCCGTGATGCCCACCTCCAAAAATGCCGTCGATGAATTGGTCAATGTGTTGTACAAAAATCCCAAATTGCACATCGAAATTCAAGGCCATATTTGTTGTGTGAGCAAAGATTACAAAAACCTCTCCTTGGAACGCGCCCGTCAAATCAAACGCATTTTAGTATCCGAGGGAATTAATCCCGAACGCATCAGTGTCAAAGGTTTTGGCGTTTCCAAACCCAAATTCCCTATCCCCGAAAAATCAGAAGCAGAAGCCGCTCAAAACCGCCGCGTCGAAATATTAATCACTCAGAAGTAAATGCGAAAATCCCTTTTCATCCTTATCTTCCTGACCAATTTTGTATCCGCCCAGCAAACCCTTTCGGTCTACTTTGAGGTGAATGAAAGTTCGATTTCCTTAAGTGAAGTCAAGAAATTGGTTGTAAATTACCAATTGACGCCTTTCAAAGTACTCGAAATTCGCGGCTATTGCGATGCCCGCGGAAGTGTTTCCTACAATGATGCCTTGGCCCAACGACGTATTCATGCGGTTTTTCAACAATTGGACAACATGTCAATTTCGCACGAAAGCGCTTTACAAAAAGTAATCGGGGAACGCCAATTGGAGTTTTCTTCACATGCTCAAAATCGTAGAGTTGATTTAGTTGTTGAAACGCTACCTAAAATTGAAGATTTAGTGTTGCCTGCCGTAATTGAAAAAAAGGAGCAGATGGCACCTTTGGTTGAAGAAACCCTGACCCCCGAGGAACAAATCGCCGAAGAAGCGGAACAACTAGAAACGCAACTCACCCAATCCAAGGCGGGGACCGTTTTTAAAATAAAAAACCTTAACTTCGTATTCAACAGTGACGAAATTGAAGTCTTGTCATTGCCCTTATTGGACAAATTGCTCGAAGTGATGCACAGTTTTCCCAAATTGGAAATCGAAATTCACGGCTATATTTGTTGCAATCCCGACCCCAACGACACCAAGTTGTCGATTCGAAGAGCCCATAAAATCTATAGGTATCTTACCCAAAACGGAATTGATGCCAAACGATTGGGGTATAAAGGATTTGGTAGTTCAAACCCGATTTTTCCCTTGCCTGAAAAGTCCGAAACTGAGAAAGCTGCCAACCGACGTGTTGAAATTTTAATCAGGCACGCGATCTAAGAATGATGTTTCGCTATTTTTTTCTTCTGTTTTTTTGTGGCCAACTCCAGGCGCAACAAAAGCTTGACGTGTATTTCGATTTTGATCGATACGATTTAACTACGCAAGCTATACAAACCTTAAATTCGTGGGTGGCTGAGGGGAAACCCTATAAAGTCACCAAACTATATGGCTTTTGCGATTGGAAAGGAACTAATGCCTACAACGACACTTTGGCTTTACGGCGTGTGCATGCGGTCTATGATTATTTGAAGCTGCAACATATACCGGTTGAGAAAAATATAGAAATTCGTGGCTTTGGCGAAGATTTTAAGCAATCTCCTCGCCAAGAAGAAAACCGTCGCGTCACCCTTTTTTATGAAATCCAACAACCCTCTAATCCCTTGCCTGAAACAGCCACACTGCAACCTCCTCTGAAAGAAGCCATAGCCCAAGCCAAAGTAGGGGACCGTATTGCGTTAAAGCAAATTTTATTTCATAACCATTCCGCCAAGTTTATGCCCGAAAGTGAACCGATTTTATTGGAGTTACTTTGTGTGATGGAAGAAAACCCCACGTTAAAAATTGAAATTCAAGGCCATATTTGTTGCGATACTGAAAACCGTTATGCCTACATTTCGGAGGCACGTGCCAGAGCTGTTTATACGTATTTATTGCGGTATAAAATCGACCGCAAGCGCATGACTTTTAAAGGGTATGGCACCCAGTACCCTCTTTTTCCTATTCCCGAACGCAATGCCCAAGAAGAAGCAGCCAATCGACGGGTAGAAATACGCATTGTAGCCCGGTAATTAAGGCTCCCTTTACCAAAGCATTCTCGGATTGGAATCGCTTTAGATCTTCATTAATTTTTGTTGGTAGCGTTCACCAGACGTAGTAGTGAGTTCCAAAATATAGGTTCCAGGCGCGAGGAAGTCCACAGCGACCGAGGACGTAGCAGACTTTTCCAACACAATTTTTCCTTGCATATCGCGCAAAATAAGCGATTGTATTGCCGTAGCTGCTAAAGGAATCGTCAACGCAGACCGCATTGGATTAGCGAGGCGCAACCCTTTTTCTTGCGCATGATTTGCCAAATCCAAAGTACAGGCGCCACATTGCCATTGGGCGGTAACTCCATTGGCGGTGTTTAACAATTGCAGCAATTGATCGCGGTCGGTGCAACTGTCTTTTAGTTGTGCATTCATCCAAAGAAGGAGGTAACTATGCATGAGGGCTTGTTGCTGACTTCTTGTGATTGTGGGACTCGGGGAACAAGTGGCTTCACCAAAGCTGCAATTGAAATTGCTGTTGGCCATTTGGCAGTGGCTTCCCCCTGTAATCGAGAGGTAGGCTTTACATGTTCCCGCCGGGAGCGCATTGTACATAGGCAATTGATTGGTACTGGGTGGCGTGATACAATCGTTGGCTCCTGCGATTACAAGCGAAGGGAGTGTTATGTTTTGTGAGGCTGCAATGGCGCTGGGATTGGTTTCTGCTGGAGCCAAAGTGCATAAAGCATCAATAGGCGCTCCTAATGCAGCTGCCAAGTGGGCACTACCGCCCCCCATACTGTGTCCCATCACTCCCGCTTTGGGATGAATCCGTTGAAAAAAGAAGGCCCCACTTTGGGTATTTTGCGCTTTTATCTGTGCGATCACAAAAGCCAAATCTTGGGCAAAGTTGAGGTGGGAAGGGGAAAATCCTCCCTCCGTAGTGGGCAAGGCCACAATATATCCTTGCGGGACTAAAAGTTCCCAAATGTTTTGATACGCACCTACATTCATTACAAAGCCGTGTCCGAAAGCAATCACAGGAAAACTTCCTGAAGCAATAGGGGCATCTGCTCCCGCACTCATGGCAGGGTAATAAATTTGGGTGCCCACCGCTCGGTTGTTACGCGTTGTGTCGGTAAAAGTAATTGTGGTACTTCCAACAGCAAACGGTTGTGCCGCTACTGAAAACCAAGCGAAAAGAAGATATAGCGTAAAGCGCATTATTTTGTTTTTCAGCAAAATACAAAATATTTACGGTCAGCAAACCTTTTTTTATCAACAACAATACGTAACATGTCCCAAGCCCCCATAAGGGTAGGCCATTGATTGTGCACTACTACTATGGGGTGGACAAGCACTGCTTTTGGTTTTCCAGCGGCAGTTAGGGAAAGGCAAACGTATCCCACAAAGCATCCAAAACATTCTCGTTGGCTGCAATGTGAAAAAGGAGTACCTCTCAATTTTACGTAATCCTTACGTGGTTTTTGTAACCTGCTTTTTGACCAAATGATAGTACAAAATGTACGTCAATGGACCGAGGAATGGAAAAAAGATAAGGCCAATGAATAATAACAAGGCACGCGGATTTTTTTCATTCCGTTGAACTAACAATAGACCATAAATGAGTAAGCCTAATAAAGTTAGAAAAAACAATGCAACTGGGATAGGACCAACTTTTGCCATAATATATATAAAATTAATTGGTGCAACACCACGCGAAGGTGGCGAAACACCCCATGAATAAACAATGAGTTTCAGGTTGAGTGCTTAAGGCTACACAACTATGAAATGCCCCCAACTCTCTATTTTTTCTAATTACATGATTCAGGTGCGCAATAGCTCCAGCAGTATTTACACCCCATCCTATCGAGTAATAAGTGTTCGAAAATGAACAGGCTCCTGACGATTGAGTTACATAATACTCGTAATTAAAACGAGGTAACGATGAGTCCTCAATTTCTAACACAGCTGCTAACAGTATAGTAATTTTTGCATCCTCAATAATTAAGCTTGAAGGAGCATCTTTTAACAGCCCTTTGTACCGCGAAGTAGTTAGAAATACTCCCGCTTTGGTAACGTCAGCAAGATAGGTTCCCAAACCTACTTTGGGGTCTTTTGCTACAAGACGATAGTGACTTCCAGTGCGATGCAATTGATAGGCATTTAAGTTTACAGCCTCTAAGTTAATAAAAAAATGGCGAAAAGTTGTAAAAGAAAATACCGTTGTGCCTTTCATTTCTTCTTGATGAATGGCTTGAACGCCGGCTTGCCAGAATACTGGCGAGATTAACTTTTGGGTTTGTGCTTGTGCTAAAGTCCCTCCAAAAAGAGCAACCAAGCATAAAAATAAAAATTTTCTCATAAAATAAATGGTGTATAAATGGGCCTACTATTGTATTAAGGGTATCGGTTCGGCTTCTTTTCCCCGTCCATAACCATTCTTGTTTTTCCAAACTGCATCTTCTTTTCCCTTTTGTAGATCAATGTCCCTAAGCGCTATTTCCGAATACATGAACGTCTATGGCCTATTGTGTTATTGGCATTTACTGGGGTAAAAGTAGTGGGTTTTTGGTGCTACTCGGGTGTACAAAAAGTGTACAATTTGTTAAAAATCCCGATTTTACCGTATACAAGCATTTATAACTGACTGTTATTTGGTTTCGAGGGTTTTCTCACATTCATGTAGTGGTTCCTGTAATGCATTTTGTTGCTTTATGCTTCCCTTGGCCCCTTGACTCTTTCATTAGAAATGCTACCTTTGCACCACAACACAACACGACTATGGCTGCGCAAACCTCACAACGGTATCACCAACGCGGTGTATCGGCTTCCAAAGAAGAAGTTCACCAAGCGATTCAACATCTTGACAAAGGATTATTCCCCAAAGCTTTCTGCAAAATTGTTCCCGACTACCTTACCGGCGATCCCGATTATTGCCTGATTATGCATGCCGATGGCGCGGGAACCAAATCTTCACTCGCGTATATGTATTGGAAAACCACAGGCGATCTGTCGGTTTGGAAAGGCATTGCCCAAGATGCCTTGATCATGAATATCGATGATCTATTGTGTGTGGGTGCCGTAGACAATATTTTACTCTCTTCTACCATTGGTCGAAATAAAAATCTAATTCCCGGCGAAGTAATTGCAGCGATTATCAACGGAACTGAGGAACTCATCGCCGAATTGCGCCAACACGGGGTAACCATCCATGCTACGGGAGGCGAAACTGCCGATGTGGGCGACTTGGTGCGTACCATCATAGTCGATTCGACGGTAACGGCTCGCATGAAACGCAGTGAGGTCATCGACAATGCGCGTATTCAGCCGGGGAATGTCATTGTAGGATTGGCCAGTTTCGGGCAAGCCACGTATGAAAAAGAATACAACGGTGGGATGGGCAGCAATGGACTCACTTCTGCACGACATGACGTGTTTACCCATGACCTCGCACAGCTTTTTCCTGAAAGTTACGACCCCGCCGTGCCGGATGATTTAGTGTATGCTGGAACGGTAGGACTCACCGATGCAGTCGAAGGAACGCCTTTAAATGCAGGAAAATTGGTGTTGTCGCCTACGCGAACCTATGCGCCCGTAATCAAAGCCATTTTGTCAGAAATTGGTGCCGCTTCAATTTATGGAATGGTGCATTGTAGCGGTGGCGCCCAAACCAAAGTGCTTCACTTTGTCGATGCCGTTCATGTCATCAAAGACAATCTATTCCCGATTCCGCCTTTGTTTCAATTGATTCAAGAACAGTCAGGGACCGATTGGAAAGAAATGTACCAAGTTTTCAATTGCGGTCACCGTATGGAATTGTATGTGCAACCCGAAACGGCCGCTGCACTGATCACCATTGCACAACGCTTTGGAATTGAGGCACAAATTGTTGGAAGGGTAGAAGAAGCTACACACAAACAAGTAACGCTCCAAACGCCGCAAGGCACGTTTCACTATAGTTAAATGAAAATCGATCCCAAAAACGGTCTTGCCAATCTCCTTTTTGGCATGAAAACCACCGATGTCGTCGCGCAACTCGGAACACCCAATCGTCACTTTCAAGACGAGGATGGCAATACCATTTACTTGTATGATTCCCATAAATTGCGCCTCACGTTTTATGCCGACGAGGATTTTCGTTTGGGCTATGCCATTACTTCCTCACCCGACGCCCTGTTATTGGGCCATACGATTGTCGGAGCTGCTATTACGGAGCTGCTTGAGGTTCTTCCTTTTTCATCCTGGGAAACGGAGGACTTTGATTCGGTGACCAATTATTTTAACGAATCCAATTGGCTCACCTTACAAGTCGAGTATGGACAGGTTATTCGCGTAGAAATTGGTGCTTTGATCGATGAGGTTTCCGATGTTTTCCTCTGGCGCTTCAAAGGATAATCGCTCTTAAAATATAAAAAAGAAGCCGTCTCAATACTAAAATTTTGAGACGGTTTTTTTATTTGATTAAACTTTCATCAAAAGTTTACTATTTTAAAATGAGTTTAAAATTGCCTTTAAGCTGCAATTTTCTTTCTTAAGTTGTGTGCTAAA
>NZ_JAPZUB010000004.1 GCF_027533505.1 Flavobacterium sp. | reverse complement strand
AATGGCTTTAGCACACAACTTAAGAAAGAAAATTGCAGCTTAAAGGCAATTTTAAACTCATTTTAAAATAGTAAACTTTTGATGAAAGTTTAATCAAATAAAAAAACCGTCTCAAAATTTTAGTATTGAGACGGCTTCTTTCTCTATTTATTTAACATCCATTAATTCCACATCAAAGACTAGGGTCGCATCGGGAGGAATCACCCCTCCAGCACCTGCTGCACCATATCCTAAATAGGAAGGAATCACAAAACGAGCCTTATCACCCACGTGGAGCAAGGCAATCCCCTCGTCCCAACCTTCAATGACATACCCTTTTCCTAAGGGAAACTCAATAGGCTTTTTGCGTCCATAGGAACTGTCGAATACTTTTCCGTTGTCTAAAGCTCCCGTATAGTGAACCGAAACTGTACGTCCTTTCTCGGCTTTTTTTCCGTTTCCTTTTTGAATGATTTGGTACCGTAAACCGCTCTCCGTTTTTTGAAAACCGGCAGCTAATTTTTCTACGGCCGCTTCGGCTTGACGTTTCGCTTCGGCAAGACGTTTCTCGCGCGATCCTTCAAACGTTCGAAACGCTTCAATAGCATTCCATTGTTTAGCTTCGTCGCCCTGACGAATGATTTCAATACTATCGATTACATCGTTTTGTTGTACGGCATCAACCACAGATTGCCCTTCTACCACATGACCAAAAACCGTATGTTTTCCGTCTAGCCAAGGCGTTGCTACATGTGTGATGAAAAACTGAGAACCGTTGGTACCCGGACCCGCATTGGCCATCGACAACACGCCTGGACCGCTATGCACCAATTCGGGATGAAACTCATCGTCAAATTGATAGCCGGGTCCCCCAGAACCAATGCCTTGCGGACAACCGCCCTGAATCATAAAGTCGGGAATTACACGATGAAATTTCAAGCCATCATAATACGGTTTTCCCATAGGACGTGCCTCATTCTCTAATTGACCTTCAGCCAAACCCACAAAATTACCTACCGTACCCGGCGTTAAATCGTGTGTTAATTTTACTAAAATCGCACCACGAGAGGTGTTGAATTTAGCATATATACCATTTTCCATTGTATAACGATTAAAAATAAAGCGGCAAAGGTAAACTTATTCTGCCAACTTTAAAAATACCCATTTCAATCCAATTGCTTTATTACCTTTGTCCAAAAAATGACCCATGCGCATTGATATCATCACCGTTGTTCCTGAACTTCTTCGCAGTCCTTTTGAAGCTTCGATTATGAAACGCGCTATTGAAAAAGGATTGGTTGAAGTGTATTTTCATAACCTTCGGGATTATACCACCAATAAATATAAAAGTGTAGACGATTACCCTTATGGTGGTGGCGCGGGGATGGTGATGATGGTTGAACCCATCGATAAATGCATAACGCAATTAAAAAGTGAACGCGACTACGACGAAATCATTTACATGACACCCGATGGGGAAACCTTACACCAAGGGATGGCAAATGCGATGTCGTTGTATGAAAACATCATTATTCTTTGCGGACATTATAAAGGAGTAGACCAACGGGTTCGCGACCACTTTATCACCAAAGAAATTTCGATCGGCGACTATGTGCTTTCGGGCGGTGAACTTGGTGCTTTAGTTCTTGCTGACGCTTTGATTCGACTGATTCCGGGCGTATTGAGCGATGAAACTTCGGCGTTGACGGATAGTTTTCAAGACAATTTACTTTCCCCTCCCATTTACACCCGACCCGCCGATTATAAAGGATGGAGAGTTCCCGACGTATTGTTAAGCGGTCATGCTGCCAAAATCGACCAATGGCGTGAAGAGAAAGCTATTGAACATACCCAAAACCGTCGCCCCGACTTGCTTGATCGATAAGCATTTACTTTTAAAGCCAGTAAAAAAAAGGGGGGTGCAAAAAATTTAAGACTCCTCATTACTAATTTAAAATAATTAATTACATTTGCACCCGCATTGGACCAACCTCTGACGAGAATCGTGAATGTTGCTCTGAGAAAACACTTAATGTTAGTTACAATGGCAGATTTATTAAAATTCGTACAAGACGAATTCGTAGCAAAAAAAGACTTCCCTGAGTTTGGAGCTGGTGATACGATCACTGTGTATTACGAAATTAAAGAAGGTGAAAAAACAAGAACCCAGTTTTTTAAAGGGGTTGTAATCCAACGCAAAGGCGCTGGTGTTACAGAAACATTCACCATCCGTAAAATGTCAGGTGCTGTTGGAGTAGAGCGTATCTTCCCAATGAACATGCCTGCTTTACAAAAAATTGAAGTAAATCAACGTGGTAAAGTACGTCGTGCACGTATCTTCTACTTCCGTGAATTGACTGGTAAAAAAGCAAAAATCAAAGAGAGACGCTATTAATCGTTTCCCAATGTACTATAAAAAGTCCCGAATCTTATTTTCGGGACTTTTTTTTTGAAAAAAATAGCCGTATAAAATTTACAATCTTATTTTTTGCAATCGTTTAATTAGCAATTTGATAATTCAATCGATTTCGAAGCCCAATCCTGCCTATTGTCACTAGCATCTTTATATATTTGTGGGATTTTGTTTAATTACACAAACTAATACTGATTATATGGCAAAAATTAAAGTGGCCCATCCGGTGGTTGAATTGGATGGTGACGAAATGACTCGCATAATTTGGAGTTTTATTAAAGAACAATTGATATTACCCTATTTGGATATTGATATTAAGTATTTCGACTTGGGCATTGAACACCGCGATGCCACTAATGACCAAGTGACTATTGACGCTGCGGAGGCGATTAAAACGTACAACGTAGGAATTAAATGCGCGACCATCACTCCCGATGAAGCGCGTGTGGAGGAGTTCAAACTCAAAGAAATGTGGAAATCGCCCAACGGAACCATTCGTAATATTGTGGGCGGAACCGTATTTCGTGAGCCGATTATTATGAAAAATGTACCGCGTTATGTACAAGGTTGGACCCAACCGATTGTCATTGGCCGCCACGCATTTGGCGATCAGTACAAAGCGACTGATAAAGTAATCAAAGGAAAAGGGAAACTCACCATGTCCTTTACCGATGAAAACGGACAAACTACTTCGTGGGAAGTGTTCAATTTTAAAAATGATGGTGTCGCCATGTGTATGTACAACACCGACGAATCGATTTATGGTTTTGCCCATTCTTCATTTCAAATGGCGTTGACCAAAAAATGGCCGTTGTATCTTTCGACCAAAAACACCATTTTAAAAGCATACGATGGTCGTTTCAAAGATATTTTCGAAGAAGTATACCAGCACCATTATAAGAGTCAGTTTGAAGCGCTAGGCATCGTTTACGAACACCGCTTGATTGATGATATGGTGGCTTCGGCAATGAAATGGAATGGTGGATTTGTTTGGGCATGTAAAAACTACGATGGTGACGTACAGTCGGATACGGTAGCGCAAGGATTTGGTTCATTAGGATTAATGACTTCAGTACTCGTTACGCCCGATGGAAAAACCGTAGAAGCTGAGGCCGCTCATGGTACTGTAACCCGACATTACCGTCAGCACCAACAAGGAAGAAAAACGTCAACCAATCCTATTGCGTCTATCTTTGCATGGACACGAGGTTTGGAACACCGCGGAAAATTAGACGGCAATCAAGCCTTAATCGATTTTTGCCATGCCTTGGAAGCCGTTTGTATTGAAACCGTAGAAAGTGGAAAAATGACGAAAGATTTGGCCATGCTTGTTAAACCTGAAGGGCTTACTGATGCGGACTACCTAACCACTGAGGATTTCTTACAAACCTTAAAGGAAAATCTCGACCGTAAATTGGCCTAACGCTATGTAGCTCCATAAAAAAGACGGTTCATTGTGTGACCGTCTTTTTTTATTTCTGGGGTTCCGTTTTGGACTTATCCATTTTTTCTACATACTCCACTTGCAGTCGCGCTTTATAGCCAATCCCCAAGTTCCAATACTTTTGGGAAAACAGCACGCCATTGGCATCTTTAAAATCGTATTGACCGGTATTGGGTGAAATTTGCCCGTAGTTTAAGGCTTCAATTTCAATAATATTCATCCCCGGATTGAGTTGCACGCTAAATTCTTGCAAATCGTCACGCAATACTATGGAAGGATTGACCAAAACGCCATTGAGCCACACCCGAATGTTATCGCCATCAATCAAACCGTAATCGCGTGTAGCCAAGTGAATCGTTTGGGTAAAAACAATGACCCGCCCCAAGTCCATATCGCGATTGAAAAGTTCGGGACTCACCCCCTCTTCCTTCAACTTATTATTGAACTGATCGGTATATAATTCTGCAGGGTTGCGCACGGGATATTGTTTGTCGGGCGTATCCCCCACTTTGGGTAACTGGGGCAAACTCTGCATAATAATATCATCGGAAGTACGTGCTTTTGGGGCATCAAACTTGAATGCAGGCAACACGGTGGGCGTAGTCGCGACCTCTGCTTTTTTTTGCGCTAGTTTATCGGGAACCGCTTTGATTTTGATTTTCTTACGACGCGATTCCAGCTGTGACCAACCCGTGAAGGTGACCAGAAACAGTACGAGAAAGAGGCGGAATTTCATGTCGTAATTTTGGGTTAAAATTATTTGGATTTTGTTGGGCCACAGCGAGTTTAACCTTACATTAACACTCGTCACGTAACAACCTGTCCTTTGAATCGTCAAATTTGCAAAAAAATTAACAAAGACCATGCCTAAACTTTTTCGATTCACCTTACTTTTTTTATGCTTCACCGCATTGGTATCTGCCCAAGAAAAATTTACCCTCAGTGGAACCATCGCCGACCAAAAAAACAATGAAACCTTAATTGGAGTGAATATCGTGGTACAAGGTACCAAGTCGTTTGCGGTGACCAATGAATACGGTTTTTTCTCCCTCACACTTCCCAAAGGTGAATATACGCTGGTCATTAGCTATATGGGATATGAATCCCAAAGCATCCCTATCAACCTCAACCAGGACCGAAAAATGGATGTAAAGTTGAAAGAAGAAGGGGAACTATTGGACGAAGTAGTCATTTCTACCCAAGAAACCAAAACAAATATTCGAAAACCCGAAATTAGCGTCAATAAACTATCGGTGGCCACCATAAAAAAAATCCCCGTGGTGCTTGGGGAAGTCGATATTATTAAATCGCTCCTTTTTTTACCCGGAGTGACCAATGCAGGCGAAGGACAATCGGGATTTAATGTGCGGGGAGGAGGTGCCGATCAAAACCTAATTTTACTCGACGAGGCCACGATTTACAACTCCTCGCACCTGTTCGGGTTTTTCTCTGTATTCAATCCCGATGCCATCAAAGACTTGAAATTATATAAAGGCGGAATCCCTGCGCGTTTTGGAGGAAGAGCCGCATCCGTGTTGGACATTTATCAAAAAGAAGGAAACAACAAAAACTTTCAAATCAACGGAGGTATCGGTTTGATTTCCTCTCGTTTATTGGCCGAGGGACCTCTGAAAAAAGACAAAGGCTCCTTTCTTATCGGAGGACGGGCTTCCTATGCCCATTTGTTTTTACAATTGGCCGACAATCCCAATTCGGCGTATTTCTATGATTTGAATACAAAACTCAATTACAAGTTCAACAAAAACAACACCCTTTACCTTTCAGGCTATTTTGGACGCGATGTTTTTGACATTAATCAGAGTTTCCAAAATACCTATGGTAATTCGACTTTAAATTTACGTTGGAACCATTTGTATTCCGACAAACTATTCTCGAATTTATCCCTCATTTATAGCGATTATTATTACGGATTGAATTTGGATTTTGTAGGTTTCAACTGGGAATCAGGGATCAAAAACTACCACATCAAATACGACTTCCGCCATTATGTTAATGATAAAATTAAGTTGTATTATGGGGTAAATGGTATTTACTACGAATTCAATCCAGGGACCATTGAACCCTCCCGAGAGGACTCCGGAATTAATTTTAGACAACTGGAACGAAAATATGCTTTTGAACCCGCAGTGTATTTGAGTGCCGAGCAAAAAATTAGCGACCGATTGAATGTCGAATACGGTTTTCGCTACAGTTGGTTTTACCGCTTAGGGGCTTCAACTTTAAATCTATATGAAAATAACCAACCCGTTGTTTTTGATGAAGAGTTGAAAATCTATGAGAAAGCAACACCCATTGGAACCGTTTCCTATGGCCGAAATGAGATCATGGCCGATTACAACAACCTCGAACCACGTTTGGCCTTGTCGTATGAACTGACCTCCAACGCTTCTTTAAAGTTGGGATACAACCGCATGGTGCAATACCTTCAGTTGGTATCCAACACCGCTTCGCCAACTCCATTGGACGTTTGGACACCGAGCGATCGATACATCAAACCCCAAATTGCCGATCAAATCGCTTTAGGGTATTTTACCAACCTCAAAAACGATGCGTATTCCCTTGAAGTAGAAACGTTTTATAAAACCGTTAAAAACCGTATGGACTACATTGACGGAGCCGATTTGATTGCCAATGAAGCCATCGAACAAGTAGTGCTCAATGGGGAAATGCGATCGTATGGTCTTGAAGTGTTATTTCGAAAAAACACAGGCGATTGGACCGGTTGGATTTCCTACACCTTGTCCAAATCAGAACAACGTACTCCGGGGCGTACTCCCCAAGAAACAGGCATCAACAATGGGGAATGGTATAGTTCTGGGTTTGATAAACGACATAACTTAGCGATTACTTCCTCCTATAAATACAGTAAGAAATGGACGTTTGGGGCCAACTTTGTGCTTCAATCAGGACAACCCGTAACCTTCCCTAACGGACAATACGAATACCAAGGCATTACCGTTCCGAGTTTTGGATTGCGCAATGAAGCCAATCTGCCGCTCTATCACCACTTGGATGTATCAGCCACTCTTACGCCCAAAAAGAAGGGAAAACGTTGGCAAGAAGAATGGGTGTTTAGTGTGTACAACCTGTACAGTCGAAGAAATGCTGCCAGTATCACCTTCCGCCAAAATCAAAATACCGGTTTGAATGAATCGTTGCGTTTGTCCATTTTTGGTATTGTGCCCTCGATTACTTATAATTTTAAATTTTAATCCCATGAAAAAATATATTGCTCTTTTATTGGTCGCCTTTTTAAGTTGGAGTTGTGAAGACCCGATTACGTTGGACCTGGATACGGCTGCCCCTAAATTGGTCGTTGATGCAACAATTTTGTGGGAAAAAGGAACTCCGGGTAACGAACAGAAAATACGACTCACCACTACTACGGGCTATTACGCTCCCGATGTTCCCACCGTATCGGGCGCCACCGTAGTCATTACCAATAGTAGTAATACGGTGTTTCCTTTTGTGGAAGTGGTTCCCAACTCGGGCGAATACCTTTGCACCACTTTTGTGCCTGTGATTAACGAAGTGTATACGCTTACGGTGATTTACAATGGCGAAACGTACCGAGCAACCGCACCACTATTGGCCACGCCGGAGATTGATTCGGTTTCTCAAACTACCGTGCAAGGCTTTGGTGGCGAAGAAATTCAGGTCAAATTTTTCTACCAAGACAATGGCAATGAGGACAATTTTTACTTCGTTGGAGTTCAAAATGCACAGTTGGCCATCCCCGAATTTGGGGTTATTTCCGATGAGTTCTTTCAGGGAAATCAAATGTTTGGCTTCTATACCCAAGAAGATTTGGTAGCAGGCGTTCCCCTTCGTTTTCGTTTGCAAGGCATCACCGAACGCTACTTCAATTATATGAATCAGTTGTTGAACATCGCGGGGAATCAAAACGGTAGCCCATTTGCCACGCCACCGGCCACTCTCCGAGGGAATATTGTCAATCAAACCAATGAAGCCAACTTTCCATTAGGCTATTTCCATTTATCGGAAGTCGATTACCGCGATTATATTGTGGAATAATATAATACATCACGTTTGACAACAAAAGAGTAAGTCATTTGAAATATTCCCTATTTTTAACATTGTAATTAATGAATTAAAATGGCCAACACGAATTAAGGAAGTTCACGAATCACGAATCACCCCCGAAGTCTCGGGACTAATCACTAATCCCTACCCCATGTCCTCCCACCACATCGTACGAGACGACCAAGAGCCCGCGCTGATTATTGCAAATGGGGCTAACTGTTCGATGGAATTACTCCATCAGCTCTTGGAATGGCAGCCGTTGGTGATTGTTTTGGATTCGGCCATGGAGCGTGTAGTGGAATTGGGGATAAAAGTCGACGTGCTATTGGGCGACTTTGACAGGGATTTTGACCCCTATCCATTTAAAGAAAAACACTACCCACTCGAAATTATACCGGCGCCCGATCAAAATAAAACCGACTTAGAAAAGGCGTTTGATTACCTCATTCAGCGGGGCCATAAAGCAGTAAATGTCGTCTGGGCCACCGGATACCGCATGGACCATACGCTGCACAACGTAACCATCATGGCGGCTTACCGCGAAGCGTTAAAGATTGTTTTTTTTGACGATTATTCCAAACTCTACCTTCTCCCCCGTCATTTTGAAAAATGGTACCCCAAAGACACCGTGCTCTCTCTTATTCCCATAGGTACGGTGCATGGAATTCATAGTCAAAACCTTTTTTATCCCCTACATGAGGATTCGCTCACACTAGGCTACCGCACCGGCAGTAGCAATCATGTAGCGCAAGACGGACTGGTAACCATTACGCATGAAACGGGCGACTTAATCTTAATCGAAAGTTAAGAATTCAATTATACCATAAACTTTTCTTATACGTTATATTTACTATAATTTATAATGTATGAAAAAGTTACGCTGCTTAGTATTAGTACTCGCGACTATTTCTGTGGGTGCCCAAGAGGTCAAAACCATGGATGAAGCCCTCCAAAAGGCACAAGCGGGTTCGCATAAAATTTTATTGTATTTCTCGGGTTCCGATTGGTGTGCCCCTTGTATACAATTTAAGAAAAAGTTTATTCAGGCCCCTGAATTTCAAGCCTTCGCCCTAAACAACTTGGTAGTACTCCAAGTCGATTTCCCACGCTTACAAAAAAACAAATTACCCTTGGCACAGGAAAAAGCCAATGAATCGCTAGCCGATCAATTCAATCCCAAAGGCATTTTTCCTCTCATACTTGTCTTGGATGACCAGCAAAAAATACTCAAAAAATGGGAAGGCTTGCCACAAGAATCCGTAGCCGATTTTATCAAAGCCTTACAATAAACAATGCTATTCAAACAAACAGCCCGTTTAATGGGTAACCACTTTGAATTTTCGCTTTTGGGAGAAACGGAAGCCGAAGTAACACCTTATTTCGACCTGGCTATTGGCGAAATTCAACGTATTGAAGCTTTACTCACCACGTTTTCAGAAACAAGCATCACCGCAGCCATTAATCGTCAAGCTGGAATTGCTCCCGTGGAAGTTCCGGAAGAGGTTTTCCAACTCATTGCGCGCAGCCAGCACCTTTCCGCCATTACCCAAGGGGCTTTTGACCTAAGTTACGGCAGTATTGACAAACGGTTTTGGAATTTTGACACGCAAATGACCAACTTACCCGATCCTGAACTAGCCCTAAAGTCGGTAGCCCTCATCAATTACAAAAACATTCTCTTGGACGAAGCCAACCAAACGGTCATGCTAAAAAATAAAGGAATGCGCATTGGTTTTGGTGGCATTGGCAAAGGATATGCCGCCGAACGGGCCCGAATGCTCTTGAAAAAAGAAGGCATTTCGAGCGGTATCGTAAACGCCTCAGGAGACTTAGCCGCTTGGGGACAGCAAGAAAATGGACAACCGTGGACCATTGGCGTTGCCGACCCCAATACCAAAAAAGCGCTCTTTGCCGGGTTTCAAATCTCCGATAAAGCTGTAGCTACCTCGGGCAACTATGAAAAGTACGTCATCATCAACGGGAAACGCTACTCCCATACCATCAACCCCAAAACAGGTTACCCCGTAAGCGGCATCAAAAGCGTCACGCTCATTGCCGACAACGCTGAAATTGCAGACGCACTCGCTACACCCGTGACTGTGATGGGAATCGATGTTGGACTCGATTTCATCAACCAATTGCCTTTTATTGGGTGCATCCTCATCGATGACCACAACCAAATATTCACTTCAAAAAATATTAAACTCGTATGAAAAAGTTCGTTATAGCAAGTCTTTTCGGCCTCGTCGCTACCTCCTGCTCGACCGTGAAAGAGTACCAAAAAGCAAAAATTAATGATGCCGAAATGGCGCTAGCACCCAAACCCACCGAAAAGTTCGAAAGCACCTTCCAATTATACCGCGAAGGAAGCTCAGGTGCCAATGGAGGAAAAACCGGCGGTGGATGCGGCTGTAATTAAGACCCCTTACTTATGAAAAAACGAATCATCACCGCGGCATTACTTGCCGTACTATTCCATCCGAAAGCCCAAGCGCAATCGGATTCGACAAGTACCTACAAAAAACAAAAATTGAAAATCGAAGAGGTTAATTTCATCTCCAGTTACTACACCCAAACCGGCGACAATTCAGCCGTTACAGGGGGTAAAGGAACCGAAAAACTCACCGATATCGCGACGCAATTTGAAGTTATCTTGACCAAAAAAGGCCGAGCGCAACGGAGCCACCAATTCAATTTTGCCTTGGGCGTGGATTCCTATACCTCCGCCTCGTCCGATAAAATTGACCCCAATTCCGTCACTTCCGCCTCATACCAAGACATGCGCGTGTATCCTTCGGGACAATACACCTATAAAAACGAGGAGAAAAACTATGCGGTAACCACGGGATTATCCGCCTCCGCCGAGTACGATTACATCTCCACAGGCGCCAATGTAGGATTTATTAAAAACTCCAAAGACAACAACCGCGAGTTCTCCGCCAAAGCCTCTGTGTTCCTCGACACCTGGAAGGTTATTTTACCTATCGAACTCCGCGGCAATCCTTCAGACAATCAGGCGAATCATTTGGACTCGAAGCCGCGAAATTCCTATAACCTGGGCTTGGTCTATTCGCACGTGGTTAATAAAGTTTTTCAACTATCCATCATGGCCGATATTGGCTACCAACAAGGACTCCTCGGCACCAAATTCAATCGGGTGTACTTCAACAATTTTGCAGTCGCCTCTGAAAAACTACCGGAAACGCGGTTTAAAATCCCCATTGGTATTCGGGCCAATTATTTCCTCGGCGATCATTGGGTGTTTCGTTCGCTCTACCGCTACTACTCCGACTCGTGGAATATTCAATCGCATACGTTTAGTTTCGAACCCGTGTACAAAATCAATGCCTTTTCATCATTGGCCTTTCCCTACCGGTTTTACACCCAAACGCAAGCCAAGTATTTTAAAGAAATCTTTCAACACACGCCAGGAACCGAATTTTACACCAGTGATTTCGACCTGTCGCAATTCTCCAGCCACATGTTCGGCCTCGCCTACCACAAGACCGATACCGATCGGGGAATTTTCAACATCAAACGCATTCATTCCTTCGAACTACGCTATGGATACTACACACGCGATAACGGCCTTTCCTCGCATATCCTCACGCTAGCGTTGCAGTTCAAATAACGTTGTCATAGCAAGAATTTCGCCACAGTCGTTGTCACTGTGGCGTTTTTTTTGGAGCAAGCAATTCCCCATTTTTATACAACCCTCCTCCCGCTTTCGGCAGTCGCTTTTCCGCGAATGCGTCAAGAGCTCCAACAAAGCCTCAATCGGGGCTAAAATCAACCTTGCCTTTCAAAACCTTCCAAAACTCGTCCCCATTTCACCGGAATTATTCGTTATTTTTGTAGCCACACCCCCAAGGTAAAAATTGCCCTTTCACTATGAAATTCCAAGTCATTTCCGATTACCAACCCACCGGCGATCAACCCCAAGCCATTACCAAACTGGCGGCAGGCATTGAAGCGGGTGAAAAATACCAAACCCTACTCGGCGTCACCGGTTCGGGAAAAACGTTTACCGTGGCCAATGTGATTCAGGAAATCCAACGCCCTACCTTGGTTTTGGCGCATAATAAAACGTTGGCCGCGCAGTTGCATTCGGAATTCAAGCAGTTTTTCCCTAATAATTCGGTACAGTATTTCGTTTCGTATTACGACTATTACCAACCCGAAGCCTATATTCCTGTAACGGGAACTTATATTGAAAAAGACTTATCCATCAACGAGGAGTTGGAAAAACTGCGTTTGAGCACCACATCTGCCCTACTTTCAGGCCGTCGGGATGTCTTAGTCGTAGCCTCCGTTTCTTGTTTGTACGGTATTGGTAACCCTGTTGAATTTCAAAAAAACGTGATTTCCCTTCACCGCGACCAAACGATTTCCCGAACCAAATTACTGCACCGGTTAGTGCAAAGTTTGTACGCCCGAACGGAAGCTGAGTTTACGCCCGGGACTTTCCGCATCAAAGGCGACACGGTTGAAATTTTTCCCAGCTACGCCGACGACCCGTTTCGGATTCACTTTTTTGGGGATGAAATCGAGGAAATTGAATGTTTCGATCGAGCGTCCATGAAAGTGATCGAGCGCTACGACAAACTCAACATCTATCCCGCGAACATGTTTGTGACCTCCCCCGAAGTGTTAGAAGCGGCCATTTGGGACATTCAGCAAGACTTGGTGAAACAGGTCGATTATTTTAAAGAAATTGGAAAGCATCTCGAAGCCAAACGTTTGGAAGAACGCACCAATTTCGATTTGGAAATGATTCGCGAATTGGGATATTGCTCGGGTATCGAAAACTATTCCCGCTATTTGGACCGCCGTCAACCCGGCACGCGGCCCTTCTGCTTGCTGGATTACTTCCCCGAAGATTATTTAATGGTCGTCGATGAAAGTCACGTGACCATTTCACAAGTCCATGCTATGTATGGTGGCGACCGCAGTCGTAAGGAAAACTTGGTCGAATACGGTTTTCGGTTACCCGCTGCTATGGACAACCGACCGTTGAAATTTGAAGAATTTGAAGCCCTACAAAACCAAGTGATTTATGTTTCGGCGACACCTGCGGATTATGAATTACAAAAAACGGAAGGCGTTTATGTCGAACAAATTATTCGTCCCACAGGATTGTTGGATCCGATTATCGAAATTCGTCCCAGTCTCAACCAAATCGACGACTTAATTGAAGAAATTCAACAGCGTTGTGAAATAGATGAACGCACCTTGGTTACGACGTTAACCAAACGTATGGCGGAGGAATTGACAAAGTATTTGACAAAAGTCTCCATCCGTTGCCGCTACATCCACAGCGATGTCGACACCTTGGAACGCGTGGAAATCATGCAAGATTTACGCAAAGGCTTGTTTGATGTGTTGATTGGGGTGAACTTACTGCGAGAGGGCTTGGACTTGCCCGAAGTTTCCTTAGTCGCCATTTTGGATGCGGACAAAGAAGGTTTTTTACGCAGCCACCGTTCCCTAACCCAAACCGTGGGTCGCGCTGCACGGAATGTGAATGGAAAAGCCATAATGTATGCGGATAAAATCACGGCTTCGATGCAAAAAACGATTGACGAAACGAATTACCGTCGGGAGAAGCAAATGCATTACAACACCAAACATAACATCACCCCGCAAGCACTCCATAAAAAATTAAGCAATCCCTTGACGAAAAATCAATTGGGAGGCACCTACAATTACGAAGAAGTTATTCAAAAAGCCGCCGAACCCCAAACGGAATACTTATCCAAATCGGAAATTGAAAAACGGATTCGCGACACCCGTAAAGAAATGGAAAAAGCCGCTAAAGAATTGGATTTCATGCAAGCCGCAAAATTACGGGATGCGATTAAAGTGTTGGAAACCCAATTGGCGAAGGTATAATATTGGCGAAATCTTGCCGTTACTTTTTCATGAAAAACCTATGTATCCTTTTACTCGCCTATGCTAGTTTTGGTCAAACTAAATTCCAAATGCTCGATTCTATTACCCGTCAACCGGTAAGCTATGCCAACATTTGGAATGAAAAACAAATAATTCGTAACACCGATTCATTGGGTTTTTTTGAAGTCCCAATGGCAAATGATAAGCTTTTAAAAGTAACGGCCATTGGCTACGAAGAAAAAGTAATTCGTTCCAATCAAAGTCCTATCTATTTAAAACCCGTTCCGTATCTACTCGATGAAGTTGTCATTCGCAAACCTAAAAACACGAATCCAACTGTTGTTGCCAAAGCCAGCCGGAAAGGCCAAGCCTTCTATGTACAATACGATGCGCAATCGGTATGTGTTGTCAAATTTGTCAAAGGAGATGCTGTTTTAAAATTTTTAAAATCCATCACCTTCTATTCCCGCACCAGTTCAAATCAACGAAAAATAGCGCTCATTTTTTATAGTGTAAATGCTAATGGTGCTCCGGGCGAACTCCTCAATACAGAAACGCTAATTTGTAATTTAAAAAAAGGAGACAAAGAAACCGTTGTGGATGTTACGGATCAGGTTATTGAAGTTCCTAAAGAAGGATTATTCGTTGGTTTACAGCATTTATTAATTGAAGAAAACAAAAACTATTCGCACGATAAAAATGCCACACAGCTCTCCTTTTTCTATGAGCCAGGTATTTTTTTCTGGGAAGATACCACGGCAAACGACTCGTGGTGTTTTTACAACAACCAATGGAAATTGTATCCTACACGTTCCTTAAATTTGGGAATTGAATTAACCGAATAAGAGATGAACGAATCCCACTACCGCAAATTAGAACAAATGTACCACTCGGGTCCGATTAACCAACAAATCTACCCTGATGTGCATTTAACAGTTGCCGAAGGACGCGCAGAAATCACGATGACTGTTCGACCCGATTACTTTCATGCTGGGCAATCGCTCCACGGTTCGGTCTATTTTAAAATACTGGATGACGCCGCGTATTTTGCCGTTAATTCGCAAATCACCGATAGTTTTATCTACACGACTTCGTTTCACATCCAAATTTTACGTCCCGTAAAATCTGGAACAATTAAAGCCATCGGGACCGTTCAATTTGTATCTCGGAATTTGTTCATCGGCGATGCTGTATTGTATGATGCCAAAGGCCGTGAAGTAGCGCGGGGTACAGGTAATTTTATGAAAAGCGGCTTGCCGTTGAATGAAAGTATGGGTTACCAATAAAAAAAGCAACCCGAAGGATGTTGTATGGAACTATTGGAATGAATAAAACATTAATGGTTTAACACTCCCAAAGAGGTGGACAGCAACCGATAATTAATTGTGTTGTTCTTGAAATACTTCCAAAAGAAATTCAGGAGCAATCATTCGGTTGGGAGACGCTTCCATTGCTTTTAATACTCGTTTTATGGCGTGTGGATTCAAGCCCATATTGATTCCAATTTCATGAATTTTGATACGTTCCCGTTCGTGTAACACCCCATCGCAGTGCATTAACAAGGCCAACCGGTAAAACTGTTGAATGCGTTCAAACTCCGATTTAATGATTTCTGAACGGTGTTCTTCATGGAACAATTGTCGAAAATCTTCTTTAGAAACCCCTAATTCCGTGGCGACTATTGTCAAAAACGTATATTCACGTTCGTGCAATTCCCCATCGACAATGGCAAAAGCGATCATATCGGCCAATAAACTCATTTTCTCGGAGGCGGTATTCATGATTTCCGTATTTTTAGCTAAAATATAAATTTTTCTTAAAATTGAGAACGCTACTGCTACGATTATGGATTTTATGCTGCGTAATTTCAGGTGTAGGCTATGCCCAATCTTCTACGGCAGCACTTCAGCTAGAGGTTATTACGTTGAAAGCTCCGCAACTGGAAACCTCCAAAACCATTCGGATTTACGTCCCCAAAAACTACACACAAACAACGCGACGCTATCCCGTAATCTATATGCCCGACGGTCAAAACCTGTTTGACATCAAAACGGCGTATGCTGGCGAGTGGGGTATTGATGAGACTATGGACCAACAAAAAAATCCAGCTATCGTAGTCGGTATCGATCACGGGGGAGACAAACGTATCGAAGAACTCACTCCTTTTCCACATGCGAAATATGGTGGCGGGAAAGGAGATGCCTTTTTAGCGTTTATTGTAGAAACCTTGAAACCCTATATGGATCACCATTACCGCACCAAACCCGAAGCTAAGCATACGGCGATTTTTGGGAGTTCGTTGGGAGGATTGATGGCGTTTTATGCCTCGATAAAATATCCAAACATTTTTGGAAAAGTAGGGTGTTTCTCCCCAGCATTTTGGATTAATCGGGAACCCTTAATGCAACTTCTGGAGAAAACATCCCACTACAAAGCCCGAATCTATTTGATGTGCGGCGACCAAGAAGGGGATGACGCTATGGTAAAAGACCTGAAAGCAATTGAGTTATGGATCAATAGCCGCCGTTGCTCCTGTAAAAAAAAGAATGTGAGCACTATTATCGAAGGAGGACAACACAACGAAAAACTCTGGCGGGAACAGTTTGAAAAAGCGTACCTTTGGCTGTTCTGAATTTAGTGACTAGTGACTAGTCCCGAAACTTCGGGGGTGACTAGTCCCGAGACTTCGGGGGTGATTAGTGACTGAATACTGATTACTGATTACTGATTACTGAATACTGAATACTGACCACTGAATACTGATTACTGATTACTGATTACTGACCACTGTATACTGAATACTGATTACTGATTACTGATTACTGATTACTGAAAAAATGAATAACAACGATATTTTTAAAAAACTCCGTGTGGCTTTGCAGTTGCGCGATGACCAAATTGTAGAAATACTTGAATTGGTGGATTTCCGCATTTCAAAAGGAGAATTAGGCAACTTTTTCCGTGATGCGGAACATCCGAAGTTTATGGAGTGTGGCGATCAAATTTTACGCAATTTTTTAAACGGACTAATCATTCACTTACGAGGTACAAAAGACGCGCCGAAGAATCCGCTGAAGGTGATTGCCACCCACAAAAGGACCCCACCAAAGCAGGAAATAAGTGATAAACCAAAAGGAACTGCTCCCAAGTCCTACGGAAAAAAACCCGTGAAAAAGTTCAATGCCAAACCTGTTATTGTGGAGAAAGTCAACTATAAAAACGGCAAGAAAAAAGAAAAGTAATCCTTTCTTTTATCAAAGTTTGTAACCTAAGTCACGCTATGCTGTTTTTTTGACATCTACCTTTGGGATAATCATTTAAAACAACACCCGATGAAAAAAAATATGGGATTAGCAGACCGTGCGATTCGACTAGTCATTGCCGCTGCCTTAGTATTGCTTTACAGCCAAGGAATCATTTCAGGAACGTTAGGGACCCTTGGATTGGTCTTTGCAGGAGTATTTACCGTAACGTCGTTGGTGCGTTTTTGTCCACTATATCCGTTACTAGGCATTACTACTGCCAAAAAATAGCGGAATAAAATGGCTTGTGAAGACGTAACAAATCCATCAAGATTGGAATTCGAAAGAAATTGCTCTTGTTGTCAACGTTATTTATGGAGCAAAACGCACTAAGGATAGCAGTGGAAAGCCCGGATGCCGCAGTTTACGGAGGCAACGGACTTGCAACGGATAGCCTGACCCCGAGGGCGTAAAACAAGCTTGAAAAGCGTAGTTTTTACCCTTCGGGGGAGTGCCCTTAAAAAAAATTGACCCTTGATGTCAAAAAAAATCCCGATACCTTGAAGCATCGGGATTTAATGTATAGTATATATTTCGTTACGACAAAGCCGCTTTCACTTGGTCGGCAGCCTCTTGGAATTGTACAGCCGATAAAATAGGCATTCCAGAGTTGTCGATCAATTCTTTGGCTACCTCCGCATTGGTTCCTTGTAGACGCACAATGATCGGCACTTTGATATCGTCACCCATATTTTTGTAGGCATCTACTACCCCTTGCGCCACACGGTCACAACGAACGATACCACCAAATATATTGATTAAGATTGCTTTTACATTGGGATCTTTCAAGATAATACGGAAAGCGGTTTCTACACGTTTGGCATCGGCTGTTCCTCCTACGTCCAAGAAGTTTGCGGGTTCAAAACCGGCATACTTGATCAAGTCCATTGTCGCCATCGCCAATCCAGCACCGTTCACCATACACCCCACGGTTCCATCCAAATCCACGTAGTTTAATCCCGCTTCTTTCGCCTCTACTTCAATCGGATTTTCCTCACGAATATCGCGCATTTCAGCAATGGCTGCTTGACGGTACAAGGCGTTATCATCGATGTTTACTTTGGCGTCAACCGCTAAGATTTTATTGTCCGAAGTTTTTAAAACGGGGTTAATTTCAAACAACGAGGCGTCGCTGTAAACATAGGCCGTGTACAATGAATCTACGAATTTCACCATTTCTTTAAACGCGTTACCCGACAACCCTAAGTTGAAGGCAATGCGACGGGCTTGAAACCCTTGTAGTCCTATGTTGGGATCGATTTCTTCGGTGAAAATCAAATGCGGCGTTTTTTCGGCTACTTCTTCAATATCCATCCCCCCTTCGGTAGAATACATAATCATGTTACGTCCCGTACCGCGGTTTAACAAAACCGACATATAAAATTCAGAAACTTCACTTTCTCCAGGGTAGTATACATCTTCAGCAATCAAGACTTTATGTACTTTTTTTCCTTCCGGTGGCGTTTGTGGCGTAACCAACATCATGCCGATGATTTGTTCGGAAATTTCGGTGACTTGGTCTAAATTTTTAGCCAATTTCACACCGCCTCCTTTTCCGCGGCCTCCAGCGTGAATTTGTGCTTTTACCACATACCAGGACGTTCCGGTATCGGCCGTTAATTGTTTGGCAGCGGCAACCGCCTCTACTGGATTGTTTGCAACGATACCGCGCTGTACGCGAACGCCGTATTTTGCCAAAATCTCTTTCCCCTGATATTCGTGTATGTTCATAGTACTGTAATAAGTTTAGTTGCGCTCGGACAGCGTCCGAAATTAAGTGCCACAAATGTAAAGAAATCGCCCCAAACAAAAAAGAAATGTATACTAATTTAGTAAGTTTTTTGGAGCTATTCCCGCTTTCGCTTTTATCTATTTTTTTGGCCCAATCACAACGTCCTAAAAGCCAAAAAAAATAGGATCTCGGCTCAACCTGCCTGCCGGTAGGCAGGTCGGGGCTAAAAAAAAATCGTTTTCCCAATCCAGCCTATCCTTTGTTAAAAAATTCCCATAAATCCTTACTGCACTTGACTTCCCGTGAGGATTACGGTATCTTTGTGGAGTATAATTTAAATCTATTTTTTTGAACAGCATGCAAACCACAGAGTTACTCGCATTGGCTCAAACCTACGGCTGTCCGCTGTATGTATATGATGCCGCCAAAATTGAACACCAGTACCAACGCCTTACCCACGCCTTTTCCAAGGTGGAATCGTTACGTATCAACTATGCGATGAAGGCCTTGTCAAACATTTCAATTTTGAAGCTGTTCCGAAAGATGGGGTCCGGATTGGATACCGTTTCGATTCAAGAAGTGCAACTCGGTCTTCATGCAGGATTCACACCCGATAGCATTATCTTCACGCCAAATGGTGTTTCGTTTGAGGAACTCGAACAAGCGGCCACTTTGGGAGTGCAAATCAACATCGATAATTTATCGGTTTTGGAACATTTTGGTACTAAGCATCCGAAAATTCCGGTATGTATCCGCATCAATCCGCATGTGATGGCCGGAGGGAATGAGAATATTTCTGTGGGACATATTGATAGTAAATTTGGAATTTCGATTTACCAAGTGCCGCATATTTTGCGCATCGTTGAAAACACAGGCATGACGATCAACGGGATCCACATGCACACGGGGTCGGATATTTTGGATATCGAGGTATTCTTGTATGCTGCTGAAATTCTTTTTGATACAGCCAAACAATTCAAAAACTTGGAGTTCCTCGATTTCGGCTCTGGATTCAAAGTCCCTTACAAAAAAGGCGACATTGAAACCAACATTGAGGAATTGGGTAAAAAATTGACCAAACGGTTTTTGGCTTTTGAAAAAGAATATGGTAAACCATTGACCTTGGCTTTTGAACCGGGAAAATTCTTGGTTAGTGAAGCGGGGCATTTTTTGGCCAAAGTGAATGTCGTAAAACAAACCACTTCGACTGTTTTTGCTGGTATCGATACGGGGTTCAACCACTTGATTCGCCCTATGTTATACGGTTCGTCTCACAGCATCGAAAACATTTCCAACCCCAAAGGCAAGGAACGATTTTACACGGTGGTAGGTTATATCTGTGAAACCGACACGTTTGCCAATAACCGCCGCATTGCCGAAATCAACGAAGGCGATGTGTTGTGTTTTAAAAATGCGGGAGCGTATTGTTTTTCGATGGCTTCCAACTATAATTCGCGTTTCAAACCTGCCGAAGTTTTGTGGAAAGACGGTCAAGGGCACTTGATTCGGGAACGGGAAACCTTTGAAGATTTACTCCAAAATCAAATTCTATTGGATTTATAAAAATAAAGGCTGTCGTAACGGACAGCCTTTTTGTTTTAATGCAACGGACGTTTTTTGATCATTCCGCCTTTGGTATCTTTGATGGCGTGCTGCACGATGAAAGCGCCTTCATCCACCTTTTGAATTTCTAAAATCAGTTTCGTCACCTCCAAACGGGTAACGACGCAGTAAATCACTTTATTTTTATGGGGATCTAAGCCTCCTTTTCCGTAGCCACTCTCGGTATTGTATACGGTCACCCCATGATGAAGATTGTCGATAATGGCTTGCTTAATTTCTATGGGTTTACTTGACACTACGGTTACTCCGATATACTCTTCTATACCATTGATGATAAAATCAACCGTTTTGGAAGCTGCAAAGTACGTTAGCATACTATACATCGCCGTTTCTACGGTAAACAAAAAAGCAGCGAAAGCAAATAAAAATACATTAAAAATCGAGATGAAGTCACCCACCGTGAGACTTGTTTTTTTACTCATATAAATGGCCATAACCTCGGTGCCATCAATCACTGCACCTCCACGAATGGTGAATCCAATGCCAGCGCCCAAGAAGAAGCCGCCAAATACTGAAATAAGTAATTTATCCGTCGTTAAAATTTTGAAATCAACAAAATGAACAAGGAGGGAAAGGGCTAAAATTGCCAGGATACTTTTAATCGCAAACTCCCAAGAAATTTGTCGTGCACCTAAAAGTATAAAAGGTAAATTGATAAGTACAATTAAGACTGACAATTCAATACCCGTAATTCGTTCTGAAAGTAGGGACAACCCCATAGCGCCCCCATCCAAAAAGTCGTTGGGCAATAAAAATTGCTTTAAGCCTATTGTCGCCATGGTGACGCCAATTGAAATTAAAATAACGTCTTTCACATACCGCTGAAAAACCAACTCTTTGATTCGTGCGCTCTCGTGGTAAAGATTTTTTATCAATACTTTCATAGAATTACTTTTGACCCAAAATACAAAAAAAAGCCCTTTGGATAAAGGACTTATATTCGTTTAACATCAATTTATGACTAGCGAAAAAGCTCGGGTAATACGTCACAACTGGATCCGTTGGGAAAGGTGATTTGCAACTTCTGACTCAAGGTAGGTGCTATTTGTGTAATGTATCGTTTTTCGTAACTCTGCCCTTGCGGAATTTTCCACCCGAAAAACAGCAATGGTACATGGGTGTCATAGGCATAAGGGGTACCGTGCGAAGTTCCCGTGGGACCGTATTCAATAAATCCAGGCTCATCCAAAACCACTATTTGACCGTTTTCCCTGGCATCATAGCCACGCGCAATCATCATTTTGTAATAATCGCCTTCACAGGCTACTTGAATATCTTGCTGATTAAATACGGCTTTGACATGCGGTTGCTTCTGCAAGTAAGTCATAAACTTCGCTTCTACCGTGGCATAATCCAAGGCTTTTTCTCGAATTTTAGCCTCATCCAAATACACATTAAAATTGGAGTAATTTAACACAAAATTATCACCAAAAGTTTCTTGGGAAAACGCTTTCAGACCCGCACCGATGGCTTTATAATCCAAATTCGTAACTGCGTACTGCTTATTTCGTAAAAAAACTGCATTTTCGGCACAAGCATGATCGGCTGTAAGGAATACCAGGTATTGATTTTTACCTACCGTTTTATCTAAAAAATCCAAAAAATCAGAAATTGTTTGGTCCAAGCGCAAATAAGTATCTTGCAATTCCATGGAACGAGCCCCCATAATATGACCTACATAATCGGTGGACGAAAAACTAAGGGCGAGAAAATCGGTAATGGCATCTTTCCCTAAGCCTTCATTTTCGATGGCCTTTTTGGCAAATTCAGCCAAGTAATCATTGCCAAACGGCGTAGCACGCAAGACACCGGCGTCATTTTTTTCATACATTGCCTTCAAATCATATGGAAAAACGGGCTTGTCTACCCCATACAATTTACCTTCATAGGGGGAATCGTCCGGATCACTTTCGTTATATACTTCGGGGGCTTTGTACAGTTTCCAACCTTCATTAAGGTACTTCATATAGCCTTTTTGCGCATTAAATGCCGTAACCCAATTGGGAAGTTGTGCCCCGTAAAACGAACTCGAAATAAACTGTCCCGATTTATTGTACCAAAACGCCCAATTGGCAAAATGACCCGCCGGTAAAATTGCCCCGCGATCTTTGATACTGAGTCCGATAACTTTTCCTTGAAATTGGGTCGCCATTCGCAATTCATCGGTAATGGTAGTGGCTTTTAAATTTTTGGGCGACATCAACCCTTCTTTTCCAGCGCCTTCACCCAAAGGGGTAACCGACGCATCATCGGTACAGTAGCGCTCTTTCCCTGTGCTGCGACTAAACCATTCGTTGCTAACAATACCGTGAACGGACGGCGTAGTACCCGTATACACACTTGCATGCCCCGGAGCGGTATAGGTGGGCATATAGTTGAAATGGGCATTGTGGAAGGTGTATCCTTGGCGCATCAAGCGTTTGAAACCTGTTTCGGTAAAATCATTGTGAAATCGGTATAAATACTCCATGCGCATTTGATCGACCACGATACCGACAACCAACTTTGGGCGCTCTTGAGCATGAAGGGGTCCAAAAATCCCGAAAAGGATAGCGATGTATTTTTTCATCGGTTAAAAATGTATGCGTTCTTGTTGTGCCGCCTTAAAATCGCGGATGATTTCGTCAATAATTTCAGCTACGGGTTTGATCTCGTTGAGCAACCCTGCGATTTGTCCAATTTCCAATTCGCCTTCCACCAAATCGCCTTCAAACATCCCGCGTTTGGCGCGTGCTCTTCCCAACAACGTTTTTAATTCCTCCTCTGAGGGACATTGTTTGTACAAGGCTTGCAAATCGGTATAAAATTTATTTTTTAACAAACGAACTGGGGCCAATTCTTTTAAGGTCAGTACGGTATCGCCTTCTTGCGATTCAATAACGGTTTGCTTAAAGGCATCATGCGCCGAACTTTCAACGGAGGCGACAAATCGACTGCCCATTTGTACCCCATCGGCACCTAAGGTCATGGCCGCCAACATGCCCCTTCCCGTGGCTATCCCGCCCGCGGCTATTAATGGGAGTGTGAGTTGTGCCCGTACCATAGGAATCAAAGTAAACGTAGTAGTCTCCTCGCGACCGTTATGTCCCCCTGCTTCAAACCCTTCTGCTACAATAGCATCGACCCCCGCTTCTTGGGCTTTGAGAGCAAATTTGGAACTGCTCACCACATGCACCACCGTAATACCGTGTTCTTTTAAAAATGCAGTCCACGTTTTGGGGTTCCCAGCCGAAGTAAAAACGATTTTCACCCCTTCCTCGACGATGATTTGCATGATCTCTTCAATATTGGGGTATAGTAAAGGAACGTTGACCCCAAAAGGGCGATTGGTAGCTTGTTTGCATTTTTGAATATGGGTTCGTAATACGTCAGGGTACATCGAACCCGCTCCGATGAGTCCCAGTCCACCGGCATTACTTACAGCACTGGCCAATTTGTAGCCTGAATTCCAAATCATTCCCCCTTGAATAATGGGGTAGTTTATGTTAAAAAGTTGGGTAATGCGATTCATTAAAAAATTAGTTAGGATTTGATAAGTTTCCCCGAAAAAGATCGGGTAGTACTGAAAAGCGTGTATGTATACCAACCCGATGGAAATTCACCCATGGAAACATAAGGTAATGCTGAAGTGAGACGCGATTCACGCACCAACTGCCCCATTGCATTATAGACTCTTAGCGTCATGGGTTCTGAAAAATCCCCATGGAACGTAACAAAATCGTCAAATGGATTGGGGTATACTTTTATTGCGGGCGTTGAGAATGAAGTCACCGACAAGGCGTTGGACAAGGCCGCTGCAAAGTCAGGCACACCATAACCGTATTCCATCGTAGGATTTGTAAATCGATCGGCAGATTGCTTCACCAAGTCCACCACTTGCTGGTTGGTCAATTGAGGCGCTGCGGCCCAAAAACAAGCAATCGATCCCGAAATAATAGGACAAGATAAAGAGGTGCCACTTACATAGGTAAAATCACCTTGGGGCGTACACACTGCGGCACCTACGCCTCGAGCCATCAAGTCGGGTTTTACACGGCCATCAAAAGTAGGACCTATCGAACTAAAACTGGCGCGAAACTCCATTGAGTCCACAGCACCAATGGCCAAAGCATGCGTTGCTTCAGCGGGAACAGCGACATAGGGAGCCGTGGAATTCCCCGAATTACCTGCACTTACCACGACTACCATTCCTTTGGAAAAAGCTTTATTAGCTCCTTGGGACGCAAAGGCTTGATTGCCTGTAAGGTTGCTGTAACTATAACTGTAAGCGGGATTATCGTAGCCATAGTAGCCTAACGAACTGCTGATGATATCACAGCCTAAACGATCGGCTTCTTCGGCGGCTTGCACCCAATAACTTTCTTCTACGGGATTCTCCTCCATGACGTCTTCGGTGATAAACAGATAATAACTTGCTGTGGGGGCTGTACCCACTAAAGTCCCATCGGTAACGGCTGCCATTGAAGAAAGAACTAAGGTTCCGTGGTTGTGCAAATCAAAGACGTTGGTCGATTGGGATACATAACTATAACCGCCCAGATAGCGATTTTGACTAAATAATGATTGAAAAGGCGGTGCGGTATCGACCCCTTGAAAACCGGAATCCAATACGGCAATGATTTTCCCCGCGCCAGCATGATTTTGTTGATGCAACAAATGCGTGTTCAGCATGGTGACTTGGTTTTGGGCATTTCCATAGGAATAAGTAGTTTGCAACGCCATTGATTTGGGCTGCACGGTGGGCGCTTGTGAAGTACTTTTGGCATTAAGTTGCGGATTGGCAAAAACAATACGCTCCACAAAAGGGAAAGACATCAACCCTTGAATCGCGGCTACTGAACCCCGAACATGGATGCAATTCATCCATTTGGATTGGGCTTTGTAGGTGATTCCAGGCACATTGGAAATAGCCTGAATGTAGGTGCTTTCAACAGGAACATCATCCAGTGACAACGGAATATTTTGTTGAATTCTTCGGTCCAATGCGCGCTGGGTCAACATAGTTAAGGGTGCATCAAAATAGGCTTGGGCATTGGGCTTATCGGCAAAATATACCCGTGCATCCTCTTGTGCCCACCCCAACGCAGAGACCCAAAATAGAAGTAGGAATAGGTTTCGCATAGCAATTTGGCTTTGGAACCAAAAATACAAATAATTGTGCGGGACGAATGTTAATTTAAGAAGAAATTACCCCTGAACCCAGCAATTCCTCACCACAGTACCAAGCAGCAAACTGACCTTGGGTTATGGCGGATTGTGGGGCTTCAAAGGCAATGTATAACCCCGATTCAAATTGATAAAGGGTTGCTTTTTGTAAAGGCTGACGGTAGCGAATTCGGACTTCAACAGGCATTGATTCTCCGTTATTGAGTGACAAATCCTCACGAATCCAATGGATCTCATGAGGTTGAATGTGAAGTGCTTGACGAAACAAACCGGGGTGATGCTGTCCTTGACCTGTGTAAATGATGTTTTCTTTCACATCGGTGGCGATAATAAATAAAGGCTCGGCTGTACCACCAACATTCAAACCTTTGCGTTGCCCGATGGTAAAATAATGCGCGCCATGGTGTTGTCCCACTTTTTTGCCTTGATCAGCAGTGTACGCAAACGGTTGGGCTTGTAACTGCAATGACCTTTCCAGCGTTATACCTTCGGGAAGGGTTTGTTGGTAACAAGGCTCATTGGCTGGAATTTCAATTATAATTCCTTCCTTGGGTTGTAATTGTTGTTGTAAAAATTCGGGCAAACGCACTTTCCCAATAAAACATAAGCCTTGCGAATCCTTTTTCTTGGCGGTTACTAAGTCCATTTTTGTGGCAATTTCACGCACCTCGGGTTTGGTCAAATCGCCTATAGGAAACAACGCCTTGGCTAATTGGGCTTGCGAAAGTTGACAGAGAAAATACGACTGGTCTTTGTTTCCATCGACTCCTGCCAACAATTGATGTACTTCTTTGCCGTCAATTTCGACAGTGGCTTTGCGGCAATAATGACCCGTAGCGACAAAGTCGGCGCCCAAATCAAGAGCAATGCGCATAAAGACGTCGAACTTGATTTCACGATTACACAAAACATCGGGATTGGGGGTGCGTCCGTTTTCGTATTCGTTGAACATATAGTTCACAATACGCTCTTTATACTCGGCACTGAGATCAACGGTTTGAAAGGGAATACCCAGTTTTTCAGCGACCAATAAGGCATCGTTACTATCTTCCAACCAAGGGCATTCGTTGGAAATGGTCACGGAGTCATCGTGCCAATTTTTCATAAAGAGACCAATGACGTCATACCCTTGTTCTTTCAATACGTAAGCGGCTACGCTGGAATCGACGCCTCCCGACAAACCCACTACCACACGTTTCATAACAGTTTTTTTTTGCAAAGGTAACGGAAAAAGTTATGAATTACGAAGGATCCGTGAGGGAGCAGTTTTTCTTAGAGACCTGACTACTGAAGTGTAAAGTTCACAGCGGATTGTGACGGAACGCGGACGTGAAGTGGATGGCCCGACCCGAGGGAAAGCCTAAAAAAAAGAAATTGAAATTTGGTCCCCGAAACTTCAGGAGGATTTTGAAATTTGAAATTTAGAAATCTTATTCCCGATCCTCTTCTCGGGTGATGGGTTTTTTGACAAATTTGCGAACTTTTTGTTTACCCATATCTTTTTTGACCAGTTTGCCTTTTTCCAAAACTTCCCAGATGCCTTCTTTTTTGCCTTTGACAAAAGTTCCTCGGGCAGCTATTTTGTTTTCAGCGGTGCGAAACACTGCGGGGCCGTCGTATTCTCCATTTTTGTAATTACTCTCCTCCAGCACCAATCCTTGTTCGGTAATTTTGCGGTACACTCCCTCGCGAAGTCCGTTTTTGTAACCACATTCCTCAGCCAGCGCACCGCTTTTGTAAAAAACTTTACGCGTACCATTTAATTTGCCTTTTACATAGAATTCTAATGTCATGATTTGTGGCGAATCTTCATGGTAAAATTTCCATTCGCCTTCTTCCAAGCGATTGACCAATTTACCTTCACTTACTTTATTACCTTTGGGGGTATATACTATAGTGTAACAAGAATTGTCTTTGGGATTGAACTCGCGAGTAGCGATCACCGCACCCTCCTTTGTGTTGTCAAAAAAGCGAAAAGTACCCACCTCTTTACCATGCTCAAAGGTTCCTTCATAGCGCGGGCGCCCCGTATCGGCATAGGTTCCTTTCCAAATTCCATGTTTCTTTCCTTGTGCATCCAACTGGTTAATGGATTGGGAAAACACCCATTGTACACAAAAACAAAAAAGGAGAAGGTAACGCATAAGTAACGGTTTAGGTATGAAACGAAAAATAACCTCTTTTCGTACACAAAAATAACAAAGTTGCATAAAAATATATTTAAGCTTTTTCTTACATTATATATTTCACATTTGTTTAACGACAAACCTTAAACAATTCCTAAAAACGAAAACGTTGTAGGGAAACGTTAAACAAAAAAGTTAAGAATTTTACAAAATGTTCTGTTTAATCTTTAATGAGTATTGCTAAACAAAATAGACCCCTTACATTCGATAAAACTTTTTAAAAATTGTCTTATGAAAACAAACAGATTAAAACAATTCGCCTTGATTGCCTTCATGGCGTTGGGTCTAACCGCTTGTAGCGATGACGACAACAACAATGCACAACCCGACAATACGATTGCCGGTATTGCATCACGTACAACCAACCTATCTTCTTTGGTGGCTGCTTTAAACCGTGCTGAATTAACAGGGGTTTTAAGTGGCAGTGGAAACTTCACTGTATTTGCTCCTACCAATGATGCATTTGCCGCTTTCTTAAGCGCTAACGGTTTTGCCAATGTTGATGCAGTTCCTGTGCCTGTATTAAGAAACTTGTTGTTGAATCATGTTATTGGAACTGAAATTGCAAGCTCAGCGATTCCACCCGCCGTGTATGTATCAACCTTGTCTCCTATCAACGCAACTACCGGTGCACCTACCATCAGTATGTTTGTACAGAAAATAGGAAGTACTGTAACTATTAATGGTGGAGCTTCAAACGGTGGTTCTACAGTAGCTACGGCTGATATCGACGCTAGCAATGGTATCATTCACGTGGTGAGTAATGTAATCGCTATCCCCACGGTAGTAAATCACGTTGTGGCTAACCCTCAGTTTGACACCTTGCAAACTGTGGTGACTAGCGGTGCTTCAGGTGCGTTTGGTGATCAATCGGCAGTTTTAGCAGCGTTAAATGGTTTAACAGCTTCGGCTCCAGCTACAGTATTTGCTCCTGACAATGCTGCCTTTACTGCGGCTACTACAGGTTCTGGATTTGCCGTAGGTGCTACACCAGCGCAAGTATCAAAAGTTTTACAGTACCACGTAACCGTTGCTGGAAATGTACGTTCAAACCAATTGACCAACAACCAATCCATTCCAATGATTACGAATCCTGTACAAAACACTACTGTAATCTTAGGATCAGGAACTGTAGATATTCGTGACTTTGCAAACAATTTAGCCCGTGTTAACCAAGCTGATGTTCAGTGTTCGAATGGTGTAATTCACGGAATAAACCGCGTGTTACAACCCCAGTTGTAATTCGTAAATTTTCTTCATACTTTGAAAAGACTGCCTTCGGGCGGTCTTTTTTTTTGGCTCCTAAACAACTGAAAGCAAACCTCTTCCCTATTACAAGCGTAATTTAATACGATCATAACTATTTCAACATTGAATCACGAATTTCTTTTTAAAGCCTGTTCGTAGAATTATTCTCACTACAAAACCGTCACAAATGTTTCCCTATCGTAGGCAACCCTATCGATAAATAACAAAAAAGGCTGCCCGTAGACAACCTTTTCATATCATTTAATTTGATTTACTTCTTTCCTTTTAATTGCTTTTGCGCTTCGGCTTGTTCCATCATCTCGCGCATCTTGCGTTGAAACTTGCTCTCTTTAGCAGGCTTTTGTTTATTTTCTTGAATTTGTGCGTGGATTTTATCGCTATCAATAAAATATTTTTTAATCACCAACATTACCCCAATGGTCACGACGTTGGACATGAAGTTGTACAAACTCAAGCCTGAACCGTAGCTATTGAAGAAAATCAACATCATAATTGGCGACACATAAATCATAATCTTCATCAACTTGGCCATATCGGGCATACCCTCTTGTGCAGGTTGGGCCATGGCCGCATTATCGCCAGAAGTCATTTTCATGTAGAAGAAAATCGCAATCGCCGCCAAGATGGGAAACAAACTAATGTGATTTCCATACAACGGAATATAGAACGGCAATTTGGCTATGGCATCAAATGACGATAAATCTTCAGCCCATAAAAAGCTTTTCTGACGCAATTCGATAGCCGCAGGGAAAAACTGAAACGATGCATAAACAAAAGGCAATTGAATCAGTGCGGGAATACAGCCTGCCATCGGATTCACACCCGCTTTGGAGTATAATTTCATCATCTCCTGCTGACGCTTTACCGGATCTTTGTGTTTGTTGTTCAACTCGGTAATCTCGGGACGCAACACCTTCATTTTGGCTTGGGATAAGAACGACTTGAAGGTAATGGGAGACATGGCTAACTTGATGATGATCGTAAACAAAATAATCGCCCATCCAAAAGCCATCCACCCGCCTAATAGTCCAAATAAGGGAACAAAAATGAATTTGTTAATCCAACCGAATATTCCCCAACCCATGGGAACAACTTCATCCAAATTGCGGTCGTAACTGTTCAAAAGCTTGTAATCGGCAGGGCCAAAATACCAATTCATTTTATAATCCAATTCGCCTTGCGCCAATTCCAAAGGTACACGCGTGGTCAATTGTTTGGTAAATACAGTATCTTTTTCAGCATCTTTGACCAAATCATCCGAGGTAAGCTTGGCTGTTTTAAACGGTTTATTGGTCATCAATACCGAAGCAAAAAAATGCTGACGATAAGCCACATAAGTCACTGACTCCGGATTTTCTTCTTTTCCTTGCCCTTGTCCTACATAATCGTCTTTACCATCTTCATATTCAAAAATGGTTTCAGTGTAGCGATTTTCATACGGGATGCTAATCTCATTACGGAAGGTTTTTAACGACCAGTCCAATTGCACTGGGTCATTCGGAGCCAATACATTGCGCAACCCTTGGGAACGCACATCAAAGTCCAACATATAATCGTTGGCTTTCAAAACATACTTATATTCCAAAAAGGCATTAGGGCCTGCTTTCAGTTTCATCGACAAGACCTGATCAGCGCCTACTTTGGTCAGTTGGGGTTCAAAAAACAAGTCTTTCGTTTGTAACACACGGTTGTCGGTTGTTTTGACTTCTAAGTTGAATTGCGAATTTTTCTGATCAACCAATTGCACCAACTGCCCCGAGTTTTTACGGAACTTTTCAAATTTTTTCAAAATCACTTGCTGTACCGCACCCCCTTGATTGGCTACCACGATTTTCACCAAGTCATTTTCCAATACAGTCGTTCCTCCTTTGGCAGAAGGCAATGTCGCTGCATAGGCAAACTTACCGAATTTCGACTCAGCGGCTTTCACTGCGTTGCTATCGGCTACCGTAGTATCGCTGGGTAGAGAAGGTGTTGCGGCTGGCGTGTCTTTTTTAGGGGTGGATTTTTGAGCGGTGGTAGCTTTGCCCGTTTGGGCTTTTTGCTGCTCCTGACTGGAGTTATACATCATCCACAGAATCAATACAAAGAGCAGGGCGAATCCGATAACCGAATTCTTATCAAACTTTTTTTCTTCCATTATAATCTACATTGCGCCGGACCTTCAGGCCACAGCTTACATTTTATTTTTTACAATTGCGGCTACAAAGCTAACAAAAATTGGCTGTGGATTTGCAACGGTACTCTTATATTCAGGATGGTATTGCACGCCGATGAAAAAGGGATGGTTTTCCAACTCGACAATTTCAACCAAACCGGTTTCTGGATTTATCCCTGAACTAACCAAACCTGCCTCTTCCAATGCCTCGGCATAACGGTTATTGTATTCGTAGCGATGGCGGTGACGCTCGCTTATTTGATCTTTTCCATAAATGCGATGCGCTAAGGTTCCGGGCTTTAAATTGCAGGTCCAAGCACCCAAACGCATCGTACCTCCTTTTTCAGTAACGTTTTTTTGACTCTCCATCAAATCAATGACAGGATGCGGCGTTTCGGGATTCATTTCGGTCGAATTGGCTTCTGCCAAATGAAGTACATGGCGTGCATATTCAATAACGGCCATTTGCATTCCCAAACAAATTCCGAAGAAAGGCAATTGATGCTCCCGTGCGTATTGAACCGTAGCGATTTTCCCTTCAATTCCGCGCTCCCCAAAACCGGGAGCCACCAAAATCCCATCAATATCCTTGAGCTTTTCAGCTACATTGGTCGCATTGATGTACTCTGAATGAATGCTCACCACATTGACCTTAGTCTCGTTGGCGGCACCCGCGTGAATAAAAGCTTCTAAAATGGATTTGTACGAATCTTGCAATTCAACATATTTCCCCACCAATCCGATGTTGATGGTATGCTTTGGATTTTTATGACGCGTTAAAAATGCATTCCACTGGTCCAAATCGGGAGCTGATTTTTCGGGAAGGTTCAACTTTTTCAACGCGACTACATCCAATCCTTCGTCGAGCATTAGGTTGGGCACTTCATAAATGGTTTTTGCATCAATGGATTGGATGACCGCTTCTTTGGTTACGTTGCAAAACAACGCCAACTTTTGGCGCAATTCCGCTGAAAGTTCATGCTCTGTGCGACAAACCAAAATATCGGCTTTGATTCCGCTTTCCATCAAGGTTTTTACCGAGTGCTGGGTGGGTTTGGTTTTCAATTCGCCCGCTGCTGCCAAATACGGCACTAAGGTAAGATGGATCACAATACTGTTGTGCTCCCCCAGTTCCCACACCAATTGACGTACCGATTCGATGTAGGGCAAAGACTCAATGTCGCCCACCGTTCCACCAATCTCGGTAATAATAATATCGTAATCGCCCGTTTGCCCCAATAATTGCATACGGGATTTAATTTCATTGGTTATATGCGGCACCACTTGTACTGTTTTACCTAAAAACTCCCCGCGACGCTCTTTCTCAATCACTGAAAGATACACGCGACCTGTGGTTACATTATTGGCTTGTGAAGTAGGAACATTCAAAAAACGCTCGTAATGCCCTAAGTCCAAATCGGTCTCTGCACCATCATCGGTAACAAAACATTCGCCGTGTTCGTAGGGATTGAGCGTTCCTGGATCGACGTTGATGTAGGGGTCAAATTTTTGGATCGTGGTGCGGTAGCCGCGGGCTTGCAATAACTTGGCTAAAGAAGCTGCAATAATTCCTTTACCCAACGAGGAAGTAACCCCGCCGGTGACAAAGATGTACTTTGTAGTATTCATTCGTGGTGTGTTGTGTTGTTGTAATTTTCGGCCAAAAATACAAACTTATCTGCCAATCTGAAAATGGGACGTCATGCATTTTATTAGGAGTTATCAACCTAACGCGAAGAGTTTCGCAACCGACGTACCAAATCTTCTAAGCCGTTGACTTGCAACTCATGAACTAAGCGCAATTGAACACCCAAGGTTCCTGAGGGCAATCGGTTATTTTGCAACCACACTACATAATACTCGGGCAAATCAATCAAATACCGCCCTTTGTATTTGCCATAAGGCATTTGAGCTTGGGCTAAATCGAGTAAGGCTTTGTGCTGGGGATTCATGCCGGCCAATGGAAAACAATGTCCTGCGTAATCTCGGGATGTAAACTGTAATGCACGGGACATGTCATGGCGGTGCGCTCTAAAATGACTTTTGTTTTATCATCTACAGCGGTGACAAAGTTGAATACAATATGAATCGCCGAAATGCGTCGGGGATCGGTTCCCATCACTTTGGTTACCTCAGCTGTCGAACCCGCTAAATCCACTCCCAAATCCCGAGCTTTGATGCCCATCACGGTAAACATGCAACTTGCTAAGGCATTGGCAACGGTGTCCGTAGGTGAAAAGGCCGCTCCTTTTCCTTGGTTATCAACAGGAGCATCTGAGATGATGATTGAACCGGACTGCAAATGCTCGGAGGAAGTCCGCAGTTCCCCTTGGTATGTAACGCGTGAGGTAGCCATATTAATTTGCTTGTTTTAATTGTAAATCGTCATCGTAATATAAAATGTAAATTCCCGTATTGGCATAGCCTCCCGAAACTTTACGCGCGTAATCAAAACGGTTTTCCAAATGCTCGGAGGCCGCGTCTAAAGTTCCTGTAAATCCATTTTCTTGCGAAATACGCAAAAGAGTATCAAAAGTGACATCAAACCCGCGAATCGCATAGGTATTGGGAAATACTTTATTCTTTTTTCGGTAGGCAAAATCAAATTGCTCGGCGGTGGGACTGTCGTTTTCACGCGCGACAGAAGGGTACATCAATTTTAACTTGGTCAAACGCGCTATCGGAATCTCTTCGTAATCTAAAGTTTCATTGGCTTCCAAAATCACTAATTGTACTTTATAGTCTTTTTGTGCAGCCACCATAGAAGCTGTGGTTGTCATGACTGCTCCTGTTTTCTCAGTCGCCAAAATCACATAGTTTATACGGTCTTTCAGAAAATGTTTTTTAATACTATCGGCAACTACCGAGCCGTTTTCGGCAACTCCTACTATTTTTACGCCTTCATAATAATCCCGCAAATACTGTCGCATGGACTGTTTTTTGGGAGAAACCACCGCAATAATATTACCATTTTTGGCTTGAAGGTAATCCAACATGGCTGCTTTGGTAGCATCGGGCAAAGGGGTCGATTGAAACAAGTTGCTGTAACTCTTCCCTTCCTCACGAGATAAAGGGGAAATCACGGGAATCTTTTGAGGTTCCAAGGCTGCTGCTACTTTTTCGACGTTAATTTGGTAAAACGGACCGATTACAGCATCTACCTGCGAAAAATCTTCTTGCTTCAGCAAATCCAAAGCCGCGGTCGATTGGCGGGACTCTTGTGAATCATAAATACGGACATTCACGTTCAACCCTAAGGTGCGCGCCGAATCAATCGCCATCAAAGCACCCGAATAAAAGTCCAAGGTCATGTTTAAAAACTTATCCTTCTTCAAGCGTTCGATCACACCTGTTACGGTATCATTCTGAATTTTAGCGGCATTAAAAGGTAAAAATAGCACTAACTCTCGACGCTTTTGTTTGTTGGCGGATTGTGACAGGTCTTTTATCCCACTGTCCGTGCGGTTTTTGGCAAAGGAAACTTGCAGGGGGACTTGCAACACCATGCCTTCTTTGAGTCCGTCTTTAAGTTCGGGATTCAGACGCAACAGTGCCGCCTCTGACAAGCCAAATTGACGACTCAAACTAAATACCGTTTCTCCATTTTGCACCGTATAGGAGAGCGTTTCAACCGGTTTGTTTTTAATCGGTTCGGTTACTATTGGCGCAGGTTTGGAGGTACTTTTCTTGATTTTCAATACCGCGCCTACCGGTAAACTGTCGGCAATCGTAGGATTTTGGGCCTCCAACTCGGACACACTAATCCCATAGCGGGTGGCAATCCCATACTTGGTTTCTTGCGCCTGCACCACATGGGTAATTTCGGTTGTTGAAGGAGCAGGCATAGGTTTGGGAGCAGGTACGCCTTTTTTCAATACCAACACCATGCCTGTTTGTAAACCATTGGCTTTCAATTGTGGATTCATGGCTTCCAAAGCCCCAGCAGGTAGTCCATACTTTTTGGAAATGCTAAAAACCGTTTCTTTGGCCAGCACGGTGTGGGTGGCTGGAACAGGAGTTTGTGCTGTCGTTGTATTGGGTTTATGGGTTGCAACCGCCGGAGTCGCTTTAGTTTTTGGCACTACTGCATTCGGTGGCAGTACAAGTACCATAGCAGGTTTGAGTCCGTTTTTGGCCTCTGGATTTACCTTGTACAGGTCGTATGGTGTCACTTGGTATTTTTGAGCCAAAGAAACCACTGTTTCTCCTGCGACAACTTTGTGTGTTCGGTTTTGTGCGTTAAGGGAAATACTGCATAAAAAGCTCAGTACCCATCCCCAATAAATCCCTTTCATTCCGTTATCGTTTTAAAATCGTTATTCCCATTCAATGGTGGCTGGGGGCTTGGAACTGATGTCATACACCACGCGATTTACCCCGCGCACCTTATTGATTATCTCGTTGGAGATTTTCATCAAAAAATCATACGGCAAGTGCACCCAGTCGGCAGTCATTCCGTCGGTCGATTCTACCGCACGTAAGGCGACTACTTTTTCGTAGGTACGTTCATCGCCCATGACCCCTACACTGTTTACGGGCAGTAAAATAGCCCCTGCTTGCCACACTTTATCATAGAGTCCATGTGCTTTCAAGCCGTCGATAAATAAGGCATCTACTTCTTGAAGTATACGTACTTTTTCGGGAGTTATGTCACCTAATATACGAATCGACAAGCCTGGTCCGGGAAACGGATGACGCCCTAATAACTCGGCATTAATCCCCAACGAAGCGCCTACGCGACGAACTTCATCTTTAAACAACATGCGCAGCGGCTCCACGATTTTTAATTTCATAAAATCGGGCAATCCTCCTACATTGTGGTGCGATTTGATGGTCGCTGAGGGGCCTTTCACCGAAACCGACTCAATTACATCGGGATAAATGGTTCCTTGGGCAAGCCATTTTACATCGGTCAATTGCTGCGCCTCATCGTCAAAAACCTCGATAAAAACGCGACCAATCGTTTTGCGTTTGGTTTCGGGGTCACTAATGCCTTCCAAGGCGGTCAAAAAACGTGCCGAAGCATCAACCCCTTTCACATTAAGTCCCATTCCTTGGTATTGTTGCAACACATTTTCAAATTCTTTCTTGCGCAACAATCCGTTATTCACGAAAATACAATACAAATTTTTCCCGATGGCTTTGTGCAAAAGAACAGCTGCCACCGTTGAATCTACCCCTCCTGAAAGTCCCAAGACCACTTTGTCATTTTGCACTTTCTCACGCAACTCTACCACGATGTCTTCTACAAAGGCGTTAGGGGTAAAGTTTTGCGGCACTTGGGCTATTTTAACCAAAAAATTCTCCAACAATTGCTTTCCATCGATGGAGTGGTATACTTCGGGGTGAAATTGAATGGCATACGTGGGTTCGCCTTCCAAACGATAGGCGGCGTTTTCGACATCTTTGGTACTTGCCAAACGAATCCCTTGCGGCGGTAAAGCTTTAATGGTATCGCTGTGGCTCATCCAAACTTGGGAGTTTAGAGCGATTTCCTCAAAAAAGTCCTCGTCGTCCTTGATGTACGTCAAATTGGCTCGCCCGTATTCTCGGGTGGCACTCGGCGCCACTTCGCCCCCATTGAAATGGGCCAAATATTGCGCTCCGTAACAAACCGCCAGTAGTGGGAGCTTACCGCGTATCTGACTCAAATCGGGATGTGGTGCGTCTTCGGCACGAACCGAAAACGGACTACCAGAGAGAATTACAGCCTTGAACGACGATAAGTCTTCGGGCATGTGGTTGTAAGGAAAAATTTCACAAAAAATGTGGAGTTCACGAACGCGTCGGGCAATAAGCTGCGTGTACTGTGAACCGAAATCGAGAATAAGTACGTTGTGTTGCATGGGTGTTGTGTTGTCGTCATGAGTGGCCCGAAGGCCAAAATAATGGTTGCAAAATTAGACAAAATAATAGACATGCCTGAATTTTACCGAAGGGTTTCACGGCAAATTTTTCACAATTTGGGGCGGTTGTAAACAATCCCCGCCGGGATCATCTTTACTAACGGAAGAGTTTAAACAAGTTGATTCCCCACACCACATGATGGTCATTGTCGTGTACTACCCGCGTTTCAACAAAGGTAAATTCCTGTGACAGGTCGGCAACAATTGACTCCTTCAAATCATACAGCGACACGATCATATAGCCATTGGGTTGGGCATACCCAGCATAGCGCACGGCCACTTCCGTTCGGTTGTCGAGGTAATACAGTACTTCGTTAAAAAGAATGATATCGAAGGTTCCTGGCGGTGTAAAACGGTGAATGTCGCCCACTTTAAAATCGCATTTAGGGTAGTTTTTTTTACGCGCTTTTAGGATCGCCGTATCCGAAAGGTCAACCCCCAAACAATAGGAGTAATCCTCAGGTTTGAGGTACTGCATGAGCGCCCCATACCCACAGCCGAGGTCCAAGATACGGGGTTCGGGGATAGCACAACTGCGAATTAGGCTCACAATCGCATTGTAGCGATCAGCCTCACTTCCCATATTATCCCATTTGCCAATGGCGTATTTATAATTCCATGTCAGTCGCTTGCGCAACCATTTGAGTTTTTTCTTCCAATCCATAGGCACGGTATCTGTGTATGGGGCTAAAATAAGGAAAAAATCGGGACACACGGCATTGCGTGCGAGTGCGGGGCAGTGTTCAGGGTACAGTCGGGGCAGTGAACAGTATTCAGTGTTCAGTATACAGTGTACAGTTTTCAGTGTACAGTATTCAGTCGTAAGGCGCAAGTCAGTACTTAACAATTCCATTCAAAAATCAACAATCGTTTATCACCATCGCTGCAGCGCCGATTGCAATTGCGGGCCATCGAAGATAAGCCGATGGCGCCCGAGACTTGAGATGAGTTATTTTAAATGTTGTAATTTAAATGATAAATGGGCGTTCTTACACGTCTTCCTTGACTAACGTACAACGACTATTGTCTAACGACTGTTAATTTGTAGTTGAGAAGAAAGAAGAAAGAGCAAAGAAGAAAGAGCAAAGACTGACTTAGGGAAACAAGGAAGCTAATGGCTGAACATTGAACGCCGACTGCTAAAATGACGTACGACTAATCCACTTACGACTTACGAATATATAACTTAAGACTCACCTGCGTCAAGACAAAAAGTAAGGAATCATTTAGTTGCAGTCATTACCAACCAAAGATGATTCCTGTATTGCAGTTATTACTTAATTTCAACAACAAGAAGGGATTGACTTCGTCGAACTTCATTTCGTGGGTGAGCGGGAAACTGAAGTTTTAATATTTTTTTCTTTTGCTATAACTTCAAAAATTAATCTCTTCAATTCTGAAAATGAACAATCTAAATCTCCTGCGAAAATGACATAGGGTGTTCCCATGGATATTTCATTTAATTTGAAAAAAAGATAATTTAGCCCTTTTTCAGTGTTTGAGGTATCTTTTAAAAAGATTGCTATGTAATTATTATTGTTGTACCTTATGGCTTCAATACTGTTGATTTCTTCCCATTTGATAAATTTTTTTTTAAAGAAAGAAAATCCATTATAGATACCGTGATTGTCAATTTTTAAGTGAGCATTTCTGTTGAAAATATTTTTTATAAATATAAATAGTACCAAAATGCAGGTCAAAATACCAACAACAGAAAATATAACTACTGTATTTTTAGTCGGTAGTAAAAAATAAGTATGCTCTGTTGGGTAGCGTAAAAACTTAAAAACCAAAAAATATAATACAAATAGAATCAATAAAATAACAGTAATAGCCCTGAAATAATTTCTATTTTTATTAATTATTATTGTTTTCATATATTAAAGATCTCATACTTTCCCTACACCACGGATGAACAACCCGTTGGTAAACGCATACATCCCTTAGTTCTAAATTACAAAAAAACGACACTTAATTGAATGTCGCTTTACTTTTTATTTTGTGAGCTTGAATTGTACCCGACCCGTTAGCCGAAAGGTTCACGTAAATTCGCGCAGTTGGGGCAATGCCCAAAAAAAAGGCGCCAAAGAGCACCTTAATTCACAATTCATAACTCATAACTCATAACTCCTAATACCCTTCGGTAGGGATCTCAATCTGGTATTTCTTTTTCCCGGGATTGACCAACTTCTTGTCGCGCAACCACGGATTGTGAATTTTCAGGATTTTGTAATTGACCCCTTGCATTTTGGCAAACTTCGCCAAATCGGTAATCGAACTGTCGACTTCAACAATTTTAGTGGGCAAATTTTCATACAATTCATGCTGACTCAAGTCAAAACCATACTGCTTTGGATTTTGCATAATCGCCTTCAAGGCCAAAATTCGGAATACATAACGGTGGGTTTCATCGGTCAATAACAAATCGTAATAGTCGGTAACGCCTTGTTCTTCCAATTTGCGCGTGATGCCACTCATCCCCCCGTTGTAACTCGCCGCAGCCAACGTCCAAGAACCAAATTTTGCTTTGGCCGCCAACAAATATTTGCAAGCCGCTTCGGTCGATTTTTGCAAATGGTACCGTTCATCGACGGTTTCGGTGACCTCCATCCCTTTTTCTTTGGCTGTATCGGGCATAAACTGCCAAACCCCGCGAGCTCCCGCAGAAGAAACCGCATTCGTCAAGGCGCTTTCAATAACGGCTAAATATTTAAAATCATCGGGCACACCGTATTGCTTCAAAATAGGCTCCATCACGGGAAAGGCACGATTGGCACGCTTCATAATCAGCAAAGTCGACGAATGTAAATTGGCATTGACCAATAACTCGCGATCGAAACGTTCTTTCACATCGGCCACATGTAACGGCGTGGGTTCGCCAGCAAAATCAACCTTGGGCGGAAAATACTGTGAGGTTCCTTCGCGAAGTAATTCTTTACGCGCATCACCCGAAAGTGCAAAAATAAAAAGACTGGTAAGTACCACAGCCAATGCTCCAGTAGCCATCCAACGTATCGGTTTCATAGGACAAAGTTTTTTAGTTTAACGCAACATCGCACGGTTTCGTATCCATGCTACAAAGAATCGTTACAAAACTACAAAAATCAGTCCAAACCCCCTATTCTTGGGCTAAAATGGTGGGCAAATGCGCGTTGAGCCAACGGTACTTACTCAAAATCATGGCATGGGTACCGTCTTTTACAGGAATATAGTTGGTGATATGCTTCGTAGGAAACACTTCGTCGTGCGTACCATGAATATGAATAACCGACGGATCAGGCGTAGCGCGGTCCCAACAAATGACTTGTTCTATCGCCCAATCCAAATACTGTTTGTCCCGCATGTGTAAAAACTGTTCGTACAAATGCAACTTCCGTTTTAACGAATCCCCAAAAGCATACTTGACCCATTTCTCTACATCTTGAAGCCAACCCGTAGGCAATAATTTATAGGCTTTGGTGGTTCGCGCTACTTTAAAGCGACGGGGAAATTCGTGTTTCGACTTGACACTGGAGATAATGACAACTTTTCGGGGTTGCAAAAAAGCCTGCATCTCTTGGACCAAAATACCCCCAAAGGAAACACCTACCAAAATTGCGGTCGGATCATGCACCTGAGCTGCCATCCGCTGGGCATACGACGCTAAGGTCTCCTCGGGCTCGGGCAGAAACCACTCCAATAAATGGATTTCAAACGATTCCTTTGGCAGGGAAATTCGCTCAAAAATAGAAGTGCTCGCGGCGAGTCCGGGCATAAAATAAACAGGGATGGGCTTCATACTAAAAGATTTAACGTACTGAACGATGGGAATATTCCAAATTATTCCGAAATTTGCCTAAAATTAATGAATACTACGAAAACAAGATGAACTCAGAGTTAATTTTGGAACAAATGGAAATTAAGGACAACACCTTTGCGCGTCAATTTGAAACGACGTTCAACGGGGAATTAGTTTCTGTGGAATATTCCTTTCAGGAGAAAAAAATCTTCCTGACCCGCATTAACGGTACCGAAAACGAAGCTTTTGTGACCGAATTATTGAAAAACATTATGGAAATCGCTTACGAACGCAAATTAAAAGTCGTCCCTGTTTTTCCTAAAGTGGCGGCATTTATGCGGAAACATCCTACGTATCGCGACTTACTTCCTCCCGGCATTCGGATTTAATCAAACCCCTATAGGCCGTTTCCCCTGAAGCGGCTTTTTTATTCCCCATGGTTCCATGAGCGCTGACCTACTTCGCGATGCCGTTCTCGATTTTTTTGAACACATCGAAAAATACTACGGCTGTACCACCGAAATCACCGAAGGATTGATGACGGGTTCGAGCCAACTCGATCCTGACAACACCACGTGGAACCTCGCCGAGTTTCAACTCATTCGCGCGGCTTATCGCACCACTGGCAATCGATTTATGCTTGAAGGTCCTGGCGTGTATTACGAAATCGCTGCCGAAAAAATCATGGACTTCAAGCAACCGGGCCGCCATAAATACGAGTTCGTCGAAATCTACGGCTACGAGGTGTACCGCATCACCCGGTTGCATTTCCGGTCGAAGTATTAGAAGTAAAAATCTGTTGCATCTTATCTATATTTATATTAACAGATTGTGCTTGGAAAACAAAACATCCGTTAATAAAGAATCGAATTGTATTGCAAAACTTTACAATAAACTCATTCCACGAAAAAATTTATACACTAATTAATTTTATATGAAAGACCTTTTAAGTTCACTGTTCATTGTTATGCTTTTTTGTTCCTGCAAACAAACTTCAAGTATAGTCCAATTAAATAAAAGCCAAATAGAAAAGTCCAAAAAATTAGACTCTCTTTACAGCGAAATGCTTAAATATGGTGAATTTAATGGCAATGTTCTCATCGCTGAAAACGATACAATTATTCTCCAAAAGAGTTATGGTGTTGCCAATAGAGAAAAATTGATAACGCTAAATACAAATTCAATTTTTAATTTGGCCTCAATTACCAAACAATTTACAGCAACTGCAATATATTTATTGGCCAATGAAAATAAGCTCTCACTTGATGATGACTTAACAAAATTTCTTCCTGAACTTCAATATTACAAAGGGATTACCATCAATCATTTGATACATCATACATCGGGGCTGCCTGATTATATGAATCTTTACAATGAAAAAGGAGATCAATCTAAACTTGCAACCAATGATTACATTATTGAGTTATTCGCTAAAGAAAAACCCGAATTACTCTTCAAGCCCAACGAAAAATGGAATTACAGCAACACAGGATACGTTTTGCTCGCTTCAATTATCGAACGCGTTTCTCAAACATCGTACCCCGTTTATTTAAGAGAAAGGATTTTTATTCCTTTAGCTATGACCCAAACAAATGTTTATTGTATACATAAAGATAACCTGAACGTTAAAAATCTAGCTATTGGCTATGAAGAAGATGCTTCAGGAAACTATTTAGGAAACATAGCGTATGCCAAATCTTTTGATGGTGTTTATGGCCAAGGGAGAATATATTCCACAACATCTGATTTATTCAAATGGCTCAAAGGATTAAAACGTAATCAACTACTTTCAGCAGCACAAACAAAGTCTCTCTTCACGAATTACCAATTAAATTCTGGGGAAAATACAAATTATGGTTTTGGTTGGTTCTTAAATACACATAAAGATTATGGAAATTACATAGACCACACAGGCAATTGGGCAGGTTACATAACATTGATTGAGCAGCATTTAGACAATAACAAAACGGTCATTATGCTTCAAAACAACGGAAATGCTACTAGAAAAACAAAAATCCCATTTGTGAATACCCAAAAAATAATGTACGACCAAAAAATCGAACCCAACCTAAGACTTTCCGATGAAATTCTAAATAAATATGCGGGTATATATATATCAGAAAAAGGTAGTGAAACAAAAATCGAATGCAAAGACAAGGCACTTTGGGTTACTATGAATTCAACTATGAAGTTTGAGCTGATACCAAATACAACAACTAAATTTACAGTTGATGGATTCAGTCCAACTGTAACGTATGAATTTATAAGTAATTCAGAAGGAGTGATTGAAAAATGCATAGTTCAACAACCCGCACAAGGCATTGACCTAACATTAAAAAAGAAAAATTAGAAAATTATTATTGGATAAATATATCCATTTTATGAACAAGGTTCTTTGGGTCAAAATAAATTGTCTTTTGATACCACTTTGGAATTTTGGAAAAAAGCAGTGTGGTTCATTAAATCGAGATTCTAATGAACCACAACCACGTTAACAAACTATTTTATTGTTATAAAGAATTACACCGGAACATTCACAAACGTAATGCGCACACCACCGTCTTCATCGATATGCGTCAACTGTACTTCGTGTAACGTATTCACCAATTCTGGATTCCAAGGCGTTTTCACTTTGACATAGTTTTCGGTAAAACCGTAGATGTAGCCTTCTTTGTTTTCGCCTTCAAACAAAACGGTACGGGTGGTTCCTAGCTGACGCTCATAAAACGCACGACGTTTTTTCACCGACAAGCCGCGCAACATCTTGCTGCGTTTCGCACGCACATTATTCGGTACCACACCGTCCATTAAAGCGGCTTCGGTATTATCGCGTTCCGAGTAGGTAAAGACATGCAAATACGAAATATCCAATTCGTTTAAGAAATGATAGGTTTCCAAGAAATGCGCGTCTGTTTCCCCAGGAAAACCTACAATCACATCCACACCAATACAGGCATGCGGCATCACTTCACGAATTTTAGCCACGCGCTCTGTATACAGTTCGCGCAAATACCGGCGCTTCATTTTTTTCAAAATCGCATTACTCCCCGACTGCAACGGAATATGAAAATGCGGTACAAATGTGCGACTCTGCGCCACAAATTCGATGGTTTCATTTTTCAGCAAATTGGGTTCGATAGAGGAAATACGCAAGCGTTCGATGCCTTCCACTTGATCCAAGGCTTGCACCAACTCCAGAAAAGTATGCTCGTGTTTTTTATTGCCAAATTCGCCTTTGCCATAATCGCCAATATTCACACCGGTCAATACAATTTCTTTAATTCCTTGTTGGGAAATTTCGGCTGCGTTACGCAATACATTTTCCATGGTATCACTACGAGAAATCCCGCGCGCAAGAGGAATCGTACAATACGTACATTTGTAATCACAACCGTCTTGCACTTTCAAAAAAGCGCGGGTACGATCGCCGATGGAATAACTGCCTACATAGAAATCCGCTTCTTCAATTTCACAGGAATGCACTTCACCCTTATCATTCTTGGACAAATCGTGAATATAATCGGTGATTTTAAATTTTTCAGTAGCGCCCAATACCAAATCCACCCCATCCACAGCGGCCAACTCTTCGGGTTTTAACTGGGCATAACAGCCCACCGCCGCCACAAAGGCATCGGGATTGAGCTTCAAGGCTTTCTTGACGACTTGCTTGAATTGTTTGTCGGCATTATCGGTAACTGAGCACGTATTAATCACATAGATGTCAGCCACATCTTCAAAATCGACGCGATCGAATCCTTCCTTCTGAAAATTTCTCGCTATAGTAGAGGTTTCCGAGAAATTAAGCTTACAGCCTAAGGTATAAAAGGCTACTTTTTTTTGCTGTTCCATACGAATATACAACCCAAGAATTCGTTGTCAAGTGATTGCGGCCGCAAAGGTATAGCTTTTTCTAATGTGTTAATATAAGAATTTGAAAATGTGTCAATCCCTCATGAATGCATCCACCAACTCAGAAGCTCAGCCTCTCAGAAACTTAGTGGCTCATAACCCCATTGACACATTGACACATTGCCTCATTAACGATACTTCTTCGTCTCCTCAAATACATGTTCCAAAATACGGGCTTCCACCTCGTCAAATTCCACATGACGACGCGCCATCACGATTTTGGCGGTTTGAAACGCTTTATTCGTAAGGTAAGTCGTCATTCCTGAAGCACCGCCCCAACTAAAGCTGGGTACAAAGTTACGTGGAAATCCCGAGCCGAAAATGTTTGAAGAAACACCCACCACCGTTCCGGTATTGAACATGGTATTGATCCCGCATTTGCTGTGATCGCCCATCATCAACCCGCAGAATTGGAGTCCGGTACGGGCAAACCCTTCCGTTTCATAGCTCCACAAGCGCACTTCTTCGTAGTTATTTTTTAAATTGGAATTGTTACTATCGGCCCCAATGTTACACCATTCGCCCAACACCGAATTTCCTAAAAATCCATCGTGCCCTTTGTTGGAATACGCAAATAAAACCGAATTATTTACTTCGCCACCCACACGGCAATGCGGACCCACAGTGGTAGCACCATAAATCTTGGTAGCCAACTTTACTTGAGCTTCTTCACACAACGCAAAGGGACCACGAATCACCGAACCTTCCATGATTTCGGCATTTTTACCAATATAAATCGGACCCGTAGCCGCATTCAAGGTGACAAACTCCAAACGAGCCCCTTCTTCAATAAATATGTTTTCGGGTGCTATAACATTGACTGATTTCGGAATGGGTTGCGAATGACGATCGGCCGTTAGCAGTTCAAAATCTTCGCGTAGGGCTGCATCATTTTTGGCAAAAATATCCCACGTATGTTCAATTTTTAAACATTCTTCTTCATATTCAAGAATATCGTACGAATCAAAATCCACTTCATCTTGGGAGTCGTTGGTATAAAAAGCAATTACGTCTTCGCCGCGCATGATGGCTTGGTTGGGCTCGAGGTTGCGCACCATCTCAACCAAAACTGCATTGGGTAAATACGCCCCATTGAGCATTACATTGACCTCCATTTCGACCATGGGAAACTTTTCCGACAGATACTCTTCGGTTAACGTCGTGGTGGTCGAACCCAAATATTTTTCCCATTTTTCACGAATGGTTAAAATTCCTATGCGAATATCACACACGGGGCGGGTAAACGTAAAAGGTAAAAGAGCATTGCGGACGGGGCCGTCGAAAAGAATATAGTTCATGAGTGAATTTTTCAGCTAATGCGTCAAAACTACGAAGAAATAGGCAATAAAAAAACCACCCCGAAGGATGGCTTTTTCTATTTGAACACACCATAAATACGAATTACTTACCGTGCTTAGCGTATTTAGTTTTGAATTTATCAATACGTCCTGCCGTATCAATCAATTTCGATTTACCAGTATAAAACGGGTGAGAAGTACGAGAAATCTCCATTTTAAACACCGGATACTCCACTCCGTCTACCACAATAGTTTCTTTAGTTTCTACAGTAGATTTCGTAATAAATACATCCTCGTTTGACATATCTTTGAAAGCTACTAATCTGTAATTTTCTGGGTGAATACCTTGTTTCATTTTGTAAATCTTTTTATTAGTTATGAAGCAGTTAGCCTTGATGCTTTTATTCTCAAAAAGGTATCAGCGCGCTGCAACGTTTAGTAATCCTTTTAATTTTGAGAGTGCAAAAATACAACTAATTTTCAATTTTCAAATCTATTTTGCAACTTTTTTGAAAAACAAGCGACACATAATGTCTCAGTTAAATTTATATCTTTGTTTCACTTAAAAAATTTGGGAATATGAATCCTATCGTAAAGAAAAACGCCGTAAACTACGGTATTGTGCTAGCGCTTGTTTCGATGTTAATCAGTACCATCATGTATGTGGTCGATTTAAAGTTGTTTGTCAATATGGGAATTGGCTTTGGACAGATTTTGATTTTTCTAATTGTTTATGGTGTGATGCTTCACAAAACCAAAAAAGAAATGGGTGGGCACATGACCTTCAAAGACGCCTTTACGACCTATTTTATTGCTGCGGGCTTGCGGGTGACGCTGGCTACTGTTTTTATGATCTTTTTGTTCAACGTAGTAGATGTTGAAGCCAAAGATATTGTAAAAGAGCACACGGTTAAATTTCAAGTCGAAATAATGCAAAAAATGGGATCTACCAAAGCACAAATGGAAGAAGCTATTCGACAACTGAAAGAAAGCGACCAATTTGGAATTACAACGCAAATCAAAGGTTTGGCTTTTGCCCTACTAGGAGTTTCGATTGCAGGTCTTATCTTTGCGGCCATTTTTAAATCCAAAGAGCAAACATTTTAGATGAATATTTCTATCGTTATCCCGTTACTCAACGAACAAGAATCGTTACCCGAACTCCACCAATGGATCAAAAGGGTGATGGATCAACACCAATATACCTATGAAGTGTTGTTTATTGATGATGGGAGCACCGACCGTTCATGGGCGGTTATTGAATCATTGTGTCACGAAAGCCCCTGTGTAAAAGGAATTCGCTTTTTTCGCAACTATGGAAAATCACAAGCCCTACACGCTGGTTTTGCTCGCGCGCAAGGCGATGTAGTGATTACTATGGATGCCGATTTACAGGATAGTCCCGATGAAATTCCCGGCTTATATAAAATGATCACTGAGGAAAATTATGACTTGGTTTCAGGCTGGAAAAAGAAACGGTACGACAATGTAGTGACCAAAAATTTACCCTCCAAACTCTTTAATTGGGCCGCACGAAAAACCTCGGGCGTGTACCTCAATGATTTCAATTGTGGCCTTAAAGCCTACCGAAATCTAGTGGTAAAAAATGTAGAAGTATCCGGCGAAATGCACCGGTATATCCCTGTACTCGCCAAAAACGCGGGATTCAATCGTATTGGTGAAAAAGTAGTGATCCACCAAGCGCGAAAATACGGCGAATCCAAATTTGGAATGAGTCGATTTATCAATGGTTTTTTGGACTTAATTACCATTTGGTTCCTCTCCCGCTATGGCAAACGACCCATGCACTTGTTTGGGGCATTCGGAGCCTTGATGTTTGTCCTCGGATTCCTTTCTACAGCGTTTATCATTGTGGTAAAACTCATCAAACTCTATACCGGGTTTCACACCATTTTGGTCACCGACAACCCTTTATTTTACATTGCACTTACTTCGATGATTATCGGCACGCAACTCTTTTTGGCGGGATTTCTCGGTGAAATCATATTACGAACCAAAAACAACGAAGAGCGTTACAAAATTGCCGAAGAACGGTAATCAACACAACCCCTAACTTAAGCTTACAATACCTTTAAAATGCCTATGGAACCTTCCTTAGTAACTAAAGTAAACGAATGGTTGACCCCCACTTTTGATGAGGCCACGCAAGCAACTATTCGCCAAATGATGACGTCCAATCCAAAAGAATTGGAAGAAAGCTTTTATAAAAACTTAGAATTCGGAACCGGCGGTATGCGCGGCATCATGGGCATAGGTACCAACCGAATCAACCGCTACACCCTTGGAAAAAACACTCAGGGACTATCCGATTATTTAAAAAAATCATTCCCTGGAGAGGCGCTCAAAGTGGTTATCGCTTACGATTGCCGCCACAACAGTGATACCTTGGCCAAAGTCGTTGCCGATGTCTTTTCGGCCAACGGAATTCACGTATATTTGTTTTCCGAATTGCGCCCTACGCCTGAGTTGTCGTTTGCCCTTAAACATTTACAATGCCATGCCGGTATCGTGTTGACCGCCTCGCACAATCCGCCCGAATACAACGGGTATAAAGTGTATTGGCAAGACGGTGGACAATTGGTTCCGCCACAAGATGAGGAAATCATCGAAGTGATTGAGGCCTTACATTATGCCGATATTCGTTTTGAAGCCAATGAAGATTTGATTGAATATATCGATGAAGCCGTAGTTAAAGCCTTTGTGAATTCAACGCTTGCCAACGCTAGTTTCAACACGCCTAAAGAAGCGCGTGAAGGACTCAAAATTGTCTACACTTCGCTTCACGGAACCTCCATCAAATCCATTCCAGCCGTGCTCACCGCAGCGGGCTATACCGATCTAAATATCGTTCAGGAACAAGCCATCCCCAATGGCGATTTTCCAACCGTAAAGTCACCCAATCCCGAAGAACCAGAAGCTTTAACCCTAGCGTTGAAGTTGGCCAACGAAATTGGCGCCGACATCGTGATTGGAACCGATCCCGACTCCGATCGTTTGGGCGTGGCCGTGCGCAATACCCAAAACGAATTGGTGCTGTTGAATGGAAACCAAACCATGATCATCATGACTGCCTACCTTTTGGAACAATGGAAACGTGCCGGAAAAATCAACGGTAAACAATTTATTGGCTCTACCATCGTCTCCACTCCCATGATGCTCGAATTGGCTTCGGCCTATAACGTGGAATGCAAGGTAGGTTTGACCGGATTCAAATGGATTGCCAAATTCATTAAAGATTTTCCCGAACTCCAATTTATCGGTGGCGGTGAAGAAAGTTTTGGCTACATGGTCGGAGATGCCGTTCGCGACAAAGATGCGGTAGGTGCAACCCTTTTGGTCTGCGAAATTGCCTCACAAGCCAAAGCCGCTGGTAGTTCGCTCTTCCAAGAGCTCCTCAATCTCTACCTCGATCACGGCTTTTATAAAGAACACCTCATTTCACTCACCAAAAAAGGAATTTCAGGCTTACAAGAAATCAACCAAATGATGATTGACATGCGCCAAAATCCAGTGGCCGAAATCAATGGCCAACGGATCGTGTGTATCGAAGACTATCAAACCTCCAAAGGACGCGATGTACTAAACGGAAGTGAATTTGACCTCACCATCCCCAAATCCAACGTATTGATTTACTATTTGGAAGACGGTAGTAAAATCTGTGCCCGACCCAGTGGCACCGAACCCAAAATCAAATTTTATTTCAGCGTGAATGCGCCCCTCTCCTCTTTAGAAGAAATTGATGCGGTGGAAGCCCTTTTGGACAAAAAGATTAAAAATTGTATTGCCGACATGGGCTTAAACGCATGAAAGAAATCATCCACAAACTAAAGCCGTACATCTACCCCTTCAAAGATCATGTGGTAGGGAATGTTATTTACAACATTCTCTATGCACTATTTGGAACCTTATCCTTCATCACGCTCATCCCTATGATGAACGTTCTTTTTGACCAAACGAAAAAGGTCTATGAAGCGCCGGTATACACTACTATTTCTGGAGCAAAAGACTATCTCGAGAATCTTTTGTACTATAAAGTCACGCAATTCACCGACTCGGGGACACCTCAAAATGCGCTTTTCTTGGTGGTTTCGATTGTCATCGTTACATTTTTACTGAAAAACATTGCCGGATATATGGCCTCCTACCACATGATGCATTTGCGCACCAATGTCATGGCTACCATCCGCAACGAAATGTATCAAAAAATCATTTCCCTCCCAATTTCATTTTTTTCTGAAAAACGAAAAGGCGACGTTATGACCCGTATGCTAGGCGATGTAGGTGAAATGCAGAATTCCTTTTTTATGGTGCTAGAGCTTATCATCAAAGAGCCGCTCACCATCATTTTCTCCATCATAATGATGTTTACCATCAGTTGGAAACTCACCTTGTTTGTCTTTATCTTCATTCCCATCGCCGGATTTATCATTTCGTTGATTGGAAAAAGTCTCAAATCACAATCCCTTCGTGCCCAAAATGAAGCTGGTTACCTTATTTCACTATTGGAAGAAACACTCACCGGACTCAAAGTGGTCAAAAGCTATACGGCCGAGGAGAACTTCAAAAGCCGCTTCGAACAATCCGTGCACCGACTCTTAGTACTCTCCAACAAAATCGGAAAGAAAAACAACCTCGCCTCGCCCTTAAGTGAGCTCCTTGGAATCGTTACTATTGCCGTATTGTTGGTCTATGGAGGAACCTTGGTGTTGGTTGACAAATCCTTATCGGGCCCCGTATTCCTATCGTTTATGGGATTGGCGTATAACATTCTAACACCGGCCAAAGCAATTTCCAAAGCCTCGTATGCTGTGAAAAACGGGATTGCCGCCGCCGAACGGGTATTTGAAGTACTCGAACAAGAAAATACGGTAACCTCTGAACCCAATGCCGTTCAAAAATCCAACTTCACCGACAACATCACGTTGTCGCAGGTCAATTTCGGTTACCAAGACGAGCCTGTATTGAAAAACTTTTCGCTGACCATTCCCAAAGGAAAAACCGTTGCCTTGGTGGGACAATCGGGTAGCGGAAAAAGTACCTTGGCCAACCTGCTCACCCGCTTTTATGATGTTAACGAAGGTACTATTGCCATCGACGGCGTTGACATCAAAACCATGGACATTCATGCGCTGCGCCGTTTGATGGGCTTGGTGACTCAGGACTCGATTTTATTCAACGATACCATCGAAAACAACCTGCGTATCGGAAAACCCGAAGCCACAGAAGCCGAGTTAATCCATGCGTTGCAAGTGGCTAATGCTTATGATTTTGTGATGGAATTGCCCTTGGGACTCCAAACAAATATCGGAGATGCGGGTGGAAAACTCTCAGGTGGACAAAAACAACGAATTTCTATCGCCCGCGCGGTACTCAAAAACTCTCCCATCATGATTCTCGATGAGGCCACTTCAGCCCTCGATACCGAAAGTGAAAAAGCAGTGCAGATTGCCCTCGAAAATATGATGCAAAACCGCACTTCGATAGTCATCGCGCACCGTTTATCGACCATTCAAAACGCCGATACCATCGTGGTGCTCCATAAAGGCGAAATCATTGAGCAAGGCAACCACACCGAACTCATGGCGCTTGAGGGGACCTACGCCAAATTGGTGACGTTGCAAAGTTTTGACTAAGTCGGTTTCTTTTTTTAGGCAGCAAGAACACCTCTATTTCAAGCACACACCCACTCCCGTGCTCCACTGTATCTTTGGGCTAAACCCCAAAGGATGCCGTTGCGCCCGGGACTGAAAAGCAATCCCCTTTTCAAAAAAAAAAAAATCCGCTACGGCAGCGGATTGTATTCTTGTGGGACCCAAGTGTTGGATAGTAAATCGATATAGTAATAATGAACCTTATCGTTTTTGTCAAAAGCACCATTTTTATTCAAATCCTCAATAGCCCGAAAATACAAGCGCCCTAAACCTTCCAAACAGTTCCAATCAATCAACTCTTGATATTCCGTGGTGAGTTTGGTAAAATTTTGCCCCTCAAGGGTACTCACATACAAACTGCGAATATCGTTGGCGTTGACTACTCCATCTTGATTGGTATCGCTGTCTTGTACTTCATAAACCAAGAGTTTCGCCTTCCCCTTTTCGGCCAAGCCGTGCAAATAAGCCATACGCTCTATACGTATCGGTTTGTTGGTTAGGGAACGTAAGGAATCTTTGGGACTCACCTGAAACTTAACATTGGAGAGATTGCCGGCAATTTCAAACTCACTGGTATTCGACACTTGATAACTTACCCCGCTGTCATAGCGACTACTGCTAAAGTCTGCACCGCCTTTACTCCCTTCATTCAAAGCGACCTCACCCACCGGAAATAACAACACCGAGGTACCAGGAAATTGCACGGGCAAATCACACAATGTTAATAAAGTACCGTCTTTTTTCGCTTCCGTTTTGGGAGTCGAACTTTTGGAATAAATTACTTTTGGCTGCGGTGGTGTTTCTTTACAACCTACCAAAAGCAATAGCGACAAGGCAAAAGTCAATCGTTTCATAAGCACTTCAAATTAGAGTCGGGCCGTCAATCGGAGATTGAACACACGCGTCGTCATAAAATTAGGAATTCCATATTGATTTTTAGTGTAAGCATCGCGAACCCAAGTATTGGTGATTGCATTCTGATTATTAAACATATTAAACACTTCAAATCCCAACGACAAATCTTGGAATTTTCGCAACCAATGACTAGCGGCACGTTGTGCATTTCGTTCGGTAAACACGTAAAAGAAGCCCACATCCGCACGACGATAATCCCGTAAGCGCGTTTGATAGAGATAAGCATCGGCGTAGGAAGGAGAGCCTCCTGGTAAACCCGTGTTATACACAATATTCATGTAGATTTTTACATTCGGAATATTGGGCATGTAGTCTTGGAACAAAATTCCAAACTTCAACCGTTGATCCGTAGGACGCGCTATGTAGCCCCGATTGTTTTGATTCTCCTCGGTTTTCATATACCCAAAGGTAAACCACGATTCGGTGCCTTTGACAAACTCACCGTTCAAACGAACATCCAATCCATAGGCATACGCTACCGCATCGTTGTTGGCTCGGTATCGAATACGTACATTTTCTAAGGTATAGGTATTCACATCATCCATGGCCTTGTAATACAATTCTGAAACCAATTTAAAGGGACGATTCCACATGGTAAATCCGTAATCATTGGCCAACACAAAATGTACGGACTGTTGGGCTTTTACCCGTGGTTGCACTACCCCACTCATATCGCGTAATTCCCTGTAAAACGGGGGCTGGTAATAAAATCCTGTGGAAAATCGAAACAACATGTCTTTATTGTCGAGCTTGTAGGCGAGTTGCACCCGGGGACTAAATACGGTTTGCGTTACGGTTTCTAGACCACGCCCCGAAACGGTCCAATTGTGTGCCCGAACGCCTGCTGTAGCATACAACATGCCGCGTCGAACACGCGTTCTGGTGTTCCATTGCGCAAACGCTGAAATTCGGTTGATATCGACAAAATTGGTGGCCCGTACATTTTGAAAAGGAACCAACGGACCCACATAAGGATTATAGGGCTGATCATTTGGAATATCCACCACCGGAGGATTAATCGAGAAACCGGCCGAGTCAATAACTTCCCATTCCACCAAACGATCTCTGAAATTCTCATGGGTGAACTTAGCCCCCCAATCAAAGCGATGCTTGCGATTTTCGTTGTGCGACCCCTTAATTTCAAAGTTCATGATCAACGCATCGAGGTTGTTGCGAGCATGATTCAATTGCGACCCAATGGCGCGGTTAAAAGTGACATTCCCAAAAGTTTCCGATCCAATATTGGCATCCACTTCACCTAAAAAATACGAGGCATCAATATCAAAATATTCCTGTTCTTGGGTATGAAAAGCCGAAGCAATAATTTTATATGTCGTATTCTCATTGGCTTGATACACCGATTTGAAGGCGCCAAATAAAGTTTGGTAACGGTCGTCTTCTTGTCCTTCGTAAAAAATCTGCAAAGCAATAGGTTCGTCCAAGGTTCCAAAATTCGTTTGGCGGGTCAAAGGCTGATAATTGTAGCGATTGTACGAAGCATTTCCAAGAAAGCTGTGGTTCCACTTGCCTCCGGGCATAAAATTGATATTCACCTGAGCATCCATGAAACGCGGACGGAAATTGGTTTGCGTTTCCTGACTGTTCACGAGCAGAGAGTTGTCACGGTAGCGTAATCCACCAATAGCACTCCATTTTTTATCTTTTGAAATCCCTTCAGCTGATACGGCCCCACCCAAAAAACTAGCTTCCATCGAAGCGCCAAACTTCTCAGGATTACGGTAGGTGATGTCTAGCACTGAGGACATTTTATCGCCGTATTTCGCTTCAAATCCTCCAGCAAAAAAATCAATTTTTTGGGTCAAATCACTGTTTACAAAACTCAATCCTTCTTGTTGACCCGAGCGAATTAAAAACGGGCGATAGACTTCAATTTCATTGACATACACCAAATTTTCGTCGTAATTTCCACCGCGAACGCTGTATTGTGAACTCATGTCGCTGTTCGAACTCGCTCCAAGAATTTTCAATACATTTTCGACTCCAGCATTCAAGCCGGGAATACGCCGTACTACTTGCGGGTCCACACTAATAATCCCGCGCGCTCTGGGACGAACGCCAGTGATAACAACCCCTTCGAGTTGCTCTTGCTCACTATCCATTACAGGGTTAAATTCGAGAATCTCTTGGGGTTTTACTTGAAAATTGGCGGTAATGGACTTAAAGGCAACGTGTTTAAAACGAACGGTAATCTTGCGGTCGGCTGGAATTTCAAGCACATAAAATCCATTGGCATCCGAAGTTACGGAGATCATATCATAGGATATATTGGCGCCTTCAATAGGTTTGTTGTTTTCATCCAAAACCACACCCGTGATCTTTCCGGTTTGTGCCATGGAAACTGTGGTTACTGCCAAGAACAATAGACCAATGAAATAGTTGGATAACGACAAAATGAGTTATTTTTTTGGATTTCGGTTAAACGTGGATTCAAATATAGTTGAATTTCCAACATGGTCAACGACTTCGACTTTCAAATTATTGTTTCCCGCTTTCAAAAATCGCTCTTCAAAAACATGAGTAATCCGTTTTAACTTCGGATCGTACTCAAACAACACCCATTCGCCATTGAGATACCCATTGACTTTGGCCACCCCTGATTGCTCATCGGAAATCGTGAGTTGCAACGCATTTAAACCAGACCAGTCTTTACTTTTGGGTGGTTTGAACCAAGCTATTTTTGGTGGTAATACATCCTGAACCAATTGAAATTTACCCAATGTTTTGGTACGCATCGTAAAAGTAGCCCCGTCGACTTGAGTGGGATTATACCCAAAACGATTCCCTTGAACGGTTGCGATGTAAGTTTTGGCTCGTAATGCGGCAGGAATTGATTCGTTTTTCCAAGTTAGCGTAAAATTTTGGTGTAAAGGAACAATATCCTCATGCAACTGAACTTGATTGTTTTTTACGTCAAATTGAAAATAAAAATCATCGTAAAAGGTTTTCGCTGGAAAATACACCGAAACGTTATCTTTTTCAAACAAGGCATCGGTTTGACACTTCATAAAATACGGTGTTTTGAGTGTTGGATCGGCTATTTTTGCAGGCGCATTGGAATAGGAGATGGGCAGTGTGATTACGGTTTGATTCCCGTTAAAATCAGCCACTTCAATACGGGCTGTGGTCGCCATATTAGGGGTTACCGTAAGGAGTCCCCCCGCCTTGACATTGCGCAAATTGGACCAAGCGTAGGGATAGTTATAAAACAATTTTTGAAAACGCTGCTTTGTTTTTTTGAAGCGTTCATAATCGATATACGCATTGATATAGCGGGCTTCATCAAAGGCCATTTGATCAAAAAGAACTTCAAAATTACACTGGCCGTTATGGTACAAACGGGTTTGGTAAGTTCCATTGTTGTTGAACGACACGTCATCGCGATCAAAGGCATTGATGGCAAAACCAAGTGTCCCCGAAGCTTGGATTTTTTGGGCAATATACGTCCCATCAGCTTGCAAAGATAGGCTCAACAATACCGGCCGTTTGGATTCATTTACTACGGCATCGGGACCAACAGGATAGACCATCACATTGGCTACGGTAGGCGCTTTGGAATCTTGGATAACCAATCCAAAAAACAAGGGATTTATAATTTGCTCCGTTTTGGAATCGCGAATTTCAAAATGCAAATGAGGCCCGTCTGAACCGCCCGTGTTGCCCGATAGCGCAATGAGTTCCCCTTTTTTGACGGGCAGTTCCCCAGGTTTAAAATAAGCTTCTACGGCAAAAGACTTCGCTTCGTATTGCAAGGCTTGAATTTTGGCTTCAAAAACTCCAACCGCCTTTTGCAAATGTCCGTACACGGTAGTATACCCGTTGGGATGCGTTATGTATACCGCTTTTCCATAGCCATTGGTTGCAATTTTAATGCGTGAAACATACCCTTCGGCGGCAGCATACACCGGTAGTCCCTCGCGTTGCTGTGTTTTGAAATCAAATCCGGCATGAAAATGATGGGGCCGTAATTCTCCAAAATTACCAGAAAGTTGCAAGGGTATCGCGAGCGGAGATTGAAAATAATCTTGTGGATACGGCTGAGCGAATAAGTAAGTAATTGAACACCAAAAAAATAGCAAACTGCGCATAAAAAAAGGTCTTTGGGCTAAAATAGCAAAAGAGAATGGGAGATGAAAACATTTGCTGTTAAGAATTTACAAAATACTGAATCGCAAAAGTTTAGCCAAGCGCTTCAAAATAAATTGTATTTTTTGTCGTTTTTATTGGTTAAATACCCCGAGAGTTATAAATTTGTGGGATTAAGTAACGAAAGGCGTCACCCATGAGTGAAATCAAAGAAATCATTGATGCACTGGAAAAAAAAGTGTTGCGATTGTGTGCCAAGGTGGACGATTTAGAACAAAAAAACCGCGCATTACAGCAACAGTTGCAGGGTTCAGCGCAAAGTTTAGCCCAACAACAAGCCACTCATGCCCAGCTTATCAAGGATTTTGAAGCGCTCAAAATGACCAATTCGTTATTAGGCAGTGAAGAATATAAACGAGATACCAAGCTAAAAATCAATGCGCTGATTCGAGAAATCGACTATTGCATTGCCCAATTGGCTGATTAAATATGAACGATAAACTGAAAATCAAGTTATCGATAGCCGACCGTGTCTATCCGCTCACTGTTGACATGAGTCAAGAGGAGGGTTTGCGCAGTGCAGCCAAAAAAATCGATGCAATGATTAAACAGTTTGAGGAAAACTATGCCGTTCGGGACAAACAAGACGTTTTGGCTATGTGTGCCTTACAGTTTGCCTCGCAATTGGAACAGCAAAAATCAGTCGATACGGTAGTTGATACAGAATCAATTGACCGATTAGCCCGTTTGAATAATGCTTTGGAAACCTATCTCAACCGCTAGAAACAACGTTCTTTTAGATTAAAATACTGCCTACATTAGTTCATTTTTGGTAAACTCAACACTAACAAATTCAAATGAGCAAATCGTCGCTACTATAGCATGCCCGCCCGACGGGAAGCCAGAACAGCGAGCTAGCTCAAAACTTGTCTTTACGAGTTTATACAAGCAACTAATGTGGGCTTTTTTTATATATAACCTTACAAAACCATGAGTATAGTAGAAGTAATAATCGGCCTAGTGGTCGGATTAGCCGGCGGCTTTGGTGTCGCCAAAATGCTGGAGCGCAGCAATGTCTCCGCTTTGATTAAGAATGCCAAAAAAGAAGCTGCATCGATTTTAAAAGATGCCAGTTTGGAAGCTGAAAACTTGAAAAAAGACAAATTACTGCAGGCGAAAGAGAAGTTTTTAGAATTGAAAGCCGAGCATGAAAAAGAGATTTTAGCCAAAGACAAAAAAATGGCTGAAGTTGAAAAACGCATCCGCGATAAAGAATCGCAAGTATCTAGTGAATTGGCCAAAACCAAAAAACTCAACGATGATTTTGAAGCTAAGGCCAAAGAATACGAAACCAAGATTGAAATCCTAGACAAAAAGCATCAAGAAGTAGATAAGATGCATAAAAGTCAAGTAGAACAATTGGAAGTTATTTCAGGATTGTCGGCAGAAGAGGCCAAAGAACAACTGGTGGAAAGTTTGAAAGCGGAGGCTAAAACCAAAGCCATGGCCCACATCCAAGAAACCATCGAAGAAGCTAAGTTAACCGCACAACAAGAAGCAAAAAAAGTGATCATCAGCACAATTCAACGTGTAGGTACGGAAGAAGCGGTAGAAAACTGTGTTTCGGTCTTCAATATCGAATCCGATGACGTGAAAGGACGCATCATTGGTCGTGAAGGGCGTAACATTCGTGCGTTGGAAGCGGCAACAGGTGTGGAAATCATTGTAGACGATACCCCTGAGGCTATCATTCTATCGTGTTTTGACCCTGTACGTCGTGAAATTGCACGTTTATCTTTGCATAAACTGGTAACCGACGGTCGTATTCACCCTGCACGAATTGAGGAGGTCGTGGCGAAAACAACCAAACAAATTGAAGACGAAATCATCGAGGTAGGAAAACGTACGGTGATTGATTTAGGCATTCATGGATTGCATCCGGAGTTGATTAAAATTGTAGGCCGCATGAAATACCGTTCCTCTTACGGTCAAAACTTATTGCAACACTCCCGCGAAGTAGCGAAGTTGTGTGGTATAATGGCCGCTGAATTAGGGCTGAATGTAAAACTAGCCAAACGTGCTGGTTTACTTCACGATATCGGTAAAGTACCCGACGCCGAAAGTGATTTACCACACGCCTTGTTGGGAATGCAATGGGCTGAAAAATATGGTGAGAAAGAAGAAGTTTGCAATGCTATTGGTGCACACCACGATGAAATCGAAATGAAGTATTTGATTTCTCCGATTATCCAAGTTTGTGATGCGATTTCTGGAGCACGTCCGGGAGCCCGTCGTCAAGTATTGGATTCCTATATCCAGCGTTTGAAAGACTTGGAAGCTATTGCTTTTGGATTCCATGGGGTGAAAAATGCGTATGCCATTCAAGCGGGTCGCGAATTGCGTGTGATTGTGGAAAGTGAAAAAGTAACCGACGATATGGCTGCAAAACTTTCGTTTGAAATCTCACAAAAAATTCAAACGGAAATGACCTACCCAGGTCAAGTGAAGATTACGGTAATTCGTGAAACACGCGCCGTGAATATTGCCAAATAAAAAAGTAGGACTAAAAAAAGAAAGGGAACTCTTCATTGATGTTCCCTTTTTTTACATCAACTAACCGGCACTGGTTAGCATTTCTTCAAATTCTTTGGTCGTAATAGGTTTGAAATAATAATCCTTTACTTCCTCTTTGTACTGCTTTGAACGGTCGATATCGGTGGAGTCGTTGGAAGAACTGACCAAATATACCGTGATATCTTTCGACATATTGTTTTTCAGCTTTCGAAATTCGTCCAAGAACTGCCATCCGTCGTAAATAGGCATATTGATGTCTAGGAGAATTAAATCGGGTTCTTTTTCGGTTTTCAAAACATTTTTCAACCCGTCAATCGCTTCCAATCCGTTAAAGAAGAATTGAGCCTCCGCTTCGATATTGCATTTATTAAATAATTTTTTAATGACAAAGTGATACACTAAATCGTCATCCACGACAAAAATATTATTGAATTTCATTCGAAAAGTTGATTTTGAAAGTGGTTCCTACATTAACTTGACTCTCTACTTCGATACTGCCGCCCATAGATTCGATTTGGTTTTTAGTGATAAACAAGCCGATACCACGGGCATTAGGATGCTGATGAAACGTTTTATACATGCCAAACAATTTCTCTCCGTATTTTTCCAAATTGATCCCCACGCCATTGTCTTGGATAAGCAGCACCAATTTTCCATGCTCCTTTTGAAGCGAATACCGAATTTCAGGTTGCCTGTCGGGATGCGCATACTTAATGGCATTGGTGGTAAAATTTAAAAAGATACTTTCCAAATAGGCTGGATTAAATTGTACCGTTTCTTTAGCATCTACCAAATTTACGATATTTACGTTATGGTCCTTAATTTCTTTACTTAAAAGTTCGAGGGTATGATTTAAAAAAGCATTTAAATTCAAATTCTCTTTCTTATGAATAATTGTACTCTGAATGTCAACCAGCTCTTTTAAATGATCGATGGTTTCGGACAAGGCTTTTGAAGTGGTTTTCAAAAAGCCAAAGCACTCCTCTTTTTGCTGAGGATCGTCCGTTTCATCAATAATATTGATTAACATCTTAAAGTTGCCCGTATGCGAGCGAAGGTTATGCGATACGATATGGGCAAAGTTGAGCAATCGGTTGTTTTGTTTGGAGATAATCTCCATATGGGCTTGCAACGCTTGTTCTTCCTCTTTTTCAGAAGTAACATCGGTATGCACCCCTATAATTCGCAACGGATTGCCTTGTGCATCGCGCTCAATTACTTTTCCTTTACTTCGTATCCATCGATACACACCATGCTTGGTAAGGACTCGTTTGGTATTCTCAAAATACGTAGTTTGTCCATTACTATGGTTTGCGATTTCTTGTTTGTATTGTATGTAATCATCGGGGTGAATACGCTCATCCCACTTGGAATTAGTCACCAAATTATCGCTAGCATCAAAATCCAAGATGGCCAGCGATTCTTTAGAAAAGTACACCCGATCGGTGGCTACATTGTAATCCCAAACGCCATTATTAGAGGCTTCCAAGGCAAATTGATAGCGTGCTTCCGATTCGATAATGCGAAACTCTCGTTGCTTTATATCGGTAATATCGGTTAAACTTCCGATAAATATAGCGTCGCCATTTTCATCAATATCAATAGTTGCCTTCGCTTTAAACCATAAAACCCCTCGGGTACGTAGCACCACGCGAAACTCATGGTTCCAATGCTCACTGCTGTCTTTGGCTTTGATAATGGATTGCAAAAAATCATCCCAATCTTCGGGATGTATGCGATTTTTAATTACTTCTAAAGGGTTCCCTGCAATTTCAAAGCGATTGACTTCAAAAAAAGAAATAATGCTTTTGTTGAGATAGGTAAAGAAAAACTCTTGCTGCGCAGTAACGGATATTTGAAATATTAAATCGGGAATCAGATTTAATATCCGCTTATGATAATTGTACTGTACAGCACTAAACCGAGGGTTGGCGGCTAAGTTTGTGGTCATAGTCGTAGGTTTTGGGGCGTTTGGATTCATTTTTCTACTTGAGGAGGTAAAAAAGTGAAATCAAATTTAACAAAAGATTCGATATAAAGTACATTTTTATCGATAAAATGCACGCAACTATCGAAAAAAGAGTTGTTTTGTTCGAATTTATTTACTTAAATTTTTTTCGTGGATGATAGTGATGCATTATTTGGGTTAAATGCCTACGGTCTAAGTGCACATATACTTCGGTGGTGGTAATCGACTCGTGCCCCAACATCATTTGGATGGCCCGTAAATCAGCGCCATTTTCCAACAAGTGGGTAGCAAAGGAGTGTCGAAAGGTATGTGGACTGATCTTTTTCTGTAAATGGATAGCTTGCGCCAAGTCTTTAATTATGGTAAAAATCATCGCACGGGTAAGGGCTTTCCCCCTACGATTCAAAAATAATGTATCTTCAAATCCTTTCTGAATGGGAACATGAACGCGAACCTCACGTCGATACCGTTCAATACATTGTAAGGTAAAGGTGGCCAAGGGTACAAAACGTTGTTTATTTCCTTTTCCCGTTACTTTTAAAAAACCTTCGTCAGCGAAAATGTCCGAAATTTTTAAGGTAACGAGTTCGGATACGCGCAACCCACAGCCGTACAACACTTCTAGCATAGTTCGGTTACGTTCGCCTTCAGGTTTGGACAAATCAATAGCGGCAATCAAACGATCAATTTCAACCGTACTTAAGGTATCGGGAAGTTTACGTCCCAAACGCGGTGCTTCAATCAATTCCATCGGACTGTCCCCGCGGAGATTTTCAACAAGTAGATAATTGAAAAAAGACTTGAGTCCACTGATCAATCGGGCTTGTGATCGTGCATTCAATTCTTTGGAAACGGCATAGACAAAAGCCTGTATGTGTTGTGACGTTATGGTTAATGGCGAAACTTCAGGATGATGTTCGGCCAAAAAAGCACAAAGCCGTTCCAAATCAAAGCGATAACTTGCTAAGGTATTGGGTGACATCCCGCGTTCTAATCGCAGGTAATCATTATAGGATTTAAGATACGCTTTCCATTGCATGGCCTAAAGATACAAAACAAAAAAGCCACCCCGAAGGATGGCTTTCTGTATTCAAAAGAAAGAATTAGAACTTATAGTTTACACCGAAAGTAACTGCTCTCCAGTCACCACCAAAACTTAAAGTATTAGTTTTGTCTGCACCATTTCCTCCATTATCATTAGAAGAGTAAGTCAATGCACCTACACCAGCTTCTAAAGAAAAGTTAGAAGACACGAAATAGTTCATACCTAAACCTAAACCAACTTGAAATTCTTTTTCTTTTGCATCATTAAGCTTGTTTTCCCAATTGTTCAAATCAAAACCTAAGTTAGCAAATAATGAAAATTTAGAAGCAGGTGTAAAGTAATAACGTCCAAAAGCTCCAACTGTAAATGCAGTTCTGTCTTGAGTAGTTATTGAACCAGCTTCAGATTTGTCTGAACCAAAACCTAATTTAGCTCCAACAGCAATGTTTTCTGTTACAAAATAAGCTACTCTTGGCTCAAACAAGAAAGCATTTTCTTTGTTATCACCAGTTTTTTCATTTGACAAAGTAACTGCACCGGAAACGAATAAGTCACCTTTTGCAAAACCTTCTGTACCTTGTTTTTTGTCTTGAGCATTAGCAGCAGAAAATGCAAGTACTGCAGCTAGAGAAAGAATAATTTTTTTCATGTTCTATTTTGTTTAAAATTATTGAGACAAAGTTAAAACGATTCTTAGGGGAAACTTTTTAACTCAAAAACGGAGTTGTTAACATAGTTGTTAACATAGTTGTCAACATTAACATTCGTTTAAAACATTCAAATACAAATTGTTAAACCAATTTAGCACTTTTTAACGTATTCCAAAAAATAGAAAAAAAAGAAAAATGCTTCTCAAAATGCGGAATTAGTGTACTTTTATTAGGTAAAAATGATATTAAATTATCCCTACACAACTATGAATAAACCTTTGCAAGTGATGATTATCAACGGTCCCAACCTCAACTTGTTGGGCAAACGCGAACCTGAGCTATATGGTAATCAAGATTTTGAATCGTTTTTGCGCGACATGAAAACACAGTTCCCCGGGGTGGCTTTTCACTATTTTCAGAGCAATATCGAAGGAGAACTCATTAACTGTATCCATGAATGTGGTTTTACATTTGACGCCATTATTTTGAACGCGGGAGCTTATACACATACGTCTATCGGTATAGGCGATGCGGTCAAAGGTGTAACAACTCCGGTTATTGAAGTACATATATCCAACACCTATGCACGCGAGAGCTTCCGGCATCAATCCTATATTGCGCCACATGCCGCAGGAGTTATCGTGGGTTTTGGGTTAAAAAGTTACACCTTAGCTGTTCAAAGTTTATTGCACTAACCCTATGAAAAACATCATTTTTACACTCGCTGTACTTTGGAGTACATTCACCTTTAGCCAAATCAAAGGAAAAGTTTCCGACAGTAAAGGGCAACCCATTGCCTTTGCCAACATATACGTACAAGACACCTATATAGGTACCACTTCCAACGATAACGGTCATTATGAAATCTATCCCAAGCAAAATGGGACGTATGTAATCCTGTTTCAATTTTTAGGCTATAAAACCGAAAAGCGTGTTGTGGAGTATACCGGAAAAAGTGAAATCCTTGACGTGGTTTTACAAACGGAAGACATTCAGCTGAACGAAGTAGTCATCGATGCTAAAGCAAATCCTGCCATTGCCATTATCAAACAAGCCATCGCTAATCGCAAAGCCAATGGGAGCAAAACAGGACAATACACCTGTGATTTCTATTCCAGAGGAATTTTTCGGGTGAAAAATCTTCCGAAGACCTTTATGGGACAAAAAATTGATTTCTTGGATGAAGTTATCGACTCCACGCGAAGTGGTATCCTTTACCTATCGGAAACGGTGTCCAAACTTACCTTTCAAAAACCCGACAAATTGAAGGAAGTGATTGTAGCCTCTAAAGTAAGTGGTCAAGACAATGGCTTTAGCTTTAACAATGCGGCGCAAGCTAACTTTGATTTTTATGAAAATTACATTGAAATCAATGCTAAGGCGATCTCTCCTATTGCCGACAATGCCCTCAATTATTACCGTTATACCTTTGAAGGCTCGTTTGCCGACGAAAACAATCACCTTATAAATAAGATTAAAGTGACGCCCAAACGCATGAGCGAACCTGCCTTTGAAGGATACATTTATATCGAAGATCAAGACTATGCCATTTATGCGATAGACTTGAGCATTAAAGGAAGTCAATCCCAAAATCCGGCGCTAAACACCCTGCATTTTAAACAAAGTTTTAGCTACAACAACAAAACCAAGGTGTGGAGCAAAAACACGCAAACCTTGGATTTTGATGCGGGGATGTTTGGGTTCAATTTCAACGGCCGATTTACTTATGTCTATTCTAATTTTGATTTCCCAAAACAAATAGAACGCCGCACATTTACCGCCGAAGTCCTAAAGTTTGAGGAAAATGCCAACAAAAAAGACGATACGTTTTGGAATACCATTCGTCCTGTACCCCTGACGTCCGAGGAAAGCACCGACTATGTCAAAAAAGAAATGTTACAAACCAAACGCAAATCACAACCTTATTTAGACTCTATCGATCGAAAACGAAATAAATTCAAATGGATGGATGTACTAATGGGATATACCTATTCGAATTCATTCAAAAATCGCTCGTTTTCGTATGAAGGACCGGCTTTCAATACCGCCTTCAATACCGTTCAAGGATGGAAAACTCAAATCGGTTTCAACTACACGCAACGCAATGAGGATAAACGAACTTTTTACCGCATCGGTACGCGTTTGGATTATGGATTTTCAGAAGATCGTTTGCGTTTTTCGGCTTCCTACACCCAAAAATTAGACAACATCCGCAATTCGTTTTTGGTCATCAACGGAGGGTCCACCGTTAATCAGTTCAACCCTGCCAATCCGATAACCGACAACATTAACTCGATCGCCTCCTCCTTTTTTAAAAATAACTTTATGAAATTGTATGAGAAAAATGCGATTTCCGTGGGATACAGTGGTGAAATTGTCAACGGATTCCGATTGAACGCCACTGTGGAATACGCCGATCGAAAGCCGCTGTTCAATACCACTTTTCAAGCTACCGTTAAATCGAATGATCGTTACACCTCAAACAATCCATTATTGCCTTTTGATGAGTTGACCCCAGCATTTACGCGTCATCAACTGATGAAAGCGTCGTTTACAGGGCGTTTTAATTTTGGGCAAAAATATTGGACCCGACCTGATGGAAAATTTACTATTGGGAACGACGACTACCCTACGCTTTTTGTAACCTACGAAAAAGGATTTGCAGCAAGTGAAAAACAATACGAATTTGACTTTGTATCGGCGCGTATTTACCAAGAATTAAGTTTGGGTAATAAAGGAGAATTCGTTTACAACCTCAAATCGGGTAAATTTTTCAATGCCGAAAACATTGCTTTTCCCGATTTTAAACATTTTAATGGAAATCAAACGCACGTGGCCGGCGGTGGACGCTATACCAATGTTTTTAATAATTTACCTTATTATAGTGCTAGTACCAACGATGCTTTTATTGAATTGCATATGGAGCACAACGACCAAGGGTATTTGATGAATAAAATTCCTTTGCTTCAAAAACTAAATACACAATTGGTATTGGGCTACCATAATTTGTCGGTGCCTAATCGCGCCCCTTATCACGAATTCACCATTGGTTTGGATAATTTAGGTTTCAAAAAATTTAAAATCTTACGCATCGATTATGTTCGTTCGTACCAAAGTGGCTTTGTAAGTGATGCGGTAATCTTTGGATTGAAATTCTTAAATATCGTAGAATAACTAAAAAACATCCCAAGCCAAACGAAGTAAGGTAGTCACTACCACAAGCATAAATACGCGACGAATAAATCGATTCCCGCGGGCTACGGCAGTTTTGGCGCCTACCCATCCGCCCAATGCATTGGCAAAAGCCATGGGGATTGCGATACTCCAAATAATTTTCCCTTTGGTGATAAAAAGGAGAATTGACCCTAAATTGGTTGCCAAGTTGACCCCTTTGGCATGGGCGGAAGCGTGTAAAAAATCAAAACCCAGCAATACGATAAACCCTAGCACTAAAAAACTTCCTGTACCTGGACCGATAAATCCGTCATAAAAACCGACTACCAAAGCCAAAAGAAGTCCGATGATTTTCATTTTAAACGGAGAAAAGGTAGGCGCGCTGCGTTGCCCAAAATCTTTTTTCACCCAAGTATACCCCGCAATCCCGATAAGCACAATGAATAACACAGGTTTCATAAAGGCATTGTGAACGCGTGTCAACAACCATGACCCCAAGCAAGACGCTGAAAAGGCTACGATTGCCATCGGAATTAGCAACTTCAAACGTAAGGCAACTTGTTGAATGTATTGGCGTGCGGCCATGAAAGTACCACTAAACGCAGGGACTTTAAGTGTTCCTACCACAGTGGCTACGGATTCATTGGGCAGCAAAATTAATCCTACGGGGGTTTGAATCAACCCACCGCCCCCCACGACTGCGTCGACAAATCCAGCGAAAAAAGCTGCAATACAAAGAATGATGATGATATAGGTTTCCATGGATACAAAAAAATTACAAAAAAGAAATTCCAAACTCCAAAACTACTAGTTACATTTTGGAATTTGGAATTTCAACTATTGGAATTTGGAATTTCAATATTGGAATTTGGAATTTCAACTTTTGGAATTTGGAATTTCAACTATTGGAATTTGGAATCTCAATTATTGGAATTTGGAATTTCAACTATTGGAATTTTGAATCTCAACTATTGGAATTTGGAATCTCAATTATTGGTATTTGGAATTTCAACTGTTGGAATTTGGAATCTCAACTGTTGGAATTTTGAATCTCAACTATTGGAATTTGGAATCTCAATTATTGGTATTTGGAATTTCAACTGTTGGAATTTGGAATCTCAACTGTTGGAATTTGGAATTTCAACTATTGGAATTTTGAATCTCAATTATTGGAATTTGGAATCTCAATTATTGGTATTTGGAATTTCAACTGTTGGAATTTGGAATCTCAACTGTTGGAATTTGGAATTTCAACTATTGGAATTTGGAATTTCAATTATTGGACTTTGGAATTTCAACTATTGGACTTTGGAATTTCAATTATTGGAATTTCAATTATTGGAATTTGGAATTTCAACTATTGGAATTTATGAATTTAAACGCGTACAATATTGGCCCCCAAAGCGCGCAAACGTTCGTCGATACGCTCGTATCCGCGGTCGATTTGTTCAATATTTTGAATCGTTGACGTTCCTTTGGCCGATAAAGCCGCAATCAATAAGGAAATCCCCGCACGAATATCGGGCGATGACATGGTGGTTGCTTTTAATTGCGATTTAAAATTGTGTCCCATGACCACCGCACGGTGCGGGTCGCACAACATAATTTTGGCACCCATATCGATTAATTTATCGACAAAGAACAAACGACTTTCAAACATTTTTTGGTGGATAAGCACATCGCCGTTGGCTTGGGTAGCTACAACCAATACAATACTTAACAAGTCGGGCGTAAATCCGGGCCACGGTGCATCGGCAATGGTGAGAATCGAACCGTCGATATCGGTTTTGATTTCATAGCCATTTTCATGGGTAGGAATGTAAATGTCATCGCCTCGTCGCTCTAAGGTAATTCCTAATTTGCGGAACACGTTGGGAATGACGCCTAAATTATCCCAACTTACGTTTTTGATTGTGATTTCGCTGCGAGTCATGGCGGCAAGACCGATCCAACTTCCAATTTCAATCATATCGGGAAGAATACGGTGTTCGCAGCCTCCCAACCGTTCTACACCTTCAATGGTGAGTAAGTTGGAACCCACGCCGGTAATTTTGGCTCCCATGGAGTTGAGCATTTTACACAATTGTTGTAAATACGGCTCACAGGCAGCGTTGTAGATGGTCGTGACACCCTCAGCAAGCACGGCTGCCATCACAATATTGGCGGTTCCAGTCACTGAGGCTTCGTCCAGTAACATATAGGTTCCTTTCAAGCGCTCTTGCGTTTCAACCCCATAAAAATGGTCTTCGCGCTCGTAACGGAACTTGGCGCCCAAGTTGATAAAGCCCTCAAAGTGTGTATCCAAACGGCGGCGACCAATTTTATCACCTCCCGGCTTAGGAATGTATCCTTTGCCAAAACGCGCTAACAAGGGGCCGACAATCATAATGGAACCGCGCAACGACCCGCCCTCTTTTTTGAAAGCTTCGGTTTCGAGGTAGCCCACATTGACTTCATCGGCTTGAAAAGTAATCGAACCGGGGCCGTTTTTTTGAATTTTTACCCCCAAGTTTCCTAAGAGCGTAATTAACTTATTAACGTCAATAATATCGGGGATGTTATTGATGGTTACTTTTTCGGGGGTGAGTAAAACGGCACATAAAATTTGTAATGCTTCGTTTTTGGCGCCTTGTGGCGTAACGTCTCCTTTCAAGCGGATACCGCCTTCAATTTTGAATGTTCCCATGGTGTAGTAAAAAGCCTTATGGCCGTTTTCTATTAATTTTTGTTATTGTTTTTTTTGATGAATTTCTTTCCGTTATTCAAATTCTTTTTGAATCCGCCTTTGTGTTTTTGCATCGGGGGTTGTGCCTTGTTGGACATTTTTTTGTTGGTGCGAATCAAATCGTTGGTAGTCGATAACTCTTCGGCACTTTGTGACAAATTGATGCGCCCACCAGACATTTCATAAAGATGTTCAAAAATCACTTGATCGGTGACGGTATCTTTGTTCCAACTCAAATACGATTTTTTCATATGGTTGGCGATTACCATGATTAGCGCACTTTTGAGTTCGCCCTCTTCCCACGAATTGGCTACCTCGATCATAGAGCTGATGTTATTGCCGTAGAAGCGGTACTTTGGATTTTTCTGCGGATACGGGAGTGGATCGGGCTTGAGGTTGATCACTTCGCGTGTAGGAATCGGATAGGGTGAATCGACATCCAATTGAAAATCGGACATGATAAAGATTTGATCCCACAATTTGTGTTGAAAATCGGGTACATCCCGTAAATGTGGATTCAAAGTGCCCATGACGTTAATCACATAACGTGCGGCGCGATTCCGTTCGTCACGGTCTTGGATTGCGACTACGTGATCGATTAGTTTTTGCAAATGACGGCCGTATTCGGGAATGAATAATGGCGATCGTTCGGCGTTGTATTCGAGGTGTTGCACGGTATCGTGTGCATTTTCCTTGATGTATTTTGGTACCATACTAAAGGGATATTATGCCTTCCACGGTGGATACTTCTAGGTATTTGGCAATTACAGCGTCGGGAGATTCCATCACGACATTGACCGAAATACTGGTAAAATTACCGTTTTTAGACTGTTGGGTTTTAATGACAGCTCCGAGGTTGTCGAAGGCGTTCTCTACCGCATGAATTTTTTGCGTATCGGTAGGGACAATAAATTTGTATAAATACACACTCGGCCAAGTAGAAGTGGTTTGCAATTCCTCTTTGAGGCGAATGTAAAAAGCTTCCGTTTTTTTATCCATCATCATTAAATAAGGGCAAATATACGCTATTTGAGGTTAGTTTTTCAATGCTTTTTAAAGGGAATTACGCCCCATGAGTTATTCCCGAAATTACTTTTTTTCTTTGTTGCCATTGCGTGAGGGATGGAGGGATTGTTGAAGCTCGCCTGAGGGACGAGGGAAGCGACTCCCGACAGCCCGGTCCCGACCCTTTGCTTACCCAAAAAAATCGCAGGAAACTTCCTTTCGGGACACGCCCTAAACAGCGCTATACCGAACAAAAAATTGACATTTAAAGTAGGTAAATGCGAGGACAATTCGATACATTTGCGGCTTATTTTGTTTAAAAATGAAACCTCAACTTATCGTCATTACGGGTGGTCCGGGCACGGGAAAAACAACTATTATTGAGCATATGGTTGCCAATGGGCATTGTTGTTACCCTGAAATATCGCGTCAAATTACGTTGGAGGCGCGTGAGCAAGGAATTGAACAACTGTTTTTGGAGCAGCCCTTGTTGTTTAGTGAATTGTTGCTTGAGGGCAGAAAAAAGCAATTCTTCTCGGCCCAAGCGGAAGCCAAATCCCCAATTTTTCTGGACCGTGGTATTCCCGATATTTTGGCATACATGCACTATATCGGCGACAGTTACCCTGCTTTTTTTGAGGAAGCTAGTACGGAACATCGGTATGATAAAGTCTTTATTTTACCCCCATGGGAGGCCATTTATGTCAGTGATGAAGCGCGCTACGAGAATTTTGAACAAGCACAGTTGATTTACCGTCATTTGCAAGAAACCTACCGCCATTTTGGATACAGTCCGATGGAAGTTCCCGTGGGCCCTGTAGCCGATCGGGTGGCATTTATCCTGAATGCGTTGTAATATTCCTGTATCTTTGTGTTGCTCGTTTGCGCAATGACCCATGAGTAGCCTACATGATATTTTAAAACAGTACTGGAATTACGATGCGTTTCGTGAACCGCAAGAAGCGATTATTGAGTCGGTTTTAGCGGGTCGTGACACCTTTGCGTTGTTGCCTACGGGCGGTGGAAAGTCGTTGTGTTACCAACTGCCTGCTTTGGTTCGTGAGGGGATTGTATTGGTGATTTCGCCTTTGGTGGCATTGATGAAAGACCAGGTACAGCAGCTCCAAATGCGGAACATCAAAGCGATGGCGTTGACAGGAGGTATTCCTACTGAGGAACTTATTGATGTACTTGACAATGCCCAATTTGGGGGATACAAATTAGTGTATGTATCGCCCGAACGTTTGCAAAATGAAATCGTTTTATCGCGGCTAAAAACCTTACCTATTCATCTCATTGCCATTGATGAAGCGCACTGTGTATCGCAATGGGGTCATGATTTTCGTCCCGCGTATTTAAAGATTTCGGATTTGCGGATTCATTTTCCCAAAGTTCCATTTTTGGCACTAACGGCAACCGCTACGGCGCGGGTTCAAGCCGATATTGTTGCGCAATTGGCTTTGGAGCAAGCGAATGTCTTTTCTAAGTCCTTTGCCCGATCGAATTTGGCTTACATGGTTTATGCGCCTGAAGACAAATTGCATTTTACTAAAAATGTTTTACAAAAATACCCTGGACCGTCTTTGGTTTATGTGTCCAATCGAAAATCGTGTTTACACACTTCGCAACAGCTGGAAGCGATGGGCATAACAGCGACGTTTTACCACGGGGGATTATCGCCTGCCGAAAAAGAGCGGCAAATGAGTTGGTGGATGGAGGAAAAAAAACAGGTCATGGTCGCGACAAATGCCTTTGGAATGGGTATTGACAAAGCTAATGTGCGCACTGTATTCCATTATAACTTACCCCCCAATTTGGAGAATTACTATCAAGAAGCGGGACGTGCGGGGCGCAATGGATCGAAAGCCTATGCCATTTTGTTGGCCAACGCCTCCGATCGATTGCAAGCGGAGCAACAGTTTTTGGGGGTCTTACCCGACAAACCGTTTTTATCGCAAGTGTATCAAAAATTGTGTGCCGACTTGCAAATTGCCTACGGCGAGGGCTTGGACGAAACGTTTGGTTTTAATTTACACCGTTTTTGTGTCAAATACAATTTACCTGTGGCGCGCACCTATCAAGCCTTGCAATTTTTGGATCGGCAAGGCATTTTGAGTCTTTCGCAAGAGTTTTCAGAGAAGTTAACCTTACAGTTTATTGTTCCCTCCAAAGAGGTGATACGCTACAGCAGTTTGCATCCCGAGCAGGAGCCGGTTATCGTTACCCTTTTACGAACCCATCCGGGAGTATATGACCAAATGACGGCCATCAATTTATCGGTGGTAGCTCGAAAATCGGGAGTTACAGAAACCAACGTATTGGCGGTTTTGCAGCAGCTTCAGCAACACGAATTGGCGACTGTGCATACAAAAACCAATGATGCCCAACTCACCTTTACGACGATTCGAGAAGATGCGCATACGATAAATCGCGTAAGTAAGTATTTGATTGCGCAAAACGAATTGAAAGTATCCCAATTAAAATCGGTGTTGGCCTATGCCGAAAACACGAGCCAATGCAACCAACGCATACTATTGGCTTACTTTGGAGAAAAAGAGGCAGCCGATTGCGAACACTGTTCGACCTGCATTGCACCCCGAAAAAAGACCCTCGAATTGGGCGATCTGCCTGAGGCCCTATTGCGATTGTTACAACAACGTCCCTATAGTTCAAGAGAATTACAAGAAATACTTTCACAACCCGAAGAGGCGCTTATCTTTGCACTTCAATCGTTGTTGGAAGCCGAGCGTATTCGTTTACTTCCCGACAACACGTATACATTATTGTAAAATGGAATCATTACGAATTGTATTTATGGGTACGCCCGAATTTGCGGTCGGGATCTTGGAAGCTATTGTCCAACAAGGATTGCACGTTGTGGGGGTAGTTACTGCCGCCGACAAACCCGCAGGTCGTGGACAACAGCTTAAATTTTCGGCGGTCAAAGAATATGCTATAGCGCATGGGTTGCCATTGTTGCAACCTACCAACTTAAAAGACCCGGATTTTATTGCGGCTTTGGAGGCTTGGAAGGCTAATGTGCACGTTGTGGTGGCGTTTCGCATGCTGCCAGAGGTCGTTTGGCGTTTGCCGAAATGGGGCACCTTCAATTTACATGCTTCTTTATTACCTCAATATAGGGGAGCGGCGCCGATCCATTGGGCTATTATTAATGGGGAGACCGAAACGGGAGTGACGACCTTTTTTATCGATGACAAAATAGATACGGGGGCCATGATTTTGTCGAAAAAAACGGCGATTGACCCTGAGGAAAACACAGGAAGTTTACACGACCGCTTGATGGTATTGGGAAAAGAAGCTGTGCTTGAAACCTTGGAGCGCATTGCACAAGGCGATGTGGCCACAGTTCCCCAAATTGAAACAGGTGAATTAAAGACCGCTTACAAATTGAACAAAGAAAACTGCCAATTGGACTTTCATAAAAAAGGAAAAGAGGTATATAACCAAATTAGGGGATTATCGCCCTTCCCTGTGGCGTGGTGTCATCTAATCGATGGAGAAACGCGTTGGGCCATTAAAATTTATGAAGCGGTTTTTATAGAAACACCGCACACTGAAAAGGTGGGACAGTGGAAAACGAGTAAAAAGGAAATCGAAGTTGTCGTTCCTGATGGGTACTTGAAAATTAAAGTCCTGCAATTTCCCGGTAAGAAAAAAATGACGGCCCAAGAGGTATTGAATGGTATGCACTTTAGTTCACAATGCCGTGTAGAGTAATTGGGAGACCCTATAAACACTAGATTTTTATACTTTTGGAGGCTGTTTATCAACAAATAAATTGAGTTATCAACAAATTAATCGAAAATACGTGTAATCAGTTGCATGCTGTGGATTTTCTACTAAATTTGTTATGATTAACAATTAAGTTTAACCAACAATTAATAACTATTATTATGAACAAGTCAGAATTAATCGATGCAATTGCTGCTGATGCTGGAATTTCCAAAGCAGCTGCTAAATTAGCTTTAGAGTCATTTTTAGGAAATGTAGGGGCTACTTTGAAAAAAGGTGGAAGAGTTTCATTGGTAGGTTTCGGTTCTTGGTCTGTATCTAAAAGAGCAGCTCGTGAAGGAAGAAACCCACAAACCGGTAAAACAATCAAAATTGCTGCTAAAAATGTAGTAAAGTTTAAAGCAGGTGCTGAATTAGAAGGTTCTGTAAACTAATTTCTGTTACCCGATATCATCAAAAATCACGGTTTCGACCGTGATTTTTTTTTATTAAACATTGACTTCCTAAATATTTTTTGTACTTTTAGTTAAAATTGCTTAATAATGTCAACCGAAAGCCTACAAAAAGGACAGTTATTAATTGCAGAACCTTCCATTATTGGGGATCTCTCCTTCAATCGATCGGTTATATTATTAGCAGATCATAATCCTGAAGGATCCGTGGGTTTTATTCTTAACAAGCCACTATCCTACGCGTTACACGATTTAATCCCCGATATTTCAGCTTCGTTCACCATATATAACGGTGGCCCTGTGGAGCAGGACAATCTTTATTTTATTCACAATATACCTGATTTATTACCCAATAGCATTGAGATTTCTCAAGGGATTTATTGGGGTGGTGATTTTGAGCGCACCAAAGAATTGCTCAACAATGGAACCATCCAAAAAGACAACATTCGCTTCTTCTTGGGGTATACAGGTTGGGGGGCACAACAATTGGAGCAAGAGCTCGAATCGCAGTCATGGATAGTTTGTTCAAATAGCTACAAGCAAACTATTTTAAGTAAGTCCTCCCATGATTTTTGGAAAGAAAAAATTTTAGAACTTGGGGGTGACTACGTTTTATGGTCTAATGCCCCTGAGAATCCAATTCTAAACTAATTGATTTAGTTGTACCGTCCATGCTTGTGCTTGGGTGGTGACAAACTCTTTTTTCCGGTAATGAGTAATTGAACGAATGCCTTGAATGGCATTGGTGTAGAATAACTCGTCGGCATTTTGCAATTCAAAAGGGGATATCGGTGCTTCTTCAACTTCCCATTCCGATTGAGCGGTTACCATTTTTAGCATTTGTTTTCGAAGAATGCCATTTAAGCAGCCTTCGCTTAGTGGCGGCGTAACTAGTTTTTTCCCTTGAAGCATAAATAGGTTCCCGTTAAGCACTTCTGCTACCCGCTTTTGTTCGTTGAGTACGATACACGTATCTAATTCATTCTCTTGTGCATAGACAGCTCCAACAATATTAAGTAACCGGTTGGTCGTTTTTAGGGTGGACAATAAGTGATTGGGGACATGAAAATCTTTGTACAAATCGGCGATACAAGGAGTTTCCTCATGAATATAATCGATTGAGGCAAGAGGTGTTGACTCTATAAAAAAGGAAACCGTATTCGTTGTAGGAGTGTAATACCCCCCTTCATTGCGATACACGGTAAGGCGTACCCGAAAAGGCCCTTCCGGTGCAACCACACTTTTCAACTGCGATTCAAGATACTCCATGGTAAACGTGCCGGGAATACGCATTCGTAAAATACGCATGGAGGCCATCAAACGAAAGTAATGATCTTCCCAAAAATAGGGGATTCCATCAACTACCCTAATGGTTTCAAACAAAGCATCACCAAACAAAAGTGCGCGATTGGAGGATGAAAAAACAGTTGATTGATCGACTAAAGTTCCGTTAAAATTAAACATAAAAAATCCCTCTTTTTTTGGAGGGACAAATATAGGAAGTAAAAGACAATTACACGGAACCAATTACATGCTTCAAATCGGAAACTTGATTTTCCCACAATTGTTTGGACTCATCGACCTCATCCTCTTCGGCAAAGTCGACAACCATTAGGGAAACATCTTTGGTGATTTCGTCTTCTAGGATACGTAATTCAAAAAAATACTCGGTATCTTTCTTTTGTTCATCTACCCATTTGAAGCGAACCTTCTCTCCTGTTTTTTTGGAAGCCAATCGGGCATGTTCCTCGGTATCCTCCCAGTGAAATGTAAAAAATTCACCTCGAGAATTCACGGTATCGGCAAACCATTCTTGTAATCCAGATGGGGTTGAAATATACTGATAAAGTAACTGAGGTGAGGAATTTATGGGGAACTCAATCTCGTAGCGTACTTTTTGTGCCATAATCTATTTTTTTTCGAAATATATAATTAATTTGAGAAATTTCACTTTAAAAAAAATATTTTTTTTTGAAAGGAATAATTTGCAGACATCTTTATTAATTATATATTTGCACCCGCATTGACAAACGGGTCAATGCACGTCCTGGCGAGGTAGCTCAGTCGGTTAGAGCGCAGGATTCATAACCCTGAGGTCACGGGTTCAACTCCCGTCCTCGCTACTTGTTTAAAAAACAGTCTGATTTCACTCAGGCTGTTTTTTTTTTGCCCACCGTTAAAGCAATCTTCACTTTACTTTACTTTACTTTACTTCACTTTACTTCACTTTACTTTCCTTCCATTCCATTTACATAAAAAGTTAATTTACAACAATGGCTTTTTTTGTAAAAAATATTTTCTTTATATTTGCATTAAATGCATTTCGTCGATTATTTATGTATTTTGTCGATTATTTTTAAAATCCGTTTCTATATTTGTGGTGTCAAATCAAATAAAAAAAAACAAACGCCTACTGTCATGAAAACAACTCTATTCCTGACGTTTAAAAGGTTAACCCTTTTGCTAGCTTTACTAGTGACAACACTTGTGTTAGCTCAAACTAGAACAGACATTATTAACACTACGGGTAGCGGTTCTTTTACCGTACCTCCAGGAGTTACTTCGGTAACGATTGAAACTTGGGGAGCCGGCGGTGGTGGAGGTAGCAGTAATAACTTAAATAATAATGGAGGTACAGGTGGTGGTGGTGGTGCTTATGCCCGCGGCGTTCACACCGTAACTCCAAATACAACCTATTTCTATTTTGTTGGTAGTGGAGGGGCGGGTGCTACTGCAAACTCAACTGCTACGGCAGGGAATGGTCAAAATTCTTGGTTTAATGCTACAGGAGCCAACACAGCTCCCACTAACAATACTTCTGGAACGCTAGGTCATGCAGGAAGCAGAGGAAATAACAATTCAACTTCCGCTCCAACCAACCGCGGATTAGCTTCAAGTAGTTTGGGTAATCAAGCCACTTCTAACGGTAATCATGGTGCTGCAGGTACTAGTATTGGCGGTGGAAATGGAGGAAATGGCGCTAACAGTGGAGGTGCCGGAGGTGCTGGTTCAACAGGAGACAACGGTAGCGATGGTGCTGTTCCCTGAGGTGGCGGCGGAGGAAGTAATGTAGTGGTTCCCACCGAGGGGGTAATGGTGGTAATGGACAAATACGTATTACTTATGCAGTTCCTACCTTAGTCGTTCTAGGAAACGGAAACACGATTACGAACGGAGATACAACTCCAGCCATTACAGACCATACATCTTATGGAGGTATTGATATTGCCAACGGAACATTCAGTCGAACCTATACCCTTCAAAATACTGCGAGTCAAGCTGGATTAACCATTTCAGGATTGACGATCACTGGATCAGATGCGGGTGATTTTTCTGTGACTGCGGCTCCAAACGCATTGGTAAACAGCGGAAGCAGTACTACATTTACCGTTACTTTCAACCCAAGTGCCTTTGGAAATCGCAATGCGACACTATCTTTTACTACTAATGACCCTAATTTCCCTACCTTTAGTTATAGTATTTCTGGTGGTGGAATCAACGATGTAGATGGCGACTCTATCGATGCTGGTCTAGATTCAGACGACGATAACGACGGCATTCGCGATATTGATGAATGTAGAACTTGTACCTTCGACCCTTTTCAGAACGGAAGTTTCGAAACACCTGTCATACCCGCCAATTCGTTTGCCTTTGTGCCTACAGCCAATGTCACAGGCTGGCAAACCAGTGCTGAAAATGTGATTGAAATATGGAGCACAGGATTTAATGGCGTGCCCGCTGCGGCTGGAAATCAATTTGCTGAGTTAAATGCCAATGTTCCTGGAGTACTTTTTCAAACATTTTGTTTGAATGGCGCTGGAGGAACCATTAACTGGTCTATTCGTCACCGTGGTCGAAGCGGAACCGATACGGCTTTTGTGAAATTTGGCTCTTCATTGGCCAATGCTTTAGCCTCGACTCCTATTGTCACAATGGTTTCAGGAAATACCGCTTGGGCGACCTATTCGGGAACCTATACTATTCCTGCAGGGATGCGCCAAATTGTATTGACCTTTCAAGCAGGACCTACCGCCTCTGGCGATCAATCGGTAGGAAACTTTATTGATGATATTCAAATTACCATCAACCAAAGTTGTATTGACTCTGATAGTGATGGAGTGGCCGATGTCAATGACTTAGATTCTGACAATGATGGTATTCCTGATATTGAAGAAAATGGTTTCCGCAACTTAAGCAACCAAACGGGTACTTTTGATAAAACTAGTTCAGTACGATGGGCCGATGCCAACAACAACGGATACAATGATTATATCGAGGCAATGATTTCAGGCGGAACGTATGTCGTTCTTAATACTGATGAAGATGCTGTTCCAAATTACATTGACCTTGATAGTGATAATGATTCATTATTTGACACCGATGAAGCGGGTATCCTCTTTGGCGATGGGGATATTGACGGAAACGGAACAGGAGATTACGTAGATGCCGATGGAGATGGAATCATGGACATTCATGATAACCTCACTGGATTTGGCGTTAGTGCCAAAGAATATGCCCAAGATACCGATGCTAACGGCGTTGGTGACTATTTGCAATTGGATTCCAATGCAGACGGTACCTTTGATATTAGAAGCGGACTTTATACTTCTTTAGATGCGAACAATGACGGACGAATTGATGGATGGGCTGATGGCGATACGGATGGTCTTATAGATACATTCGACACTAACTCTAGTCTTTGGGGGTCCCCTCGAAATCTAGATCAAAAACTCTATCTTTCTTTTGACGGCCGAAATGATTTTGCACAAGATACGCCTATTCTAGGAGGTTTATCAAACTTGACCCTAATGGCATGGATATCGTTAAATCCTTCTTTTTCTGGAACAGGGGTTATCGTGGGTCAAAACAATTGTTACCTTCGTGTAAGTGCAACCCGACAACTACAAGCGATCATCAATGGGAATGCTTATGCGTACACCAATATTGCAACCTTAGATACGAGCCGTTGGTACCATGTAGGAATCACATTAGGAGCCGGAACGTTAACCATTTTTGTTAATGGCGACCCTCAAACCTTCAGTGTTTCGGGAGCAATCAATGCCGATGCTAGCAATTTAACCTTAGGGAGAAATCCTGGCGCTAGCAATATGTTTTTCTTTGGAAAAATGGATGAAGTTCGGGTCTTCAATACCAATCTTTCTACCACCCAATACCAACGCATCATTAACCAAGAAATTTTTAACAACAGCGCACAAGTTCGCGGTACATTCATTCCCCTAAATGTGGGGTCACTTAACTATGCAACGCTATTACGTTACTATCGAATGGATGCCTACCGTGGAGATATTGCCGATAACTTCACGACCCCAACCATTGATTCTGGATCGGGCTTGCGTTTGTTTAATGTAAAAGCTATTGCGCCGCAAGAAGCTCCAATGCCCTATGTCACCGTACGAACAGGCAGTTTGGCCACTGCTGTTAACGACCCCACGCGCGATATTAACGGTAATGATGTACTCAATTTTGATTGGAATATCATCGATGTACGTCACAATATCACAGAAACTACCAACAGCACCGACCTCGGAATGGCGATCAATCCAGGAGTTAGAGTGACTATGAACAACGACACGCGTATGCAAAACGGTTGGTATTTAAAAATTGATGGTGTTTTGGATTTACAAGGGCGCTCGCAACTCATTCAAACCAATGCAAGTGAACTTGACGTGACCAGTGCTGGTGCTATCGAACGCGACCAACAAGGAACAAGTAACCGATTTAATTATAATTATTGGAGTTCACCCGTGAGTGCAATTAATACCACGGTTAACAATGGAACGTTTACAGTAAACAGTGTATTAAAAGACGGTACCACTGCCACCCTACAAAATATTACATGGACCAATGGCTTGAATGGTTCGCCAACGGCCCCAATTACCCTTAGCAACTATTGGATATTCAAGTTTCAAAACCTTACCAACAGTTATGCCAATTGGCAATCCGTGGGAGCCAATGGATCATTGAATACCGGAGAAGGATTTACATTAAAAGGAAGTGGAGCAGCGGGTGCAACTCAAAACCTAACCTTTGTTGGGAAACCCAATAACGGAACCATTACAATTCCGATTGCTGCAAGTAATTTAAATCTTACAGGAAATCCGTATCCTTCCGCGATAGATGCCAACTTATTTATTGGTACAAATAGCAGTAGTACAACAGGGACACTGTATTTCTGGGAACATGCTAGTAGCAATAATACCCATAACTTAACAGGGTATCAAGGTGGGTATTCCGTACGCAATTTAACAGATGGTGTAGGACCAACTGCCCCTGCTGGGATAAACGGCGTAGGAACGAGCACTAAAATTCCAGGACGATACATTCCCGTAGGACAAGGATTCTTTGTCGTTGGATCGGCTACAGGTGGAAACGTTACTTTCCAGAATAGTCATCGTACCTTCATTAGAGAAGATAATGCCGCTTCCAATACGTTATTCCGTCATGGAAATACAACCCAAAACTATGTTGGAAATAACGAGGAAGACCCCGTAGTTACCGATCAATATGCTCGCTTACGCTTGGGAATGACTTCCTAAGACAATTACCACCGCAACATCTTGTTAGGTTTTATGGAAGATTTGGCCTCTCCTGATTATGATTATGGATATGACGCTGAAACCATTGACAATCAAAATAACGATGTATATTTTGTGGCCAATAGCAAACGATTGGTGATTCAAGGAGTAGATTATTTTGACATCAATACGATGTATCCTATAGGTGTGAAGGCTTATGTAACGGGTGAAGTCAAATTTACCATTGATGAAGTTGAAAACCTATCCTCATCGCAACGGTATTATATTTTAGACCAACAGGATGGTGTTTTCCATGATATCACTGACCAGCCTTTTGTCGTGGAGGTACCCCAAGGCAATACCGATAATCGCTATGTATTGGCCTTCAAAAACACGACAGCATTAAATACCGATGACCATGCGTTACAAAATGGAGTGCAAATGGTGTATTCCCAAAACAATACACAATTAACAATTAAAAATTATGTAGCAGACGCTACGATACATACAGTGGTCCTTTACAATATGTTGGGACAAGAAGTAATGGCATACAAGGTGACGGGGCAAGATCAAACCCAAATCCAAATTCCTGTACGCGGGATCAGCGCAGGAACGTACATTGCCAAAGCCATCTCAGACCAAGGAACCACCTCGAAAAAGATTGTTTTTAATTAGGGTTTAAACAATTTTTGATTTGACGACGCGAAAAGCCACACCTGATCAGTGTGGCTTTTCCATTTTTATGCGCTAAAAAATCACGTTATGATAACGTGATTTTTCATTTATTTCAGGGGATTATAATGCCGTAAGTTGCTCCCAAGAACAAGCTAACACCTCACCAGTAGCAATGTTTTTAACGGAATACACCTCATTTTCAATCGATCGAATGACATAAGGAACGCCGCGCTTTTCAGCATATTTAAATTGCTTATCCCACTTGGCTGCATCCGGATAAAGTTCGGCACTAATTCCTTGTCGGCGTAATGCGGTAACGGCATGCATCGCCACTTCAGCCTCTTGGTTGCCAATGTTTAAAAACAAAAAATGGGGAGCGGTACGCAGCGTTTCAGGAAAAAGATTCAGTTCCTCTAGGACTAAATAAATTCGATCTAACCCAAAAGAAATCCCAACACCACTCACATTTTTCAATCCGAAAATTCCCGTCAAATCATCGTAACGACCACCACCACCGATGGAACCCATTTGAACGCCTTGGGGAGCAGCGACCTCAACAATCGCACCCGTGTAATAGTTCAAGCCACGGGCCAAAGTTACATCCAATTCTAATGTGGCTTGCTGTAATCCTAACTTTTGAACGTGCTCGCCAATAAAACGCAACTCCTCTACTCCTTTTAATCCTATCTCCGAAGTATGTAATAGCGTTTCTAATTGGGTCAATTTCTGCGAAAACGAACCCGAAAACGAGAACAGCGGTTGTACTTTATCGAGCGCAGCGGCGGGTATACCCTTGGCCAACATCTCGTCTTTCACTCCGGTCTCTCCTATTTTGTCTAGTTTATCTAAAGCTACCGTAAAATCAATTAATTTATCGGAAGCACCGATTACTTCGGCAATACCCGACAACACTTTGCGGTTGTTGAGTTTTAAGGTCACCCCTTGCAAACCCAAATCGTGAAATACCGCATCATACAGTTGCAACAACTCTACTTCTTGCCACAAAGAAGTCGATCCTACCACATCGGCATCGCATTGGTAAAACTCACGAAAACGACCTTTTTGCGGTTTATCGGCACGCCAAACGGGTTGCATTTGATAGCGTTTAAACGGTAAGGCCAATTCATTTTGGTGCATAACTACATAGCGCGCAAAAGGCACGGTTAAGTCGTAACGCAAGGCTTTATCGGAAATTTTGGCGGTAAACCGATTGAGTTCTACCCGTTGCTCGAGCGAAATAGTTTCGGCCGAGTTTGTCAATAATGCTTCTAACGATTCGGGGAGTTGAATTCGATTTTTATCATAGAAATAATTGCCGCTATTCAGAATCTTAAAGATCAAGCGATCGCCTTCATCGCCGTATTTGCCCATTAGGGTTGATGCATTTTCAAACGAAGGTGTTTCAATAGGTTGGTAACCAAAACATTCAAAATGACGTCGCATGACATTCATAATGTAATTGCGTTTGGTCACTTCATTGGATGAAAGATCGCGTGTTCCCGTGGGAAGTCCAGGTTTTTGAGCCATAAGGGTGAGGTATTTTCATTGAAACCGTTGCAAATATCGGATATTTCACAAACGTAACCCAAAGACTGTTTCAACATTTTTGGGGCGTTGTAGCGCAGCACCGGTGCGTTAGGGATTGCGGCATTGTTGGAGCTCGCCCGAGGTGACGAGGGCAGCGACTGCCAAAAGCCCGGCCAACGCCCAAAAAATATAAATTATTCTTGTAACAAAATGGCATCCCAGTCTACTTATGCAATACGATGAATGGAGTTTTTCGCGAAAATATAAAGATTGCATTGGGGGCTATTCGCTCGCAATTGTTACGCACTGTGCTGACGATTTTGATCATTGCCTTGGGAATTATGGCTTTGGTGGGGATTTTGACCGTGGTGGCCGCTTTGGACAATACGTTGAATTCGAAATTTGCGGCTATGGGATCAAACACCTTCAATATTAATCAATATGAATTTACCTCACGTCGTCGCGGCGGTGGTGAGATCGAGAAAATAAATCCGATTATCTCCTATCCCGATGCCAAAGCATTTAAAGAAAAATACGACTATCCTGCGACTCAAACGGCGGTTTATTTTACAGCGACAGCAAAGGCAGAGGTAAAATATGAAAACGAAAAAACGGAGCCAGCCATTTCAGTCTTGGGCGTGGATGAATTTTATGTTCCCAACACGGGTTCGGAAGTGATTCAGGGGCGAAATTTCAATGTTTTTGACATCACCAATAATGCCTATGTATGCTTGCTGGGCAATGATTTTGTGAAAGAAGGACTGTTGAAAGACGTGACCCATCCGATTGACAAAATTATAACCATTCGCGGGGCTAAGTTTCGCGTAATCGGAATTCTCAAAGAAAAAGGATCGACCTTTGGTAACAATCAAGACCAGCGGGTGATGATCCCGATTCAGATTGCGCGCTCATTATTTTCGGCACCCAATATCAATTATACATTAAGCACCATGGTGATGCGCCAAGAGATGTTGGATGCCGCCATAGACCATGCGCGTTTAACGATGCGTCGCGTGCGTCATTTGAATCCGGTGGAGGACAATAATTTTGGGATTTCGCGCAGTGATGATTTGGTGCAACGAATTGCAACGATGACAGGAACCTTGAATATCTCGGCTTTTGTGATTGGTTTGGTGACCATTTTGGGGTCGTCAATCGCCTTGATGAACATTATGATTGTATCGGTCACGGAGCGTACTCGGGAAATTGGGGTTCGGAAATCGCTAGGGGCCAAACGAAGCACGATTGCATGGCAATTTTTTATGGAAACCCTTGTCATTGGGCAGTTGGGTGGATTGGTGGGCATGCTTTTGGGTATAGGAATTGGCTATATTTTTGCTTCCTTCTTTGATTTTGCCTTTACCATTCCATGGATGGCCATGATTGCTGCCTTTATTACCAGTTTTATTGTGGCGATTGTTTCCGGATTGTACCCAGCATTGAAAGCGTCCAAACTTGACCCTGTGGAGGCACTTCGCTATGAATAACTAGCGTTCACACCGCAACATTCGATCGTTTCCAAACAAATCTTTTCGCAAAGTTACCGATGAAAATCCGAGTTGTTTCATCAATTGTTGCGTCTCGGCGCCCAAGTATTGATTTATTTCAAAGTAAAGCTTCCCTCCTTGTATTAAATGATTGAGCGCAAACTGTCCGATACGGCGGTAAAACAACAGCGCATCTTCATCATCGACAAACAAGGCCAAATGGGGTTCGTGTTCCAAAACATTGGGTTGAATTTCGTGTTTCTCCAATTGCCGAACATAGGGCGGATTGGAGACAATACAGTCAAAAAATTGAGCCTTGAAGCGAACTTCCATCGCGTCAGTATCTAAAGCATTTTCTTGTATAAAGTGCACGTTTACTGCGTTTCGTTGCGCATTTCGTTGGGCAACAGCCAAGGCATCGGCAGCAATATCGATTGCTGTGACGGAAGCTTGAGGGCAGTTTTTTGCAATCGCTATGGGAATACACCCACTCCCCGTCCCGATATCAAGTATCGTCCCTGTAGTGTTGGGCAAATCGTGGAGTATCCATGCCACTAGCTCTTCTGTTTCGGGGCGAGGAATTAAGGTGGCGGGGGTCACTTCCAAGTGTAAATCATAAAAATAGGTGGCGCCTATAATGTATTGTATCGGTACAAACCGTCGTAGCGCTTCGAATGCCGCTTGCCATCGCTCGGGTTGCATTGTAGTTAAATCGGGAGTAAGTACCAAATCAATCCGCTTTTTAGACTCATAAGCTTCAAGCAACAATTCAAAGAAACGACGCGCTTCCTCGGGATCATACAACGCACTCAATTGCGTTTCAAATTGTGCTTTCAATTGACGTATTTCCATAATTAGAGTGATTTTATCATCCATACGGGACAGCTGGTATGTCCGGTGCTTCCCATTGGGGCATCCAAATAGGTAAATCCCATTTTTTGGTATACATGTTGGGCGGTTTTCATTTGGGGTAACGTTTCCAAATAACAGTGGTGGTAGCCTAGTTGAACTGCCGCTGTTAGGCATTGTTGAATCAATTGTTGGCCCACGCCTTTACCGCGAATATTGGGTAGAAAATACATTTTTTGCAATTCGCAGGTGGTCGCATCTCCATTATCCAGCGGAGCTATGCCGCCACCGCCCAGTATTTGGCCTTCGAATTCAATTACGAAGTACAAAGATTTGGGGACTTGATACGTTTCGTAGAGGGAATCCAACTGTGGATCGGCATAGGCTGTACCGGTAAGTGGGTAGCCTTCCTGTTCAAAAACAGTCCGAATCACCTTGGCCATGGCTGCGTTATCACTAGGTTGAATTTTACGTATCGATATGGATTTCATTGGCGAGGTAATCGTATTTTTGTGGGGTGAAGATACATGAAAAATACATGCAACGGTGCTTGCAATTGGCAGAAAATGGCTTAGGGTCAACCTATCCGAATCCGATGGTGGGCAGCGTGATTGTTCAAAACGACAGGATTATTGGCGAAGGTTGGCATCGCAAAGCAGGTGAGCCTCATGCTGAAGTCATCGCGGTGCGGTCGGTTAAGAATCCTGAACTCCTGAAAGAAGCTACAATTTATGTGAGTTTGGAACCGTGCAATCACTTTGGAAAAACGCCTCCTTGTAGTGATTTAATTTTAGAAAAAGGGATTCCGACCGTGGTGGTGGGGACTGTAGATCCTTTTGCAGCCGTGGCGGGTCGTGGCATTCAAAAACTCCGTGAAGCAGGGCGAACCGTGGTGGTAGGGGTATTGGAACGCGAATGCCAAAGCTTGAATCGTCGTTTTTTTACCTTTCATAACGAGCACCGCCCCTATATTCTATTGAAGTGGGCTCAAACGGCCGATGGTTTTATAGCCCCTTTGGAAAAAGAGGCCCAAAAACCCGTTTGGATTTCCAATGCCTATGCCCGTCAAAAAGTGCATCAATGGCGTAGTGAAGAGCAGGCTATTTTGGTGGGAACCAAAACGGTAGTGGATGATAATCCGCAGTTGAATACCCGAGAATGGTTTGGAAATGCTCCCGTTCGTATCGTTTTGGATCGTGAGGGAAAAATTGACCCTTCCTATCGTGTTTTGGATGGAACACAACCTACTTTGGTGATCACGGAGGCTAAAAAAAGTTTGTTGGACAACCGAGTTGCGTATCAAAATTGTATATTTGATGGTTCACTCCCGCAACAAATAGCACGAATTTTATACCAAAAAGGACTGCAATCCGTGATTATTGAAGGAGGGGCAAAAACCTTGCAGCTCTTTATTGATGCAGGATTATGGGATGAAGCTCGGGTTTTTGAAAGTGCGGAACAATGGGGACAAGGGATTCCTGCGCCCCGATTTGAAGCCCTTCCGGTTTGGAGTGAAAAAATAGAGAACAACAACCTAAATTGGTATTACCGTTATGATCAACGCAATCATTTTTGACTTTGGCGATATCTTCATCAATTTGGAGAAAGAAGCGCAAATTGAAGCCTTTAAAAAATTGGGATTAGACGGTCCTAATGACGATTTAATTGCACAAAATGATTTGTTTGAAAAAGGCAAAATTACCGAACAGCAGTTTTTGGAATCTTTTCAGCGCTACATCCCCAAAGCAAGTTTATTAGAGATACGAGACGCGTGGAATACTATTATTGGGGAATTTCCTTTAGAGCGTTTGGAGTTTTTACAGATGATTTCCAAAAAGTACCGGTTGTTTTTGTTGACCAATACCGATGAAATTCACATCAGTCGGTTTGAACATACCGTGGGCATGTCGTTTTACACCGATTTTTACAATTGTTTTGAAAAGGTGTTCTACTCTTACGAAATGCGTATGCGCAAACCCGAGCCCGAGATTTTCACGCACATCCTGAACAAATACGATCTGTCGCCCAAACGGACTTTGTTTATCGACGACAAAAAAGTCAACACCGACGCTGCGGAAGCCTTGGGCTTGTATGTATGGAACTTACAAGTAGGTAAAGAAGACGTGACCGAGTTGTTTCAGCATAAGGAGTTTCCGTTGTAGAAGCAGGTTGTTGGTTATTGGTTGTTGGTTGTTGGTTGTTGGTTGTCGGTTGTTGGTTGTTGGTTGTCGGTTGTTGGTTGTCGGGATTTGGAATTTAGAATTTGGAATTTGTGATTTGGAATTTGGAATTTGTGATTTGGAATTTGGAATTTGTGATTTGGAATTTGTGATTTGGAATTTGTGATTTGGAATTTGTGATTTGGAATTTGTGATTTGGAATTTGAATATTGAACCCCTGTAACTTATACACTACTACACTTTTAAACTCATTCCACTTTTACACATTGACACATTGACACATTGACACATTGCCTCATTTGCACATAACCGCGTTAGGGATTGAGGGATTGTTGAAGCTCGCCTGAGGTACGAGGGCAGCGACTCCCGAAAGCCCGGGCCGAAGGTAACGCCCATATTCTCCATAAACTTTATATTTTTGCGGTCTTAACTAGTTGTGCCTTGAAGGATACGTATCGTACTATTGCTGCTGCGACGGCACCGGTTCTTTTTAAAGAAAAACAGAGTAAGTTTTTGGGCTATGCGTTTCCTGTAAAAACAGAAGCGGAAGTTAAAACGTATCTTGAACAACTGCGAAAGGAACATCTGGGGGCGGTTCATTTTTGTTACGCTTATCAATTGGGCGCGGAGACAAAACAGTACCGTGCCAACGACGATGGGGAACCTTCTAACTCCGCTGGAATGCCTATTTATGGACAGTTGTTGTCGTTTGATCTCACCAATGTGTTAGTGGTAGTAGTTCGGTATTATGGCGGCATTAAATTGGGCGTTGGTGGACTCATGACAGCCTATCGTATGACGGCTCTATGCTCCTTGGAAACGGCACAAATTGAAGAACGTACAATCGATGTTGCGTTTAAAATAGGCTTTGATTACCCCATGCTCAACAAAGTGATGCGTTTGGTTAAGGAACACCAATTAACCATTACCCATCAATCGCACGAAATGCGCTGTGAGATGATTGTCGCTACCCGCAAAAAGAACGTAGAAAAGTTGCAGGGAGTTCTTGCAGCTTGGCACGATATTACATGGGAATTGATCGATTAAGAAACGGAGTCAATAATGGCTAAAACTTCGGCGGGGGGAATGATGGGGCGTCCTGTTTTTACGTCGACAAAAACAAGGATAAAATGAGCAGTTGTTAATAACTCATCGGATTCACTGCGGATTTCGCAATCAAATTCAATCTTTACCCCTTTATATTGCCGTAATCGTGTAATGACCGTGAGCAGATCGTCGTAGCGGGCCGGTTTTTTGTAATTGATGTGCATGGAAACAATGGGTAATGCCACACCGCTCTCTTCCAACGCTTTATAAGAAATCCCTTGATTTCTAAGCCATTCCACACGTCCAATTTCAAAATACGGGACATAACTCCCATGGTACACCACCCCCATTTGATCGGTTTCGCTGTAGCGAACGCGAATTTGTACTTCGTTTAATTTCATCTATATTTTTATGCTGTTAATCTATGATTCTTGTTTTCTTTACAACAATATTTTCAAAAAATCAATAGGGTTTAATTTTTTTTTAACCAAAATTGTTCACATATTTGTTAACCCAAAATCAGGGATATTTTTCCCACTTTTCCTCAGCAACAGAACCTTTAACTAAAGTATTAATTTTAACAGATTTATGAGTAAAACTGCGCAATCAGTATGGGAAAATTGTCTGTCTTTTATCAAAGACAATATTCAAGAGCAAGCTTACAAAACTTGGTTTGAACCGATCAAATCCGTTGAACTTACTGATAATGCGTTATACATTCAAGTTCCTAGTAAATTCTTTTACGAATGGCTAGAGGAACACTATGTAAAGCTGTTAAAAGTTGCCCTGACCCGTGAGCTAGGGAAAAACGCAAAGTTACTGTATAAAATTAAGATGGAAAACACGTACGGCAACAAACAGCCGTTTACGGAACAGTTGCCTAGTGCGCATCGTAGTCCTATTAAATCTCAAAATGTCGATGCTCCCTTCAAAAACTTGAATCCTGAACTTAAAAATCCGTTTGTGATTCCGGGCATTCGCAACGTCAAAATCGAATCGCAGTTAAATCCGAATTACAGTTTTGACAACTTCTTGGAGGGCGATTCCAATCGTTTGGCGCGCTCGGCTGGTTTGGCAGTAGCCAATAAACCGGGGGGAACCTCGTTTAACCCTTTATTGATTTTTGGAGGCGTTGGCTTGGGAAAAACCCATTTGGCACATGCGATTGGGGTAGAAATTAAAGATAAATATCCTGAGAAAACGGTATTGTACATTTCTGCTGAAGTGTTTACCCAACAATATATTGATTCGGTAAAAAAGAACAACCGCAATGATTTTATCCATTTTTATCAACTCATTGATGTTTTGATTATTGATGATGTTCAATTTTTATCGGGTAAATCAGGAACACAAGATGTATTCTTCCACATATTCAACTACTTGCATCAAAATGGAAAACAAGTGATTTTGACTTCGGACAAAGCGCCTGTCGACATGCAAGACATTGAGCAACGGTTGTTGTCGCGCTTTAAGTGGGGACTCTCCGCAGAGCTTCATCAACCCGATTATGAAACACGCGTATCGATTTTACGCAACATTTTGTTCCGCGACGGCGTAGAAATGCCCAATGAAATCGTGGAATATGTTGCTCAAAACATTAAATCCAATGTACGAGAATTGGAAGGAGCCATTATTTCCCTTATTGCGCAATCATCTTTCAACAAAAAAGAAGTTACCCTCGATTTAGCGAAGAGCATTGTCGAAAAGTTTGTGAAAAATGTGAAACGTGAGATTTCAATCGACTACATCCAAAAAGTAGTTTCCGATTATTTCCAACTGGATATTGACACGTTACAATCCAAAACGCGCAAACGTCATGTGGTACAAGCGCGCCAATTGGCTATGTTTTTTGCTAAAAAATTTACCAAAGCTTCTTTAGCCAATATTGGGGCTAAAATTGGTGATCGCGATCACGCCACAGTTTTGCATGCTTGTAAAACGGTTGACAACCTTGTCGCTACCGACAAACAGTTTAAAAAGTTTGTGGAAGATATCAACAAAAAGTTGTCGTTGTAGATGGGTTTCGTACTTTTGTGCGAAATTCTTAGCCTAGTATCATGTCCGTAAAAATTTTGATGGTTTGCTTAGGAAACATTTGCCGTTCTCCTTTGGCGGAGGGTCTTTTAGCATCTAAATTACCACAAGACAAATTCATCGTAGACTCGGCGGGTACAGGAAATTACCATGTAGGCCGTCAACCGGATGCGCGTTCCATAGCCACTGCGGAGAAAAACGGTCTTTCCATAGCACAACAACGCGCCCGACAATTTACCTCTCGTGACTTTGACACCTTTGATTATATTTTCGTGATGGATAATTCCAATTACGACGATGTGATTGCTTTGGCAAAAAACGAATCCCATAAAAAGAAAGTCGATTTGATTCTAAACGCCTTATTCCCCGGCGACAATGTTGACGTTCCCGATCCGTACTACGGTTTGCAAAATGGGTTCGACATGGTCTATGAAATGCTTGACGAAGCCACCGATATTATTGCCCAACGTTTATTGGAAAAATCGAGTTGATGGAATCAAATCCTAAAGGCAAACTATACCTTATTCCTATACCATTGGGCGAAAACAACCCTATGGAAGTCTTGCCTTTTACAGTACAACGGGCTGTAGAAACCTTAGATTATTATGTGGTTGAAAATGAGAAAACGGCTCGTCGATTTATCAAAAAAATTGCTCCTGAAAAACCGCAACCTTCTTTACACCTTTACACCTTAAACAAACATACGGATGTACAGGAACATCGCGGAATGATACAACCTTGTTTGGAGGGAATATCGGTAGGTTTAATGAGTGAAGCCGGTTGTCCAGGCGTTGCCGATCCGGGTGCTGTTATTGTAAAATTAGCACACGAATTGGGCATACAAGTCATTCCTTTGGTGGGTCCTTCCTCGATTTTGCTGGCGTTGATGGCTAGTGGGATGAATGGCCAAAGTTTTGCATTTAACGGATATCTACCCATTGATAAAAATGATAAAAAAGCTACCCTAAAAAACTGGGAACGTCTCTCTCAAGAACGCAATCAATCGCAATTATTTATCGAAACACCGTATCGAAACAATAAACTCATGGACGATTTGATGCAAACATTGCATCCCAACACCTTACTCTGTGTGGCAACCGATATTACGCTTCCCACCGAATACATCAAAACCTTACGAATTGCCGATTGGAAACGCAATAAAGTAGACCTTGACAAGCGCCCTACCCTCTTTATTCTTCACAAAAACGCATAAAAAAACCTCCTAAAGGAGGTTCTCTTAATTAATTTACTTTCGGATTTTTCTCCGCTTTAATCTGGTGGGTTTCGTAGCCCCCGAATCGTTTCATATAGGTTTTCACCGAAGTACCATAACCATCATGGCATTTGCGTTTTCCTTGCGACTCTAAAAATCGGCGTACCGAACCCGGTCCACCCAAATGAGCCGCTGCCAAAATACCCGACTCCGTAACATACACGCCATCAATGGTCTTTCCGCGATAGCGTTTAATTTCGTCCTGTAATATCCATTTGTGCTTTTTCAACAAAGCCACAAAAGCTTTTTCTTGCATTTCTGGACTGCGCATAAAGGCAGAAGGATTATGGACACCTATCGAGGCTAAGGTTTGTGTTCCAAATTGGTACTTCCCCATAAATCCTTTGGTATTCACTTTTCGGTAATTGCCCTGCGATTCCTTAAAAGCAAGTGCTTCGCGGAAACCGATAAAATATTTCCCTGTAAAAGGAATGGCATTGTGGGTGTAATCTGAGGGATTTAAAGAAGGATATTGATACAACAATTCCTCATCTTCACTAATGTGAAACCAATCGTGTGCTTCGACATTGAGAGGTTTGAATGCGGAACTAATAAATCCGATAACAAGTAAAATGGTAAGGTAATACGTCCATTTTCTGATCATAAAGTGTGTTTTCCAAGTCCTGTCACCACTTGATTAGCGGGGGCAAATATACGACCTTTTTTAATATAAAACTTGAATATCAGGCAGTTAATTAATTCTTAAAAATAAATCCAATGCCCAATCCACTTTCCGGAGGCTTGATATTCAAGGGTTGGCGCTGGAATTTTCACCACATTAAAAACAGAAAAAAGGGTTTTTAAAAGCCTATTATTTGTGCGTATTTTCGTTAGATTTATGTCCAAACTAAGATAAAACTGTCGTTGACGCGTGTCATTGCCCCCCGCCAAAAATGCCTTTGACTCACTGCGACCGGCGAGCATACCGTCGGCTCCGTATCCCAAAGCAATACACAACCAAGGTGGAATTTTTGAAGATTTAAAAAAATCGGCTAAAGTAAACGACAACCAATACGTTTGACCATTGTAATCTTTAAGCAGTTGCTCTTGAAAACTTGAGCCTAAAATAGTGGGGCGTTGGGGCGCAAAATGGGTTTGTTGGAAGGAAAATTTGGGTACAATTCGTTGCTCTTTCCACAGTAATTCTTGTCCCACATACAAAGCCGTTCCAGAAGTATTGGCAATGATGTCGCCCCATGAGGCTCCCCATTCGGCCGAGAATCCATCAAAAACTTCAACAGCAGTCATAAAGGCTAAAGCGGAGGCCGACCCATAAAGCAACTGACTTTTGGTCGTCATCCCTGCCCAACGAAACGACTCGGCACCTAACCGGCTTAAATGGTAACAGGAAAATACATGTCCCGCTTTGTCCATTTGTAGCCATTCGTTATTGTCATTTATAAAATGAAATTGCGATTGGGGATACCCTTTATACCATAATTGATGAAGACCAACCAATGCGGTTGCCCCCAATCCAGCAGTGGTGATTACAACGGCATTTCTTCGGGGAATATGTAAGGTATCTGATGGTTTTAGAAACGAATACGATTCTTGTTGCGCATGCAAACTCCCCGCGAAGAGTCCAACAAATAAAAGCAACCACCGGAACATGGTTATCGCGTTGTACCTGTTGAATTAATCCAATCGGCGTAGCGTTTTGCATTGATTTGATGTTCGGCATATGAAGATGCAAACTCATGGTACCCAAAACGATCTACGCTAGCACAGAAAAATATAAAATTATGTTTTTCGGGTTGTAAGACAGCATCAATTGCAGAGATATCGGGCATGGCAATAGGTCCTGGAGGCAACCCTGCATATACATACGTATTGTAGGGTGAATCAATCGATAAATCGGCAAACAAGACCCTTTTGATTACTTGCGTAAAATCATTGGATTTTAATTTCAATGCATAAATAACTGTGGGATCGGCTTGCAATGGCATACCTTGATTTATACGATTCAAATAAGCCCCAGCAACGCGAGGACGTTCATCTTTTTTTACTGTTTCTTTATGAACAATAGAGGCCAGTGTAATCACTTCAACAGGAGACATCCCAAGTTTTTCGGCCTTAGCCAGCCGATCGGCATTCCAGAAACGTTTGTATTCTTGAAGCATTTTATCGCGAAATTTCTCCGCCGAAACATTCCAATAAAATTCATACGAATTGGGAATGAACATCGCCATCACATTTTCTTTGGTAAAACCATTTTCTTTTAAAAATACACTATCCCGGAACACCCTCAAAAGTTGGGTCGTATCGGGTTCTATTTGTTGGCTAAAACGCACACACAAATCCTCCAAACGTTCTTGGTTGTTGAAGGTTAGCTTTACTGGTCTGTTGTGACGTAAAGCGGCTACCAAACCGAAGTTCCCCATTCCTTTCTCCAATAAAAACCGACCGGGCTTCACATTTTTATCGTACCGACGAAGCGCCGCCATATTTTCAAAACCGCCCATACCGTTGATGTAGGGCGCCATTATTTTTTTGACATCTTCAAAAGTAGAGCCTGTAGGTATAGTAACCCATTTCTCATTTTCATTGAAAGTAGTATTGGAAGCAAAAAAACGCAGGTAACCCGCTATTCCTATAAGCAAAGCCAAACCTCCAAGGATGTAAAGTAGTTTTTTCTTATTCGCGAACATGTTCGTTGTTTTTGTTTTGAATCAATTGATAAAGTGCTTCGTCAAAATACTGCCCGTTTCGATAAATCCAATCTTTTTTCAGGCCAATTTTTTGAAAGCCAAATGTAGTAAAAAGAGCGGTGCTTGCGGTATTTTCTACACCGATATTTGCATAGACCTGATGCAATTGCAAGTGATGAAAAGCATACTTTATGAGCAACTCTAGCGCTTCTTTACCTAAGCCCTTCCCGCGATCCTCTTCATCTTTGATAAGGATGCCAATTCCTGCACGTCGATGCACTGGGTCAAAATCGAAAAGATCAATTAAACCAATCGCCGTGGCCGATCCTTGTAAACAAATGGCTAAACGAAGTTGTTTGGCTTCAAAAATATCGTGATGCGCGTTTTCGAGGTATTGCCGAATCAAAAACCGACTGTAAGGCGTGAGGGTATGGCTCACTTCCCAAATGGATTCGTCATTTTCAATAGCATATAAAAACTCTAAATCTTCAGGCTCTAAAGCACGTAGATAAACCGAATGTCCTTGTAATGTTTGCATCAGAGTTCTATTTTTCCTTCAAATACAAATGTAGCAGGCCCAATCAAATGCACTTGGGTGTATCTTCCGTCCACCACCGTAAAGGAAACTTGTAGCTTCCCGCCTTCTACCGCTAAATCAATCAAAGAGGCATGCGTTTTTCCCAGCGCCTGCATGGCTATAGCAACCGCTGTAGCCCCCGTTCCGCAAGACAGCGTTTCATCTTCTACTCCCCGTTCATAGGTTCGCAATCGAAAATGATTATCGCTCAATGGTTGCACAAAATTGACATTACTCCCCGCCTGTCCGTACAATTTTGAATACCGAATAGCTGCCCCTTCTTTTTTAACATCAAGCTGATCCAAATCGTCGACCAAGGTTACATGATGCGGTGAACCCGTGTTGAGAAAAACATAATCGGATTGAAACGAAATTTCGTTTACATCTATCATTTGTAGTGAGACCACATCTGAATCGGAAATCGTTGCATGATGCAAACCGTCCACTGCCAAAAATGTAGCACAAGTATGGATAATGCCCAACTTTTTGGCAAATGCGGTCAAACAACGCCCTCCGTTTCCACACATACTGCTCTCTTGTCCGTCGGCATTATAATACACCATTTTAAAATCGACCTTTTCGGCAGACGTGTCGGTCAAATTGTCATTTTCCAACAAAATCAACCCATCGGCACCAATGCCAAAGCGTCGGTTGCACATATATTGGATGGTTTTGGTATCATTTTTGGGAAACGTGAGTTGACGGTTGTCAATCAGTATAAAGTCGTTTCCTGTGCCGTGGTATTTGTAAAAGGGAATAGTCATTTTTATACGAACCTAAAGTACAAAGTTACAAATATTAAAGGCACGCCAAACAATGTTAAACGAGCGTTAAAGGAAAAATGACCGGGTAATAATTTTATAATTTTGAGGTTAAATAGTAGATAAAAATTAAAGAAATGAAACGATATAGTGCATTATTATTTATAGCCATTGTAAGTGGAGCCACTACGTTGGTAGGGTATAAACTGTTTTTTGAATCCCAACGCAAGGGGAATTCAATTGTAACCATGGCACCCCAATATGGCTCACGCAATGTGACCTTGGGCGCAGAAAATATAGATTTCACTGCGGCAGCCGATCAAGCGGTACATACGGTAGTTCACGTTAAAAATGTTTCGGTTCGCACAGTTTACGACCCGATTCGTGAATTTTTCTATGGCGCGCGCGGCGGGATTCAACAAGAGCAAATCGGTACCGGTTCGGGTGTAATTATTTCGCAAGACGGCTATATTGTGACCAACAACCACGTGATCAAAGATGCCAATCAACTTGAAGTCACTTTAAACAATAAAAAAGTGTATAAGGCGAAGTTAATTGGAACCGATTCTAAAATGGATATTGCTTTGTTAAAAATTGACGCCGATGAAAAACTCCCCTATGCCACCTTCGCCGATTCTGATCAAGTTCGTGTTGGCGAATGGGTGTTGGCGGTAGGTAACCCGTACAATTTAACCTCAACAGTAACAGCGGGGATTGTATCGGCCAAAGCGCGTAATTTGGACACCAATGGTATTCAATCCTTTATTCAAACAGATGCGGCGGTAAATCCAGGAAACAGTGGAGGTGCATTGGTCAATACGCGTGGCGAGTTGATTGGAATTAACACCATGATTTCTTCTCCTACGGGAAGTTATGCGGGATATTCTTTTGCTGTACCCTCCAACATTACCCGAAAAATCATTGAAGACATCATGGAGTTTGGGAATGTACAACGCGGTGTTTTGGGCGCTGTTGGAAATGAATTGAATGGGGTTCGGGCCAAAGAGTTGGGCATCAAGCAAACGGAAGGCTATTACATAACTAATGTGATTGAAAATTCGGGAGCGGCAAAAGCAGGCATCAAAAAAGGAGATGTTATTGTAAAATTGGACAACCAAAAGATAACTACCTATCCTGAATTAACGGGGTATTTGAATACCAAACGACCCAACGACCGAATTAATGTAACGGTGATTCGTGAAGGGCAAACCAAAGTAATTCCGGTAACCTTAGTCAAGAACGATGTGATTAATACAGAATTTAGAGGCTTAGAATTGGAAAATCTGTCGGCTGCCGATAAAAAACGGTACAATATTGAATCGGGAGTGCGGATTAAAAATGTGACCAATGAGCGATTACTACCCTACAAAGATGAATTGGTGGGAAGCATTATATTGAGCATTGACAATACGAATGCAGCGGATGTAGAGGCGGTTTCCAAAATGCTCGGAAACAAAGATGACCGCGAGGGAGCGAGTGTGCGTTTACTCACCAAAAACGGTCAGATTTTACGCTTTATAATCTAACCAAAATCTTCAAAAAAACGCAGTAGCCATTCGTACAGACGGGTGGCTATTTTTTTTGAAAAAAATGTTTCAATTTATTTTACGAAAACGTTATAGTTGATTACTTTTGCACCAAATTTTAAAACACAACTCCACCTTATCTTTTCAATCATGACAACAAACCAACAGTACGAAAAGGAACTTGCTTTTCAAGTTGACCGAAGAAAAGCAGCCATCGACATCATCAAAATTGTGAGTGATTTATGGTATGACAAATCCATAGAGTTAATCTTCTTCCGCAATCCTTTGTTGAATCGAAATGTAAGCGATGTAATGAACTTGCATGAATATGCGGGGGAATTCATTCAAAAACCAATAAATGTTTTTGATACTGTTGAAATTGCCAAAGCCTTATCGAATCTTGATTTACCGCCCTCACGCATTGATATTGGAAAGCTTACTTACGAATTCCACATGGACACTAATGCGGTGCATGATCCGCGTGCTTTTGTGATTGATCGTTTAAAGGAATCCAAAAAATCGCAGGAAATCAAGCCTAAAGATGTGGTTTTATATGGTTTTGGACGTATTGGTCGTTTGCTCGCTCGAGAAATGATGAGTAAAATTGGAAAAGGGGAACAATTGCGTTTACGTGCTATTGTTACCCGTGACCGCAACGATGCACAGTCATTGGAAAAAAGAGCTTCCTTGTTGCGGTACGACTCTGTTCATGGCGATTTTGAAGGATCTGTTTCAGCCGATGTCGAAAATAATGCCCTTATCATCAATGGAACTACAGTGCATATCATTACCGCTGCGGGTCCCGAGGAAATTGATTATACCCAATACGGAATTGAAGAGGCGCTCGTTATTGATAATACAGGAGCGTTTACTACGGAAGAAGCGTTAAAAAGACATTTGACATCCAAAGGGGTTGAAAAAGTATTGCTTACAGCGCCAGGAAAAGGCGTACCCAATATTGTTCACGGGGTAAATCATAATGATTATAATCCGGATGAAGTTAAAATTTATTCCGCGGCATCATGTACTACCAACGCGATTACCCCAGTTTTAAAAGCCATTGAAGATACCCTTGGTGTGGTAAAAGGACACTTAGAAACGATTCATGCCTACACCAACGACCAGAATTTGGTCGATAACATGCACAAAAAATACCGTCGTGGAAGAGCCGCAGCCCTGAATATGGTAATAACCGAAACGGGAGCTGGGAGTGCTGTTGCTAAAGCCTTGCCAAGTTTGGCTGGAAAACTAACCTCCAATGCAATTCGTGTTCCCGTACCCAATGGTTCATTGGTCGTTTTGAATTTGGAAGTAGGAAAAACGACTACGGTAGCGGAAGTCAATAACATTATGCGAAAATATGCCTTAGAAGGGGAATTGGTAGAGCAAATCAAATATTCACTCAACAACGAGTTGGTTTCTTCTGACATTGTAGGCACTTCAGCACCATCCATTTATGACAGCAACGCTACTATTGTTTCAGGCGATGGAAAAAATATTGTCTTATACGTTTGGTATGACAACGAGTATGGATACAGTCATCAGGTGATACGCCTAGCGAAATACATTTCCAAAGTACGACGCTATACGTACTATTAATAGTTATTAATTCAAAAAAAAAGTCCGGTGCTTAAGAAGTGTCGGACTTTTTTCATAAAATAATCTGAAAAATGCTATAATTCACCGAGTTATTGTTTTTTATCTAAATTATTTTTTTAAATTCGCCCCAAGTTAGATCCCAAACTACTTAACTATGAAACAATGCACCACGCTAATGCTCCTGTTGTTTGCTACCTTTGCATCAGCACAAAGCACTTGTAAAGAACAATGTGTCAAAACGTATCGCTACGGTTACAATGGCATGGAACTCATTGCCACCTCTCCCAAAGAGACCATAATTGTAAGCACGTACAACTCCAAACTAAGTATCAAAGAAGACATCGCCAATAAAGTGTACCAATATTATTGGGATGAATTACGAAATAATGATTCGGGTCCCGTGACGGTGACTATCGATGGTGATTTTGCAAAAGTTACGGGCAAATGTATTGTAACTAAAAAAGGAAAACTAACGGCTGTCGAATTTCACTTTGAAAAAATCGAATGGCCGAATGGCATCACCGAATTGTACCGAATGCATCAAGGGTAATCCCTATGCTAAATCGTATTGAAAACTCCTCCTTGTCGGGGGATTTTTTTTGCCTCATCTTGTAAAAAATAAGATTTATATTACAAATAATATCATTTATTACCATTTGTCGATTTTATTTGTATTTTATCGATTTTGTTCGTACACTTGATTCAGGAAAGTAAACAAGTTTAAACAATTCTGCCCCAAATCGAATTGTAACTTAACCTACGAATCTATGCGATACATTATCATTCTTATTCTGGGGATGATGAGTATGGGACAAAGTTTTGCACAAGGTAATTCGATCAAGCCTTATGCTTATGGTAAAAATGGTATGGAATACATTGTTCGATACCAGAGCGGTCACACGGTAATCGTGAGTACCTTTCATGCACGAGCAGACTTGGTGGAATCCATTTCCAAAGCGATGTTTCAATACTTTACCCAAAACAAACCTACCTCTGGCGCATGGATTACGCTTGAAGTTGAGGGTGCTAAAGTATCGGGAAGTTGTATCATCAAAGAAATCGATCGGTTGACCTCTGTAGAATTTCATTATGATACGGTCGTGCGGAGCAATGGCATAACCGAGGTTTACAGACCTGTTCGTCCCGACGTTCCCACGAGTACAGCACAAAGTGCTATTGCCATTGAAGAATAATGCTCATATTATATTTTGTTTTAGGTTATTACGAAAAACGCCCCTTGTGCAAGGGGCGTTTTTTTATTGCAAATGTATTACTAACCGTTTAGGCTTTCCCAGCGGCAGCAATAAGATTCAAGGCAGAACCCGCTTTAAACCATTCGATTTGACCCTCATTGTAACTGTGATTCGCCATGATCGTATCTTTAGACCCATCAGCGTGAACTACTTCAATGGTTAAGGGCTTCCCTGGAGCGAATGCTGTCAAGTCCACAAAGTTGAACGTGTCGTCTTCTTGGATTTTATCGTAATCAGCTTCATTAGCAAACGTTAGTGCCAACATCCCTTGCTTTTTAAGATTGGTTTCGTGAATACGAGCAAATGATTTTACCAAAACAGCTGAAACGCCTAAGTGTCTTGGTTCCATAGCTGCATGTTCACGCGACGATCCCTCACCATAGTTTTGGTCTCCTACTACAATCGATGGAATACCGGCCGCTTTGTAAGCACGCTGTACTTTTGGCACTTCATCATAGGCGCCTGTCAACTGATTTTTCACTGAATTTGCTTTTCCATTGAAAGCGTTTTCCGCACCAATCAACATATTATTGGAAATATTATCCAAGTGACCACGGAAACGCAACCATGGACCTGCCATCGAAATGTGGTCGGTGGTACATTTTCCAAACGCCTTAATCAATAATTTTGCGCCCGTAATGTTTTGACCGTTCCAAGGTGAAAAAGGATCCAACAGTTGTAAACGCTCTGACGTGGGCGATACCACCACTTCAACAGCACTTCCGTCAGAAGCAGGCGCTTGATATCCTGCATCTTCTACATCAAAACCTCGGTTGGGCAATTCATCGCCTACCGGTGGATTTAATTTAATGGCTTCACCGTTATCATTCAATAGCGTATCGGTAATCGGATTAAAGTCCAAACGCCCAGAAATTGCCAAAGCGGCCACCATCTCAGGGGAGGTTACAAAAGCATGGGTATTTGGATTTCCATCGGCGCGTTTCGAAAAGTTACGGTTGAACGAATGCACAATGGTGTTTTTCTCGCCTTTATCGGCTCCTTCACGATCCCATTGACCGATACAAGGACCACAAGCATTCGTAAATACTTTAGTTCCCATTTTTTCAAAAGCAGCCAAAATACCATCACGCTCAATGGTGTAACGAATTTGCTCTGAACCCGGATTAATACCAAATTCTGCTTTTGGGGTAATATTATTCGCTACAGCTTGTTCCACAATAGAGACTGCGCGCGACATATCTTCGTAGGAAGAGTTGGTACAAGAACCAATCAACCCCCACTCTACTTTCAAAGGCCAACCATTTTTAGCGGCCTCATCTTTCATCTTTGAAACAGGTGTTCCGCGATCAGGTGTAAAGGGCCCGTTGATATGGGGCTCCAATTCCGATAGATTGATCTCAATCAATTGGTCGAAGTACGTTTCAGGATTTGCATATACTTCAGGGTCGGCAGTCAAATAGGAGGCCACTTGATCGGCAGCATCAACTACGTCTTGGCGCCCTGTGGCAATCAAATAACGACGCATCGAATCATCATATCCGAAAGTTGAAGTGGTAGCTCCGATCTCGGCACCCATATTACAAATGGTTCCTTTTCCTGTACAAGACATTGCTATAGCTCCTTCGCCGAAATATTCAACGATTGCTCCTGTCCCTCCTTTTACGGTTAGGATATCGGCCACTTTTAAAATTACGTCTTTGGGAGCCGTCCAACCGTTCAATTTACCGGTTAGTTTCACTCCAATTAGTTTAGGGAACTTCAACTCCCATGACATACCCGACATTACATCAACTGCATCGGCACCACCCACACCAATTGCTAGCATCCCTAAACCTCCAGCATTTACAGTGTGTGAATCAGTACCAATCATCATACCGCCTGGGAATGCATAATTTTCTAGAACGATCTGGTGAATAATCCCAGAACCGGGCTTCCAGAATCCGATACCGTATTTATTTGAAACGGAAGATAAAAAATCAAAAACTTCTTTCGACTGTGAATTGGCAACCGCTAAATCGGTTTTTGCCCCCACTTTGGCTTGAATCAAGTGGTCACAATGAACGGTTGTAGGAACGGCTACTTTTGATTTCCCAGCGTGCATGAATTGCAACAAGGCCATCTGAGCCGTTGCATCTTGACAAGCGACACGGTCAGGAGCGAAATCAACATAATCTTTTCCTCTTGAAAAAGATTGCGAGGGAGTTCCTTCCCATAAGTGAGCATATAAAATCTTTTCTGAAAGTGTAAGCGGACGACCTACCAAGGCACGTGCTTTATCGACACGTTGTGGCATGTTGGCGTACACCTTTTTAATCATTTCAATATCAAAAGCCATATATAAAGGTTTATTTGTTTGCAACGCAAATTTACGAAATCGATATTCTTTAAAAAATTTTTAATCAAATATCTTTATCAGAAGAAATAATTTGCAAAAACCATAGTATTGCTATATGATTTTTATTAAAAAGGGAATAATTAAAAGAAAAATTAAAATAAGTTGATTTTTTTAACTAAAAATAACAAACTACGGGAAAACCCCTAGAAATTCATTTCCTTTTTTAGGGCTTTAAACACTAAAGAAATCCCCGAAAATAGTGTGATTAAGACAAGAATTAGCATAAAATACAACATCGTATTTAAGCCTTGTCCTTCTGAACGATTGGTCCAAATTTGAAAAAACACATAGGTGTAATAGCCTGCGAAAACGAAAGCGCCCATTGCAAGTAGAAGGCGTAGGATTCGTTGCTTCCAAAAAATACTAATGCCAATACACAGTCCTACAATTAAAGCAGGATAAAATACGGTTCCCGAACCCAAGTAATGCTCTAGAAACCAAAAAAGGGCAACCCCAAAAAGGAGAAATTCTGGAAGCAATGCCACCAACTTACGTCCCATTACAACAGCTTTTGAATAATCATTTCTTCAGTAATTCCCTCCGCATCAGCTTTGTAATTCTTTATAATACGGTGACGTAAAATCCCTTCTGCCACTGCCTGAACATTTTCACGATCGGGCGAAAACTTTCCTTGAAACGCTGCATGGGCTTTGGCGGCTAAGATTAAATTTTGTGAAGCGCGAGGACCTGCCCCCCAATCCAAATAATTCTTTACATAAGCATCGGCCATAGCGCCACTGGGTCGAGTTTTATTGACCAAACTTACGGCATATTCAATCACATTATCTGCCACTGGAATGCGTCGTATCAATTGCTGAAAATCAATAATCTCTTGGGCCGTAAATAAGGCATTAATTTCAGGCTTTTGGTCGTTGGTGGTAGACTTAACTACTTGAACTTCCTCCTCAAAAGTGGGATATTCAAGTTTGATGGCAAACATAAATCGGTCCAATTGCGCTTCTGGCAATGGATAAGTTCCTTCTTGCTCGATGGGATTTTGGGTTGCCAATACAAAATAGGGCAAATCCAATTTGTAATTGTGTCCGGCAATAGTTACTGCCCGCTCTTGCATCGCTTCTAAAAGAGCTGCTTGCGTTTTGGGTGGTGTTCGGTTAATTTCATCCGCCAAAATAATATTGGAAAAAACAGGGCCTTTGATAAACTTAAACTGTCGGTTTTCGTCCAAAATTTCACTTCCCAAAATATCAGAAGGCATCAAATCAGGGGTAAACTGTATCCGCTTGAAATGCAATCCTAACGCCTGAGCGATGGTATTCACCATTAATGTTTTGGCCAAACCGGGAACCCCAACGAGCAAAGCATGTCCCCCCGAAAAAATACTGAGTAAAATTTGATCTACTACAGCCTCTTGACCGACAATTGCTTTTCCAATTTCGTTTTTTAACTGATTCCGTTTTTCAACAAGATTTTGAATAGCCGTTACGTCTGACATAGGAATGCGTTTAAATTATTGTTTTAACCAGTTATTGGTGAATTTACAGTCGCGGTATTCCGCATTGATTTTGATGTACGTTTCTTTGATTTTTTCATCAAACCACTTAGCAATGGCTTTTAATTGTTTTTCTTTTAGTGCAAGCTCACGAATTTTTGTGTAATCCTTACTAAAATCAGCCAAATGTTCTTCCATTTTGGAAGTAACTGACATGATGATGTAGCGTTTTCCGTTGCGTCCGTCATCGTCAAAGAGCACTGGTGTCATTTCGCCCCCCTTCAAATTGGACACTTGGCCGTACATTTCGGGATCCATTTTGGTCAATTCAAAGTGAGTGTCTTGCGTTTTTGGATTAATTAACACCCCTCCGTTAGCGCGGGTTTCTTTCTCATCCGAAAACTTACGGGCAGCCTCTTCAAAAGTCAGCTCTTTATCGGCGATACGCTTACGCACCAACTCCGCTTTTTCACGCGCCTCTTTAAGTGAAGCACTCGTTACTTTGGGTTTTAATAAAATATGACGAATCTCTAAATCTTGACCGCGAATTTTTTCCAAATAAATGATATGGTATCCAAATTCTGTTTCGAAAGGCTCCGAAATTTCACCTTCTTGAAGTGAAAAGGCAATATCTTTAAACTCTTTGACAAAAGGAGTTTTCTTATTCATTTTGTAATACCCTCCTGTCGAACGTGAGCCAGGGTCTTCGGTATACAAAACCGCTTTGGTGGTAAAACTTGCACCGTTGAGCACTTCGTTTTTTATCTCCTTTAAGCGATCGATAACTACCTTTTTTTCTTCGTCACTCACTTTGGGATTGATTACAATTCGGGCAACCTCTACTTCAGCACCGATAAGAGGCAGATCGTCTTTGGAAAGACTTTTAAAAAAAGTGCGGGTTTCTTCGGGTGTAATTTCAACGGCACTCACAATTTTTTTAGTCATTTCGGAAGCCAACTGTTGCTGTTTCAAAATATCAAACAATTCGGTACGAAACTCATCTTCGTTGTCTTTCTTAAAATACTTAACCACCGCATCCATCGACTTTAACTGTTCTACCATGTAGTCAATCTGTTGGTTCATTCGATCTTTAACGTCCTCATCTTTGACTTGAATAGAGTCTTGAATCGCTTGATGCGCATACAGTTTTTCCTCCATTAATTTCCCGAGAATCTGACAGCGGGTAATGTCCTTGGTAGATTGCCCTTGACTTTCAATCTCAAGATAAGTTTTATCAATTTCAGAATCCAAAATATTATAATCCCCTACAGTGGCTACTATACCGTCAATACGTTTTTTTCGAAACTGATTTTCAACGGGTTTTTCAGGCTGTTTTTCGGGGATAATTTCCTGAGCCGATACAGCTACTACGGAAAAAAGAAAAACACTGAGGATACGAAAGATAGAAAAAGTACTATTCATGAATGTTTATTTCTTAATTTGTTGTTTTACCCGTTCAAAAACATCATTATTCACCTTGATGGTAAACTCTTTCTTCAGTTCGTTGATCCAATTTTGTTCGAGGTATTGTTGGTATTCGTTGGTCACACGGCCTTTACATTCTTCCAATGTCTTTATCCCCGCAGGTATGACTTTTCGTATGCGTGCCACATAATAATACTCCCCTTTTTGAGAGACATCGGTAACTTTTAAGTCGGGACTCACATTTTTGGGAAGCGCATCCACTCCTTCTTCATAAATCCCATCATACATCATTACATTTAATTTTTCGGCCGTATTAAACTTATCTTTAATCGCTTGAGCAGTGGCTCCTTTTTTCAACATCCCCATAACTTTTTTCATGATATCAGGTTGTGTTGAAGAAAAGACTTCCGCATCATAACGCGTTTTCCAAACATATTTCTGCTTGTTATTTTCATAAAAAGCGTTTAATCCCAAAGTATCTGTTTTCGATCGTTGCCAGATTTCTTTTTCCATCAAATCAAACAAAAGCAAACCATCACGATATTCATTCATGATAGCCGCAAACTCGGGATGGTCGTTTTCTAAATTCTCATTATTGTAAGAAGCGCGTTGCTCATCGGCAAAACGATCGAAATAAAAGTCCGCCAACTTGGCAACCGGTTTTAACCCCGCTGCATTTTTTTGTTGTGTGTAGAGGAAATCCAAGAAGTTGCCACCTGTTATCGCTTTCGTCCCTACGGTGAAAAGCGTGCCTTGGCATTTGGTCAAATCAGCTGGCATTTTCCACTCTCCTTTATAAAAATTATCGTCAAGGGTTTTGACCAATTCTTTGTACAACTTATTGTCGCGTTTCATCGGGTACTTTTGACGCAATTTTACCGCTAAGGCGTCGCTAATTTTTCGCGAACGGTCGTCACGTGCAATTTTTGTTTCCAATTCAGACTTCATTTCGTCTTTACTGCGCAAGGGATATTTTTCGTTGAATTTAACGATATGCCAACCGTAAGCCGTTTCAAAAGGCTTGGACAATGGCTGTTCTTTGCTTAATGCAAATGCTTCATTTTCAAAAACTTCAGAACTCAACTGACCCGATGCAAATTTATTCAACAGCCCCCCTTTCGTAGAAGACGACTTGTCTTCAGACAATTGTTTGGCCAATTCCTCAAAACTTTCACCTTGCTGTATTTTTTGATAAATTTCATCGATTTTGGTTTTGGCTTTTAAGGGATCTTCGCCTTCTTTTGGCTTGAGCACCATGATATGAGAGACTGAAATTTCGCCACGATTATTTCGAATATCATTGACTTTAATTAAATGATACCCAAATCGAGACCGCACGGGCATTGAAACTTTACCCACAGGTGTTTTGTACGCCCCGCTTTCAAAGGCATAAACCATTCGAAACGCAGTAAAATACCCTAAGTTCCCTTTGTTTTCTTTTGCCGAAGGATCTTGCGAAGTTTCTTCCGCAACCGCCCCAAAATCTTCCCCTCCTTTTACAATACGATCGCGAATAGCCATCGCTTTTTGATAGGCTGCTAAGGTATCAGCGGGAGCTGCATTTTCATCTACCATCAATAAAATGTGAGAAGCATTTATTTCTTTTTGCAAACGATCATACCCTTCATCCATCAAGGCTTGGGTAACTTTTGAATCCATTAAATAGGTCTTAGAAAGTTGCGTACGGTACGATTTTAACTCATTTTGATAAGCACTTCCTTGCTGTAGTCCTAATTTAAAAGCTTTGTTCACTTTCAACTTATAGCCAATGTACAAGTCCAAGTATTGATTTAAATCTTTTTGAGACTCATCTTTTACCAAATCTAAATTCTTGCGGTATACACGAATAAATTCGTCGGTGTAATAGGGTTGGTCATTAATGGTAAAAAGAACTTCTTTGGCTGTATTTTGTTGCTGAGAATGTACCGACAAAACGGTAAAAAACACCAATAGTAAAGAGCTTATTTTCATTCGCATCATAGAAATTATTATTTTTTCGTAAGCGCTTAAGAGCGTAAATATGAATCAACAAAAGTAACAAAACAGCACTATTACACAAGGTTGTAACCGACTATTAACAAAAATTTATTAACACCAATTCAAGGTTGTTTTTCCGCCAGGTTTGCATAAGGTTTTGGCAAAGAAACACTATTTTTGCACCCAATTTTGAAGCTATGAATTTTACACAAGAAATCGCACGGAGACGCACTTTTGGGATTATTTCTCACCCTGATGCTGGGAAAACAACCCTCACTGAAAAACTTTTACTTTTTGGAGGAGCCATTCAAGAGGCGGGTGCGGTAAAAAGTAATAAAATAAAAAAAGGAGCCACTAGTGACTTCATGGAAATTGAGCGCCAAAGAGGAATTTCGGTAGCGACATCCGTACTAGCTTTTAATTATAAGGATAAAAAAATCAATATCCTAGACACTCCTGGACACAAAGATTTTGCTGAGGATACCTATCGAACGCTTACGGCCGTTGACAGTGTTATTGTCGTAATTGACGTGGCAAAAGGGGTTGAGGAACAAACGGAAAAATTGGTTTCAGTATGCCGTATGCGCAAGATTCCGATTTTAGTCTTTATCAATAAATTGGATCGTGAGGGTAAAGATCCCTTTGATTTAATGGATGAAGTGGAAAAAAAACTCGGACTTCAGGTGACGCCAATGAGTTTTCCTATCGGGATGGGCTATGATTTCCAAGGGATTTATAATGTATGGGAAAAGAATATCAATCTCTTTAGTGGTGATAGCAGAAAAAACATTGAAGATGTTGTTGAAATAAAGGATTTAAAAAGCAACGAACTTGATCAAGTGGTTGGGGAAAAGGCGGCGGCCAAATTACGAGACGAACTAGAGCTGATTCAAGAAGTCTACCCCGAATTCGATCGAGAAGCCTATCTCGAAGGGAATTTACAACCCGTTTTCTTTGGATCGGCATTAAATAATTTTGGAGTACGTGAACTTTTGGATTGTTTTATTGAAATCGCACCAAGTCCACGTCCCAAAGATTCCGACACCCGCTTGGTGAAGCCTGAGGAAGAAAAGTTATCGGGGTTTGTATTTAAAATCCATGCGAATATGGACCCGAAGCACCGCGACCGTTTGGCGTTTGTAAAAATTGTATCGGGTACGTTTGAACGCAACAAACCGTACACCCATGTTCGCTTACAAAAGACGTTAAAATTTTCGAGTCCCAATGCCTTTTTTGCCGAGCGAAAGGAAATTGTAGACATCTCTTATCCAGGAGATATTGTGGGTTTACATGATACTGGAAATTTCAAAATTGGCGATACCCTGACCGAAGGTGAAATAATGAATTTTAAGGGAATTCCAAGTTTTTCACCCGAGCATTTTCGATACATCAACAATGCCGACCCCATGAAAGCAAAACAATTGGAAAAAGGCATTGATCAATTAATGGATGAAGGGGTAGCACAGTTGTTTACCTTGGAAATGAACAACCGTAAAGTCATTGGAACGGTAGGTGCTTTACAATATGAGGTAATTCAATACCGATTAGAACATGAATACGGCGCTAAATGTTCCTACGAGAATTTTCCCGTTCATAAAGCATGTTGGGTAAAACCTGAGGATCCTAAAAACGAGGAATTTGCCGAGTTCAAGCGCATCAAACAAAAGTTTTTAGCCCATGACAAATACGGACAGTTAGTGTTTTTGGCCGATTCTGATTTTACCATACAAATGACGCAAAGTAAATATCCTAGTGTGAAATTATTTTTTACATCAGAATCAGAATAAGTAAAGGATTACTTTAATCGTTTCTTAGTCCAATTTAAACGATTATTTTAATGATTTTAAGTTTTTATTAAAAAATGATTCTATCTTTGTGCCATCAAAATCTGAAAAGATGAAAAACAAGTTAGTTTATTTAACCGTTTTAGGCATAGTCTTATTCAACACTATGACCACCTTTGCCCAAGGGCCCGGGGATGATGAAGACGGTGGAGGATTGGAGGGTGGTGACCCTGCACCTGCCCCTATTGATACAAAATTGTATGTTTTAACTTTTATCTCTTTAGTATACGGATACTACCTTTTAAAAGGAAATAAACAAAAAGCATAAAGCATAATACAAATTATAAAAAGGAGTTGTTTTCGTAAACAGCTCCTTTTTTTGTGTCCTTACTTCTCATTATGGTGCTTACAACAAAAACATAGCAATAAAAAAGAAGCCGTCTCAATACTAAAATTTTGAGACGGTTTTTTTATTTGATTAAACTTTCATCAAAAGTTTACTATTTTAAAATGAGTTTAAAATTGCCTTTAAGCTGCAATTTTCTTTCTTAAGTTGTGTGCTAAAGC
>NZ_JAPZUB010000070.1 GCF_027533505.1 Flavobacterium sp. | reverse complement strand
CCCAATGCGGGAACGGACGGCACATTAGTGATATGTTCGAATGCTACCCCGACCGATTTGTTTTTAAGTTTAGGAGGAGCGCCTCAAGCAGGAGGAACGTGGACACCGGCTTTGGCTAGTGGCACGGGCTTATTTAATCCTGCGGTGGATACAGCGGGCACCTATACCTACACAGTGGTAGGGGGCGCACCTTGTGGAAGCGATACGGCTACGGTAAGCGTAACATTGACACCCGGACCCAATGCAGGAGCAGACGCAACAATAACCTTATGTTCTAATGCGACGTCTATTGATTTATTTTTAAGTTTAGGTACTTCTGCACAGTCAGGGGGAACGTGGTCTCCACCATTGGCTAGTGGAACTGGTGTTTTTAATCCGGCATTTGATCCCGCAGGGTCTTATATTTATACTGTTGCTGGGACAGGTACATGTAATTCAGATACGGCTACTATATCGGTTAATTTAATAGCACCGCCTGATTTTGGTTTAGGAACCATAACAGCACCTAACGTATGTCAGAATTCAGCTGTAATTGTCTCAATCAGTGGGGCGACAACCTTAACCGATGGAAACTATACATTCACTTACTCAGTTACTAATGCGAATCCATCCATAGGGACCACAGCAACAGTAGCAATAACGGGTGGAAATGGTCAATTTAGTATACCGGGTTCGTATTTTCAAACATCGGGTAGCGTGACGATTTCTTTAACAGCGGTAACCGCATTGAATGGAAATTGTACTTCGACCATTTCAACAGCTTCGACCACAATAACGGTACTTCCACAACCCACGTTAAGTAATGCTACTGTAGTGGTTGCTCCGCTTTGTTTGGGCGAACAAGCTACGGTGACAATAACTGGTGCATCGGGCTTAACAAATGGGAATTATACATTAGAATACCAACTTACAGGTGCCAATACAGGTGTATTTACTAGCATAGTAACCTTTAGCAATGGTGCAGCATCGTTTATCATTCCATCAAGTGATTTGGTAAATGATGGAACAGTGAATCTAGCCTTTACTTCAATCATCAGTCAGATTTCATCTTGTGGCAACAGTACTTTGAATTTCACACCAGTTACTTTTGAAGTTCAAAATCCGCAACCACCTGTATTGACAGGTTCTACTACATTTTGTAATGATAGCAATGCCACGCTTTCCGATTTGAGTGCTCAATTATCAGGGTCAGGAACTATCGTATGGTATAGTTCGGCTTCAGGAGGAACACCTTTGGATGCTTTGACGGTATTGCAAGATGGAGTAACGTATTATGGTGCAGTTCAATCCAGTGCTGGATGCGAAAGTATTCGCCTTGAGTTGACCGTTGTACTCGAGTCTTGTACCCCCGACGATATTATTATTCCCGACGGATTTTCACCTAATACCGATGGGGTAAACGATGCGTTTATTATTCAAAATTTACTAGAACTGTATCCCAACTTTACAATTGAAATTTTCAATCGTTATGGCAACGTATTGTTTAAGGGGAATCGTTCAAATCCTCATTGGAATGGACGTTCAACCGAGGGTTCCGTGGGGGGTGGTTTAGCACCCGTTGGAGTTTACTTCTTTATTTTAGAATTTAATGATGGTGTCCGTGCTCCCCTACAAGGACGTCTTTATTTAAGCAGATAACATTCGCCTATGAAAGCTAATAGAATAAAATATATACTTATTGTTGTTTTGCTCTTGTGTTTAACCCGAACGCAAGCGCAACAAGATCCACAGTATACCCAATACATGTACAATATGAGTGTACTAAACCCTGCCTATGCTACCGATGATGCCGATGCCATTAATTTGGGAGGATTGTATCGCGCTCAGTGGGTGGGTGCTGTAGGTGGACCTACGACAGGAACATTTTTTATGCATACTCCTTTGAAAAAACGGGTCGAAGTGGGAATGTCTATTGTGCACGACGAAATTGGCGATGTGGTCCAAGAAAGTAATGTATTTGCTGATGTAGCTTATGTTTTGCCTCTTGGAGAAAAGCAAAAATTATCCTTTGGGATTAAAGCGGGAGCTACTTTTTTTAGTACTAACTTCAATGGTTTTGTATTCACTGATAATCTACCCGATCAGGCTTTTGCCAATAACTTGAGTCGCACCTATCCCAACATTGGGGTGGGGACTTTTTATTTTGGTGAAAACTATTATGTAGGACTATCGGCTCCCAATTTATTACGCACCAAACATCTTGAAACACGGGATGGTTTAACACGAACTGGTGTGGAAGAGATACATTACTTTCTTACAGGGGGCTATGTATTTGAGTTGAACGATCAATTCAAGTTTAAACCCGCTTTTATGACCAAAGCGGTCTCAGGTTCACCGATTTCCTTGGATGTTACCGCAAATTTTTTGTACAACAACATGTTAGAAATGGGAGTTGGTTACCGCGTGGGAGATGCTGTAAGTGGTTTAGTGAATTTTCGTATCACTCAAAATTTACGTATAGGATACGCTTACGATTACACCTTGTCCAACTTAAGTCGCTTTAATTCAGGTTCACATGAAATCATGGTTTTGTTTAACCTCAGTAAATCCGGTAAAAATAGCGCCGGCAATGGCTATGATAAATCACCCCGTTTCTTTTAAAAGGATGGCTATGCGTATACTTTACCTCTTTTTGATATTGGGAACTTTCGGCGTTTCGGCCCAAAAGAAACCCTCTGTTAAGTTTGCTAATAAATTGTTTGCCAATAAAGCTTATGTTCAAGCGGCTTCGGTCTATGAAACGCTCAAACCCAACCGTTTGATTTTATCCAACCTAGGGGATTGTTATTATTACAATGCGCAAATGGATGCTGCGGTAAAAAATTATGGGCAGTTGTTTTTTCAATACAAAGATTCGGTCAAACCCGAATATTACTTTCGCTATGCCCATGCCTTAAAAGGAATCAAAGATTACGAAAAAGCCGATAAAATTATGGGCGAATATCTCAAGTATCCTGTTGATACCCAGAAATTCATCGATAATTTGAATACTATTGTTCCCCATGATTATGAAATTCAACTGATGACTAAAACCAATAATACGGGGGATTTCGGGATGGCGTATCGCGGCGATAAAGTGGTTTTTGCCTCGCTGCGAAGTACAGAACAACCGCTCTTTAGTTGGAATGACAAGCCCTATCTGGATCTTTTTGAAGCGACTTTAAATGCAGAAAATCAATTGGAAAACATTCAACCCTTTCCAAAATCTATTAATACTAAAACGCATGAAAGTAATGCTGTTTTTTCTACAGACGGTAAAATTATGTATTTCAGCAGAACCAACAGCAAACGGGTTAAAGTAGGTGATGAAAAGTTTGCTTCTGTGAAGTTATTCCGCGCCGAATGGGTGGACAACGAATGGAAAAATATTACAGCGTTGCCTTTTTGCAGCGACACTTTTTCAACACAACATCCTTACCTTTCCCCCGATGGAACTCAACTTTATTTTTCAAGCGATCGTCCGGGTGGTAAAGGCTCCTTCGATTTGTATGTTGTGGAAGTCCGTCCCGATGGTACCTTTGGAGAACCTCAAAATTTGGGCGATGTTATTAATACTGAACATTTAGAGCAATTTCCCTTTATCACCACCGATGGAACTCTGTACTTTGCATCCAACGGCCATGAAGGTATGGGTGGTTTGGATTTGTTTATGACCAAAAAATACCAAGATAACTATGCTAAACCCCTTAATTTGGGGCAAACCATCAACAGCGGCTTAGACGATTTTGGTTTTGTGTTGAATGAAAAAACACAAGAAGGTTTCTTCTCTTCCAACCGCAAAGGATATGACAATTTGTATAGCTTTAAGCGCAAAGATAATGAGCGTCGTTATCTGGTAGAAGGGGATGTTCGCGATAAAGTAACCAAACAATTACTGCCCGGGACTCAGGTAAGTTTATATGATGAAAATGAGGTGTTGGTAGGGCAAATGATAGTAGGTTCAAACGCCGATTACTTTTTCAACACCAAACCCAACAAGACCTATCGTTTGGAAGCTATCCGAGACTTATACATTCCCCACAGTGAGCAATTTTCCACCAATGATGAAGGAAAGGCGCGGTATTCCATCGAATTGGAAGTTGAATCGTATGATGATGCCGAAGATATCGTCGTAACCAAAAATGACGGTTATGTATATATCGAATTGGAAAATATTTATTTTGATTTGAATAAATGGAATATCAAACCCGAGGCGGCCAAAATTCTTGATGTATTGGTTGGATTGTTGAAAAAGTATCCACGTATGGAAATCCAAATTGGAGCACATACCGATTCTCGTGCGTCAGAAACCTACAATTTGATGCTTTCCAATAACCGTGCTTCTTCTACGTTGGAGTATATTGTCAACCAAGGAATCGACCGTTCACGTTTGCGTCATAAAGGTTTTGGAGAAAGTACTCCATTAGTTAATTGTGGCGATAAATGTACCGAAGCAGAACATTCGATTAACCGACGATGTGAGTTTAGAATCTTGAAATAAAAAAAATCGGCTTAAGCCGATTTTTTTTACTGTGCCAAGGGATTAAAACAAAGCCGGATAACGTTTGGGATTGGCTTCGTGCATAATCGCATAGACTTTTTCAAAGATATCTTCCACCGAGGGTTTTGAAAAATAATCGCCGTCAGTTCCATACGCAGGGCGATGTGCTTTGGCGGTTAGAGTTTCAGGGGCGCTGTCCAAATAGGTATAGGCCTTTTGTTCTTCTACAATTTGTTGTAAAATAAAGGCACTTGCACCACCCGGAACATCCTCATCAATCACCAAAAGGCGGTTGGTTTTGGCAATACTTTTTACTATATCATGCGCCAAGTCAAAGGGTAATAACGACTGTATGTCAATAATTTCAGCACTGATTCCAACAGCTTCCAGTTCGTTGGCCGCTTGTTCTACCAATCGCAAGGTGGAACCATAGGAAACCAGCGTAATATCGGATCCCTCTTTTAACGTTTCTACAACGCCCAAGGGAGTTTTAAAATCCCCTAAATTTACAGGCATCTTTTCTTTTAAACGGTAGCCATTTAAACATTCTACCACCAATGCCGGTTCATCTTTTTCCATCAAGGCATTGTAAAAACCAGCGGCTTTGGTCATGTTTCGCGGAACCAAAACATGGATGCCTCGCACTGCATTGATGATCATACCCATGGGAGACCCAGAATGCCAAATACCTTCCAAACGGTGTCCTCGGGTACGTATAATGACCGGGGCTTTTTGACGCCCTTGGGTCCGGTATTGCAAAGTAGCCAAGTCGTCACTCATAATTTGTATAGCATACAAAAGGTAATCGAGATACTGAATTTCAGCTATCGGACGCAAGCCACGCATCGCCATACCAATACCTTGCCCTAAAATGGTAGCTTCTCGGATGCCCACATCGGCAACACGCTGTTCCCCATATTTGAGTTGCATGCCTTCCAATCCTTGGTTAACATCGCCGATATTTCCCGAATCTTCCCCAAAAATCAAGGTATTGGGGTATTTGGTAAATAAGGCATCAAAATTATCCCGCAACACCAAACGTGCATCTACAAGTTCGGAAGAAGCATCAAATTGAGGCGCTACTTCATGTATTGTGGCAATCCTGTTTTCTGATTCAGAAAATAAATGGGAACTGTATTTGGGTTGGATTTTTGCTGTATACGATTGAATCCATTGCGCTAATGGTTTTTGTCCTGACTCACCGATGAGCAGGCGTAAAACTTTTCGCGCTGTACTTAAAATATCTTTACGAATAGGCTCTTTTACAGCTGCCAAATCGCTACTGTATTTTTCGATAAAAACTTTTCGACTGCTACCTTGGGCCAAATCATTCAAAAGTGAACACAATTCGTTCTGCTCCGCTTTGAAAGGGGCAATAAATGCATTCCAAGCCGCTTTTTTACCCTCTAAAACCTCTTTTTTACAGGACGAATCTAACGCATCTAAGTCGGATTCAGTGGCGAGGTTGTTGCCGATCAACCACTGACGCATCTGTGCCAAACAATCGTATTCGGCTTCCCACGCTAGACGGGTTTCATCTTTGTAGCGTTCGTGACTTCCCGAAGTAGAGTGGCCTTGCGGTTGTGTCAGTTCACGAACATGGATAAGCACGGGAACATGCGATTCGCGGGCAATTGCAGCGGCTTTTTGATACGTTTCTACAAGAGCAGGATAGTCCCACCCCATAACGGTAAAGATTTCAAAACCATTTTGATTTTCATCTCTTTGGAAACCCGCCAATAAAGCCGAAATATTCTCTTTAGTGGTTTGATGACGGGCATGCACTGAAATGCCATATTCATCATCCCAAACACTCATGACCATGGGAACTTGAAGTACCCCCGCTGCATTCATCGTTTCAAAAAACAATCCTTCTGAGGTAGAGGCGTTTCCAATGGTACCCCAAGCGACTTCATTTCCTTCATTGGAAAAAAGTTGGGAATCTATTCCCGATACATGACGGTAAATTTTGGAGGCTTGCGCCAACCCTAATAAACGAGGCATCTGTCCCGCTGTGGGTGATATATCTGAACTGGAATTTTTTTGTGCCGTCAAATCCTTCCACTGCCCGTTTACATCCAACGAATGGGTTGCAAAATGCCCGCCCATTTGTCGGCCTGCACTCATCGGATCGTGTTCCAAATCGGTGTGCCCATACAAACCTGCAAAAAATTGTTCAATCGTAAGGGCACCGATGGCCATCATAAAGGTTTGATCGCGGTAATAACCCGAACGGAAATCCCCGTTTTGAAAAGCTTTGGCCATCGCCAATTGGGGCACCTCTTTTCCATCGCCGAAAATACCAAACTTTGCCTTACCCGTCAGTACTTCCTTGCGTCCCAGAAGACTGCATTCGCGACTGATACGAGCAATTTTATAATCGTTTAGAACTTCTGCTTTGAAATCTTCAAAACTGATGGCTGTGTTGGTTTGTGCTGTCGTCATAACGTTTTAATAAACATCAAAAAAACAAAGTTAGCTAAAAAATAGATTGGTTGTTACCGTTGCTTGCAATTAAATTTTGAACAATCTCTAATTTAACCCCATTTTTTTATGAAATAATTTCATTTTAAACATAAAACACCATAATTCAGTGCGATAAATAAATAAAAAGCAGCAATTAAAACCATTTTCGTGTAAAAAGTCCGACCAACGATCGCGGATCAATGGTAAACACAAAGCGAATCTGTTCATGGTAGTTGGGTCGGCCAAAATCCCAACCCATACTGGAGTATATGGGAAAATAAAATTCCAAATAATCGGTAATCAAATTAAAACGTATCCCCGAATCCATTCGGAATACCGCATCTTGTCCACGATCTTTCAATACACCAAAATCGGCATACGCCTCAATCCAGTTCCAAATGCTACCACTAACATTGGTACTGACCAACCATTCATTGGCCAATTGGTTGGTAAAACGCGATTTAAAACCTCCTTCGGCTGTGATAAATTGTTGGCGAAAGATGCCCGTGCTTTCCGATCGTCCCAAGAAGGGGTAATCAAACAAGTAGTCCGTGGGACGCTCTAAAGCAAAACTAAAGAAGTCTTTGGTGTCGTCATTACGCAAAAAGATTCCGCCAAAAAAACGAATGTTCACCTGACGGTTGTTTTGAAATAAATGACGGTACACCACTTCTGCCGAGGTTTTGGAAAATTGGGAGGCGATTTGAAAATTGGCACTATACGAAAAGGTATGTGTGATGGTCATGTCGGTATTGATGTAACGAAAATCAGCTACAGAATACCGATTTTCACCGGGGGTTTGCACAAACAAACTCGGTTCCCGATTGACGTATACATTGCGAAAATTAATAATCTGAATGTGGTTTTTACGGTAGTCTTTTTCGCGAATACGCATCTGTACAAACGGTGTAAGCTTCTGATAGGTCGCATCTGGGGCATATCGAAAATGACTGCCTCCCACACCGTATTTGATGGAAAACAAATTGGAATTTCGTAAAAATTGATTAAATGTGATGTTGGCGCTCCCCGAAAGCGATGATGAATTGGTCGAGTAGGAGGGAATAACATCAAAATTGATGGGTTTGTCCAAAACGGTTCGGTTGTTTAAACTCAATCCCAAAATCACCCCATCATAGTAGTTGAATCCCATAACGGGCAGGTACATAATTTGGTTGTAATTGGGGTCCTCCAAATCTTTCAAAAATCGAAACTTCAACGGACGATTACTGATAAAAAATGACTTTAATGACTTCCAGTTATTTCGTTGGTTGAACTCAGGAACGGTATTTTCATAATTCAAAACCAATTTGTCCGCCTCTTTTCGAGGTAGCGTAAATACTTGATTTTGATCTTTCGGCTCTAGCCAAGTTTTAAAAACTACCTCTTTTTTCTTGATACCGTAAATCGGAATCGGGACATCGACTCCTGTTCGGTTTTTTAACTGAAACGTTACACTGTCCTTGGATTTAGAGAGCAGGTCTAGTTTGTAATCAATAATTTTTCTGGATTGAATAATGTACTCAAAAAACCATTGGATGTCTTTTTCGGTTTGTTGCGCTACAATTTGTTTAAAATCGATAGTTGAAGTGGGTTGAACCAACGCTTGTTTTAATAATTGTTCCAACGCTTGCCGTAGTTGGTCTTTGCCAATGTACTCCGAAAGGTATCGAAAACTCAATCCTGCACGATACTTTGACGCAATTTTCTCGTTAAATTTCAAGAGCTTATCTTTCGAATCACCCAAGGGTTGGTCCAAATTCTTTCGCGCCATTAGCATGTAGAAATAACTGTATTGTTCGTTGAAATCCAACGAGAGCAATCGATATCCTTTCAACAGGTTTATTTTTCCCAAAGCGCCCATCATTTTCATTTCGGGATAATGTTCATCGATGTATTGCATCATGATGTAAATTTGAAGCGCATCAATAAGCCAATTATCTTTCCGTGGATCAATGAGTAAGGTCGTCTTCAAACGGTTGTAGAGATAAGTCTTCAAAAATTTTAGCTCAAATACAAAATCATCGGGAAATGGGCGGATGAAATTGGGTAACTGATTTAACCCGTAAAACGGATTTCGATCGTAGTCGGCTTGCGTCACCGTTGTTTTTGGGAGTGGATTTTTGCCGAGAAAGCCCGTAACATAGTTCTCAATTTTCTCAATCAAGATGGCTTTCTGTACCGCATTGATTCGTTTTTCTTGCAGATTGGTCACAATACTACCGCGTTCGTTGTTAAAACTCTGGAAGTCGTTGCTACGGGTGAGGTACAAATGCACTTGGATTCTGTTTTTTCCTTCAAAATGGTAGGCCGTATCGGTTTGCTTTTCCAACGTCAAGTCGCTAATCACCTGAAATCCAGCGGGACGAATATGCAATTCCACATCCATCGGCGCATTGGTGGCATCATCAATATTTAAGTTGCTATACTTTAAAAAATCACCATTTTCCCAACGCGCAGGGGTGAGTATCCATTGGTCCAATACAACTTCGTTGTCGGCATTAAAACCAATTCCCGTAAACCGCTGGTCGGGAAGTTTTAAATGGTAAGAGAGTATCAAAGTAGTCGTTGCTTGGGGTGCCAAAGGTTCCCGTAAAGGAATAGCAATCAAATCGGGGTGGTCGGGCAACCGCGACCAATCCAGCAGCGTTTTTTGATCATCGATAACCGAGAGTCCATGAGTAGCTCCGCGCTCTTTGGCAGTGGCGACGTGAAAACTGCGTACAAATTCATCGGCAAAACGTTCGGCCAAGGGTGTATTCCGGTCCGAATACGCATGTATCCAATCGTTGAGTATTACTACCGATAAGGTGGTTCCTGTGGTATTGTGAAAAGTAAGCTCTTGATAAACATTCAAGGTTTGTTTTTCGGGCAGGTAATCCACGGTGAGTTTCGTTTGGTGTTGTGCCAAAAGAGACGCAGAGAATCCACAAGATAAAAGGCTAAACCACCATAATAAAACTTTATTCATACGAGGCAATTTGGGAAGAAAGCGTATCTTTTTGAAAAGGGATACCCCACCAACCAAAGATATAGATTTTGATGCAATACCGTGTAAAAGGTTGCTTTACTACCTCATTAACGTTTTACGGTTGCACTTTATTTCTTTTCTAAAATAAAAAAACGCCCGCGATAACAGCTACCGGGGCGTGAGAAAGGGGCCGAATGGGATTAGAAATTCGGACTTAAATTGTATTTTTTGTAGAAGGCATCCAAGGCTTCAACAACTTCATCTTCATTGTCAACCACCTGAATCAACTTCATATCTTCCGGATTGGCATTATGGTATTTTTCAATGATCACCGTTTTAATCCAATCCAAAAGTCCCGACCAAAATTCAGTACCAACCAAAATGATAGGGAATTTTCCGATTTTCTTCGTTTGAATCAATGTCAACGCTTCAAAGAGTTCGTCCAACGTTCCAAATCCACCCGGCATGACCACAAAACCTTGCGAATATTTTACAAACATAACCTTACGCACAAAAAAGTAGTCAAAGTTTAGGTTCTTGTCTTTGTCGATATACGGATTGAAATGTTGTTCAAAAGGCAACTCGATATTCAGACCTACCGAGGTTCCTCCTCCGTGATGCGCTCCTTTGTTACCCGCTTCCATGATTCCAGGACCGCCCCCCGTAATGACACCATACCCCGCTTTACTAATTTTGTAAGCAATACGTTCGGCAAGTTGATAGTATTTATGGTCAGGTTTGGTACGTGCCGATCCAAAAATAGAAACACAAGGTCCAATACGCGCCATGGTTTCATAGCCGTTTACAAATTCGGACATGATTTTAAAAATCGCCCAAGAATCGTTGGTGCGAACTTCATTCCAGGTTTTTTGTTTAAATTTTTCCTGAATGCGCTCGTCTTCGTTTTGATAATCTTCAAATGCCATAATACTTCTATTATTTAACTATTTATTTTTTGGAGTTATTTTCGGCTTCCGCCCATGCTTCCCTTCAGACGTGCTTCAACAAGGGTGCAGTATGCGACCAGATAGGCAGTTCAAGGTTAGAAAAGCGTGCTAAGATACAATATATTTTAGATGCGAATCGATAAGAAAAACATAAAAAAAAGCCGGCTTTTACACCGGCTTCCTCATCCTTTAATAGACTAGAATTTCATAGATTTTCTTTCGAATCTGATAATCATCCAACGGATCATGTTCCGAAACTTGCTTCTGCAACGTAGTAAACACGCTTTGGAATTGTTCCAACTGATTCATGTACAATCCCTCATTAGCGGTGAAGTCCAATTGCCACCAGAGGAATTCCAACAAGTAATTGGTACACCCAAACGTGTCCATAGCCGTAGAAATGGATTTAAAAATCTCCAGAAAATACTTTGCATCATTTTCCTCAAACGGATCTAAAACGATGAATAAGACGTAGCGATTCAAACTCTTGTAGTCGCCAGCTTTCAAGTCTTTGATCAATTCACGGAAATACGTTTTCTTAATTTTCTCCCGATTTTGACTGAACATGTTGTACAAATGCACATTCATTTCGGGGAAAGGGGTGTAATGCACCGGGTCCATTTTCTCCAGGAAATCCTGGGCTTTCACAATGAAATTTTGGTTAATTTCAAAATCCTTGTAAGTCATACGCTATTAAATTGGGGCTTAATAATTTCAAAGTTAAGAAAAGTTCTACACTAATTGTATACGTAATACTACGTATTTTTCCTAAAAATGTAAGTTTTTTTCCCAAAGTTTAGAGGAAAAATACCCTTTGAACGGAGGAAAAATACCTTTCGTCTTGTAGGGTTATTCTTAGTTATTGATTTCCAGGAACTTACATTTTGGTCCGTTTTTGTGGTAACTTCTTCATAACTTTTTTAGGGGCGCTTTCCATTTTTGTGCTTGCACTTTATTTTTGAAAAAAAATAAAAAATAGTGTAATGGGTGCATTTGTCATCAGTAAACGCCTCAATGGGACTTATAAATTTATCTTTGCTTCCCGAAAAGGGAAAACCATCTTCACAAGCCTATCGTGTAAACAAAAAAGCGATTGCGAAGAAATGATCCAGGCTTTTCAAACGCAATGGGAGCGATTTACGATCTCCCAAAGTAAAGCTTCAGGGGGTAAATTCTTTTTTCGGCTCACCAAAGACGGGTTGGTACTTGCAACAAGTCGCAAATACACTACGGAACGTCTTTTACAAAAAGGAATAGATGAACTCACGCGTTCCGTCGCCCACGCCGAAGTATTGGATTTTTCAGATCAAGAATCGATTTTCCCCGATGCAGCTATAGTGTTTTCTGAGGCCGAAAACCCATAACTCTTTATTCGGTATACACTGATTTTTTCCCCGAAACGCTATAGGCTATTGCACATGCTAAGGCTGCACTGGGAACGATTTCATCACCAAAAAGTTCTCCTGCCATAACGATACATGCCAAGGGCGTATGTGTGGCTCCAGCAAATACCGCTACCCAACCCAATGCGGCCCATAATCCAGGGGAATAGGGGAAAACAAATGTGAGCGCACTCCCTAAAGTAGCCCCAATAAAAAATAACGGGGTGACTTCTCCCCCTTTAAAGCCTACACCAAGCACCAAAGCGGTTAATACCAGTTTCCAAAAGGAATCTTTCCACGACAAGGTTGCTGAAAAAGCGTCTTGTATAATTGGTAATCCCAGCCCTACATAGCGATCGTTGCCCAGAAGGCTAACAATAATCACAAAAAGAGTTCCTCCCCAAAACAAACGCAAAGGAGGGGAGGAAATCCATCGTGCTGCTATTTTTCGCACTTCACCCTGAAGGCTTACAAAACATCGAGCGGTGAGTCCAAATAATACTCCAGCACCCAACACCCAACCGATGTAAGTCATCGCAAATTCAGGAATTTGAAGTGTTGGAAATGTACCGTGTGAAATTCCCCATGCGGTACAAACCCAATCCGATAAAAGTGCCGTTATAAAGGCAGGGAGCAATGCTTGTCCGCGTAACGGTTGCTTCCGATTCCATTCCAATGCAAAAACGAATCCTGCCCATGGCGTTCCAAAAACAGCTCCAAATCCCCCTGCTATGGCTGCCGTCAACGCTACTCTGTAGTGATTTTCAGATTTGTTGAAAAGGCACACTATCGGTCGAACCAATGCCGCAGCCATTTGCAATGCCGTGCCTTCTCGTCCGACAGAAGCCCCAAATAAATGGGCGACGAGCGTGCTTCCCAAAACCATGGGTCCCATGCGTATTGGTATAGGTGTTTGGGCGTCTACTAGCGCGGCACGCACTACGGCATTTCCTCCATTGGCTTGTTTGCCCCAACGGTGGTAAAGATATCCCATGGCCCAACCCGCAAGTGGCAACCCCAATATTAAATAGGAATGGACCATACGGATTTGGGTCACTTCCTCTAAAGCCCATAGAAAAAAAGCAGCACTACTTCCAATCGGTAAACTCAACAACACTCCAATTCCGATGCTATAACCTTGGAATTGCAACATAGAAAAAAGTGAAGGGTTGAATAGTCGCGTTGTTTTTCGTTTTGAAGACATCATAGAAATCGTAAGGCATACCTCGGAATGATAGCCAGCGTTGACATCACTCCGAGGTAACGGGTAGAAACAAAAGTACGGATTTCTGGGTTTAGGAATTCATATTCCATTTTAAGGAAAAGGAATCAAACTTCCACTGTAAATGCAATCGGCTTGGTCTTGATCGCCCAAGACAAAACGAAAGGTACCGTTTTTTGCGGTCGTAACATTAAACGATGGGGTGTATCCTTTTAGCATTTCGCGCTCCAAAGCCGTAGGTTCGGCAGGTTGGGTGTAGCCAATTATGACAAACGAATCGGTATCAATCCATTCCAATGGATAGGTATGGGTTTGGTCTGCCAACTCCATGGTAACCATCTTCCCCTTAAGATGTAATCGAAAATGGGAAGGCCCTGTTTCAACGTAAGCGGCGTCGAGTTGCACGTTATAAGTACCGTCGGGCAACATCGCAACTTTGGGCTCGGTATAGCTTGAGAATCCTAATAGTATACCACTGAGGAAAAATATACGAAGCATCAAGGCAGCAAGTTTAAGTTTCTTTAGGATAACGGAGTACATTCCATTTTCGTATCTCGTTAGGACTACGTGCTACTTTACGGGTTTTACATACTCCAATGCCTCGGGACCTAAGGACATGGCATACACAAACATCAATACGCCTACCACTGTTATGATAAGAAGGTAGCCAAGCAGCGTAATCCCTAGCACTCCCAATACCCGAAGTAGGACTACTTTTAAGGGGTGTTCATGATAATAGCCTTTAAAAAACCAAACCAACATAAGTGGAACAATCAACAACGCATATTGATTAAACGCAAAATAGGCCCCAGGATCATCTTGTATAAAATACATGGGGGGATAAAGAAAAACAAAGGACAATAAGGTGTAAAAGCTCAGTATATAGGCATTCATAACTACATGTTCATAGTAGTTTTGCCCCCATTTTCTAAAACAGATGAAAGTGGCTATGGCAAACAACGGGATATATATTAGCATGAGTAATGAATTGTAACTGGACATGAAACTCAAAAAATCATTCATCATCGGGGAATTCATCTTTTGTGATGCAAAATATTCCGCCATGATTTTTTTCATGTTGATGACTTTAAAGGAGATGAATGTAGAAAAACCACTCAATAAAAAGACAAGAAGTATGGGTTTGTAATGGCTTACCCGATCGCCTTCAATAAATTCGCGTGCTGTTTTCCCCGGATTTCGGGCTATTTTTTTAAGGGAATACAATAAACCTTTATTGGTGTGTAAAAGGGTGTATTGAATTTCATCCCATAAATATTTTCGATCGATGCGTTTGAATTTTTTCTGACCGCAGGAACTGCAGAAATTCCCTTCCACGGTCAAAGCGCAGTGGGTACATTGTTCAGCCATTCGTGTTTTTTTAGTTTAGGGTTGGTTACCCAAAAATACTAAAATCGGAGGAATACCATTTTATTCTTTTCGGTTTTTCAAAAAAGAAGAAGCCTATACAACCGAGTGGCAGCATAAGCTTCTACAGATAGGGTAGGAGTAGCGTTGCGGGTTTAACTCCAGGATACTAGATCAATTACGAAAGTAGCTCGTTGGTAAACAGGGTTTGTTTTAGGATCACCTCATTTTCTAATTTATGGTTTACCAGCCAATGTAGAAATGCGTGAACCCGTTCGGGGTCCATGAACCCGTGAAGTTCTTTTTCACCAAAATGGGGAGCTGTAACGGCTAGGGATTGCGCAAGGTCGATATGGATTCGATCCCTTTCGGGGACTACATTTTTTAGAATAGCAACCGCTTCTTCGGGATGGGTTTGCGCGAAGGCATATCCTTTTTGGGTCGCGGCAATACATTTTTTATACAACGCGCGGTGGACTTCAAGTTGACTTCTTTTGGCGATTAGTACGGGAGAATAGCCATAAGGAATTCCATAATCGGCCAGTCGGAATGAACGTAAAGCGATACCCTGCGTGGTCGCTTCAACGCCTTCCCAATTGTCAAAAATCCAAGTGGCCTCTGCCTTTCCCCCCAAAAGAGTATTCCAAATGCCTAATTTTTCGGGGTAACTTACCGTAAAAACACCCTCACCGCCATCGTGACGCACCAATTCTTGTACAATGGTATCTTCGTAACGGGCTTTGTAGGAGGCATAGGTTTTTCCCACCAATTCACGGGGACTGTTAATGCCCGTAGACGCTAAAGTGGTAATACTACTCAAGTCGGATTGCAGTAACGCATATACCGCAATCGCTTCTACACGGTTGTTTTTGTTGTTTAAACTAATAACCGTTTCAAATGGGGCAAGGGCCATGTCGGCAAGACCCAGTTCCAATTTTTTGCCCGGAGTGGTTTGGTAGTGATCTTCTTGGGGGTTGAGGAAAGAGACCGAGAGACCCAATTCGTGATAAAATCCTTTTTCTTGTGCGATGAAAAAGCCAAGGTGATTGACGTTGGGGGTCCAATCTAAGGCAATTTTTAACGTATCCATGTTGTTTGAATAAAAATAATATGGTTTGCTTTCAAAGATAAAAGGGAAAAAGATAGCGTACGGCGACTTTAACGAATGTTTAAAAAAAGGAAAAACCGATTGTTGCGAGGACCTTTTTTTAAAAAAAATAATTAGCCGTTATTCACGAACCAGTTGCGCCCATTCATAGAGTCCCAACACAATCACCCACAATGCCATAAATAGGGTAATAAAAGGGTTGCGAACATGTTGTAGAAAGATGAGTAGCAACAACGCCAATCCCGAAACTACCGATAAAGTCCCTGTGATGAGGCGAATTATTGTATTGGGAGGAATACTGCGAATATCAGCATAGCCACTATAACCCAACAATAGGCCATAGAGTACCAAAAGACCATTGGCCATTACGGTAAAATGATCCCGAAAAATTCCCAACGACCACATGCTGATGAACCCGCCAATACCAGCGATGGCCAACATGAATTTGGTGAGTATCCAAAACAAATGGGTTTGTAAAAAAAAGTGCTTCATGGCTCGCAGTACAATCGTTGTAATAGGTTGCAATCAAAACCTAGTCACAAAAATAGACTTTTTGAATGAAAGTCAAAAAAATCGTACAGATGCACTTCAATTTCCTGAGAATTTGTATGAAAAGAGTCTATCCTATGGCTTAATCGTAAGCGAATTCTTAACCTTGTGGTAACTGCCGTAGCGCTGCTATAAATTGTGCTTGTTGATCGATGAATACGGCATGGCCGCAGCGCTCCCAGGATTTAAAATGCCCTTGTGGAAGGAGTGCTTCAAGGGTTTGCCGTTGGGTTTTGGGGTACAAACGATCGTCCTCACCATAAAATCCGAAAACGGGTACTTTCTTTTGGAGGACTTGTCGGATTAAGTCGTATAGTTTCATTTGAGTGTAGGCATCATTGCGATGAAATCCGAGCGGGGCCTGTTCGGTCATGGCATTGCCCCAGCGTTTGAAATCGGGTTGTTCCATCAGCGCAGTATACTGTTGCTGGGCATCGGGAGTGGGGTTTGGCGTGGTATAGAATCCGTTGCGCAGCGCATGTAGGAAACAATAGGAGGCAAACAACATCGAATGCGGGTCCATTTCTTGTAAAAGCCCTACATACTTTAAGTTGACCAAATCTTCTTTGGCTTCATAGATGGTTTTGCATTGCACAATAATGTGTTGAAAGGATTCCTGTAAATCGAGGGGAGCGCTGATCAAAACTACGGAGTGCACCTTTTCGGGATGGGTGCGGGCGAACTTCAGGGCGAGGATTCCTCCGAAGCTATGGCCAAGTAAATGCACTTTAGAAACGGCATATTTTTCGAGGACTCCTTGAATATCGGCAGCGGCTTCCGCCAAGGAGAATTCCGCATTGGGGTCTATACTGCGTCCTTCACCACGTCGGTCATACACGATGACATAGTATCCTTGTTCGGCCAAGATGGGCGCTGTCGATAGTTCAAAACTCACGGCATTGTACCCAGGTCCGCCATGCAGAAAAAGCAACGCCGGGTGCTGCGGATTCCCAAAAGCTTTGGAGTAGAGGGTTTGGGCGTTTAGTTTTGGTGTTAGACACAATAACAATAATAAAAACCGTATGTTCATGCGATTCAATAAGTAAATAAACACCTAAGATAAGAATTGTTCCAAAAAAAACTCTACTTTTTTAATCACCTCCTCAGGCACTTCCTTATGCGGGTTGTGTTGCACGCCTGGAATCAGCCACGCTTGTGCAGGTCCTGAACAACCGGCCACAATAGCTTCGACTTGCGCTGGTGTCCCAAATTCGTCGTCTTCGCCTTGGATGATGAGCGCGGGACAAGTAATTTGGGGTAAAAAGGCGGTAAGGTTCCAATCTCGAAAGGCTGGAGATAGCCATGTTTCGGTCCACGCCTTAACTAGGGCATCCGTTTTGGCACCGTGGTATTTGGCTAAGCGCTGGGGTAAGTTGGTGGTAGTATAGGCTTCTTGTGCTGCGCGAATACCTGCTAGCGTCACTTCCTCGACAAAAACATGGGCCCCCGCGGTAATGAGGGCATGAATGCGCTCGGGGAATAGGGCTGCCGTCAATAGGGCAATCGAACCCCCATCGCTGTGTCCGAAGAGAATGACTTTCTCGAGGTTGTGTTCGACTAAAAGTTGGTGTAAAAAAGTGGCTTCTGCTTCCAAATAGTGCTTGTCCCGTACCGGATTTTCAAAGGGTCCCGATTTTCCATACCCCAATCGGTCGTACACCAAATAATTGCATTGGGTGGCCGCTGCTAACCGCTCCGGAAAATCACGCCAGAGTTCGACACACCCCAACGAATCGTGCAAGAATACGATAGTGGGACGGTTGGGGAAGGGGGATATGTGGGTGGTGTGAATTATGAGTTATGAGTTATGAGTTATGAGTGACTAGTGACTAGTGATTAGTGATTAGTGATTAGTGTATAGACGTTAGACTTTCGATAGGTACTAGAATTTAGTTTTACTACTGAATACTGAATACTGAACACTGAACACTGAACACTGATTACTGAACACTGAACACTGAACACTGAACACTGATTACTGAACACTGATCCCGACCCTTCGGGGCTGAACACTGAACACTGAACACTGATTACTAAACACTGTTCCCGACCCTTCGGGGCTGAACACTGAACTTTACTTTAGTTCTTTCGCTAAAAAACGTGCGGTATAACTTTTTTTGTGTTTACTGACTTCTTCAGGGGTGCCGACACAGAGTATTTGGCCACCGCCTTTTCCGCCTTCGGGTCCGACATCAATTATATGATCCGCCAATTTAATCACATCCAAATTATGTTCGATAATCAATACCGTATTGCCTTTATCCACTAATTTTTGAATCACTTCCATCAACACCCGAATGTCCTCAAAATGCAAGCCCGTAGTGGGTTCGTCCATAATGTAAAACGTATTACCCGTATCTTTCTTGGACAATTCGGTGGCCAATTTTATCCGTTGGGCTTCACCTCCCGAAAGGGTCGTGCTTTGTTGGCCTAACGTGATATAGCCCAGTCCAACCTCTTGTATCGTTTTGATTTTACGGTAAATCTTCGGAATGTTTTCAAAAAAGTCCACCGCTTCATCGACCGTCATGTTCAATACATCAGCAATGGATTTGCCTTTGTAGCGAATTTCCAAGGTTTCGCGGTTAAAGCGTTTGCCCTGACAGGTTTCACATTCCACATACACATCGGGTAAGAAACTCATTTCAATGGTGCGCACGCCCGACCCTTCGCAGGTTTCACAACGACCACCCGACACGTTAAAACTGAAGCGTCCTGCCTTATACCCTCGAATCATCGCTTCAGGAGTTTGGGTGAATAAGGAACGAATCTCTGAAAACACATCGGTGTACGTGGCCGGATTGGAACGCGGGGTTCGGCCTATCGGACTCTGATCGATGTCGATGACTTTGTCTACATGTTCGAGTCCTTCTACTTTTTTGTAGGGCATCGGACGTTTAACTCCATCGTAAATATGCGCATTTAAAATAGGGTAGAGCGTTTCATTGATTAAGGTCGATTTGCCACTGCCTGAAACCCCAGTTACACAAATCAATTTCCCCAACGGGAATTCCGCGGTCACATTTTTCAAGTTATTTCCAGAGGCGCCCACCAATTTGATGGTTTTACCATTGCCCTCACGGCGTTTTTTAGGGACTTCAATCGCCATTTCCCCACTTAAATACTGTGCCGTAATGGTGGTTTCGTTCAATAATTCTTTGGGTGTTCCTTTACTGATGATTTGTCCGCCAAACCGTCCGGCTTTGGGGCCGATATCAATCACATAATCCGCCTCTTCAATCATGTCTTTGTCGTGTTCGACCACCAAGACCGAGTTGCCAATATCGCGCAAACTTTTTAACGAATTGATCAACCGTTCGTTATCGCGCTGGTGCAATCCAATACTGGGTTCGTCCAAAATATAGAGCACGCCGACCAATTGCGACCCGATTTGGGTTGCCAAGCGAATGCGTTGCGCTTCACCGCCAGAGAGTGACTTCGAGCTGCGGTGTAGGGATAGGTAATTGAGGCCAACGTCCATGAGGAATTTCAATCGGTCATTGATTTCTTTTAGGATTTCAGTAGCAATCACCTTTTGTTTTTCCGAGAGGTTTTGAGGTAATGCCTGAAACCATGCGGTCAATTCGGCGATGTCCATGGTGGAAAGCTCGGCAATGTTTTTATCATTGATTTTAAAATACAACGATTCTTTTTTCAAGCGGGCCCCATGGCATTCGGGGCAACCCACTTCATCCATAAAGTCTTTGGCCCAGCGTTTTAACGATGCCGAGGCGTTGTCGTCGTATTGGTTTTTGATAAAAGCGGCAATGCCCTCAAATTCGATTTTATATTCTTTGGTGACCCCCGCCGCTTTGGCTTTCACGGTAAAACGTTCGTTGCCGCCATTGAGGATCATGTCCATGGCCTCTTCAGGAATTTTTTCGATGGGATCGGTGAGTTTGAACCCAAATTTTTCACCGATGGCTTCCAACTGTTTGAACATCCACGAGTTTTTGAGTTCGCCCAGCGGAGCCAATCCGCCTTTGGCAATCGAAATTCGAGGGTCTGGAATGATTTTTTTAAGGTTAATTTCATGTATGGTTCCGAGACCGTTGCATTTTTCGCAGGCTCCTTTGGGGGAGTTGAACGAGAACAGATTGGGTTCAGGATTTTGGTAGGAGATGCCCGTGGTGGGACACATGAGCGTGCGGCTAAAAAAGCGTACGTCTTGTTGTTCCTGTTCGATAACCATCATAACATTTTCGCCGTGGTACATAGCGGTTTTAATACTCTCGGCGAGGCGTTTGTGGGTGTCCTCGTCGTGGGAGGGTACCATCCGGTCGATGACGATTTCGATATCGTGGGTTTTGTAGCGGTCGAGTTTCATGCCGGGGGTAATGTCTTTGATTTCCCCGTTGACGCGAACCTTTACAAAACCTTGTTTGGCGATTTGTTGAAACAGTTCAGCATAATGTCCTTTCCGTGCCCGAATGACTGGCGCGAGGATGTTGATGCGTTTCTCTAAAAACTGTTCAATAATGAGGTTTTTGATTTGTTCGTCGGAGTAGGATACCATTTTCTCTCCGGTGTTGTAACTGTAGGCTTCTCCCGCGCGGGCAAAGAGTAAGCGCAAGAAATCGTAAATCTCGGTAATGGTTCCCACGGTAGAGCGGGGCGATTTGCTCGTTGTTTTTTGTTCGATCGCAATAACAGGGGAGAGTCCGTCGATTTTATCGACATCGGGACGTTCGAGTCCCCCGAGAAATTGCCGAGCATAGGCCGAAAAGGTTTCGATATACCGGCGTTGTCCTTCCGCATAAATGGTGTCAAAGGCCAAGGACGATTTTCCCGAACCCGAGAGTCCGGTAATGACCACGAGTTGCTCCCGCGGAATAGTCAGGTCAATGTTTTTGAGATTATGGGCGCGGGCACCAATGATTTCAATGGATTCGAGTTGTTCGCTCATGATTTTTAGGGAAAGTGCAAAGGTAAGGAATTTGGTTGGCCCCCTAGCCCCCAAAGGGGGAATTAGTTGTTCGTTGTTGGTTGTTAGAATTTGAGATTTGAGATTTGGGTGATTAGTGATTAGTGACTAGTTACTAGTTACTAGTGACTAGTGATTAGTCGTTAGACTTTAGACTTTAGACGTTAGTCGTTAGAATTTGGTCACGAAATTTCGGGAGGGTTTTGGAATTTGTGATTTAAGATTTAAGATTTTGTGATGGTGATTTACTTTGATATTCTCCAGCCATTTTTCATATATTTGGTCATAGGCTGTGAAGTTTTTTCACAGGGTGATGTTGGCGGTAATTCTTAAACCAAAGCAGTGAATCAGAAAAATAATTATTTAACAATTTTCATCTATCCATTTGTATAAATAGTCGATTGTTAATCCCATGCTGAAAAGATTAGTCCTTAGATGTAAAGAAGGGATATCCTTATCTTTTTCGCGATGTGTAATGGTACGTGTACAACCAGGACATTTATAATGGTCATGTGAGGCTTTTGTTCTAAGATATTTGCAGTCATGAGCTTTAAGAAATGCAAGCCAATCTTTTGTTTTAACTGGTCTATTATTACCCATTTACAAAAAATTAGCAAGCAACTTTGTATTGCTTATTTCTTTTAATGGTCACATTTTCTAAACCTTGTAGTAAACCATTTTCATCGACATATAATTTGGAGAAATTTTTTGTATGATATGGAACTTTAGAAAAACCAAGTTTAATTAATTCGGCCTTTCTTTGCTCATTACTTAATTTCATAAAATCCTCACAGAAAGTTTCCATATTCTCGTCTAAAGAATCCATGGCTTCTTGTTCAGTTGAACCATAACCACTTATCATCAGCGATGGAATAATTGAAACAAAATGTTCTCCATCCTTTCCACTAATGACAGTAACTTCCACAGACAAGACGCCGCCCTTAATTCTAAGAGTATCTTCTTCTGGTCGACTATCAAGAGGAGTTTTTATTAATTTAGACATCAATTAAAATATATAGTTAAGTGAACATTTACCCTACAAATATATGTAAAAATAGAAAATTAAAATTATTTTTTAAGAGTCTTAACTTTAAGAAAAAAACTACCGACAACAGCTGTACCTGTCACAAAACCCCACCTAAAACGCAATCATAGAACTCATAAAAAACACCTTCGTTTAAGCACCCAACACTTCGGGGGTGACAAGCCCCATAGCTCCAGAGGGGGAATAGTGATTTGACACGCCCATTTGTAATTTAAAATGCAACATTTATAATACCCTGAAGAGGTTTTTTTCTTGCTTCTTTGCTCTTTCTTCACACACTTTGTTCTCGGGATGCTCTCGGGGTGCTCTCGATGTGCTCTCGATAAAAACATGTTATAATCGGTAGCACATCGGTAGCACATCGGTAGCACATCGGTAGCACCCTGAACAACGTAGGTGGAAAAAGGGGGATTTTGATTAACGATTGACGATTGTTGATTGTTGATTGTTGATTGTTGATTGTTGATTTTTGAAATTTGAATTTTTGATTAATATTTAGATCCTGCTTTTATTTAATTCCTTACTTTTTGTCTTGACAGTGGGGAGTCGTTAGACGTTAGAGTGACCTGCCTATGCCCGCAGGCAGGCTAGTGATTAGTGATTAGTCGTTAGACTTTAGACTTTTAACTTTTTGATTGATTTGGCTTTGGCCATCCCGAAAGCTTTTTAAAAAACGACTCAGTAGCTCAGCTTCTTAGCGGCTCAGCAGCTATCAAAACAGTGCTGTATTCGTGCTATATCGAAGGGGTCGCGTCGAGTCATTACAGGAAAAAACGGGTAGTTAATGCTGATGTAGGGTCGTTTGAGGTCGATGAAGACTTAAATACTAGGTATTGGTAATTTTGTTTGGAATATATAGCCGATTTTGGGTCATTCGAGTATCAAGACCACAACGATTTACAAGCATAGTAGTGCAAGTGCTATGAATAAAAGCATCAGTCCATTGGATCAGATTATCGAACAAGAATATGAGAAAAAAAGTGAAGACGAATTGAAACCTAAGAAATAGTTACATAAATTTGAATATATTTACTAGTTAGGTGCAAGCGTAGCGGACGACACAACCGACATCAAGACGACTGAAAAATAGTTGACAATTTCCGACCCTTCGCAAAATTAAAAGAGGTGTTTTGCCAACACACAAGCCGACCCAAAAACACCACATTTAATTTCGCCCAACCGCACCAAGACTTCGTGGACAAAACTTAACATTAGCCAGCAGTTTTAGACACTCAACTGAAAAATATTTTCAATTTTATTTGTTTAGTTAGGATTCCTTACTATATTTGCACCGACAATAATGTCATAATCATTAAAAAAATAAAAAAATGAGCAAATCAATTTTCTATCACGCTGGTTGTCCAGTTTGTGTAAGTGCAGAACAAGACATCGTAAACCTTATTGGAGCTTCAAATGTGGACATCGTTCACATTGGGGAAGACAGAACTCGTATTGCTGAAGCAGAAAAAGCAGGTGTAAAATCTGTTCCTGCTTTACTTACTCCAAACGGAAATGTGCTTCACCTCAATTTTGGAGCATCTATGGCAGATGTAAAAGGCTAAATTAATTGCCCTACTAAAAATGAAATTTTTAGTAGGGCTTATTTACTCACATTAAAATATAAAAAATGGAAAATAGCGAAACACAATTTAGTTCAAAGGATTTTCATAAAACCTTTGCTACACCAAATTTGGTAATACCCGAAAAACTAATCCATAAAAACGTGGAACAAGCTGGCGAACATAATCAGTTCTCTGCCGAGCGGAAGCACCCAGTTTTTTTTGTTGACTTGCCGAGCAAAAATGTAAGTATGACTATTGGCGGTTTATTGCCCGACCAAATGACCAACAGACACAGACATACTTACGAAACTGTAATCTATGTAATTGAAGGTGAGGGATACACCGAAATTGAAGGCACAAAAGTAGAATGGAAAGCTGGCGATGCAGTCTATATACCCAGTTGGGCTTGGCACAGGCATAAAAATTTGAGCAACAGCAATAACGCCAAATACATTGCTTGCGAAAATGCACCGCAACTTCAAAACTTAGGTGTGGCACTTCGTGAAGAAGAAGGAAGAGATTTATAAACCATTTAAAAATGAAAAAATGAAAAATAATCTGTTCAAAGGCATTATTGCCTATCCAATCACACCGTTTGACGAAAACGAAAAAGTTGATTTAGCCTTGTTCAAAATCCTATTAGAACGATTAGTTACAAGCGGTTCTCACGGAATTGCCCCATTAGGCAGTACAGGTGTTCTACCTTACCTAACTGATGAGGAAAAAGAGGCGGTTACAGTAGCAACCATAAGCCAAGTAAAAAGAAGAGTTCCAGTTTTGGTAGGTGTTTCAAACCTTACTACTGAACGAACAATTTATCACGCCAAGTTTGCCGAAAAAGCAGGTGCAAATGCTGTAATGATTATCCCAATGAGTTACTGGAAACTCACAGACAATGAAATTGTACAACACTATGATGCAGTTGCTAAACAAATTTCTATTCCCATTATGGCATACAACAATCCTGCAACAGGTGGAGTGGATATGTCGCCAACATTGTTAAAACGTCTTTTGGAAATACCAAACGTTACAATGATTAAGGAAAGCACAGGTGATATACAACGTATGCACTATTTACGAAAGGAATTGGGCGAAGATGTAGCATTTTACAATGGCTCAAACCCTTTAGCATTGGCTGCATTTGCAGCAGGGGCAACTGGTTGGTGTACAGCCGCACCTAATCTTATTCCCGAATTAAATGTTAGTTTGTATGATGCCATTCAAAAAAATGATTTGGTAGAAGCACAAAAAATATTTTATAAACAAATAGACCTATTGCAATTCATTGTAAACAAAGGTTTGCCAAGAGCCATAAAAGCTGGTTTAACCATTTTGGGCGAAAATGGTGGACTATTAAGAAGTCCGCTAAAACCAATGAGCGAAAGTGAAGTAGCAGAATTAAAAACAATAATTTCAAAAATTTAAACAAATAAAAAAATGAAAAGTATAGTAACAATAATTGCAATAGCAACATTAGGTTTTACAAACGCGAATGCTTGCGACAAATGTGGAAATTACAACAACAGTAATTTCAAAATCAAATCCACATCAGTAACCCACAATAAAGATTTGGGCGTTACAATTTGGGAAATAAAAGTTGATAGCCTTGCTGGTAACACTACCCCAAAACCTGTTGGACAATTGAACGGTGCACCTGTATTAGGTTACGTTTTTCCTACAACGCTGAAACCTACTGACGTTGGTTTTAACCAAACAGATGGAATTGTGGCTTTGGCTTTAACATCTCATCCTGACTTTGATGACAGCCCACTTTGGGACGAAAACACAGATGGTAAATTTGACAATGACGGTATCGTTTGGCATCCACATTGGGTAATTCTTACCGAAGACAAAAGAGTTGCGGGTGGACTTGCAGTAAAGGAATTTAAGAAGGACGACAAAACCGTTGTGCTTCCTAAAACTGCACCCAATATGCCAATGTATATGGACAGTCCTGGTTTTAACGTAACGACAAAAGGAAACTCAATTAAAGTTGTAGTTCCTGATTATCGCATCAACAACAAAACAGACTTTAAATTTGATGCAGTTACTTGTTTTATGGAAGTGAATACAGGCGAAGGTGGCACACATACCGAAGGTGGAGCAAAACCAATGCTAGGCGTTTACAAAGTGTATTCAGTAGCAAGCGGAAATCTTTCATTACCCTATTCGGTCAAGTAAACAAAAATTAGAGACCTTATTTCAAAAGAATTGGAATAGCTGGATTTTTGTTCTAATCAAAGGACTAATCTGGCTATTCTTTTTCCTTTTCATCAAATCAAAAAATTAAAATTATGCAAGTAGCAGTTTGGGACACATACGTAACAAAAAAAGACGGTAGCGTAATGCATTTTGACATTATTGCACCCGAACATATAAAAGAAGAAGAAATAATTTATACCTTTGGTAAGGATTACTTACAATCAAAAAAACAAGAAAATCAGCCTTTAACTTCAAAAGAATGTAGCTTTTGCCACATTGAAAAGGCAACAGATGAAATGATTATAAGTATTCAACAGAAAGGATATTACATTATTGAAATGCAAAACTGTAACTAAAGTGTCGGTATTTAATTTAGAAAATCAAAACTCAAACCTTGACAACAAAATAGTTGCAGGTTTGGAACGCTTATCGCAAGTGTTCCGTATTTTATTATGGAATAAAGCAAAAGAGCATAGTTTAAGCCCCATTCAAATTCAGTTGCTTATTTTTATTCAGCATCACTCGGCAGACAAAACAACTATTAGCTATTTGGCACAGGAGTTTAATTTTACCAAGCCCACAATTAGCGATGCGATAAAAGTTTTGGAGCAAAAAAAACTAATCAAAAAATTTACCGATAGCACAGATACAAGAAGTTATACAATTCAACTAACGACAGCAGGAAAAAAAATAGTAGCCGAGACAGAAGACTTTGCTAATCCGTTAACAACAATTATTACCAAGACTAATGAAGCAGACAAAATAATATTGTGGCAAAATGTATCAAACTTAATTATTCAACTAAATAAACTTGAAATAATTAGTGTGCAACGAACTTGCTTCAATTGCAAACATTATGCGACCAAAAACAAAACACACTTTTGTAGTTTACTCAACCAAAAATTAGAAACCCAAGACATAAGAATTGACTGCGGGGAATTTGAAAATGCTTAAATTGCCAACGCATTTGGTGGCACATTTGCATTTTTTGCAAAACACTGATCAACACTAAAAAAATCCAAAAGAGCCACCAAACCAACGCACCAAGACAGTAGTAAACAATGGACAACAGAGCAACGACAGACAGAACGCCAGCACCTAACACGGGTAACTGTTGCACAACCCATTCAAAATAAAATTTTTCAAAATAATTCGTAAAAAACAACCTCGTTTAAGCTCCCGAAACTTCGGGATAAGCGAGGTTTATTTTTTAGTTGTAGTCCAAAACTCCAAAATTTGG
>NZ_JAPZUB010000045.1 GCF_027533505.1 Flavobacterium sp. | reverse complement strand
TGGCTTTAGCACACAACTTAAGAAAGAAAATTGCAGCTTAAAGGCAATTTTAAACTCATTTTAAAATAGTAAACTTTTGATGAAAGTTTAATCAAATAAAAAAACCGTCTCAAAATTTTAGTATTGAGACGGCTTCTTTATTTTTTTACCTTTTTACAAAAGCCTATCGAAACGCTTGTTCCAAATCGGCAAGCAAATCGTCAATGTCTTCGACTCCTACGCTTAAACGAACCAAATCGTCAGAGATGCCTCCGGCTTTTCGTACTTCTTCAGGAATCGAGGCATGGGTCATCAATGCTGGGTGGTTGGCCAACGATTCTACGCCACCTAATGATTCGGCCAACGTAAACACTTTTACCTTCTCTAAAAAGGCAATGGCGTCTTCCCCTTTTCCCGATTTAAAGGTAAAGGAGACCATCCCTCCAAAATCGCGCATTTGTTTTTTGGCAATCGCATAAAACGGGTGATCGGGTAAGCCCGGGTAAAATACTTTATCAACCGCAGGATGATTGCTTAGGAACTCAGCCACTTTATGGCCGTTTTCGCAATGCCGTTGTACCCGCAAATGCAAGGTTTTGATACCGCGCAATACGAGATAGCTGTCCATGGGTCCGAGGGTTCCTCCTGTAGCAAATTGTTTAAAGTGCAATTCATCCCCAAGCGCTTTGTCTTTGATCACCAAAGCTCCCGCAATGACGTCGCTATGACCTCCTAGGTATTTGGTCGCCGAGTGCATCACGATATCCGCTCCTAGGTCCAATGGTTTTTGTAAATACGGGGTGGCAAACGTATTGTCGACCGCAAATAAGAGGTTGTGTTTCTTGGTGATTTCGGCAATCGCAGCAATGTCGGCCAATTTCATCAAGGGATTGGTGGGGGTTTCTACCCAAACCAATTTGGTGTTTTCATTAATCAACCCCTGAAACGCTTCTAAATCGTTCATGTCGACAAAATGAAACTTGAGGCCGCTGTCTTTGTACAAACGAGTAAACAAACGGTACGTACCGCCGTATAAATCGTCCATAGCGATGATTTCGTCGCCCGCTTTAAACAAGCGCAACAAGCAATCGGTTGCTGCCAAACCGGAAGCAAAGGCTAAACCTCGCGCCCCGTTTTCAATAGAAGCTAAGGCATCCTCTAGGGCTTGACGGGTAGGATTGGCCGCACGGCTGTATTCGTAGTCGCCTACAGGTTTTCCGGGACTCGCTTGCGCATACGTTGACGTTTGAAACACGGGAGGCATCACAGCTCCCGTAACAGGTTCGTGGTGTTGACCACCGTGAATTACTTTGGTATTAAATTTCATAAGGTAAAATCTAAATGTGTTGCAAAGGTAGGGAATTTGGTTGGCCCCCTAGCCCCCAAAGGGGGAATTAGTTGTCGGTTGTTGGTTGATGGTTGTCGGTTGTCGGTTGTCGGTTGTCGGTTGTTGGTTGTCGGTTGTCTGTTGTTGGTTGTTAGAATCTGGGTGACTAGTAAGCCCCCTAACCCCCAGAGAGGGGAAAGTGATTAGTAATTAGTGACTAGTAAGCCCCCTAACCCCCAAAAGGGGAATAGTGCTTCGGGGCTGATCCCGACCCTTCGGGGCTGTTTACTGTTTACTGTACACTGTACACTGTATACTGCACACTGTACACTGTACACTGATCCCGACCCTTCGGGGCTGCAAACTGTTACACCAACTTCTTCAAATACATCAACATCCCATAATGGATGCCTTCGTGAAAGGTGTTGAAGGTTACAGCGTCTTGGAAGGTCGCCAAGTGGAACCCGGTTTGGGACTGGTATTCGTTGAAAGTGGTGAACTTCCCAGCTTGCCAATCGTGTTTGCATTGTTCGACTGTGGAAAGCAATAACGCTTTGATTTCATCTACCTCTTCTTGGATTGCGTTGCCATCGGGTCGGGAGCCGTTTTGGTACTTGACGACCATTTCTTGGGAAATAGAAATAGGGAGATTGGATAAGGTATACATCAACTTTTGTTGCGAAACAATGATGTGACCCGCTTGCCAAATCATGTTGTTGGATAATCCCGCGGGAATGGTATTGAGTTGTTCTAAGGAGTAGGACTCCAAAAATTTGAGATACAATTTACGACTGGTTTCCCAGGTTTTAAGAAACGCTTCCATGCTACTGTGATTTTCTTACGAAGGTAACGGTTTTAGGGTTTTAATTTGGGAATGATGCAGAATAAATGAGGGGATATTTGGGGTGTGGGGTGCACAATGTACACTGGCCAGTGTACAGTACGGAATGTACGCATAATTTGATTGCACAATATGAATGCCAATTTGAATATACAATGTACACTGGCCAGTGTACACTACGGCCAGATTCCCTATTTTTGTCAAAAAATTGGCTATGCGCAAAATATACTACCTCAAAACGTGTGATACCTGCAAACGGATTTTAAAATCGCTTCCCAACACAGAGGGATTTGTATTTCAGGACCTCAAAGAAGTACCGATAACGGTGGCGCAACTTGAAGAAATTCATGCGCTGACAGGATCGTATGACGTATTGTTTAGCAAGCGTGCGAAACTGTACAAGGCGATGGGATTAAAAGACGAGACCTTGGGGGAAGCCGACTTTAAACGCTATATCCTGGAGCATTATACCTTTTTGAACCGTCCGGTGATTGTGGTGGATGACCAGGTATTTGTGGGGAACAGTCCGAAAGTTGTGGCACAAGCTATAGCTGCCTTATCATGAGTAAACGTGCTTGGGCGCTCGTCGCTGCCACTTTAGTTTCGATCATTTACGGGGTCACGTTTACGATTGCCAAAGACGTCATGCCGCGGTATGTTGAACCGTTTGGGTTTATAGTATTGCGCGTTGGGGGTTCGGTTATCTTGTTTTGGCTGTTGTCGTTTTTTGGTCCCAACGAAAAAATTGCTCGCGCTGATTTTCCCCGAATTGCCGCCGCAGCCTTGTTTGGTGTGGCATTCAACATGCTTACTTTTTTCAAAGGATTGAGTTATACCTCGCCAATTATGGGCGCGGTATTGATGGTCACTACGCCGATGATTGTGCTGGTGCTCTCGGCTCTTTTGATGAAAGAGCGCATGAAAACCGCAAAGATTTTGGGAATCGTATTGGGACTGATTGGAACGGTTACTTTGATTTTGTATGGGAAATCGGTAGTGAATGCTACCAATGCCACGCTAGGAAACCTGCTGGTGTTTGTCAATGCGGTGTCGTATGGGTTTTACTTGATTATCGTCAAAAAACTCATGGACAAATACAACGCCTTCACCTTTGTAAAATGGATTTACACCTTTGGGTTTCTTATGGTGTTGCCTTTTGGGTGGAGCGAATTTCAAGCCATTGCCTGGCCAACGCTGGGTGTTGACATTCTTTGGAAAATTGGCTTTGTGGTCGTGTTTTCAACGTTTCTGACCTATTTATTGAACTTGGTGTCGATGCGGGAGTTAAAACCCACGACTGTAGCGGTATTTATTTACTTACAACCTTTGTTTGCCACGATTTTTGCGGTCAGTTTGGGTAAAGACGACGTAAACCTGATTAAGCTCCTCTCGGCGGGATTGATTTTTACGGGCGTGTATTTGGTGACGAAGAAAGTGACTAGTGACTAGTGACTAGTGATTAGTGACTAGTCGTTAGTCGTTAGTCGTTGGACGTTAGAAAGTCGTAAGTCAAAAAGTCGTTAGTCGTAAGTCATTTTAGCGGTCAGCCCCGAAGGGGGGAATAGTTGGTTTCAAGTTTCAAGTTTAAGGTTTCAGGTTGTGTCCTAAGAAGATGTATTTTAAATAGTCGTTAGTCGTTGGACGTTAGAAAGTCGTAAGTCAAAAAGTCGTAAGTCGTAAGTCATTTTAGCGGTCAGCTATCAGCGATTAGCAATTAGTTTCAACATCAATCAACACTTCTTTGCTCTTGCTTCTTTGCTCTTTCTTCTCAACTTAAAAGTCGTTAGACGTTAGTCAACGAGGACGTGTTAGCACGCCCATTTATAATTTAAAATACAACATTCAAAATAACTCCAAAAGGGGTCTTTGCTCTTGCTTCTTTGCGCTTTCTTCTCAACGGCAAAGGTGGCTCATTTTTAATCGTATGTTGTACTATTTATAGTGATTCGTTTATATAACAAAAAATAGAATACATCTACAACAATCCTGGCAATGAAAAAATAATCCCCCTGTCTGAAGACTATTATTTTAATTCCGCTAGGAATTATGCTTGTTTAGAAAATGTATTGGATGTAATTTTATTAGATTTGTTTTGACTTTGATTGTGGGCACGGATTGCACCCGAGGCTTTAACCGAATAGACGAGGTAAAACAGCGCTAGCGGATTCAATCGTATTTGTCTTCAGCAGCATAGGTTCTATATTGCGGATTAACATCAAATCTTCTACCAACTGAGATTGATGATGTCATATAAAAGTTATACTAAACCATATGAAGAAACTAATTCTAATTTTGATTTTATTCTCTTGTATTATAAATGCACAAGAATCAAAGTCGTATTTGTTACTAATTTCTGTCACGAAACAAAATACAACGATTGATAAAATCAAATCTAAAATTTATGCTCTTTGTCTTGATGAGAATGGTAAGTTAAGTGCAAAAAATGAGTTGCTAAATGTAGTTTTTGAGGGGTATTCAGATCAGCATTATGATCAATGTTTAAAATGTGATTCCATACCAATAACTGAAAATTATTCAACAGATACATTTAAAATAAGCGATAGTTTAGGTTTAAGGAATAAACATTTTTTAGAGGAAAAATTAGTTTTTAAAAAGAAATTATTTCGTTTGAAATTTCAGTCATCAATGCCTTTCACAACAGATTACTTTTATTTAATAGTAACTTCTGAGGCGTGTATTGGTAAATTAGATAGCAAGAGCTCAAATCAATTAATGAATAGGTCTATTTTATTGATCAAAAATTTATGGAGCATTAGTGATTCAATATTAGATGAAAGTGAAAAAGATAACGTTATAGCTTATTTATTGAAAAAGTAAATATTTTGCCTACCTGCGCTACCGGGGTCTAAGAAAATAATTGAAGGGAATATATTTAATTCGCAAAATCAGTCAATGGACAACGACATGAAAAGAGAGAAGTACGTGTACTCGATATCAAAATAGTTAAGATCAACAAAGTAAAAAAATATGAAAAGCAGGTTTATACAGATTTTAATAAACACTTTTTTAGGGTATTCCGTTTTGGCAGTTTTAAAATGTTTAACAATTTTTTATTTTATTGTAACTGATGAATACTTCTACAGGGGAGAATTTAATAATGATGAATTGTTGTTAAAAGCGCATAACTTTTTACTCTACATTAAATTAGTTCCCATTTTAATTTTTTTGCTTTTCGCTTTTTTCTTAAAAAAAATAATGGATGTTTCATGGTTCTATTTTATTTTAAGTAGCTGCTTCGCACTTATCATTTTTAGATTTTTTGATGTTTCCATTAATACTATTTTTATGTTAACTGAAAATCATATAATCAACGTTTTTATAGCAACTCTTTCCAATATTCTTATCATTTATTTCATTTTATTTTTTCATAAAAAGGGATGAATTCCCCCTGCTAAGCAAAGTGTTCCTTTTATGCACAATGCTCCGCATCCCGATAGCTATCGGACCCCGATCGCGCGGTTTTACAATCCCCCGCCCCCGCGCGAAATGAAATTCGGCGAAGTCAATCCTTCGCGTAGTGGTGGAAATTAAGTTATAATTGCAATATAGGAATCATCTTAGGTTGGTTATGTCTGCAACTATTTGATTCTTTACTTTTTGTCTTGACACAAAAAGTAACAAAAAAGTCAAGGCTGCATATAAAAAAGCGACTTTTCTACGTCGTCATGCTGGTCCGCAACCCGAGCCGCTATCGCTATGAGGGTTGCTCCTTAACGCATGAC
>NZ_JAPZUB010000043.1 GCF_027533505.1 Flavobacterium sp. | reverse complement strand
ATGGCTTTAGCACACAACTTAAGAAAGAAAATTGCAGCTTAAAGGCAATTTTAAACTCATTTTAAAATAGTAAACTTTTGATGAAAGTTTAATCAAATAAAAAAACCGTCTCAAAATTTTAGTATTGAGACGGCTTCTTTTATTTGATACTGTTCACTGTATACTGTTCACTGTTCACTGTTCACTGTATACTGTATACTGTATACTGTATACTGTATACTGTATACTGTATACTGAATACTGAACACTGCGCACTACTAATGCGCTTCCAGCCAATTTGCGCCAAAGCCCATTTCAACATCAAGCGGAACGGCCATAGGGAAGGCGTGTTCCATTTCGTGTTTGATCATTTTTTGAATGGCTTCTAGTTCAGCGCGATGTACATCAAACACCAATTCGTCATGCACTTGCAACAACATTTTGGACTGCCAATTTTCGGTGGTTAGTTTTCGGTGAATATTGATCATCGCAATTTTAATGATATCGGCCGCCGACCCTTGAATGGGGGCGTTTACGGCATTGCGTTCAGCAGCACCTCGTACTACGGCATTGGCCGAATTGATGTCTTTTAAATAGCGACGTCGCCCCGAAATCGTTTCGACATATCCGTTTTCCCGTGCAAAATCGACTTGGTTTTGCATATACGATTTCAACTTCGGATAGGTTTGGTAATAGGCCTCAATGAGGGCGGCACTTTCGCTCCGCGAGAGACTCGTTTGATTGGATAGTCCGAAGGCTGACACGCCATAGATGATGCCGAAATTGACGGTTTTGGCATTGCTGCGTTGCTCTTTGGTAACCTCTTCTAGGGCGACTTGAAATACTTTGGCGGCGGTACTGCGGTGAATGTCCTCTTTGTTTTGAAAGGCTTTAATCATGTTTTCTTCGCCACTCAATGCGGCTATAATCCGTAATTCGATTTGGGAATAGTCGGCAGAAAGCAAAACATAATCGTCGTTTTTTGCCACAAAGGCTTTGCGAATTTGACGGCCCCGTTCGGTACGTATCGGAATGTTTTGCAGGTTGGGATTGTTTGAACTCAATCGTCCGGTGCTGGCTACCGTTTGCATATAATCGGTATGCACCCGTTGGGTTTTGGCATCGACTTGTAGCGGCAAAGCTTCGACATACGTACTTTGCAATTTGACCAATTGGCGCCATTCTAAAATATCGCGAACAATTTGGTGTTCGTTGGCTAGATAACTCAAGACTTCTTCTCCAGTAGCGTATTGTCCGGTTTTGGTTTTCTTTTGTTTTTGCCCACCAATTTTCATTTTATCAAACAAAATATCGCCCAATTGTTTTGGGGATGCCAAATTGAAGGTAGTGCCTGCGGAAGCATATATTTTTTGTTCCAAAGCTTGAATTTCAAGTGCCATATCGGCCGACATCGATTGCAGGTAGGGGACATCCAAGCGAATGCCTTCCCGTTCCATATCGGCTAAAACGTGCACCAAGGGAATTTCAATTTCGTCAAAGAGCTTTTTGGTTCCCACACGTTCGAGTATGGGTTGAAAATGCGTTTTGAGTTGCCAAGTCACATCGGCATCCTCGCCGGCGTATTCTTTGATGGCCTCAAGGGGCACGTTGCGCATGGACTGTTGGTTTTTGCCTTTTTTCCCAATCAAGGTTTCAATAGACTGCGGGGCATAGTGTAAATACGTTTCGCTCAAAACATCCATATTGTGGCGCATGTCGGGATTGATGAGGTAATGCGCAATCATCGTGTCAAAAAGCGGTCCACGCACAGCAATTCCATAATTGGCCAATACTTTTAAATCGTATTTTAAGTTTTGACCAATTTTTTCAATGGCTTCATTTTCAAAAAAGGGACGGAGTTGGGTAGCGATTTTTTGAGCTTCCTCAGGGTTTTCGGGAACGGGAACGTAGTAGGCTTTTCCTTTTTCCCAAGAGAAAGAAATTCCAACCAATTCGGCATTCTTTGCATCAATTCCGGTAGTCTCGGTATCAAAGCAGACTGCGGTTTGTTTCCCTAAATTTTGCAACAACAATTGCATTGGAAAGTCGCCTTGCACGATTTGATACAGGTGCGGTGTCGTTTGCAAGGTGGCATAGGTTGTGGGGGTTTGGGATGTTTCGTCGTCATCTGCAAACCCAAACAAGTCCATTTGATTTTCGGGGGTTCTCTTTGGCGTCGGTTTTTTGGCGGCAACTGTTTCAGCAGCAGCATTGCTTGTGTCAATAGCGTCGTATTCATTTCCTTGTCCAAAAAGCTTATCAAACTGCGCTTTCATTTGGCGAAACTCCAATTCCTGAAACAAGGCATCGGTTTTTTCAACATCGGGGCGCGTCAATTCAAAGGCTTTTTCGTCAAATTCGACAGGACAATCCAATAAGATGGTCGCCAATTTTTTGGAAAGCAGCCCTTGTTCTTTGTGGGCTTCAATTTTGTCTTTTAAAGCGCCTTTTAGTTGGTCGGTATTAGCCAGGAGATTTTCCATAGAGCCAAATTCAGCCAATAGTTTTTTTGCTGTTTTTTCACCCACTCCGGGAAGTCCGGGAATGTTGTCGACTGCATCGCCCATCATGCCGAGGAAGTCAATCACTTGTAGCGGGTCGTTGATTTCAAATTTTTGTTTGACTTCTTCCACCCCCCAGATTTCAATATCATTCCCCATTCGGGCGGGTCGGTACATAAATATATTTTCCGAAACCAATTGCCCAAAGTCTTTATCGGGAGTCACCATATATACTTTGTAGCCTTTTTTCTCGGCTTTTTTGGCTAACGTCCCGATCAAGTCGTCGGCTTCAAAACCTGCTTTTTCGATAATTGGAATGTGCATGGCTTGGAGTAACGCTTGAATGTAGGGCACGGCAATTTTAATAGCTTCTGGCGTTTCATCGCGGTTGGCCTTGTATTCGGTAAACATTTCCAAACGGTAATCGCTCCCCCCTTTGTCGAAAGCTACGGCCAAATGATCGGGTTTTTCCCGTTTGATCACATCCATGAGGGAGTTCATAAAACCCATAATGGCTGAGGTATCCATTCCTTTGGAGTTGATGCGCGGATTTTTAATAAAGGCATAATAGCCCCGAAAAATAAGGGCGTAGGCATCGAGGAGGAATAAGCGTTTTTGTTCCATAATAACACATTTAGACCCATTCTTGTTGGATTAGAGTGGGTCTTCAAATGTAAGGATTCAAGTTGAAATCTAAGGCGGAAGGTTGAAATTTCCCTTTTACTTGTTTTTGAAACAAATGCTCAATAAAGTGATGGCAACAGGGGTTAAAATTTCCTTAAATTTAACGCGGACTTGTACTGACCTACAATACCTTTGCGCTTTAAAATCGTATATGACATTTCGATTGTTTATTCTTTTGGTCCTGCTAACGCTTATTGAAGTGTATGCCTTTCAAGCGGTTCGAACGGTAACCAAAACCAAATGGGTGCAATGGACCTACCTAGCGGTGTCGTTGGGGACTTTGTTTTTTGTATTTTATCAATTCACCAAATTTGATCGAAAAGTGGGACAAACGCCCATGACGATGTTGACCATTGGGTTGTTATTGTTGGTATTGGTTCCCAAGTTGATCATGGTTTTGGTGCTTTTAGCCGAAGATATGTTTCGCCTTGTATTGGGGGCTAAAAATTTCTTTGTACAATACGATGCTGAAGAATCGTATATTCCTGCCCGCCGCAAGTTTGTAAGTCAATTGGCTATCGGGTTGGCAGCGGTTCCTTTTTTGTCTTTGGTGTATGGTATGACCAAAGGGAAGTACAATTTTAAAGTGCGCAAAGAAACCTTGTATTTTGACGATTTGCCCGACGATTTCGACGGATTTACCTTTACCCAAATTTCAGACATCCATAGCGGAAGTTTTGACGATCCTGAAAAAATCGCCTATGCTATCGAGATGATTAATGCGCAAGCGTCGGATATGCTCTTGTTTACAGGCGATATTGTTAATACGCATGCCACAGAGATGCATCCTTGGGTTGATTTGTTTTCGAAGATTAAATCCCATCCCTATGGAAAATACTCGGTGTTAGGAAACCACGACTATGGCGAATATATCGAGTGGAATACTGCGGCTGAAAAAGAGCAAAATTTTAAAGACATCATCGATTTGCATCGACAAATAGATTTTAAACTCCTCCGCAACGAGCACGTACAAATTCAAAAAGGGGCCTCGGCACTCGCTTTGGTTGGCGTCGAAAATTGGGGAGTGAAATTTAAAAAGGCAGGTGATTTAGCCAAGGCCTCCGCCGGATTGGATCCTAATGCGTTTAAAATTTTAATGAGTCATGATCCCAGCCATTGGGAGGTAGAAGTAAAATCGCAGCCTGAGTTATACCATCTCACGTTATCGGGGCATACTCACGGGTTGCAATTTGGTATTGAAATCCCTGGGTTTATCAAATGGTCTCCCGTGCAATATGTGTACAAACAATGGGCAGGGTTGTATGAAGACGCGGGGCGCTATTTGTACGTAAATCGCGGTTTTGGATTTCATGCCTACCCAGGGCGCGTAGGAATTATGCCTGAAATCACAGTGCTTACACTAAAAAAAGGACGTCCTGTCGCATAATTTGTTAAAAATAGTACCTTTGTAATCTAATTTTTCTTTACTTTGGGTAAAGAATGCTAAATACCGATTGATTGTATGTCGAAATTTGGAGAACTTATCAACGCACAAGTCCCTGTTTTAATCGACTTTTACACCGAATGGAACGAATCTTCTGTTTCTATGCATCCGGTGATTCGCGATGTTGCTGCGGCCTTAGGCGATAAGGCAAAAGTGATTAAAATTGATGTGGATAAAAATCAAGAGCTAGCAGAAGCCCTTCGTATTAAAGGGGTTCCCACGTTAATGATTTATAAAAACGGTCAAATGGTATGGCGTCAGTCCGGAGAATTGGATGCCAACTCCTTGATTGCATTGGTTAAAGATCAGATTTAGGAAGGATTTCCCCGCGATATCCTTGCGCTGTAAGATAGGCTAAAGCCTTTGGTAATACTGTTTTCAGGTTGCCAAAGGCTTTTTTGCTGTCATGAAAAACGATAATACTCCCCGGTTGTACGTTTTCGGTAATGCTTTTTAGGCAAGTTTCAGGAGTTGTATTGCTATCCCAATCGTAGGTGAGAACATCCCACATTACAGGAATTAAATTTTGGTCACGGAGTTGTTTGGGTTGCCCCAATTTTAATTTGCCGTAAGGAGGCCGAAAAAGGATAGGAGTTCGCCCCAAATGGGTTTCCATAGTCTTTGAACACGCTGTTATGTCGTCAAGATAGGCCACACGCGATGTATGCCAACTGTTGCGATGATGGTAGGTATGGTTTCCGATGCCATGGCCTTTTTTGATCAAGGATTGGGCAATATCAGGATACTGCGCGACATTATTTCCAATCAGAAAAAAAGTAGCTTTAAAATGATAGGCGTCCAACGTTTCCAGCACCCATGGGGTGATTTCGGGCGTTGGCCCATCATCAAAAGTGAGGTACACTACCCGTTCGGTTTGCGGAATGTCCCAAACCAAATTGGGGGTGCATTTTTTTATCCAAAACGGGGTTTTTATCCATCGCATCATGGCTGCAATATCGCAAAAAAAAATGCTCCTATTACGGAGCATTTTACGTTATTCTTTTTCGCGGTCGAATTGCGGGAATCGGGCATTGTATTGATTGAAGGCCTGGCGATTTTTTTGATAGAAGTCAATGTCGCCATTTTTCTTGCTTACGCGAAGCAAGCTGCGGTATCGTTCAATTGCCGATACGATGTCGTTCCCCATAAATGATTTGTCAGCAGGGGAGAACGTCGTGTAGTACAACAATTCTTGTTGGTATTTTGCAAAAAGTTGGGTCATTAACGCGCGGGCTTTTTCTTTTTCACCCACTTTATAATAGCCATTGGCAAAAGGTTCTAGCGTTAAATAATAGCCGTAATAGTCCAAAGGCATTTTATCTAGGGCGAGTTCGATAATTTTTTTCGCTTCGGGAATACGACCTTCAGCGATCAGTGCATCCATGGTTCGCGCCATATTGCCACGGTAGGAAATACAGTTACGACGGGTTTCGGGATCGTGGTAAATGTCCGTCCGTTCGCCATTACCCCATTTCCAATTCATAATCAGTTTATACATCTTATCGGTGTCCAATTGCCCCATGTCGGGATAATTTTCTTCAATCACCGGTGTTTTGATTGGCACTAATTTGTACACCATACCGTCCAATTGCAAGAAATCTTTCATCCACAAATAATCGTCATCCCCAAAACTTCCGGGGCTGAAATAAATCGGACGTTTCCAATTGTTATTGTTAAGAATGTCCAACATAATCAAACGGTTTTTGTATAACGCCCCTCCTTTGATGTCCAAATCGATGTAGGGGACTATAGAATCGGCATGTTTGGCATTGACTATTTTATGTTTCAAGATGGTAGTTTTATCCACAGGAATGCGGACTTTATTGGTCGGGAAGAAATGAAGACGGTGGCCACTTTGCATTTCAATGGTGGTTAGGGTGTCTTCGCTTTTCGCAAATTCGATAAAGTCTTTTAAGTTCCAACGGTTTTCGGTTTGCTTATGGAATAAAATCACATCGCGGTTGTCGGCTACTATTTGGCTGTGCGAGAAGGAAATCGGTAACCCATCCGAGAGATTGGTTTTTTGCTTCATTTGATCAATGTACCAATCGGTCATTAACAAACTTGTATTCACAATGCGAACATCGGTGCGGTATCCTTCAATTTCTTGCGCATACCAAAGCGGGAAGGTGTCGTTGTCTCCAATAGTAAATAAAATAGCATTTTTATCGCACGAGTCCAAGTAGTTTTTCGCCATTGCAATAGCTGTATACCGGTTGGAACGGTCATGATCATCCCAATTTTCTTTGGCCATCAAAATGGGGGACACCAACAAGGATACGGCAATGGCCGACCAAGCCGCCGTTTTGGCATTGATTTTCTCTGCGATCATTTCATAGAGGGCAAATACGCCAAATCCAACCCAAATTGCAAACACAAAGAAAGAGCCTACCAACGCATAATCGCGTTCACGGGGTTCGAAGGGACGCTCGTTCAAATAGATTTTTAAGGCCAACCCTGTAAATAAAAATAAGGTAAGCAATACGTAGAACGATTTTAGATCCCTTTGGGCATGGTACATCAGTCCAAGCAAGCCCAAAAAGAAGGGTAAGAAATAATAGAAATTACGCCCTTTATTGTTTTTGACATCGTCGGGTAAATTGTCTTGCGAACCCAAATGCATTTCGTCAATCGCCTTTATGCCCGACATCCAATTGCCATCGAGGTTGTCGTAGCGCCCTTGATTGTCGTTTTGGCGTCCTACAAAGTTCCAGAGCAAATAGCGGCCATACATATAGCCAAATTGGTATTCGACCATAAAGCTAATGTTTTGCCAAAACGTTGGTTTTTCCACCTCAATGTATTCGCTGTAGTATTTTAAGAAGCTGATGTAGTCTTCATTGTCCAATCGTTTTTGATTGTACGCTTGACGAAAAGCAGCGACTTCTTCTACTAATTCTTGATTGTCGACAAATTCGGGCTTGATGGTAAACTTTGGAACCCCAACAAAGTTCATGTATCCTTTTACATTGTCGTTGCTCCACAAGCGAGGGAGGACGGCGCGGTGCTTGCTGTTGGAGTTTTGCTCGGCTTTTTCGTAATTGTTGACAATCACATATTTGCCTGTTTTTTCATCGCGCTCATAGTTTGGTTTTTTATCCAAATAGGGTTCCTCCTCGTCGGCACCCGCAAACATATCGGTGTATTGTGGTCCGTAAAAGAGCGGATTGTATCCGTATTGTTCACGGTTGTAATACGCGAGTACTTCGGCGGCATCAGAGGGTTTGTTTTCATTGATCGGGGTATTTGCATTGGCACGCACGGGAAGCATTAACCAGGTAGAAAAACCTACTAAAACAAACAGGATGCACAACAAAGCCGTATTGACCGCAGGCATTTCTTTTTTACGGGTATAGTCCAGCGCAAAATAGAAGAATCCAACAATAGCCAAAAAGGCGATAAGTGTTCCAGAATTAAATGGCAATCCGAAAGAATTGACCATAAAGATTTCTGTTTTCGCAAAGAACGCTAAAGTATAAGGGAGTAGGAGTTTAAAAATGAATAATAAGATGGCAATAATGATGATGTTGGCCATGATAAAACTCTTAACGGTCACCTTAGGGTATTTTTTAAAGAAATACAAAAATCCGATAGAAGGCAAGGTCAACAACGCCATGAAGTGAACGCCAAAGGAGAGTCCAATCATTAAACTAATTAACAATAACCATCGATTTCCCTGGGGTTTGTCCATGTCGGCTTCCCAACGCAATCCGAGCCATAACAAAAGGGCAATCATAAACATGGCCATGGCATATACCTCGGCTTCGACAGCATTAAACCAAAAACTATCAGAAAAGGTGAAGGTTAGCGCTCCCACGAGTGAGGCGCCTAAAATTACTTTACAATTGGTTTCGTGAAGTGAGGTATAACGACTGACTATTTTTTGCAAGAGCAGGGTGGAAGACCAAAAAAGAAATAAAATGGTAAAGGCACTCGAAAATACCGAGAGCATATTAACCATGAGCGCTACTTTGTCGGGACTCACTGCAAAAAGGGCAAAAAAGGCGCCCAACATTTGAAAAAGCGGTGCTCCAGGAGGGTGACCCACTTCTAAGTTGGCTGCAGTAGCAATGTATTCGCCGCAATCCCAAAAACTCATGGTGGGTTCTACGGTAAGGCTGTAACAAAGTAAAGCGATAGCAAAAGCTGTCCAACCTAGAATGTTGTTCCACTTTTTAAAGTCAAAAGGCGTCATAGTATGGTTTAAGTATTATGGTGCAAAGAAACTATTTTTTTGTGTATTGCTCCATGGGTTAACAAAAAATTCTAAAAAACTGATTTACATGCTTTCCCCTAACGCACGGGGATGCGTTTTCGTATGTAGCCAAAAAAAAGAACTTAAAAAAATGCAAAACGTTTGCTTAAATAAAAAAAAGCCATAAATTTGCACCCGCATTATTGGTCTATGGTGTAACGGTAACACTACTGATTTTGGTTCAGTCATTCAAGGTTCGAATCCTTGTAGACCAACAAAAAACCCGACGTACTGTCGGGTTTTTTTGTTATGCCAAAAGCCATGGAGAACCAGACTTTTTGTGAATTTAGATTTTAAACGTCACTACAGGGCGTTGCGCGTGGTTGACGAGGTCTTCACTAATACTTCCGTTAAAGAAGTGCGCTAGTCCTTTTCGACCGTGAGTGCTCATTCCGATGAGATCAGCGTCAATACTGTTGGCAAAGTTCAAAATCCCTTTTTCCACATTGGTTTCATTGTAAATATGGGTAACGTAATTGTTGATTTGGAAATTACGGACAAAGCCATCAATGATGCCTTGAGCGGTGGAAGTTGATTTAAAGTTGTTGGGCGTGTTAATCATGACCAAGTGCAGGGTAGCGCCAAATTTATTAGCAAACTCTACCGCTTTGGTAAAGGGTTGACGGGTTTCGTCATAGAAATCAGAAGCGAAAACAAATTTGTCTACATTGAATTCGCCCATATCCTTTTTAATAATCAATACGGGTACTTCGGCATTGCGCACCACTTTTTCCGCATTAGAACCGATAAACATTTCTTTGTAGCCACTTGCGCCATGAGAGCCCATGACGATTAAGTCGACATTGTTTAAACGGCTGATATTTAATATACCTTCAAAAGCCATTTCAAACTGGATTACTTCCGAAACATTGATTCCGTCCAAATAGGGAGAATCCATGATTTCTTCCAATTTGTTAATTGCAGCATTTTTGAAAAACATTAATTCGGGAATATCATGGCCTTTGCTAATCGCATCGCTTCCTTCATGTGGCAATTCCAACATGTGTAATAAAATAATTTCACCGTTGTTTTTGCGCGCTATTTGAGCTGCAACTTTTAAGGCGTATTCGGCGTGTTCTGAAAAATCCGTAGGGATAAGAATTTTTTTCATTGTTAGGTATTATTATGGTTTTTGTTTATTTATTTACATGTATAAAAGTACAAAAAAAATATCAACCCTTGCTGTTTTTCTAAAATAAAAAAAACCTATATTTGCACCGTTGTTTAACGAATGATGCATAATGAGGGAAGCAGGGCTTCCCTCTTTTTATAACAAAAGATGACCTTCAAAGAAAAAGTAATGCAGTTGTTGGAGCAAGGGTTAGCCGAGAAGCCGCACTTGTTTTTAATAGATGTTTCGATTTCAGATAGTTACAAAATTAGTGTAACTTTGGACGGCGATAATGGAGTGACCTTGCAGGACTGTATGGATATCAGTCGCGCCATTGAGCATCATTTGGATCGGGAGGAAGTCGACTTTTCATTGGATGTTGCGTCGGCCGGTGTGGGATCGCCTTTAAAATTAGTGCGTCAATACCAAAACAACGTGGGGCGTTGGTTGATAGTAAAAACAACAGAAGGCACTGTGATTGAAGCGGTTTTAACGGCCGCAGATGAGGAGAAAATAACACTTTCTTGGGAAGCTCGTGAGCCGAAAAAAATTGGAAAAGGGAAGGAAACGGTCCAAAAAGCAATGGAAATTCCCTATGCCCAAATCAAAGAAGCAGTGGTTACAATAAAATTCTAATAAATCATTATATAATGGAAAATCTTGCATTAATAGAATCATTTTCTGAGTTTAAAGATGACAAATTAATCGATCGTGTTACCTTGATGGCCATCCTTGAGGATGTTTTTCGTAACGCTTTAAAAAAGAAATATGGTTCTGATGACAATTTTGATATCATTATCAACCCCGACAAAGGGGATATGGAAATCTGGAGAAATCGCGTTGTAGTGGCCGATGGTGATGTCGAAGATTCTAATTCACAGATTTCTCTTTCGGAAGCCCGCAAGATTGAGCCCGATTTTGAAGTGGGCGAAGACGTTTCGGAAGAAGTGAAATTGATTGACTTAGGTCGTCGAGCGATTTTGGCCTTGCGTCAAAACTTAATTTCAAAAATCCACGAGCACGATAATACCAACTTGTACAAGCAGTTTAAAGATATTATTGGAGAAATTTACACGGCTGAGGTACACCATGTGCGTCCCAAAGTGGTGATTTTGGTTGATGATGATGGCAATGAAATTGTTTTGCCCAAAGAAAAACAAATTCCTTCCGACTTTTTCCGCAAAGGCGATAATGTCAAAGGAATTATCGAAAGTGTGGAGCTCAAAGGCAATAAGCCGCAAATTGTCATGTCGCGTACTTCCGAAAAATTCTTGGAAAAATTGTTTGAACAAGAAATTCCTGAGGTATTTGACGGTTTGATTATGATTAAAAAAGTGGTGCGTATCCCAGGAGAGAAAGCCAAAGTAGCGGTTGATTCCTATGATGATCGCATTGATCCCGTAGGAGCGTGTGTAGGGATGAAAGGATCCCGCATTCACGGTATTGTACGGGAGTTAGGCAACGAAAATATTGACGTAATTAACTTTACAACCAACCCTTCCTTGTTGATTTCAAGAGCGTTGAGTCCTGCAAAAGTTTCTTCCATCAAGTTGGATGAAGCCCGTAAGTCGGCAGAAGTTTTCTTAAAATTAGAAGAAGTTTCCAAAGCGATTGGTCGTGGAGGACAAAATATTAAATTGGCTAGTTTGTTGACCGGCTTTGAATTGGATGTCATTCGCGAGGGAAGCGCAACCGAAGATGATGATGTTGAATTGACCGAATTCTCAGATGAAATCGATGGATGGATCATCGATGAGTTTGCCAAAATCGGATTGGATACGGCCAAAAGCATCCTGAAACAAGATGTAGCCGATTTAGCCCGAAGAACCGATTTAGAAGAAGAAACCATCCTTGAGGTGATGCGTATTCTAAAAGAGGAGTTTGAAGACTAAATAATACCTACATTTACAAAAGAATACAGAACTTAATTACACTATATGTCTGACGAAAGAAATATACGAATTAACAAAGTTTTACGGGAATTAAATATTTCTCTGGACCGTGCCGTGGACTTCCTTAAAGAAAAAGGAATCTCTATCGATTCGAATCCAAATGCCAAAATTTCTGCCGTTGAATTTGATATTCTTCAAAATCAATTTGCAGGAGATCGCGGAAACAAAGAAGCGTCCAAAGGCGTTAGCGAAGAAATTCGTAAAGAAAAAGAAGCGTTGCGTTTAGAACGTGAACGTGAAATGGAAGAGAAAAAGCGTCAAGAAGAAGAACGTCAGCGACAAGAAGTAATTAAGGCAAAAGCTGTAGTCACAGGGCCCAAGCCCGTAGGCAAAATTGATTTAGAGCCCAAGCCAGCTCCCGTAGCAGCTCCTGCTCCAGCTCCAACGCCAACTCCAGAACCGGTTGATAAACCTGCCGAGGTGGCTCCCGTTGCGAAAGAGCAACCGCAAGAAGCCGCTCCCAAAGTAGCAACTCCGGCTCCTGCGCCAGCTCCTGTTGAGGGACAAGATGATACGTATAAAACGATTTACACGAAGTTGACAGGTCCGGTTGTAGCGGGTGAGAAAATTGACTTGACCAAATTTGAAAAGCCCAAAAAGAAGAAAGAAGAGGGTGCCAAAGAAGGGGAAGGCAAAAACAAACGCAAACGAATTCAAGCCAAACCCGATGCCCGTCCTGGTGGAGGCAATCCCAATGCGGGAGGTAACGCCAACAAAGGGGGCAATTCGAAGTTTGGGAATAAACCTGGTTTCCAAAAAGGAAACAATCGACCTGCTGTTGTTCAAAAAGTAGAACCTACAGAGGAAGAAGTTAAAAATCAAATTAAAGAGACCTTGGAGCGCCTTCAAGGAAAAGGAAATAAATCAAAAGCGGCAAAATACCGTCGTGAAAAACGCGATACCCACCGTCAACGTAATGAAGATGAATTACAAGCGTTGGAGGAAGGAAGTAAAATCCTTAAAGTAACCGAGTTTGTAACGGTAGGGGAGATTGCGAGTATGATGGATGTGCCGATTACAAAAGTGATTGGAACCTGTATGTCGTTGGGAATCATGGTAACCATGAACCAACGTCTTGATGCAGAAACCTTGACCATTGTAGCGGATGAATTCGGATTTGAAGTGGAGTTTATCTCTACCGAAATTGAAGAAACAATCAAAGTGGTTGAAGACCGCGAAGAAGATTTGAAATCCCGTGCTCCTATTGTTACGGTGATGGGTCACGTTGACCATGGAAAGACTTCGTTGTTGGATAACATTCGTAAAACCAATGTAATTGCTGGAGAATCCGGTGGAATTACACAGCATATCGGAGCGTATGCGGTAACGTTAGAAAACGGTAAACGCATTACATTTTTAGATACACCCGGTCACGAGGCTTTTACGGCCATGCGTGCCCGAGGTGCTCAAGTCACCGACGTGGCCATTATTGTGTGTGCTGCCGATGACGATATCATGCCTCAAACCAAGGAGGCAATTAGCCACGCACAAGCTGCGGGAGTTCCTATGATTTTTGCCATTAATAAAGTAGATAAGCCAGCGGCTAATCCCGAACGTATTAAAGAGCAATTGGCTCAAATGAACTTGTTGGTAGAAGATTGGGGTGGAAAATACCAATCGCATGAAATCTCCGCGAAGTTTGGGCAAGGGGTTAATGAATTGTTGGAAAAAGTACTTTTGGAGGCTGAAATTTTAGATTTAAAAGCCAATCCCAACAAACCAGCTATGGGTACGGTTGTGGAAGCCCAATTGGATAAAGGTCGTGGTTATGTTACAACCATTTTGGTACAAGCCGGAACCTTGCGCGTGGGCGATTATGTATTGGCGGGTAAAAACCATGGAAAAGTAAAAGCGATGTACGATGAGCGCGGTCACAGTATTAAAGTGGCAGGTCCTTCCACACCCGTTTCTATTTTAGGTTTGGACGGTGCTCCCACCGCAGGGGATAAATTCAACGTGTTTGAAGACGAACGCGAAGCGAAGCAAATTGCAGCCAAGCGCACACAACTTTTACGGGAACAATCGGTTCGTACGCAAAAACATATTACGTTGGCCGAAATTGGACGTCGTATTGCCTTAGGTCAGTTTAAAGAATTAAACGTGATTTTGAAAGGTGACGTGGATGGTTCAGTAGAAGCCTTATCCGATTCATTCTCCAAATTATCTACCGAAGAAATTCAAATCAATATCATCCACAAAGGAGTCGGAGCGATTACAGAGTCTGACGTAATGTTGGCTTCAGCTTCTGATGCTATCATCATCGGATTTAACGTACGTCCCGCGGGGGCTGCCAAACAGTTGGCGGAAAAAGAAGAGATTGATATCCGTAATTATTCGATCATTTACGATGCGATCGATGATTTGAAAGATGCGATGGAAGGTATGTTGTCCCCCGAGATGAAAGAAGAAATCACGGGGAATGCAGAAATTCGCGAGACCTTCAAAATATCCAAAGTGGGCACTATTGCCGGATGTATGGTTACCGATGGTAAAATATTCCGTAACTCACGTATTCGATTGATTCGTGAGGGTGTTGTAATTTTTACGGGTGAACTTACGGCATTAAAACGTTTTAAAGACGACGTAAAAGAAGTGTCAAAAGGATATGATTGTGGTATTCAAATAAAAAACTACAACGATATTCAAATCAATGATATCATCGAAGCGTACCATGAGGTTGAGGTTCGCAAGAAATTGAAATAATTGACAATTTGATATATAAAAAGCGGTTCATCTGAACCGCTTTTTTTATGCTCTATTGGGTTTTACCACCAAGGCGTTGGGGTATTTTTTTTTAAGGAGAATCAGGTTTCTTTCGGCTTCAATTCGACTTTTAAAATTCCCTACCCAAACCTTATAGATAGGGGTACTAAAGACGATAGTGGCATCATAGTGTTTGTTGTCTTTTCGAAACAAAGCCAACATTTTTTTGGCATCTTCACTGGCGCCACTAAATAGCTGAATTTTGTAGCGATTATTCACCGTAATTGCCGCATTTATTTTTCTTTTCTCAGCCAATAGCTGTTCAAATTTAGGGTCTTGTTCAACAGTAACTTGTTGACTAAAAAGGGTGTTAAAATTTAAAAAAAACAACCCTAAAAAAAGCCACTTTTCCACAGGTTTTTGAAGCCTTAGTTTCATAATCTTTTGATTTATATGCAAATGTAAGAGTATCCTTTTATTTACGCTAAATTTTTATTATTTAGAATTGTTATAAATTGTTATTTTACATTCTTTTTAGGTTTTGATAATAGTGCATAAATCGTATTTTTGCTCAAGTTTTTAAAAAAGTGTGTAGTTTCCTCTTGAAATACCTTCAAAAAACTATGCCAAAACGTCGATAATCATTAATAATATGAAAAAAGTGGGTAACCATAATTCGATTTCAAAAATGTATTCCTTCGGGTTAGCATTAATGCTAACGTTTTCACTCTCTACTTTTGCTCAAGACCCCGCTCCAGCGGCTCCAGCAGCAGCCCCCGCAGATGCAGCGGCAGCGGCTCCAGCAGCTTCAGCAGGTGGCGATGTGGCCAAAGGGAAGGAATTGTTTAACACCAACTGTGCTGCTTGTCACAATTTAGATAAGCCCATGACGGGACCTGCACTTCGTGGGGTAGCCAATAAGTATGATAAAGCATGGTTGTACAAATGGATTAAAAACAGTTCGGCTTTGATTGCTTCTGGCGATGCGCAAGCGGTGAAGGTTTTTGAGGAAAACGGTAAAAAGGTAATGACCGCATTCCCGAATTTGACCGATGCTGATATCGACAACATTTTGGCGTACACGTCTGAACCAAAACCGGAAGCTCCGGCACCAGTAGCGGGTGCTGTAGGTCCAGCAGGCCAAGGAGGCGGTGGTGCAGAAGGAGGAATTTCAAATGAAGTGATTTTAGGAGCTTTGGCCTTGGTGATGTTGATGTTGGTGGTGATGTTGTTATTGGTCAACAATGTGTTAACCAAAATCGCAAAATCTAACGGTGTCGAAATTCCCGTACGAACTACAAATCCTCTTTCTATTTGGAAAGCTTTTGCACAAAACCAATTTTTAGTTTTAGTTACTTCAATATTTTTACTCTTAGCCAGTGGTTATTTTGCTTATGGCTATTTAATGCAAATAGGTGTAGATCAAGATTATGCGCCTATTCAGCCCATCCACTATTCGCATCGTATTCACGCAGGTAGCAATGGAATCGATTGTAAATATTGTCACTCGGCTGCGCGTGTAAGTAAAAACGGTGGCATTCCTTCATTAAACATTTGTATGAACTGCCACAAGAATATTTCTGAGGTTTCAGACACTACTGCTACAGCAGAATACTCCAAAGCATTCTACGACGCCCAAATTCAAAAACTTTATGATGCTGTAGGTTGGGATAAATCTACTCAATCGTACACTGGAAAAACAAAACCTGTAAAATGGGTGCGTATCCACAATTTGCCCGACTTTGCTTACTTCAACCACTCTCAACACGTTACTGTAGCGGGTATTGAATGTCAAAAATGTCACGGGCCTGTAGAAACTTACGAGATTCAGAAGCAATTTGCTCCGTTAACCATGGGCTGGTGTATTAACTGCCACCGTGAGACTGAGGTGAAAATGGAAGGCAACGCTTACTATGAGAAAATACATGCTGAACTTTCCAAAAAATATGGAAAAGAGAAGCTAACCATCGCCGATATGGGTGGTTTGGAATGTGGTAAGTGTCACTATTAATCAATTATTAAGAAGCTAATATTTATATACGATGTCATCTAACAAAAAATACTGGAAAAGTGTTGAAGAACTAAACGAAAATAGTTCTATTGTTGAGACGCTTAGAAATAATGAATTCGTGGAAGAAATTCCAACCGATGCGTTTTTATCCGACGAATCTTTATCTTCTTCATCAACTTCCCGTCGTGATTTCTTAAAATATGTTGGTTTTTCTACCGCTGCAGCTACTTTAGCGGCGTGTGAAGGACCTGTGCATAAATCAATTCCTTATGTGGTGCAGCCAGAAACAATCATTCCTGGTGTAGCGGATTACTATGCTACCACGATGTTTGATGGTTTTGATTTTGCCAACTTATTGATCAAAACACGTGAGGGTCGACCCATCAAAGTTGAAAACAATCGTTTGACAGGAGCAAAATTTGCTGCCAACGCTCGCGCGCACGCCTCTGTATTGTCTTTGTATGACAGTTTGCGTTTACAAAATCCGAAAATAGAAGGGAAGAATGCTTCTTGGTCGGATGTAAATGCACGTGTAAAAGCCTCTTTGGCTGAAGCAAAGGCCTCTGGAAAACAAGTTGTGTTGTTGACATCTACTTTAGCAAGTCCATCTACCGAGCGTTTGATTGCAGATTTCATTGGTAAAAACCCAACAGCGAAGCATGTGGTGTATGACGCCATTTCAGAGTCTGCGGCTTTGGATGCATTCGAAACCGTTTATGGTGAGCGAGGGCTTGCGGATTATGACTTCTCAAAAGCGGCCATGATTGTCTCAATCGGAGCTGACTTCCTCGGCGATTGGCAAGGAGGTGGATACGATAGCAGTTACGCACAAGGGCGTGTACCTCAGAACGGAAAAATGTCCAAACATTTCCAATTTGAAGCCAATATGACCTTGTCTGGAGCGGCAGCTGACAAACGCGTTCCAATGACCGTTGCGGATCAAAAACAAGCTTTAGTAAAAATTTATAATGCTTTAACAGGTTCTTCAATAGGCACTGCGAAGACAGCGCATGATGCTGTTATTGCTAAAGCCGCTGAACAATTAAAACAAGCGGGTTCTAAGGGACTTTTAGTGTCAGGCATTCAAGATAAAAATGCACAACTTTTAGTATTTGCTATCAATCAAGTATTAAAAAGTGAAGCGTTAGCACAGGCAGGAGTTCGTTATGTTCGCAAAGGAAGCAATGCTCAAGTAGCTCAATTGTTAAAAGATATGGCTGCAGGTGCTGTTCATACGCTCATTATGAGTGGTGTGAATCCGGTGTATACCCTTGCTGACGGGGAAGCTTTTGCTAATGCCCTTGGTAAAGTAAAATTGTCTGTTAGTTTCACGCAACGTGAAGACGAAACGGCTTTAAAAACAACTATTGCAGCCGCAGCTCCTCATTATTTAGAGTCTTGGAATGATCATGTGTTGACGAAAGGTTCTTATTCGTTGACCCAGCCTACGATTCGTCCTTTATTCAATACCAAACAATTCCAAGAAGCATTAATGACTTGGAATGGTGTGGCTGGAACGTATTATGACTATATTAAAGCAGGTGCTGCAGGATTTTCAGGTAGTTCAACTTGGAACCAAGCGCTTCATGATGGTCTAACGGTATATGGTGCCGGTAATTTGGTTGGTGGAACTGCTGATTATACAGCAGCAGCGTCAGCTTTAGCCGCCTCTAAAGGTTCCAAATACGAGTTGGTGTTGTATTCAAAAACAGGTATGGGTGACGGACAACAAGCGAACAACCCATGGTTGCAAGAATTCCCAGACCCTATTACTCGAGTTTCTTGGGATAACTATCTAACACTTTCACAAGCCGATGCTGATGCGTTGAAAGTAGGTAACAATATTGTTGCTAACGGAGGGTTAAATGGTAGTTATGTTACGTTAACGGTAAATGGAACTACAGTTAAAAATGTACCAGTTATCGTTCAACCCGGTCAAGCCAAAGGGACTTTTGGTTTAGCGTTTGGATACGGGCGTAAAGCGGCTTTAAAAGAAGAAATGCAAGTAGGGGTTAACGCCTATACTTTATATAAAAACTTTACTGATGTTCAGTCGGTAGAAATTACTGCTGAATCCGGAGAACACGAATTTGCTTGTGTTCAGTCGCACAAAACTTTAATGGGCCGCGGCGATATCGTTAAAGAAACAACGTTAGAAATTTTTAACACGAAAGATGCAGAGATTTGGAATCCCGTTCCTGTAGTTTCGCTAGATCACAAAGAAATTGAAGCTACGAAAGTAGACTTATGGGAATCTTTCGATCGTTCGATTGGTCACCACTTCAATTTATCAATTGACTTAAACAGTTGTACGGGTTGTGGAGCCTGTGTAATTGCGTGTCATGCTGAAAATAACGTCCCTGTAGTGGGTAAATCAGAAGTAAGAAGAAGCCGTGATATGCACTGGTTGCGTATTGACCGTTACTATTCGTCTGAGGAAACGTTTGCTGATGATGTAGCTAAGAAGAAAGATTTTGACGGATTATTTGGAGAAAAAGGTTCGTTAGGCGGATTTGGCCAAATGGAAAACCCAGCTGAGAATCCTCAGGTAGTCTTCCAACCCATCATGTGTCAGCACTGTAACCATGCGCCTTGCGAAACGGTTTGTCCCGTAGCGGCCACTTCACACGGTCGTCAAGGTCAAAACCAAATGGCATACAACCGTTGTGTAGGAACACGTTATTGTGCCAACAACTGTCCGTATAAAGTGCGTCGTTTCAACTGGTTCTTATACAACCACAACGATGAATTTAATTTCCACATGAATGATGATTTAGGTCGTATGGTAGTGAATCCGGATGTGAACGTTCGCTCGCGTGGGGTTATGGAAAAATGTTCGATGTGTATTCAGAAAACACAGTTGACTATTTTAACGGCAAAACGTGAAGGAAGACCTGTTGAAGCTAACGAATTTGAAACGGCTTGTTCGGCGGCCTGTAGCACGGGTGCTATGGTGTTTGGCGATGTAAACAATAAGGAAAGTGAAGTAGCTCAACTGGCTGAAAGCAACCGTATGTACCATTTATTGGAGCATGTGGGTACGAAACCTAATGTTTTCTATCACGTAAAAGTTAGAAATACCTAATCAATAATTTAATAAGAAACACTATATAGGATTATGTCGTCTCATTACGAAGCACCCATTAGAAAGCCATTAGTTATAGGTGATAAAACTTATCACGATGTAACTGTTGATGTTGCTGCTCCTGTAGAAGGAAGAGCCAACAAACAATGGTGGACCGTTTTTTCAATCGCTTTGGCCGCCTTCCTTTGGGGAATAGGCTGTATCATCTATACCATTTCAACCGGTATCGGAACCTGGGGTCTCAACAAAACAGTAGGTTGGGCTTGGGATATTACCAACTTCGTTTGGTGGGTAGGTATTGGTCACGCTGGAACCTTGATTTCTGCTGTACTTTTACTTTTCCGTCAGCGTTGGAGAATGGCGATTAACCGTTCTGCAGAAGCCATGACCATTTTCTCGGTTGTTCAAGCAGGTTTATTTCCCATTATTCACATGGGTAGACCTTGGTTAGCTTATTGGGTATTGCCTATTCCTAACCAATTTGGTTCGTTGTGGGTGAATTTTAACTCCCCCCTCCTATGGGACGTATTTGCAATTTCAACCTACCTTTCCGTTTCTTTGGTGTTTTGGTGGACAGGGTTATTACCCGACTTTGCAATGCTTCGTGACCGTGCCGTAACGCCTTTTTCAAAGCGAGTTTATTCTATATTAAGTTTCGGTTGGAGCGGTCGCGCCAAAGATTGGCAACGTTTTGAAGAAGTTTCTTTAGTATTGGCCGGTTTAGCAACTCCTTTGGTACTTTCTGTACACACCATTGTATCCTTTGACTTTGCTACTTCGGTAGTTCCCGGATGGCATACCACGATTTTCCCACCTTACTTTGTTGCTGGTGCGGTTTTCTCAGGATTTGCCATGGTAAATACGCTTCTAATAGTAATGCGTAAAGTTTCGAATCTAGAAGCTTACATTACCCTACAACACATCGAATTGATGAACATTATTATTATGATTACAGGTTCGATTGTAGGGGTAGCCTATATCACCGAGTTATTTGTAGCTTGGTATTCAGGAGTTGAGTATGAGCAATATGCTTTCTTAAACCGTGCTACTGGACCCTATGCTTGGTCCTACTGGTTGATGATGACGTGTAACGTATTTTCACCTCAGTTTATGTGGTTTAAAAAATTGCGTACAAGCATCATGTTCTCCTTCATCATTTCGATTGTCGTAAATATTGGGATGTGGTTTGAGCGTTTCGTAATTATCGTAACTTCATTACACCGCGACTACTTACCCTCTTCTTGGACAAAATTTTCACCCACTTTTGTTGATATCGGTATCTATATTGGAACTATCGGATTCTTCTTCGTCTTGTTTTTATTGTATGCTCGTTCATTCCCAGTGATTGCACAAGCAGAGGTGAAAACAATTTTGAAATCTTCTGGAGATAATTACAAGAGAGCCCGTGAAAAAGAAGGACATAATCATCATTCAGATAATCATTAATAAACGTCATGAGCAGTACAAAAGTTATTCACGCACTATATAACGATGACGATGTATTGATGGATGCTGTAAAGCAAACCCGTAAAGCACATCATCATATAGAAGAAGTATTTACTCCCTTTCCGGTGCACGGTTTGGATAAAGCAATGGGATTAGCACCCACTCGTTTGGCCATTTGCGCTTTCATTTATGGATGTATTGGTATTTCAGTTGCCACTTGGATGATGTGGAATATCATGATTAATGATTGGCCTCAAGATATCGGTGGAAAACCAAGTTTCAGTTACCTTCAAAACATGCCGGCTTTTGTTCCCGTAATGTTTGAGATGACGGTGTTTTTTGCCGCTCACTTGATGGTAATTACTTTTTATATGAGAAGCCGTTTATGGCCTTTCAAAAAAGCTGAAAATCCAGATGTACGTACTACAGACGATCACTTTTTGATGGAAGTATCGGTTTCTGGCGATGAAGAAGCAATGGTAGCTTTCTTCAAAAATACAGGTGCTGTAGAAGTTAAAGTTATTGAAAAGCATTAAGACCATGAAGAATAGTTTAAAAATAGCCATGATGTTTGGAGCTGTAGCTTTATTCACAGCTTGTAAAGACGATAAATCACCGAATTACCAATACATGCCCAACATGTATGAATCGGTGGCTTACGAAACCTATGCTGAGTCGGATGCTTTCAATTCAGTCAATGCGAAAAGTGAAAATGGAAAAGAAGGACAGATTCCACCCGATGGAACCATCAAAAGAGGTCATGTTCCTTATGAATTACCCAATTCAACAGAGGGATATGAAGCTTCCAAAGCTGTAGTAAACCCTTTTCCAGCGGATAAAATCGACATGAAAAAAGCAGAAGAATTGTATGTGATTTATTGTGCTATTTGTCACGGAACGGCTGGAGACGGTAAAGGAAAATTGGTGACGCAAGGAAAATACTTAGGGGTACCTAATTACAAAGATCGCCAAATCACCGAAGGAAGCGTGAACCACGTTTTAATGTACGGCTTAAACTCAATGGGATCGTATGCCAATCAGTTGAACCGTGAAGAACGTTGGATGGTATCGCATTATGTGATGCAATTGAAAAGCAAATTATAATTGTAGAATTATCAGATTAATATAGATATGTACACATTTTCACAAAGATTAAAAACCTCGGCCTTCATTCTAATTGCCTTAGGATTGGTAGGTATCGTATATGGGTTTTTATCTACTCCGAAAACTATAGAAGATGTTGAGAAAATTGTTGCTGCGGCTCATCATGAGGGTCATGGCGGACACGGTGGTCATGCCACTGCTGCTTCTCACGATACCCATGCAACTCCAAACCATGAAGCTCACGCTGCCAAAACCGATGCGCACCATGAAGCTACTCACAAAACGGAGGAAGCGCATGCAGTTTCAAATGATACAACACATGTAGCGGCATCCGATACGATCGCACAGCCTGTAGCTCCTGCAACTGCGAAAAAAACGCTATCTATTGTTCCCAAGAAAGAGAAACATATCGATCCTGCGGTAGCCCACAAAGAACATATTGAGCATGTAATGCATCAATTACAAAACAAGCCATGGGCGGCGTTGTATGTAGCGTGTATCTTTTTCTTATTGGTAACCATGGGAGCCTTAGCTTTCTATGCTATTCAGCAAGTAGCACAAGCCGGTTGGTCTCCGGTATTGTTCCGCGTTATGCAAGGAATTACCGCTTATCTACCCGTAGGTTCTATTATTTTCTTCGGATTATTGCTAGCCTCTGGTTTACACATGAATCACTTGTTTACATGGATGGAGGATGGCGTAACCAAACCCGGTTCACCAAACTATGATGCTTTAATTGCAGGAAAATCGGGGTATTTGAATTTTGGTTTTTGGATTATCCGTGCCACTGTTTTCTTGTTGGGTTGGAACTTATACCGTTATTTCTCTCGCAAAAACTGTTTGGCTCAAGATGAAGCTTCTGATGATGCTTACTACAAGAAAAATTTCAAGCTTTCCGCTACTTTCCTAGTGTTCTTCATTGTATCGGAATCAATTATGGCTTGGGACTGGATTATGTCTTTAGACCCACACTGGTTTAGTACGCTGTTTGGTTGGTATGTATTTGCCAGTTTCTTTGTGAGTGGTATTACAACTATTTCAATGGTAACCTTGTATTTAAAATCAAAAGGGTATTTAGAATATGTTAATTCAAGTCATATTCACGACTTGTCAAAATTCATGTTCGGAATCAGTGTATTTTGGACGTACTTGTGGTTCTCTCAATTCATGTTGATTTGGTATGCCAATATTCCTGAAGAGGTAACCTATTTTGTAACTCGTATCAACGATTACACCTTGCCATTCTGGGGGGCTGTTGGATTAAATTTTGTATTCCCGTTCTTAACCTTAATCAATACTGATTTCAAACGTGTAGCTCCAATTGTAGTTACCGCTGGTGTTGTAATTCTATTTGGACATTATATTGATTTCTTCAATATGATTATGCCCGCTACTGTGGGTGACCAATGGTTTATTGGTGTCTCCGAAATCAGTTCGGTATTGTTCTTCTTAGGTCTATTTATTTTGGTGGTTTTCAATGCGCTGACCAAAGCGCCGCTTACACCAAAACGTAATCCTTTTATGGAAGAAAGTAAACATTTTCATTATTAATATTTAAAGAAAAGAACAAATGACAGCTTTATTAGTAGTTCTTGTTTTAGTTTTATTATCTGTAGCCTTGTGGCAGTTGAGCAAGATTTTTGCCTTAACACAAATTGGTAAAAAATCCACTGATGAATCCTCACAAGTAGCGGGTGATAACGACAATAGAGTCAATGGTTACTTAATGTTCGGATTTTTGGCGTTCATCTATTTGATTACCATTATCTGTATCGTGAAATATGGTTCTTACCCCTTGATGAGCAATTCAGCGTCTGAGCATGGTATCGAGGTCGATCAATTGATGTGGATTTCCATGATTTTGATTTTCTTCGTTCAAACGGTGACGCAAGCATTACTTCACTATTATGCCTATAAATATTCAGGTAAAAAAGGACAGGTAGCCGCTTACATCTCTGACAATAATAAGTTAGAATTTATTTGGAGCGCAATTCCAGCCATTGTTTTGGCAGTTTTAATTTTCTTCGGGTTGTATGCATGGACCGATATCATGTTTATCAATGAAAAAGAAGAAAAACCAATCGTAATTGAAGTCTATGCTCAGCAATTCAAATGGACTGCACGTTATGCAGGAGAAGATAATGTTCTCGGTAAAGCGAACGTTCGTTTGATAGAAGGTGTAAATACACTTGGAGTGGATTTAGCGGATCCCAATGCGCAAGATGATATTGTTACAGAAGAATTACACATTCCAAAAGGGAAAAAAGTAATTTTCAAGATTCGTTCCCAAGATGTGTTGCATTCGATGTACATGCCTCACTTCCGTGCGCAAATGAACTGTGTGCCGGGTATGGTTACGCAATTTGCTTTTACACCGATCATGACTACTCAAGAAATGCGTGATACGCCTGAAATGATTGCAAAAGTGGATAACATCAATGCAATTCGCACCAAAAAGAGTAAAGAATTAGAAGCACAAGGGAAAACAGGATTAGACCCTTATACGTTTGATTACCTTATTCTTTGTAACAAGATTTGTGGTTCTTCACACTACAACATGCAAATGAAAGTGGTCGTAGACGAACCTCAAGACTACCAAAAGTGGTTAAAAGAAAAAACTACGTTGGTTCAAGCTGTTAAAAATGCCGCTAAAGCAGATGCAGACGCTGCTGCTGGTGCAACACCATCAGATTCAACCGCTACCAAACCCGATACAACGGTAGTAGCGCAAGCAAAATAATTAGAAAGTTAAAAAATAATATTACTAGGATATGAGTCACGCACACGACCTTCACATTGATGATCATGCACATGATCACCACCACAAGGATACTTTCATTACAAAGTATATCTTCAGTATTGACCATAAAATGATTTCCAAGCAATACCTACTTACAGGTATCATCATGGGAATCATCGGGGTGGGTATGTCTCTTTTGTTCCGTATGCAATTAGCATGGCCGGAAGAGTCCTTCAAAGTATTCAAGTTTTTCCTCGGGGAGCGTATGGCTCCCGATGGAGTAATGACCAACGAAGCGTACCTCGCATTAATTACCATTCATGGTACCATCATGGTATTCTTCGTATTAACGGCCGCTTTGAGTGGTACGTTCAGTAACTTATTAATTCCATTACAATTGGGTGCGCGTGATATGGCCTCAGGTTTCCTTAACATGGTTTCCTATTGGTTGTTCTTCCTTTCCAGTGTGATCATGGTCGTTTCGTTGTTTGTGGAGTCAGGTCCTGCTTCTGCGGGTTGGACTATCTATCCTCCATTGAGCGCCTTACCCCAAGCGATTCCTGGTTCAGGTTTGGGGATGACACTTTGGTTAGTATCCATGGCAATTTTCATCGCTTCCTCCTTGTTGGGTTCCCTTAACTACATTGTTACTGTATTGAACCTTCGTACCAAAGGGATGAGCATGACGCGTATGCCGTTAACTATCTGGGCTTTCTTCATCACAGCCGTAATTGGGGTTATATCTTTCCCTGTACTTTTATCGGCTGCTTTGTTGTTAATCATGGACCGTAGTTTCGGAACCTCTTTCTTTTTGTCTGATATTTACCTTGCCGGTGAAGTACTAGATTATCAAGGAGGTTCGCCAGTATTGTTTGAACACTTGTTCTGGTTCTTAGGTCACCCTGAAGTATACATTATTTTATTGCCTGCATTAGGGATTACTTCCGAAGTAATTGCAACCAATGCACGTAAACCTATCTTCGGATACCGTGCGATGATTATGTCCATCTTAGCGATTGCTTTCTTATCTACAATCGTTTGGGGTCACCACATGTTCATTTCTGGAATGAACCCCTTCCTTGGTTCGGTGTTTACTTTTACAACCTTGTTGATTGCAATTCCCTCTGCGGTAAAAGCATTTAACTACATTACTACCATTTGGAAAGGGAACTTACAAATGAACCCAGCGATGTTGTTCTCTATCGGATTAGTATCTACTTTCATCACAGGTGGTTTGACGGGTATTATCTTAGGAGACAGTACCCTCGATATCAACGTTCACGATACGTACTTCGTAGTAGCTCACTTCCACTTGGTAATGGGTATCTCAGCATTGTACGGAATGTTTGCAGGGATCTACCATTGGTTCCCAAGAATGTACGGTCGTATGTTGAATAAAAATTTAGGGTATGTTCACTTCTGGGTAACGGCTATCTGTGCCTATGGCGTTTTCTTCCCCATGCACTTTATCGGTATGGCTGGATTACCTCGACGTTACTATACCAACACCAACTTCCCTATCTTTGATGATATGCAAGATGTAAACGTGGTAATCACAATGTTTGCCTTGATCGGTGGAGCCTTCCAATTGGTGTTTATCTACAACTTCTTTAGTTCAATTTTCTTTGGTGAAAAAGCACCTCAGAACCCATGGCGTTCAAACACATTAGAGTGGACAGCGCCTGTAGAACATATTCACGGAAACTGGCCTGGTGAAATTCCAGAAGTACACCGTTGGCCGTATGACTACAGCAAGCCTGGTCATGACGATGATTTTGTACCTCAAAATGTACCAATGAAACCGGGAGAAGAGGTTCTTCATCACTAAAATATCGCAAAGAAGCCGTCTCAATACTAAAATTTTGAGACGGTTTTTTTATTTGATTAAACTTTCATCAAAAGTTTACTATTTTAAAATGAGTTTAAAATTGCCTTTAAGCTGCAATTTTCTTTCTTAAGTTGTGTGCTAAAGCCATT
>NZ_JAPZUB010000033.1 GCF_027533505.1 Flavobacterium sp. | reverse complement strand
TGGCTTTAGCACACAACTTAAGAAAGAAAATTGCAGCTTAAAGGCAATTTTAAACTCATTTTAAAATAGTAAACTTTTGATGAAAGTTTAATCAAATAAAAAAACCGTCTCAAAATTTTAGTATTGAGACGGCTTCTTTTTTTCTTGATTACTTTCAATTTTTATTGGTTTTGTGTCGGTAAAATGACCGTTCTCATCCACATAGATGAGCATACTGTCAAACCCTTTGCCTTTGTTATTGTGTAACTTTCGGTCGGCTTTTTTTTGGTCTTTTTCTTTTTGCTTGAGGACTTTTTTCTTGTGTTGTTGTTTTTTGGAAAACGAGTCTGCCATAGAGAATAATCGAATTAATGGGTGAGTTGATGAATGGGTTTACCATTTTGTTTGACGATTTGACGCCACATAGCCGATTCGTTGGGCGTACAAAAACTAATCGCTTGACCGCTCAAACCCGCGCGCCCTGTTCGTCCGATGCGATGCACATAGGTTTCCACCTCGGTCGGCAAATCGTAATTAATGACCAAAGGCAAGGCTTCGATGTCAATGCCACGGGCCGCAATGTCGGTAGCTACCATGACTTGAATGGTTTGTGCTTTAAAATCTGCCAAGGCTTTTTGGCGGGCCGATTGCGATTTGTTGCCGTGAATGGCCGCTGCGGTAACGCCTTGTTTGCTTAACTTTTGTACCAATTTATTAGCGCCGTGTTTGGTTTTGGTAAACAACAAACATTGGTGACCGTTGTGGTTGCGCAATACCGACAACAAAATCGGCTCTTTCTCTTGCGGTTCGACCACATACACAGCCTGTTCAATAACCGCTTTGATGGAAGACACCGGTTGGGCATCAACTTGCTTTGGATTGTTAAGAAAAAGAGGAATTAATTTGCGAATAGTATCGGGAAAAGTGGCCGTAAAAAACAAGGTCTGTCGCTGTTGCGGTAAAAACCGTAGTAAGGCCTTCATATCGTGAATGAATCCCATATCGAGCATGCGATCGGCTTCGTCCAAAACAAGAGTTTCTAAAGAGCGAAGATCGATGAGATTACGGCGTAATAAATCCAATAACCGTCCTGGAGTCGCTACAATTATAGCGGGTTTTTGGTGCAACGCTTGAATTTGTTTTCCTTCCGAAACGCCACCAAAAATAGGTTGCGAACGAAAAGGCAATCCCGAACCCAATTGCGCAAAAGTGGCTTCAACCTGAAGGGCCAATTCGCGGGTGGGCGTTACCACCAAAACACGTATTTGTCCGGGGGTAGCGGGTTTATTTTGAGTCAATTGTTGTAAAATGGGCAACACGAAAGCAGCGGTTTTTCCGGTTCCTGTTTGCGCGCAACCAATGAGGTCGTGGCCTTGTAACAATAGTGGAATGGCTTTCTGTTGAATGAGTGAGGGCTGGGTGTAGCCGGCTTCGGTGATCGCTTTTTGGAGCACGGGAAGCAATGAAAAATCTTGAAATGTCATAGGATCGAATGTAAAATGAAATTCGAACTTCCTATAGTATTCGTCTTATGAAGTAGAAAGGGAAAAACAGGATTGACCCACAACGTTCAGAACGCCAAATTTGACGTTCTGCGTTGTTGTAGGGCTATAGAGCGACTCTTGCACGCCGAAAGGCAAATACCAAGAAGTCGTTTAGTACCTTTTGTACGATTGAAACGAGTTACGCGATTGTGGACGCTCTTCACGAGGACGAGCTTCTGCAACGTTAATGTCGAAATTGTCTACGGATGTATTGTTTAATCCTTGAATCGCACGTTGGCCTTCTTCTTTTTGAGCCATTTCAACGAAAGCGAAGCCACGAGGACGTCCCGTTTCACGATCAGTAATAATTTTTGTAGAGTTAACTTCACCATACGCGCTGAATAATTCGCGCAAATCTGATTCTGAGGTATGGTAGCTCAGGTTGGAAACATAAATGTTCATAATAAAATTGTTTTAATGATTAAAAAAAAGGCAGTACTGAAACGCCAAAACTGAAAAAGAAAAGAAGTCATTAAAACAAAATTCACTATCCAGAACGAGCATTGGCAGAGAACCAATCGGGTACAAAGGTAGCGGTAAAGTAACGTTTCCGCTTTTAAAAACGCATTTATTTTCATTTTTACAGTCATACCAAGGGATACCAAGGCGGTCAGAAAGCGCGAAAATGGGATTTAATGGCATAAAAAAACAAAGTTACCCTATTTATACAATGAGAAACAACCCCGTTCTTTGGGCACTCCTTTTTGAAACCACTATGGGAATCGTTTAAAAATGAGCGTCAAGTTTTGCCTCTTGGCAACAAAAAAGTATCTTTGTAACCTATGACACAAATTGCTTCGGATAACGCTAAAAATCAGGAGACCGTAAAGAATGTTTTTACGGCCTATTTGGAAACCAACGGGCATCGAAAAACACCTGAACGCTATGCCATTTTACAAGAAATTTACGATAGTGAAGAACATTTTGACATCGAGAATTTGTATATCAAAATGAAAAACAAAAACTATCGGGTGAGTCGAGCGACCTTGTACAATACCATCGAACTCCTTCTCGATTGTGGATTGGTGCGCAAACATCAATTTGGTCAAAATCAGGCGCATTACGAAAAATCATACTTCGACAAGCAGCACGATCATATTATTATGACCGATACGGGCGAAGTCATTGAATTTTGTGATCCACGAATTCAAACCATCAAAAAAACCATGGAAGAAATTTTTGGGATAGAAATTCACAACCATTCCCTCTATTTCTACGCCACTAAAAAAGCATAATTCCACACAACACAAACAACACAACAATGACTGTAGATTTACTGTTAGGATTACAATGGGGTGACGAAGGCAAAGGGAAAATTGTCGACGTACTCACCTCAAAGTATGACATTATTGCCCGTTTTCAGGGCGGACCCAATGCGGGGCATACCTTAGAATTTGATGGCATCAAGCATGTATTGCGTACCATTCCCTCGGGGATTTTTCATCAAAATTCAATCAATATCATCGGGAATGGTGTGGTAATTGACCCTGTGGTCTTTCAAAAAGAAATGGAAGGCTTGGCACAATTCAACATGGATGTGACGTCCAAATTGTTCATTTCACGAAAAGCGCACCTTATCTTACCAACACACCGTTTGTTGGATGCCGCCTCAGAAACCGCCAAAGGAAAAGCCAAAATCGGTTCGACCCTCAAAGGCATCGGTCCAACGTACATGGATAAAACGGGACGTAACGGCATTCGTGTAGGCGATATTGAATTGAGTGACTTCAAAGAGCGCTACCGTCATTTGGCCAATAAACACGAGGAAATGATTAAATTCTACGATGTGGCCATTCAGTACAATTTGGCCGAAATGGAAGCTGAGTTTTTTGCCTCCATTGAAGCATTGAAGAAATTGACGTTTATCGACAGTGAAGACTATTTAGCCCAAGCCCAAAAAGCGGGAAAATCCATTTTGTGTGAAGGCGCTCAGGGTTCGTTACTCGATGTTGACTTTGGTACCTACCCTTTTGTCACTTCCTCCAACACCACAGCTGCTGGAGCGTGTACAGGTTTGGGGATTGCTCCCAATCGAATTAAAGAGGTCTATGGAATTTTCAAAGCCTACACCACGCGCGTAGGAAGTGGCCCCTTCCCTACCGAATTGTTTGATGAAGTCGGCGCGACAATGGCTCGAGTAGGCAACGAATTTGGCTCGGTAACCGGTCGCCAACGCCGCTGTGGCTGGTTGGACCTCGTCGCTTTAAAATATGCCATTCAAATCAATGGTGTTACCCAATTGATGATGATGAAAGGCGATGTGCTTTCAGGATTCGATACGTTGAAAGTGTGCACCGCCTACCAATACAAAGGGAAAACCATTCACCATTTGCCCTATAACATTGAAGCGGAAAATGTCACGCCAATATATACGGAATTCAAAGGTTGGAACGCCGATTTAACGGGGTTAACCACCTATGAGAGTTTGCCTCAAGAATTAAAAGAATATATCGCATTTATCGAACAGGAAGTCGAAGTTCCAATTAAGGTTGTCTCCGTCGGTCCCGATCGAAAACAAACGATAATGAGATAAAAAAAACCGTTCATTGCGAACGGTTTTTTTGTGTTATAACTTCAACACCAAGGACTCACTTCCTTTTAACTTCATTGGAATTTGCCCTTTGCCTTGACTTACTTTTAAAGTTGCTGTACCACCATACAAAACATCTTTCATGGGATACGAACCGTCTTTGAGTCCCCACAACCGAATCAACTCGGCTGGAATTTGCAACGTATAGTCTACCTCACGGTACGAATCAAAATTGGACACAACGACCAACTTCTCTGTCGCCGACCAGCGTGCAAAGGCATATTGCTGTCCGTCGTAATTGGGCGTTGAAGCATTGGGTGCGTGCAAGTCCATGTAATTGCCCATCACAGCCGAACTTTTGGCACTAAAAGACAATAATCGCTTGTAGAAATCCCGCAGTGCTTTCTCACTATCGGAAAGTTGCCCTCCATCAAATTTACCGTTGTTCATCCAGCGTTGGTGATGCGGAACGCCTACATAATCGAAAATACTGGTGCGTGTAGGTTTTCCAAAGCCTCCCTCTTCCAAACCGGGTTCGCCCACTTCTTGTCCAAAATAAATCATAATGGGAGCTGAACTTAGAAGTGTTGAAACCACCATCAACGGTTTTCCACGCTCGGGAGTTCCCGCAAAATCGATACTGGCCAAACGCTGCTCGTCATGGTTGTCCAAGAAGTGCAACATGTGACGCTCAATGTCTTGGTTGCGTTTGCGAATTTCGGTCAATCCATCGGAGAGTGCTTGTCCACGAATCATCGCTTTCAAATGATCGTAGGTCTCTACCTTGTCATAGAGGTAATCCATTTTCCCTTTAAAAATATAATTGCGGTACTCGTTGGGATTGTATACTTCGGCCAAAAGAAAAGCGTCTGGATTTTTCATTTTTATGGTCGAATTCAAAAAACTCCAGAATTCATACGGTACCATTTCAGCCATATCATACCGGAAACCATCAACGCCTTTTTCCAACCAATACAAGGCAATCTCGCGAAACTTCAACCACGAATTGGGTACGTCCTTATCTTTCCAATACGCATAATGTTCGGCATATGTTTTTTTCTCAAAACCCTCAGGTAACTCAGGGAAATCTTTAGAGCCATCGGGACGGATACCATAGTTTACCTTAACCGTTTCGTACCAATCGTTGATATCGGGTTTGGCCGCACGTGAGCCGTTTCCGGTCCATTTCGCTGGATTTTCTTCAAATTGTCCATCCAACAACGGATGTTCATCCCCGCCAAGAGGCTTGTAATCGGGCGATGTGGGCACTTGAAACGGTTGCCCGGGAATGTAATAGAAGTTGTTATTGCGGTTGTATTCTTGGGTCACGTCATCGTCTTCTCCAAAGTCTTTAACGCCTTCGGGTTTGGACAAGCTCTTGTACTTACGGGCAATGTGGTTGGGAACAATATCAATGATGACTTTCATCCCGTTTTTATGTGTGCGTTCAATCAAGGCTTCAAACTCTTGCAAACGCGTCAAGGGATCGACCGCCAAGTCGGGATTTACATTGTAATAATCCTTTACAGCATAGGGCGAACCTGCGCGTCCTTTGACCACATCGGGATCGTCATCAGCAATGCCATAGGGTTTGTAATCGGCCACCACCGCGTGATGGGGAACGCCGGTGTACCAAATGTGAGTGACGCCCAATCCTTTGATTTCCTCGAGCGCTTTGTCGGTAAAATCATTAAACTTTCCAACGCCATTTTCTTCTTGGGTACCCCAAGGTTTGTTGGTGGTATTGGTATTGCCAAATAATCGGGTAAAAACTTGATAAACGACTTTTTTCTGTTCCACAGCAGTTACTTTTTTGGAGGGTTGTGAGGGTGTTTTGGGGGCTTGGGCTTGGGCTTGAAAGGCAAATGCCAAACCGGCCATCCAGATGTAGCTACGCATGATTTTTAGTTTTTTCATGATGAAACACAAATATAGAAATTCATTGGGGATTCTGCAGGCTAATAAAAAAAACTTAATACCGAAAACCAACGGGGGCTTTTTCATAAATTTGCCCCACTAATCTATCGGAATTTGAGACGTATTCTTGTTTTTCTTTTGTTCTTACTTGCGTGGTGCGAATGTGCTTTTGGGCAACGTCCTCCGGGGAGTATTCAAATTGAAAATGCCGACTTTCAGGACATTAACCAATTTGAGATTCCCGATGCCGTTTTGCTCACGGGAAATGTTCGTGTGCGTCACGAAGGTGTGGTTATGACCTGCAACAAAGCCTATTTTTTTCAAAAAGAAAATTACATCAAAGCCTTTGGACAAGTTCAAATGGTGCAAGGCGATACCCTGTACCTCAATAGTACCTATGCCGAGTACAACGGAAATGTCAAAAAAGCCTATGCTACGGGAAATGTTGTCATGCGCTCACCCGAATCGAGTTTGGTGACCGATACCATTCATTTTGATCGAATGAAACAAGAAGCTTTTTACAAAACCAAAGGCGTCATTACCAACCGAAACAATACACTCAAAAGCAATGCGGGAACGTATTATGTAAAAGAAAAAAAGTACCGATTTTTGACCGCAGTAGAACTCAAAAACCCAGAATACACTATCCTCTCCAATCATTTGGACTATTATACCAGTTCGGGGCATTCGTATCTTTTTGGACCTTCAACCATCACGGGAAAAGACAACTTTATTTACACCGAGAACGGATTTTACAATACCAAAAAAAATGTAGGTCATTTTCTGAGGAAGTCGTATATCAAATACAAGGATCGGAAAATTGAAGGCGACAGTTTGTATTTTGACCGAACGCGCGAATTCTCCTCGGGAACCCGGAATGTCAAAATAACCGATACCATCAACCGCGCTATTATCAAGGGGCATTATGCCGAATTGTACAAAAAACAAGACTCCGTGTACATGACCCGTCGTGCCTCAGTTCGCTATTGGGTAGAAAACGACTCGATGTTTGTACATGCCAAGAAGATTTATCTCACTGGGAAACCTGGGGAACGGATTATTCGTGGGGAAAAAAATGTACGCTTTTTCAAAACAGACATGAGTGGAAAATGCGACTCCCTGCACTCCGATCAAAAAGTGGCCCTAACCAAACTGATTGGGAAACCCATACTTTGGAATGGCGACAAACAACTCACAGGCGACGTGATGCATCTTATTGGTAATAATGCTACGGAAAAACTCGATTCGCTGAAAGTACTCAACAATGCATTTATCATTTCCAAAGATACACTGGGCGCAGGTTTCAATCAGGTGAAAGGAATAAATTTGTATGGAAAGTTTCGTGAAAATAAATTGTATGAAGTGGATGTTGTCAAAAACAATGAGGTTATTTACTTCATGCGCAATGATCAAAACGAACTAATTGGCATCAACAAAACAGCTTGTAGTCGCATCAATATGACGCTTAACGGGAATGATGTCGATACGATTACCTTTTTTGATCGGGTGAACGGCACCCTATACCCTGAGGAAGATTTTCCCGAAAATGTGCGGAAACTAAGGGGCTTTGTGTGGCGTATTGAGGAGCGAATTAATTCTAAGGAAGCCATTTTTCCGCCCGAAGAAGCCGAAGCCGAAGCCGCATTGCAAGAAGAAGCGCGCAAGGATGCAGCAAAACCCGCTGTACCCATGCCTATTCGAAAAGAAACACTACAATACGACAAATCCACCCGTTCCACCAAAACGAAATAAACCTACAACGCTACGGTATATGACCTTGAAATCGGACTTTTTACGATACCAAGCCCAAACCTCACCCTATCCCCTCGGGATGGAAGTTTCCCATGCTGTGGGTTCCTATATTTATGACACCCAAAACAAAGCCTATTTGGATTTTGTAGCCGGCGTATCGGCTTGTTCCTTGGGACACCAGCATCCGAGGGTAAATCAAGCCATTATTGATCAATTACACAAATACTCGCACGTGATGGTGTATGGCGAATATGCGCAACATCCAGCTACGGAGTATTGCAAGTTATTGGTCCAAAATTTACCGCCTCAGTTGAATAAAGTCTATTTGGTCAATTCGGGTACCGAAGCCACTGAAGGCGCCCTCAAATTGGCCCGCCGCGTCACCGGTAGGAGTCAGCTTATTTCCTGCCACAACGCCTATCACGGCAATACTATGGGGTCGATGAGTGTAATGGGTTTTGAAGAGCGCAAACAAATCTTTCGTCCCTTGGTGCCCGATGTAGAATTTATTACGTTTAATAACGAAGCGGATATCGCCAAAATTACGACGCGTACGGCCGGAATTATTTTGGAAAGTATTCAAGGCGGCGCAGGATTTATCCAACCCGAAAATGATTTCTTATTGAAAGTCAAACAACGTTGCGAGGAGGTAGGGGCTTTGATGATTGTTGATGAAATCCAACCCGGATTTGGACGAACAGGAAAATTGTTTGGCTTTGAAAACTACAATGTCGTGCCCGATGTGGTTATTATTGGCAAAGGAATGGCCGGTGGAATGCCTGTAGGCGGTTTTATCGCCCACGAACGCTATATGGATTTGTTGAGTCACGACCCTAAACTCGGCCATATTACTACCTTTGGTGGACATCCCGTGATTGCCGCTGCCAGTTTAGCTACATTGCAAGAAATACTCGAAAAAGACTATGCGGCCCAAGCCTTGGAAAAAGAAAAATTGTTTCGCCAACTTTTGGTACACCCTTTGATAGCGGAAGTGAGGGGCCGCGGATTAATGTTGGCAGCGATGACTTCCGATCCAGAGATAACAAATCGCGCCATTTTCAAATGCCAAGACAAAGGACTCATCCTATTTTGGTTGCTGTTTGAAGGAAAAGCCATACGGATTACCCCACCGCTAACCGTTTCGGAGGCGGAAATTCGCGAAGGTTGTGCCCTCCTATTAGAGGCGTTAGATGAGATTATGACTGAGGATAAGCACGTTACCCTCGGTTAGTGTTAATTAAATTGTTTAAAACAATTCCTGTTTTTTCCCGTTTTTCCGTAAGGTATCCGTACCTTTAAATAGTGCAACCTAAACCCCAATGGCTATGTATTTGAATCACGAAGAAGACGACTACAATTTATCGCTCTCCCGCTTTGAGTCGATGTTGAAAACCAACAAGGTGTTCTTCTTCGATTCGGAAGAGTTTGAAGAAATTATCTTGTACTATTTGGATATGGGAAAAACCAATTTGGCCAAAAAAGCGCTCAAATTAGGCTTGGAACAGCATCCCAAATCGACGGGGCTGAAATTGGTTCACGTGGAAATGTTGGTGTACGAAGACAAATTGGACGCTGCCGAAAAACTATTGAATGAATTGTATGCTATTGAACCGCACAACGAAGAGATATACATTCAACGCGCCAGTATTTACTCCAAACGAGACAATCACGAAAAAGCAGTTGAGTATTTGAAAAAAGCCCTCGAGTTTACCGATGACCAAGCTGACGTCTACAACTTGATGGGAATGGAATATTTATTCATGGACGATTTAGAATCGGCTAAATCCTGTTTCATTCAATGTTTGGAAGAGGATATTGCCGATCAATCGGCTTTGTACAATGTGGTGTATTGTTTTGAATTTCTCGATCAAAATACCGCCGCTATCGACTATTTGAAAACCTATATCGATCGAAATCCTTACAGTGAAATTGCATGGCATCAGTCAGGGCGCTTGTATTATGGATTAAAAGATTACGAAAATGCGGTGCGCGCTTTTGAATTTGCAACCTATATTGACGAAACTTTTGTAGGTGCATTCATGGAAAAAGGAAAAGCGTTGGAACGTTTAAAACGCTACACCGAAGCCATTGAAAGTTACGAGCAAACCCTTGCCTTAGACGATCCTACTTCGTATGCCTTATTACGCATTGGCAAATGCTACGAAAAAGTGGGTAATAAAGTAGCAGCTCTTAAATATTACAACCAAACGGTTCACGAAGATCCGCTATTGGACAAAGGATGGATTGCCATCACGGATTTTTACATTCGTCAAAAAAACTACTCCAAAGCCCTTTATTATGTCAATAAAGCCTTAGGAATTGACGATCAAAACAGCAGCTACTGGAAACGGTATGCTACGATCAACAAAGCCCTCTTTTTGTTTGAAGAAGCCGAACACGGCTACCGTAAAGCCGTTGAGTTTGGCGATTACGACTTGGATACTTGGTTGTTTTGGGTAGACATGATGTATCAAATGGGTGAAAATGATAATGCGATACTTGCGTTACTTCAAGCCAGCGAATACTTTCCCGAAGCTTATGAAATAGAGTACCGAATGGCTGGTTTATATTTCACACTAGAAATGGAGGAAAAAGGAAGTTTTCACCTCGCCAATGCCTTGCGTTTGAATGCAACGCATTATACGCTATTGGAAGAGTTGTTTCCGCAAGTGATGGATTTGAATAGCATTCAAAAAGCCCTTCGAAAATACCGAAAAGAATGACCCCTTCTTCCGAAAAACGCTTTGGCCTTTTGGGACGAAACATTGACTATTCCTTTTCACGCGGGTATTTTGCGCAAAAATTTGAAGCCCCGCTATGGCAGCACTGTCGGTATGATAACTACGACTTGCCCGAGGCGTCTCACATTAAAACATTACTTCAAACCCAACCCCAACTGAATGGCTTAAACGTGACCGTTCCCTACAAAGAAGCGGTCATTCCTTTTTTGGACAATCTGGATCCCATTGCCCGCCAAATAGGGGCAGTAAATACGATTCAATGGCTCCCCGATGGAACAACCCTAGGCCATAACACCGATTGGTACGGTTTCTACAAAGCATTGGAACCTTACCTTGCATCGCACCACCAACGCGCACTTGTTTTGGGAACAGGAGGCGCAGCAAAAGCGATACTTTATACGCTGCAACATTTACGTATACCCTACACTGTAGTTAGTCGTTCAGGGGATGAAGGCACTATTGCCTACACCGATATCACCCCCGAAATCATGATCGCCCACCCCCTTGTCATTCAATGTACGCCCTTGGGAACCTATCCCGATGTAGCGGCTTGTCCCCCAATACCCTATGCGCATTTTACGCCGCTTCACCTTGCTTTTGATTTAGTGTACAATCCGCCAAAAACACGTTTTTTAACCCTTGCCGAAGCTAAAGGTGCCACGATTGAAAATGGGTATTCCATGCTGGTTCACCAAGCCGAGAAGGCCTGGGAAATTTGGAACAATACGTTTGTATGAACACAAATACGGACTTTTCAATTTCTTTACATACAGAAACGTAGCATTTACTTTGAATTTTAGGACGACTTTAGTATCTTTCGCCCTAATTATTGTATAACCCCTACAACCTAAACGAATGTCTGAAGTAGTGAATGACAACCTGAATCCCGAAATGGACGGTTCAGATGGAATGGAAAATCAAGCGAATGTAGACGCGAACACGAGTGAAAACGCACCTACTCCTGAGGAATCAACTCCTGTAGAAAGTCCAATTCCCGATACCGAAGTGGAAGCTGCTTTATCGGAGGAACCAGAAGAAACGCCCGAAATTGAGGTAATTTCTGGTGAAGAAGCCGATGCTCCTGTAGCGCCTGAAACTGCTGTGGAATCGCATGAAAACACAGCGGCCGAAGCAACTCCTGAAAGCGTTGAAACGGCTCTTTCTGAAACCACAAAAGCGGTGTCTGCCGAAGAAAGTCAGGAACCCGCGGTCATGGAATCCCATGAGGAGGCCCTAAGTGCTATCGCAGAAGCCAATGCCGAAGAAAGTGAAGATGAGACCCTCAAGGGACGTCACGAGATTCCGATGGAAGATTATGATGCGTTTTCTATGGAACAATTGGTTACGGCTTTAGAAGGTCTCGTCGCTGTTGAGCAAGTGATGACTGTTCGTGAGCATGTAGAAGAAGTGCGCAAAGCTTTCCTTTCCAAATTCCACCATTTTATCGATGAAAAACGCGATGAGTTTTTGGCGGAAAACCCCGATACAACAGAAGATTTTCACTACGATTTCCCTTTAAAAAAGCGATTTGACACGCTTTATACCACGTACCGTGACAAAAAGAATGCCCATTTCAAATCGTTGCAAAATGCGTTAAAATCCAATTTGGAGAAACGTGAAGCATTAGTTGAAGAATTGAAAAATGTGGTCGCCCAATCCGGAGGTAATATTGCCCAAGCCTTGAAACAGCTTGCTGACATTCGCGAACGCTGGAAAAATGCGGGTCCTATCCCAAAAGACAAATACAATCACGTTTGGAACAACTACCACTTCCATTTGGAAAACTTTTATGATGTTTTGCATTTGGACCGTGAGGCGCGTGATTTGGAATTTAAAAATAATTTAGAGCAAAAGCAACTGATTATTGCACGTGTTGAGGAGTTAACCCAAGAAAGCGATATCAACAAAGCCTTCCGCGAGTTGCAAGACCTACACCGCATTTGGAAAGAAGATATTGGTCCCGTTTCCAAAGACGTTCGTGAGAGTTTGTGGCAACGTTTTAGCGAGCTGACCAAGCAAATGCATGACAAACGCGAATCACTCTCTGAAGAATTCCGTAAACGCGAACAGGAAAATCTAGCGAAAAAGCAAGAAATCATTGCCGCTTTGGAAGTACTTGCGACCGAGCGTGTGGACAGCCATGCCTTATGGGTGCAACAAATAGCTAAAGTTGAAGCGTTACGCAATACCTTTTTTGCTACAGGTAAAGTGCCGTCTGAGGTAAATGAAGCGACATGGGCTGCGTTTAAAACCGCCGTTCGTAATTTTAATGCTTTAAAAAATTCCTTCTACAAGGACATTAAAAAGGGACAAAACGACAATTTGAGTCGCAAGCAAGCCCTTGTAGCGCGTGCCCATGAATTGAAAAACGCTGAGGATTTTGCGGCGACAACGCCCATCATGAAACAAATTCAGGAGGAGTGGAAAACGATTGGCCATGTGCCTCGTAAATTCTCCGACAGTTTATGGAAAGAATTTAAAGACGCTTGCAATACCTATTTTGACCGCTTGAAAGACAGCAAAAAAGAAGAGAATTCGGTCGAATTGGAAGCGTTTAACAACAAAAAAGCGTATTTAGAACAATTGCGTTCTTTTGAATTGGTGGGGGATCATAAAACCGACTTAGATGCCATTAAAGCGCATATCGAACAATGGAAGAGTTTTGGTAAAGTTCCTTTCAACCGCCGTCACATTGAGGGGAAATTCAACAAAATTTTGGATGCCTTGTTTGAAAAATTAAGCGCCAGCAAAAAAGAAGGTGAGATGCATCGTTTTTCAAGCAAATTGGAAACCTTAGCGGGCGATGGCAGTCGCAAGTTGGATCATGAAAAATTGTTTATCATGCGTAAAATTGACGAAGTGCAGCATGAAATCTTCCAGTTGGAAAACAATATTCAATTCTTCCAAAATGCCAAAAACAATCCCATTGTCAACGAAGTGAAGAAAAACATCGAGCGCCATAAAGCGGATTTAGCCACTTGGAAAGAGAAGCTTAAACAAATTAATATTTTGATAAAACAACAACAAGAGTCCGCTGAATAAGCGGATTTTTTTTTGGTGCATGATAAATATCATACCCTACGCCATAGCCACACCCTATCTTTGGGCTAAATTCTATAGCCATGGCCACTTCTCTCATTCAAAAATACAACGTGCCGGGACCCCGATACACTAGTTATCCCACGGTTCCGTATTGGAATGATGCGGCTTTTAGCAGCGAAGGATGGCTCCAAACCTTGACCCAAGCCTTTCTTGAAACCAATGCGACGCAAGGCATTAGTCTCTATATTCATCTTCCCTTCTGCGAAAGTTTATGTACCTTCTGTGGTTGTCACAAACGCATTACCAAGCGGCATGAAGTGGAGCATCCTTATATCGAGGCGGTATTGAAAGAGTGGAATTTGTACTGTGAACTATTGCCTAAGAAACCTCACATACGCGAAATCCATTTAGGGGGTGGCACACCTACCTTTTTTTCGCCTGAAAATCTGAAGCGACTCATCAACGGAATTTTGAAAGAAGCACATGTAGTACCTCAATATGAATTCAGCTTCGAAGGGCATCCCAACAATACTACTCGCGAACATTTACAAGTGTTGTACGACCTTGGTTTTCGTCGCGTGAGCTTTGGAGTGCAGGATTATTCGGCTACCGTTCAGAACGCCATACATCGCGTGCAATCGTTTCACCAAGTGGCAAAAGTTACTTTTTGGGCCCGGGAAATTGGGTATACGTCCATCGGACATGATATCATCTTTGGGTTGCCCTTTCAATCCCTGGCCGATGTGGAAGACACCATCGACAAAACCAAATCCCTACTCCCCGACCGCTTAGCTTTTTACAGCTATGCGCATGTCCCGTGGATCAAAGGCAATGGCCAACGTGGTTTCCAAGATCAAGATGTACCGCGTGACGAAGTGAAACGGCAATTGTATGAAGAAGGAAAAAAACGCTTGTTGGCGCACCGCTATCACGAAATTGGCATGGACCATTTTGCACGAACCACCGATGCGATGTACCATGCTTTTGAAAATGGCACTTTGCACCGGAACTTCATGGGCTATACCGTGACGCAAACCAAAGTCATGATCGGATTGGGAGTCTCGTCGATTGGGGACAGTTGGTATGGGTTTGCGCAAAACGAAAAGGTCTTAGAGACCTACTATGCCCGCCTGGAGGCCAATGAATTACCCGTATTTCGGGGCCATCTTCTCAGCGAGGAAGACCTGATCATCCGCCGTCATATTCTCAATTTAATGTGTCATTTTGAAACCCAGTGGGAAACCGAAGATCGCTATTTCAAGGAGATTCCAACGGTTTTGGCACAATTACAAGAGATGGAACACGACGGGTTGGTGATTATCGGATTGGATCACCTAGTGGTCACCGAAAAAGGGAAACCTTTTATCCGTAACATTTGTATGGCCTTTGACTTGCATTTGCAACGTTCGGCTCCGCAGACCCAGTTGTTTTCGATGACGGTGTAGGGTGAAGTTTCAGGTTTCAGGTTTCAAGTTTCAGGTTGTGTTTGGTGGAAAAGTGGAAAAGGTGGAAAAGTGTAGTTGTACCTGCTAGTGAACTTACTATTCTACAGGAAGCAAGCTTAGGAGCTTAGAGACTCAGCTTCTCAGCGACTTTTATAGATATCAGGTTGTGTTTGGTGGAAAAGTGGAAAAGGTGGAAAAGTGTAAGGTAACTGCTAGTGAACTGACTCATCTACAGAAGACTTGCTCAGAAGCTAAGCTGCTCAGGAGCTCAGGAGCTCAGCCTCTCAGCGGCTTTTATAGGTATCAAGTTGTACTTAGTGGAATAGTATAATCCAACTACTAGTGAACAGACTCATCTTCAGAAAGCCAGCTCAGCAACTCAGGAGCTTAGCTTCTCAGGGGCTTTCTTCGTTTTTTGTTTTCGAAAGGACCAATGTTCAAGTTTGCCCAACACGAGTAAAAAGCACCAATATCCGCTACCTACGAAAAGCGCAACATAAAAATCAGGACCAAAAAAATCCCTTTCGAGACTGAAGGACGCTATTATGTTGACGGTTCCCGTTATAAAACAACACAGAAAGAGAAAAAGCAGTTTGTTGGGCAGGTTTTTCATACGATACATGTATTAATTTAAAAAACGACTTTGAATAAAACTTGGTACTTTTTTTATTTAACAAATATACAAGCCAAAAAAGATGTTTTGCAAACGAATAAAACCATAGCTTAACGCGTTGGCATGTATATAACTCACATTTGAACAAAGGTTTTTTATCAAGACATCCATGTAGACACCACTCGATGGGTCCATTTTCCATTTTTAAACGTAAAAAGAAACGATTGTCCACTCCCAAAGGTATTCAAGTCGATGTAAAAAACTTTTTTATCTCGTGAAAAAACGGGGATACTCACCTGATAAAAACCATGATTTCCATACTTCTTTTGGTAATTCTGTAAAAAACGTGATGACCGATCGGTTGCTTTAGAATCGTATAAATTTACTAAATCGTGGGCTGAAAGTAAGGTTTTGAAAGGAATGCGTTGGGGTTCCAACTTGAAATGGTGCCATTTTTTGCATTGCATTTGAAGGGAAACAGAATCCTGATCAAAGTAGGCTATTATTCTTTTTTTTAACGAAGGATTTTGATCCACAAATAGCGGTAGATCGAGACGATCAACAAGATACGGGTATTATTGATTGCCCTCCAACTGTTCCACACTGCTTATGGCTTCAAACAAAAGCCGAATTGCTAGATAAATATCATTTTCTGACGTGGTTAGTTGCTGCATTGGAGTGATGCGATTCTCTTTTTTTGTGCAGGATAAGAAAAAAATCAAACAGCAAAAAGTATACATAGTTTTCATAAGCTGTCAAATGAGGTTTTAGATTGGTAACAGAATGAAAAAACACGTGATTGGGATTGAAAAGTGTACAACCGGACTACAAAGTCGGGATACTGTTGCGGCGCTGGATAAAATGAAATTTAGAATTCACGCATTTTTTTGTTTCATAAAGTTTAAAAGGTCGATAATATGTTGCTGCGTATGGCTGTGAAAAATGAGTTCAAAAAACCATAGTCCATCGGCCAAACTGTTATTTTGAATTCGCCATTTGACTTCTAAAAGGTCTATGATAATATCTGAAAGGTCGTCAATCGCATCGCCAAGAGCACTATCTTTTAAGTTGACAAAGTCATAAATATCAAGAACTGTTTTGTAGAAGCCAAAGTCTATAAAATTGCTGGTAATATTACTTCTAATGTCAGGAAGTTGCGATTTGTCAAATTCCGGATAGTCATTTTCGTCGAATTCATATTCAATATCAAAATATAAGTCGTAAATTTTTACAAGATGTCTCTCCAACAATTTTTCTTTATCAGCTACTATCAAGTTGGGGTGTAATCCATACTTAACAATTTCATTAATTGTCGGAATTAGTTCTTTCATTTCAACATCATTTTGATTAAGAATATCATGCTTCACTGCTAGTACAAAATACGTTTAAACTATCTAATTTAAATGTTTTTTTGAAAAAAACTACATTTCAGGACTCATCTTTCTTGAGACTAAAAAATCGGGAAAGGATTGTAAAACTTTGTTTAGTGAATACACCATGTGAAAACTCCGAAGCTTCGGTACCAAGATAGCGGGGTTGGAAATTAACCGTTTTCATTTGCAATAAAACAAACTAACAACTGCTCACTGTTTACTAACAACTGCTCACTGTTTACTGACAACTGATGACTCATAACTCATAACTCATAATTAAAAAGCACGCCTCCCAGCGTGCTTTTCATTCTAAACCCAAAAAATTACGTTTGCAAGCGACGGTATAGGTCGTCTTTCAAATGGAGTAATTTTGCTTTTAACACATGGGCGTGTTCGTCTGTAACCACCTCTTCGCTCGTGTTAATGCGGTGAATTTGATGCTCCAATGCATCGTAAGCATCAAATAATTTGCGAAAATGAACATCGCTCACTTTCAACGTGTGAATGCGTTCGGCGAGTTCGGGAAATTCATGTAGTAAACTATGTCGTTCCATACCTATTGATTTTTAGTGTTTGATTTAATGACAATGGGCTTGCGCTTGCACCCAAAGCGTGGTCGTTGTGGGCGAAATATACGGGATACCCAACCCCATACCGCGAACAATAAACAAGACGCCGATACCTACCGCTACCACAGGAATCAGTTGTTGCAGCCGCTGCCGCACCGGAACCGTAATCCACGATTGGACATACACCACCAGACTCATCAACGGTACCGTTCCCAAACCGTACAAAAGCATGTATCCCACACTTTCGGTAAGTCGCGGCATGGCCAAAGCCCCAAACAATGCGGCATACACCATCCCACAAGGCAAAAATCCATTCAAGAGTCCGATAGTAAACAACGCATCGGGCGATTTGCGCTTAAACTGTTGTCCCAAATGACTTTTAACCGCCGCGATAGCCCGGTATACAGGCTGGGAAAAGTTATAACGAGCAAAAACTTTTTCGGGTATCAATGCGATGGCAATCATCAAAACACCCACAACAATCGATAGCTGCTGTTGCATTCCGGCGAGGTAAAACCCACGACCGAGGAGTCCAAACACGAGTCCCAGCACCCCATACGACGTCAATCGACCCAAGTGATACAACATAATTTGCAGCACTTTTCGGGACGTATTCGCACGATCGACCGGCAAGAGTAAGGCTATCGGGCCACACATGCCGATGCAGTGCAAACTGCTAATGATGCCGAGAAAAAAAGCCGCGATCAACATGGGTTAAAAAAATAAGGTTTGCTTGCTAAGGTATCCTTTGCCTTCGTAATTCCATTGAATGGAAATGTCCCAACGACCGTCTGCCAAAGCGCTTTTAGGTATGAGCAAATGTGGACTGGATAACGAAATCGGAATTTCGAAATCGAGCTTTTGACTAGACGGTCTGTAAAAGGACACTTTTCCACTAATTTTTGTACAATCAAATGAGGGTGGAAAAGCCACCGCAATGCCTTCTGGCGTTTTGGTGCATACCACTTTCTCCTTGAGTCGCAAAGCATTGTTCTCGCGTTCTAAATCCCGCTCAAAGGTTTGCTCTTTCAAATAATATTTTTCGACGACCAATTCGTTGTCGTATTTTGAATTGGATTGCACGCGAAATACAAAAAATAAGATAAAACTCATAAAGAGTATAAACGCGATGACAATTCCGGTTCCCCAATTTATTTTCATGGTGTTCTTTTTTAGTGATTAGTGACTAGTGAATAGTGATTAGTGACTAGTGAATAGTGATTAGTGATTAGTGACTAGTGATTAGTGACTAGTAGCCCCTTACTCCAAAGGAGAATGCTTTCTAAGAAAGTGAACTTTGATAATTCCATTCTGCTAGTGTTTACTGCTTACTGTTTACAGTACACTGCTCCCGACCCTTCGGGGCTGTTTACTGCTCCCAACCCTTCGGGGCTGAACACTGAACACTGAACACTGCCCCCGACCCTTCGGGGCTGAACACTGCTCACTAATCAAACCTCCTTGGTCCGTTAAAATTAGCCGTCGTCGATTCAATCCGTTCATTGCCTTCATACACCTCGATTTTTAGCACAAGTTTTTCATCGTGTAGCAAACGTTCGGGGATTTTGATAAACATCGTCGCTTCGCCTAGCGCATCGGCGGGAATTTTAAGCGATGAGGCTCCCACTAATTGAATCACGCCTTCCGAAGGGTCGACCAACTTGAACGTGACCTTTTTGAAATCGGTGGTCGTTTTGTTGACCACTTTGCAATTGTATATATTGACAATCGTATCTTTTTCTTGCAAAAACAACTGCCCAGGCATCGACAATAGCGTAGCTTCCACTTGGTTCCGTAGGAAAAGCATTCCGATAAAAATACCCGTAAGAATCATCAATACCGCTGCGTACCCTTTCATGCGAAGGGTAAACTTAAACGGCTCCTTCTTGTTGATTTCATCTTCACTGGCATAACGAATCAAACCTTTGGGCAAACCAACGCGCTCCATAATCGTATCGCATTCATCAATACAAGCGGTACAATTCACACATTCGAGTTGGGTTCCATTGCGAATATCAATGCCCGTGGGACATACATGAATACAGGCTTTACAATCAATGCAATCGCCCTTACCTACGGCAGCTCGATCTTCGTCTTTGACATATTTGGCTCGTCCCACTTCCCCTTCGCCCCGCACATGATCGTAGGCCACGTTGATCGATTTATTGTCCAACAACACCCCTTGCAAACGCCCATACGGACAAGCGATAATACACACCTGCTCGCGAAACCATGCGTAGATAAAATAAAATACCGCCGAGAAAATCAATACCGCAATGAGGGTTGATGTATTGTGCGTGGGACCTTCTTTAATGAAATTGATAACGGTATCACTCCCTTTCAAATACGCCAAAAAAACATTGGCAATGGCAAACGAAATCAAGTAAAACACCACCCATTTGGTAACGCGTTTACGAATTTTCTCGCCATCCCATGCTTGTTTAGCCAAACGAATTTGCTGGTTACGGTCGCCTTCTATCCAATATTCAATGCGGCGAAACACCATTTCCATAAAAATCGTTTGGGGACAAAACCATCCACAAAAAATACGCCCGAAAGCCACTGTAAAAAGTGCCAATCCTACCACCCCAATAATCATCGAAATGACAAACAGGTGAAAATCTTGGGGCCAAAATGGAAATCCAAAAATATTGAAGCGACGTTCAAGAACGTTAAAGAGCAAAAATTGGTGGCCGTTGATTTTTACAAACGGCGCTCCGAAGAGAAACACCAACAAGAAATAACTGACTATTTTTCTGCGGTCGTAATACCGTCCCACAGGTTTTTTAGGAAAAATGAAGGCGCGTTTTCCTTTTTGATCGATAGTAGCTATCGTATCGCGGAAACTGTCGTCATGCAACGGACTGGCCATGATAATAAGGGTTTGGGTTTAGTAAAAGGGTCCCGCGTCGCCTTGAGACCCGTGAATGATTATTTTGCGCTAGGAATCGAATCCGCAGGCTTGGAAGCATCGGCTGTGGGAGCAGCTTCTTCTTTCCATACATCGCCTTCAGCTGGCTTGGCGCCCGCAGGTTTTGTCCCTTGCAAACTCCAAACATAACTCGCCACTTTTTGAACGTCTTTGGCATCTAAAGTTTTCCCCCAAGCAGCCATCGTAGGATTACGAGGACTACCGTCGTGAATGACTTTGAATACATTCTTAATGCCGCCACCATTTAACCAATGGGCATCGGTAAGATTGGGGCCAACCAAACCACCGCCTTCAGGTCCGTGACAGGCCGCACATACATTTTTATAAATTTCTTGACCCTTTGACAAACTCGCTGGATCGGTTAAGGCGGTTACCTGATCGAAGGAAATCGTTTCTTTGGGACTATTGCCTTTGAATTTTAACATTTCCTCTTCGGCGAGAGCGACTTCGGTTTCAAACTCTTGTGCTTGGTTCTCACCGCCAAAGAAATGGTAGCGCACCAGGTAAATCCCCGCAAAAATGATGGTAACATAGAATAGGTACACCCACCACGGTGGCAATACATTGTCGAGTTCGCGAATACCATCGTAATCGTGATCGAGCATCACATCGGCTTCTTGCTCGACGGCTTTCGAACGGGTAAGTTTCGACATCCAATGTTGGTACCATTGGCTATCCACAAACGAAACGGTTTGCGCCTCCTCGAGCTGTTTCTTTTGCTCGTCGGTCAATAAATGATAGGTGACTTTATCGACGGCACTTACAACAATTTCAATAGCCACCAAAAGGAAGAGAAAAACCGCCAAAAACAAGGCTACCATAGGATACTTCACAAAAGCCGGTCTATCGCCCGAATCAATGAAATACTCCAAAGCGACCAGCACAATGGCAAAGAGTAAGGGCACGCGTACGTAGGATGGAAATAATTTTTTCATTAGAAATGATGTTTTTCAGTTAGTGATTCGTCTTCGTTTAAAGGGAGATTGCTCACGCTTTTCAAGGTTTCCTTGCTGTAGGTCATGGCCCAAACGGTAAACAACACAAAGGCCGTAAAGAAAATCGAAAGGGAAATAATCGGGTAAATTTCTACCCCGGCAATCGTTTCCAAATTATGTTTTACAAACTTCAACATGTCAATTAAGGTTTAGGTTTAGCAGCGGTATCGGTACCTAAGCGTTGTAAATAGGAAATCAAGGCAATAATTTCACGGTCTTTCAGCGGCACACTTGTTTCCGCTCCAAATGATTTTTGGATTTGAGTATCCTGCATCAAACTCGCCTCAATCTTTTTGGCTTGTGCTTCCATGTGCTGAGGCGCATTAGCAATCTCCTCTGGTGAATAGGGTACTCCTAAAGCGACCATGGCTTCCATTTTTTTCTGCGTCAAATGGGTATCCAATTTGTCGTGAATCAACCATTGGTATCGGGGCATAATCGACCCTGAAGAAATGCTTTGGGGGTCATACATATGATTAAAATGCCACACATCAGGTCGTCCACCGTTAAAGGGTTTACCCGTTACGCCCTCGCGGTGCAAATCGGGTCCTGTACGTTTTGAACCCCACAAGAACGGATGGTCGTAGACATACTCGCCGGATTTGGAGTAGTCGCCATAGCGTTCAACTTCGGAGCGGAACGGACGAATCAGTTGCGAGTGACAGCTCACACAACCTTCACGGATGTATAAATCACGACCTTCTAATTCCAACGGTGTATAGGGTTTTACGGCAACTATGGTAGGAATGTTAGACTCTACGAAAATGGTAGGTAAAATTTGCACTACCCCACCAATTAATATGGCCAAAGTGGTGTACAAAGAGAATTTAACCGGTTTACGTTCCAACCAAGCATGCCAGCCTTCGCCTTTCAATCGGTTGGGACTGATGGGCGCTAAGGCAGGAGCTTCCGCAACATCGTCGACTACGGCAGCGCCTTTACGAACAGTCATCACGATGTTGTATACCAACACCAATACCCCAATCAAATACAAGGTACCCCCTATGGCGCGCATCCAATACATCGGCATCAATTGCGTCACGGTTTCCAAGAAGTTTCCATATTGTAAGGCACTTCCGTCGGGTTTGAATTGTTTCCACAAGGACGCTTGGGTGAATCCCGATACATACATAGGTAACGCATAGAAAATAATCCCTAAGGTGCCAATCCAGAAGTGGAAATTGGCCAATTTTTCAGAGAACAACTTGGTTTTGGTCAAACGAGGAACCAACCAATAGAACATCCCGAAAGACAAGAATCCGTTCCAAGCCAAAGCCCCCACGTGAACGTGTGCAATAATCCAATCGGTAAAGTGGGCAATGGCATTTACATTTTTCAAAGAAAGCATCGGCCCTTCAAACGTAGCCATCCCATATCCGGTAATGGCCACCACGAAAAACTTCAACACGGCATCGGTACGTACTTTGTCCCAAACCCCACGAAGGGTCAACAATCCGTTAATCATACCCCCCCAAGACGGTGCAATTAACATCACCGAAAACACTACGCCAAGGTTTTGCGCCCAATCGGGTAACGCGGAATACAACAAGTGGTGCGGTCCCGCCCAGATGTAAATGAAAATCAACGACCAGAAGTGAATAATGGATAAACGGTAGGAATATACCGGACGGTTGGCCGCTTTGGGAACGAAATAGTACATCATTCCTAAGAACGGTGTTGTCAAGAAAAATGCCACCGCATTGTGACCATACCACCATTGTACTAAGGCATCTTGCACCCCTGCGTATACGGAATACGATTTTAAACCGGCCACAGGCAATTCCAAACTGTTGAAAATGTGAAGCACCGCTACCGTAACGAAAGTCGCGATGTAAAACCAAATGGCGACATAAATGTGACGCTCTCTTCGTTTGATAATGGTACCAATCATATTGATGCCAAAGACCACCCAAATCAGCGCAATGGCAATATCAATGGGCCATTCTAATTCGGCATACTCTTTAGAAGTCGTGTATCCTAACGGTAAGGTAATGGCAGCCGCTACGATAATCAATTGCCAGCCCCAAAAGTGAATTTTGCTCAAAACATCGCTAAACATGCGGGCTTTCAGCAAACGTTGCATCGAGTAATACACCCCTGCAAACATGGCATTCCCCACAAAGGCAAAAATCACCGCATTGGTATGCAACGGGCGAAGTCGACCAAAACTTAAAAAAGAGACACCACTGGTAAGGTTAGGGAACATAAAGAGGAACGCCAGAAGCAATCCGACGAGCATCCCTACCACCCCAAAAACGATACTGGCATAGATGAAATTTCGAACAATCTTGTTGTCGTAATGAAATTGTTGCATTTCCATAATTATTGTTTTTCTTCGGTTATATTTAATTGATTTTTGTTTTTCGTTGTGTTGATGATTTCATCGTCAAATAACATCCGTACCGACGGGGTATAATCGTCGTCGTATTGACCGGATTGTACCGCTTTAATAAAGGCCACCAAGAAAAAAACGGCCACAACGATACTGATACTGATTAAAAAATAAATGACACTCATACCTTAAATTTGTGTTAACAAAGTTAGATTCACCCCTTGGCTTAAAACATGATAATTATCATTCTGCTGCATTTTTCACTGTTTTTTTTGCCTTAAATAACCGCTCACGGGCATACGCATTGCTCATCAAAGTGACAAAACTCACGATGGTAATCGTACTTAAGGGCATAATTATCGCCGCCACGATGGGCAACAAGTTTCCCGTTACCGCATACGTCAATCCCACAACATTGTACAAGAGAGATATTGCAAAACTCATATAGATAATTTTCATCGCATGGCGGGAGTACTGCATGAAATAGCCGATTTTCGAAAATTGAGACGCATCCAATATCCCATCGCAGGCGGGTGAAAACACATTCACATTCTCTGAAATCGAAATGCCCACATTACTCTGGGCCAAAGCACCAGCATCGTTCAGTCCATCGCCTACCATCATGACGTTTTTGCCTTCATGTTGCAAAGCCTCGATATAAGCCAACTTTGCTTCGGGTTTTTGGTTGAATACCATGGTAGTTCCCGCGGGCAACATTTTCTCCAAAATCCGACGTTCCCCATCGTTGTCGCCCGAAAGCACGACCAAATGATAGGAAGCACTCAAGCGTTCAAACAATGCCTCCAAGCCCTCGCGGTATTGGTTATTGAACACATAACTGCCTTTGTAAACGCCATCTATTTCAACATGCACTTTGGTTTTCTTGTGGGTGTTTTCACTGAGATGTTGTAAAAACTGCGACGAACCCAATTTGACCGAATGCCCTTCCACTGTAGCAAATACCCCTTTGCCCGTCACTTCTTCAAAATGGGTGACCGTTGCTTTCTCTTGCGGCGGTAAATACTCGTAAAGTCGTCGACTCAAAGGGTGATTGGAGCCGCGAAGGGTATTTTTCAACCACCAAAGTTCGTGCGCCTCTAGGGGGCTACCTTCATAGGTGATGGCCGTTTTCTTATTGGTCGTAATGGTACCCGTTTTATCAAAAACAATCGTATCGACCTGCGCCATTTGTTCAATAACCTGGGCATTTTTTAAATACAATTTTTGTTTGCCCAAAATCCGCAACACATTGCCCAACGTAAATGGAGCCGTCAACGCCAAGGCACAGGGGCAGGCTACGATTAAAATGGCGGTAAACACATTAAAAGCGGTGTCGGTATCGATGAAAATCCAATACCCAAACGAGAGGAAGGCCAACAACAGTAAAGCAGGCGTAAAATAGTGGCTGATGCGATCGGTAATGTTTTTGTGTTTGGAGTTCAGTTTCTTTTGAAATACATCATTGCTCCACAATTGGGTGAGGTAACTTTGGGAAACCGAAAACAAGACTTCCATTTCAATGACTTTGCCTAGCTGCTTGCCGCCAGCGTAGATTTTATCGCCCGACTTTTTTTCAATAGGAACCGCTTCCCCAGTGACAAAACTGTAATCGATAGCCGCTTTTTCCGAGATTAAAATACCATCCACGGGAATCAACTCTTGGTTGCGAATCAACAAGCGATCGCCTTTTTCAATCGCATAAACTTGCACAGGTTCTTCGGTACCGTTCGAACAAATCTTGGTCACCGCGATGGGAAAATACGACTTGTAATCGCGTTCAAACGACAGGAAGTTGTAGGTTTTTTGCTGAAACAATTTCCCCAACAACATAAAGAAAATCAAGCCGCACATGCTGTCAAAAAAGCCTTGCCCATAATCCATCACGATATCGACCGTACTGCGCACAAACATCACAATAATACCCAGTGCAATCGGAATTTCGATATTGAGCATTTTGGCACGGATACTTTTCCACGCCGAAACATAGTACCCACTGGCTGAATACAACAAAGGAGGCAACGACAAGAAGAAAATCAACCAGCGAAAGAAGCCGCGGTATTGGTTGATCCAAAACTCCTCGACTTCAAAATACTCGGGAAACGACAAGAGCATAATGTTGCCAAAAGAAAAGAAGGCCACCCCGATTTTGTAGATTAACGAGCGGTCGATTTTGTGTTTATCCCCTTCGTAATTTTCCAAACTAATGTAGGGCTCATAGCCTATCGAACTTAGTAATTCGACCAAGGCTTTGAGCGAAATCTGTTCGGGATGGTAGGAGATTCGTACTTTTTTGGCGGGAAAGTTTACCTGCGCGCTGCCGATACCCGGGTGTAACTTGTGTAGATTTTCCAAAATCCAAATACACGAGCTACAGTGAATATGCGGTAGGTACAGTGAAACAATATGGGTTGAAGCTTCTTCAAATTCGAGTAATTTACTGACGATAGTGGCGTCGGTTAAAAAATCATATTTTCCAGTAATATCCGTGGGAGTGGCCCCGGGTGCGGCTTGAAAATCATAGTAACACGTAAGATCGTTTTGACTAAAGATTTCGTACACCGTTTTACAACCCGTGCAACAAAATTCTTTTTCCTCAAATACAATACCCTCCTTGTTTTGAATTGTTAAGCCACAATGATAACAATGCATTGTGTCCATAATTTGCTCATTTTTTTACCTGTAACAAAGGTCACACAACTGTATTTTGTAAAATATGATATTTGTCATGCGAATATTTTTCTACATTTGAAAAAACAAAAAACAAAAAACAAAAACAAAAACACTCGCTTATGGGTAAATGTGAACAGTGCATTGTGCGGGAATTCAGCTCCCTGAAAGCACTTACCAAAGACGAGCTTCTGCACATGGCAACATGTAAAGCATCGTACACCATCAAAAAAGGAGAGGCCATTTTTGAAGAAGGCGAAAGCATCAATGGGGTCTATTGTGTGAAAGAAGGTATTTGTAAAATGTCGAAACTGAGTTCAAACGGAAAAGACCAGATTGTTAAGTTGGTCAAACCGGGCGAATTGCTTGGGCAACGCTCGTTGATCAGTGAAGAGCCCGCCAATTTAAGTGCCGTAGCGCTCGAAGACATGCAGGTTTGCTTCATTCCTAAATCAGAAATCATGTCCTTTTTCAACAAGAACAACAATTTCTCGATGAACATGATGCGTACCATTTGTGGCGACCTGCGGGAGGCCGACGACCACATGGTGACTTTGGCCCAAAAAACGGTCAAAGAACGCTTGGCCGAAACCTTGTTGTACCTCGAAGATACCTTTGGTAAAAACGACGACGGCACCTTGCGCATTCAGCTCTCCCGTGAAGAATTTGCGGGCATGATTGGCACGGCCACGGAGAGTTGTATACGCCTTTTGTCAGAACTCAACAAGCTAGGATATATCGAATTAATTGGTAAAAAAATCGCCTTGAAAGAACGCCAAAAACTCAAACGAATGGCCGACTGATTGAATGTTGAGGGGTGGAGAGACCGGTTTTGGCTATTTTGAATTATAAATTTTAAATTATAAATGGGCGTTCTAACACGTCCTCTTTGACTAACGTCCAACAACTCATGTCTAACGACTAGTAACTAATCATGACGATGAAGTTGCTAAAACCAAAAGGTCTTAGTAACAAATTTGAAATCAAAAGTAGCAATTTTTTAAATATCGTCATAAGTAGTCATTCCTTAAAAAGCCACTATTTTAAATTTCGATTAAAATAGTGGTTTTATTTTTAGTGAAAAAGTTGAACAATAATTGTAACCAAAAAATAATTAGTTCTTTAATTTGGTTAAATCGGAGCTTTAGATTGTATCC
>NZ_JAPZUB010000022.1 GCF_027533505.1 Flavobacterium sp. | reverse complement strand
AGCACCCGTAGCTGTTCCGCCGAACGTATACGTAATAGCGTTAATCGCACCGTTTTCACACACCGTTTGTGCCGCAGTAGCAGGCGCTGAAGTAAGCGCTAAGGTAGCCAACGGTTGTACCGTAATCGTTCCCGTCAAGGTAGGAGCGCCACAAGTTCCGCCACTAGTTGCCACGTTAAATGTATACGGAGAACCGGCTAAAACACTTGGAGTTCCACTTATAATAACTGAATTCCCTGAAATCGAGGAAATAACTCCTGAAGGAAGACCAGTAACGGTCGCTCCTGTTGCCGATCCACCAAAAGTATACACGATATTGGTGATGGGTTCATTAATACAAACCGTTTGATTAGCTAAAAAGGGGGTTGAACTTAATACAAGAGTAGCGCCAATGTTAACTGTTATTGTTCCAGTCAATGAAGGTGCACCACAATTTCCTCCAGTGGTTGAGATGGTATAGTTAAACGGAGATCCTGCATTATTGGTAGGAGTTCCTGAAATGGTTGCGACATTACCTACCACTTGAACATTCAATCCAGGGGGTAGACCTACAACGTTTACACCAGTTGCGGTTCCTCCAAAAGTATAAACTATATCCGTAATTGGGGTATTCACACACAAGGTTTGGTTAGTAGTCGCTGCAGCAGAAGTTAAAACAAGTGTTGCTTGAGGTTGTACTGTTAAAGTTGCCGTCAAAGAAGGTGTTCCACAATTTCCTCCTGACGTTTGCACCGAAATTGTAAAGGGTGAACCAGTAATTGTCGATGGTGAGCCACTGATGGTTACGGTATTTCCAGAAACCGTTTGAATCAACCCCGCAGGTAAACCACTAATTACAATTCCAGTAGCAGAACCCCCGAAAGTGTATACAATCGGTGTAATTGGTGAATTCACACAAACCGTTTGATTATCCGTTCCAGCAGCTGATGTTAAATTTAAGGTAGTTACTGGATTAACAGTAATCGTTCCTGTTAACGATTGACTTCCGCAGCTTCCGCCTGTAGTTGTCACTGTATAAGTGAAAGTTGCCGTTGTTGCTGAAGTTGGATTTCCACTTATTGTAACAGTATTTCCACTAACACTAGCTGTAACTCCAGCGGGTAAACCGGTGACCACAGCACTTAATGCAGTACCGCCAAATGTATACTGAATTGTTGCTAAGGAATCACCATCACATAGAGTTTGCGATGTTGAACTTAAGGGTGTTGTCAAAACTAAAAATGCTGGATTGGCAACAGTTATTGAACCTGAAGCTGTAGGTGCACCACAGGTACTACCCGTTGTTGTTAAAACGTAATTGAATGGAGAACCAACAAGTGTTGTAGGGGTTCCAGAAATAGTTACAACATTCCCTGTAACATTAAAATTAACACCAGGCGGTAGTCCGGTAACTATTGCACCTGTGGCAGTACCTCCAAAGGTGTACGTAATTGGATCAATGGATTGATTTACACACACCGCTTGATTTGAAGTCGCAGGTAAACTGGTCAATTGTACAGAAGAATTAGAGGTGACTTGCACTTCAATAAATCCAAACACTCGACAAGTAGGATTGCTAGGTGTAGGATTGGCAATAGCATAAACATAATAGGTTCCCAACACATTAGGCAAAGAACCTGCAGTTCCTAATACCCCTGGGTTATAGGTCGCTACATTGGAAGCATTGGGTGTTGCACTACCTAATACGGTTCCTCCATTATACATATTGCTTCCTACTTGAGGCGTAGTAAAATAAACAAAGGTAATCGCATCGGTGCCGGTAAAAGTCGTGGAAACCGATAACGGATCAACATCGGCGCCCAAACACAATACTTGAGTAGCGGAAGGATTAGTTATTGTTGGACAAACCGAACAATCAATCATAGAAATATTAAACGGACGAATGCGAATACAGCCCGTAAAAATGTTGTACAAACTCATATAAATGGTTTGACTCGTTCCAGAACTCAATACATAAGCGGAAGGGTTAGCAATCGAATTCGCTGCTAAATTTTCAGCATCCGATTGATTGGTGTAATAATACACTTCATAATCACCCGTTCCCACTAACGGACCTAACACCGTTGGCTCATTTGAGGTTAAATTGAAAACATTGTTGGGTAAACAGTTCTCAATGGCTTGGGCTGGCTGTGTATCATCGGGACTAACTTCAATTGTAATCGGTTTAGTCACCGTACGAACGGTACCACATACATTATATCGAACTTGTGCCGTGTAGGTTTTTGTAGAAGTTGGACATACCGCGATACTTGGTGTATTTCCAATTACTGTGGCACCATCCAACCATTGAATGGTTGTCAAAGAATTCCCTGAAGGAGTAAAACGCCATGATTCATTGTTCGCTACCCATGTCCCTGTATTTCGACCGGGAGGAGTAATTGCTTGTGTACCTGTAGCATTGTGAAGACCTAATACCGCATTACCACTATTCCAGTTTGCACACACCGTGCGACGGGTAACGTGAACATCTATAACATTGGTTCCTTCATACAAAACCAACTGACTCTCCTGAAGACCTTGAGCTGTACCACAAGAGTATAATGGCATGTTACGCACATTGACAATCAATTTTCGACAAGGAGCAATTCCATCAACAATGTAATTGATCTGAACGGCTGGATTCGAGGGAACTGCTGGATTCGTATCCTGCATTGGGAAATAAATCGAATTCCGCCAAAACGGATTCATAGCAGCACTTGGAATAGCTTGGGTAAAAGCCCAACCACTCCCCAAACCTGTTGCACATAAACGGGTAGGATCAACTAAAAAGGTCAAAAAGGTATTGGTTCCTACTTGGAATTGATTGTAACACTGACCATAAAAACTAAAGTTAAAAGGAATATTTACAGGATCTGAAAAACGGTCATCAGAAGTACACAAAGCCGTCGCTAATACCCCTAGTGGATTCTCAGGAGCAAATGGAATCGAACTTACCGTGTAGGATGTCGTATCTTTAATATCTAAAAAACTCGCATTCAAAACCGAGCAACTTGTATCATTACAAAGTAATTGATCGGTGGCTGTAACATCAAAATCATTTGTACAACAATCGGTTACAATAGAAAACACACCTGGAAACGGTGCTGTAGCCGAACAACCACTGAGGGTATTGGTTATGGTTACCGAATAATTTCCTGGAATCGTTGTATTAAAGGAAGCCACATTCCCGGGTGCAGGAACTCCCGTTGGAACAGACCATGTGTAGGTGTAAGTGCCGGGAAAAGATGGTGTAGCTGTAATTACTGCGGGTGAGGTATCGCCCAAGCATTTTACTACATTATTAACCATTACCTCAGGTCTAGGATTAACCGTTATCGTATAAGAGGAGGTCACATCTGCACAACCACTTAAGGAACCCGTAACAGTAATTGTTGCCGTTTGGGGGATTGTCGTGTTATTACTTGCTGTAAATGAAGCTATATTCCCTGATCCTGCCCCACCAATCGTTAAGTTGGGATTCGAATTGGTCCAAGAAAACGTTGCTCCTGGCTGTGAACTCGTAAATACTTGTGCTGGAACTGTAGCCCCAGTACAATAGGTTTGATTCGAAGGCACAGTAATCGATAAGGTTGAAACCGTTACCGTCACCGATTGCGTTGCATTACAGGTAACGTTCGTGGTAAACGCAATGTCATCTAAAGCAAAGTCATTTCCAGATGAAGCAGTATTTGTATTAATGATTGAAATATCGGCAACGGTACTCGCTGCGGAATTCCAAGTATACGTTACTTGCGTCCAATTGCCACAAGCGATCGTAGACGGAGCCTGTGCAACACCCAAAGCAACACCATTAATCCGCACCTGTAATGTTGCATAATTCAGTAAAGCAACAGATTGCACCCAATACGAAAAAGTATACACAGATCCAGTAGTCACAGGAACTTGTTGACGCCATACCACATCGGTTCCTCCATTAGAAGTAGAACCATCGACTACCATCATATTTCCCGAACCTGTAGTATGATCAGGACAATTCGTAAATGCAGTAAACCATGTATTTGGATTAGCTACAATTCCATAAATCTTTTGCGTTAAATTGGTATTTACGGGTAAAAACGCATAGTCCGTACTAAATCCAACATTACCTTGCGAAAAATCACCATTGAAAATTAAATTTCGAGTAACATTGGCAGGGGAAGTTACGGTGTAGGTTGTGGTTGCTGTGGGACTCACCACAGGAGTTGCACTCGTAGGAGTGGTCAACGACGGGTCCGCTGGTGAAGCGGTCCAAGTATAGGTAGTTCCGCCGTTTACCGATAATGTGGTATTCCCCCCTGAACAAATACTCGTATTAGGAGAAACAATCAACGGATTGAGCGCCGGAACAATCGTCACGTTACTTTGTGAAGCGGTATTTCCAGCTGTATCTGTAACACTCACAGTATAGGTGCCAACTGGTAGGTTAGGGAAAATCCCTGTGGCATTGTTTTGTGTAACTGGCCCAGTAACGGTGAAGTTGGTATAAGGCGCTGTTCCTCCAATTCCATACAAGGCAATAGACCCTGTTGCCGGAGAAGCACACAACGGACTTACTGTTGAAAACCGAACGCCTAACGGTTGAGGCGGCGGAAGAACAGCCAAATCGTCTATCGCAAAATCATTGCCTACAAAACTTGTGTTGAAATTACGCAATTCAATATTTACACAAGAATTTGTTGGAGTAAAGGTATACACACGTTCCTCCCAGCCTGCAGTGGTTAGGGGTGCCAAAGTTGAAGCCGGTGATGACGTAACCGTGGCATTATTGAAAACAACTCGAATATCCGCTTGTGTCGCAGGACCGGTTACATTGGGCGAAATCGAACGTACCCAATACCGAAACGTGTAGGTAGCACCAACCACCAAGCCACAGACGCCTCCGCCCGTATTTCCAGCTTTCCAAAAACTTGGGTTTCCACCATCAGAGCTGCCATCAAACCACATCATATTTCCTGTACCTGAAGTGTGATCACCAGTCGAAATAAAGTTTGCGGTGTTGTAGGGTTGCGGGTTTGTTGCAATAGCATAATTCCCCGCGCTTGTTGTCCCCGTTGGAGCAGCCACAAAGGTATACCCTGTTGCATTTATGTTAAAACCTATCCCTGCTCCTCCCGATTCAAAATCGCCATTAACCAATAAATTTTGAGCGTTTAACTGATTAACAAACAGAGTAATAAAGAATAATTTGAGCGTAAAAAGTTTCATTCGAGCGTAATTTTTAAGGCCTAAAAATAGTTAAAATAAAAGTAACAATTTCTTAAAATCCGCATTTTTTAATTTTGAATGAGAATCTGAGCTTTTTAAGCCATTTATAGCTATCTTTGCGGTTCAATTTTTAGTAAAAAAACGCTTACTTACGCATGATTTCTGAAGATCAATTACACGACGATATTGGCAACAATCACATCGCTACCAATGCGTCTACTCCCCTCCGAACCGATGCTTTTGAACTGACCGAAGAGCAAAAAATAGAGTTGATAAAAAAAGATGTACAAAACATCTTACACACTTTGGGCATGGACCTCTCCGACGACAGCCTCAAAGGAACGCCAAATCGTGTAGCTAAAATGTTTGTCAAAGAAATTTTTGGCGGACTCAATCCCCAAAAAAAACCGAGTTCGTCGACTTTCGAAAATAAATATAAATACAACGAAATGCTCGTAGAAAAGAACATTACCGTTTATTCTACGTGCGAGCATCACTTACTCCCCATAGTGGGACGTGCACATGTTGCCTACATTTCCAATGGAAAAGTTGTGGGACTCTCCAAAATGAATCGTATTGTTGATTATTATGCAAAACGTCCGCAAGTGCAAGAACGTCTCACCATACAAATCGTTCGCGAATTGCAACAGGTTTTAAACACTGAAGACGTGGCATGTATCATCGATGCCAAGCATTTATGCGTCAATTCCCGTGGAATTCGCGACATTGAAAGCAGTACAGTTACCGCTGAATTTGGAGGCAAATTCAAAGAAGAAGCCGTTCGCCGTGAATTTTTAGATTATATTAAATTGGACACCCAATTCTAAACCTCATGAACCCTTTACATCAAAACCAAACGCTTAAAATTTACAATTCACTCACCGGAAATAAAGAGATATTTACCCCTTTGGTGGAGGGGAATGTGGGCATGTATGTCTGTGGGCCAACCGTGTATAGTAATGTTCACATGGGAAATCTTCGGACGTTTATGAGTTTTGATATGATTTACCGATACCTCACGCATGTTGGGTACAAAGTTCGCTATGTACGCAACATCACCGATGCGGGACACCTCACCGACGACGGTAACGTTGACAATGATCGCTTTGTTAAACAATCGCGTTTGGAAAAACTAGAACCCATGGAAGTGGTTCAAAAATATACCGTCGACTTTCATCGGGTGCTTGAGCTTTTCAACTTGTTGCCTCCCAGCATCGAACCTACAGCTACGGGGCATATTGTTGAGCAAATAGAATTGACCCAAAAACTTATTGAAACCGGATTTGCATATGAAAGCAACGGTTCCGTTTACTTTGACGTATTGGCATACAACCAAAAAGGGCTCAACTACGGCGAATTAAGCAACCGTAATATTGAGGAACTTCTGGCCAATACCCGAGACTTAGACGGTCAAGATGAAAAGAAAAACCCTCAAGATTTTGCCCTCTGGAAAAAAGCCTCCCCTGCACATATCATGCGTTGGAATTCCCCTTGGGGCGAAGGATTTCCCGGTTGGCACCTAGAGTGTACCGCCATGAGTACGAAATACCTCGGCGAACAATTTGATATTCACGGAGGAGGTTTGGATTTAAAATTTCCCCACCACGAGTGTGAAGTAGCCCAAGGAAAAGCGTGCAATGGCAAAGACCCTGTGCGCTACTGGATGCACGCCAATATGCTTACCATGAATGGTTTGCGCATGAGTAAATCAACGGGAAACTATATTTTACCCATGGATTTATTTGAGGGAACCAATGCCTTTTTTGAAAAAGCTTTTGACCCTGCTGTGGTTCGATTTTGTTTTCTGCAAGCCCACTACCGCAGCGTTCTCGATATTTCCAATGAAGCAATGATGGCTAGTGAAAAAGGATACCAACGTCTCATGGAAGCCATTGATCTTATCGAAAAACTCAAACCGGGCAACACCTCGACTTTAAATGTTTCTGAATGGATTGCGTCTTGTTATGAAGCCATGAACGATGATTTCAATACTACCATTCTAATGGCCCATTTGTTTGAAGGCGTACGATGGATCAATCTAGTTAATGATCAAAAGGAAACATTAACTGCGGGCGACATGGAACGTTTGCAACAAACAATTAAAGCCTTTACTTTTGATGTTTTGGGTCTTCGCAATAGTAAAAAAGAAGCCTCTCACAGCGATAAATTAGCGGGAGTCATCGAAATGCTCATTGCTATGCGAAACCAAGCCCGTGCTGATAAAAACTGGGGGCTTTCTGACGAAATTCGCGATCGTTTGGCCGCTTTAGGAATTACCCTAAAAGATGGTAAAGATGGGACAACCTTCACCTTGTAATCCATGTTCAAAAAAATTATCGTAGCGCCCCTACTGATAATCATTCGCTTTTATCAAGTAGCCATTTCCCCTTTTATGCCGGCAACTTGTCGCTTTCACCCTACCTGTTCCAACTATTGTATGGAAGCCTTACGCACACACGGTCCTATCAAAGGAACTTGGCTAGGTCTCAAACGTATCCTCTCATGTCACCCTTGGGGGAAATCAGGCTACGACCCTGTCCCGCCCAAAAAACAATCGGATTTATAACATATTTTTAAGGCACACCCCAAATTAATTCCTTACTTTTGGTGGTAAACTAATACCTAAAAACAATGATTTGGAACCCTATGGAAGGTATCCATCTTGGACCCTTAACCATCCGTATGTATAGCCTCATGTTTGTCATTGCCTTTGCACTAGGGTGGTACATCATGAAACGCATTTATGAAAATGAAAAAGAATCCATGGAAAAATTGGATACTTTGTTCATCTGGACGGTTTTAGCTACTTTATTAGGCGCACGTTTGGGACAAGTCTTCTTCTACGATTGGGAATATTTTAAAAACCATAAACTGGAAATCCTTTTACCCTTTCGCTTTGAACCTGAATTTCAATTCACTGGCTTTGCAGGCTTAGCCAGTCATGGAGCAGCCATCGCCATCATTATCACGATGTATTTTTACAGTAAAAAAATCATCAATCGACCCCCGCTATGGGTACTCGATCGCGTGGTTATTCCTGTGGCAAGTGGTGCTGTTTTTGTGCGTATCGGTAATTTTTTCAATTCCGAGATTACAGGCGTAGCCACGGATGCCTCCAACCCTTTTGCAGTAAAATTTGTGCGCGAATATTACAGTCCCGAAACGATTATGGCCAAAACAGGTATCCCGAATCCCGATGCCGCTTATGATGCCCTTGTCAACAATCCTAAGTTTGCTTCCCTCCTCGCCCAAGTACCGTACAGTCATCCCGCACAATTGTATGAATCGTTTTGTTATATATTTGTCTTTGCGCTGTTGTTCTTTTTATACTGGCGCACCAAAGCAGCCGAAAAACACGGACTTATCTTTGGGGTGTTCTTAATTGCCCTTTGGTCTATTCGTTTTGCTGTGGAATTTGTCAAGTCGAAACAAGGGGGATTAGAAGATGTTTTCGGTCAGTTTACCACAGGACAATGGTTAAGCATCCCTTTCATCCTCGTAGGACTCTACTTCTTATTTATGGCTGAAAAACCATTACCTGAAGATATCGAATTGTAACAAATAGGATTTATTGTCATACTTTACGCCTTTCGGGGCGTTTTTTTATGCCCTAAATAGAAAGAAAAGAGCCCTTTTACACCATTTATAACAAAGCGGCAAATCGCTTAATTTTGGTTGTATTTAAAGCGTAATCACTACTATTTCTACACAACAGCACTGCTAAACAAGTATACAGCCAACGAACTATGCACGAATTTCAGGGATACAACCCAAAGCGGAAGTAAACTAGAAGCAAAAAAAAACGCCACTCACATTGGAATGGCGTTATTTGTATAGTACTTAATTCGCTTATTATTGATCTGTAAAGTGACGTTTTTCAATATCATCAATTGCACTCTTATTCATCGTATCCACCAATACCGGTGTTGCGATAAACAAAGAGGAATACGTACCGACAATAATACCAATCAACATCGCAAATACGAAACCACGTATCGATTCACCTCCAAAGATAAACATGATTAACAATACCATAATCATCGTCAAAGAAGTGTTTAATGTACGGGATAAAGTAGTGTTGATAGAGGCGTTTACCACATCTTTAAAGTGTCCTTTTCGATCCCCCGCCAAGAATTCACGCACACGGTCAAATACAATTACCGTATCGTTCATTGAGTATCCAATAACGGTCAGAATTGCAGCAATAAAATGCTGGTCCATTTCCATGTGGAATGGGGCATATTTATAGAACAACGAATACACACCCAATACAAAGATAACATCGTGGAATACTGCGGCAATCGCCCCAAGAGAATATTGCCATTTGCGGAACGAGATAATCAAATACAATCCCACTATCGCCATAGCACCAATAACCGCCCAAAACGAGTTGGTTTTAATGTCAGCAGAAATCGCAGCTCCTACTTTAGAGGATTGTAAAACACCGATTTTTTTACCGTCAAAATTATTGATAAACTGCTCGTAAGAAGTCCCTGGAAAATAACTCTTCAACGCATTGTAAAGCTTTTCATTAACTTCTCTATCTGTGTCTACCGACTCGTCTTTGATTTTGTATTTGGTGGTTAATTTCAACTGGTCGTCATCACCAAATACTTTGGCTTCCACAGTGGTACCAAATTCTTTCGTTAAAGCTTCAGCGATTACGGAAGGTTCAACCGCTTTAGTAAACTTCACTTGGAACGTACGTCCACCCACAAAGTCAACCCCTTCATCCAATCCATTAAAGTAAAAAGAAACGCAACTTACCACGACTACTAACGAAGAGAAAATATACGAATACTTTTTAATGCCGATATAATCAAAATTGAACCCTGTAAACCAGTTTTTAGTAATAGGGGTTGTAAAGGCCAACGGTTTGTTGCTCGCTACATCTTTGTCAATGAAAATACGCGCAATAAAGATGGACGTGAACAAGGTCGTGAAAATACCAATCAATAACGTCGTTGCAAATCCTTGAATCGGACCCGTACCGAAGATGAAAAGAATGGCTCCTGTCAACACGTGCGTCACGTTGGCATCAATGATAGAACGCATGGCTCCTTTCCAGCCGTAGGAGGAACGAACAGCATCACTCAATGATTTGCCATCGCGTAACTCTTCCTTGGCACGCTCGTAAATAATGATGTTGGCATCTACCGCAGTTCCAAGGGTTAAAACAATACCTGCAATACCGGGTAAGGTTAATACCGCACCCAAACTTGCCAAAATCCCAAACAAGAATAATAAGTTTACAATCAAAGCCATATTGGCATACAAGCCCGCTTTACCGTAGTAGAACATCATCCAGAAACAAACTAAAATCAATCCAACGATTGACGAAATTGTCCCTGCATCGATGGCTTTCTGACCCAAAGAAGGTCCTACCACTTCGGATTGAACGATTTCAGCTGCCGCTGGCAATTTCCCTGCACGCAAAACATTGGCTAAGTCTTTGGTTTCGGCTACATCAAAATTTCCTGAAATCTCAGAACGCCCCCCTGCAATCGGACCCGAAGATACCCCCGGAGCAGAATACACCACATTATCCAATACAATCGCAATGAATCCTTTATCAGTATAGGCTTTTCCCGTCATTTCTTCCCAAACCTTGGCGCCTTGACCGTTCATTTGCATCGAAACCGCCGGTTTACCCATTTGGTCAAACGTATCGCGAGCGTCAACAATTACACCACCGCTTAGGGGCGCTTTGTTGTCTTTATTGCCTTTTAAAGCATACAATTCAAACGTTTGACTCTCTTTATTTGTTTTAGGATCTTTCTTCGTAGTCCCTTTGCTCCACACAAACTTCGCAAAACGCTTGTCGGCTGGAAGTAAGTTGCGAATTTCAGGTCGACGTAAATAGCTGTTCACTTTGGCCGTATCTTGTACAGAAACAGTACCCAATACCGGACCACCTACAAGAGTTAGCTTATCCAACAATGGGTTATTGCCTTTGGCTCCCGCTACAGAATCTTTTGATTTACTATTGCCCAACATTTTGGCAATGGAGTCATTGGCTGTTGGTGCTGCGGCGGTAGCAGTGCTTTTCTCTGTAATCTTTAAGGTTTCATTAGCCGTTTGTAAAAACCCACCCAATTCATCCAAACGATAGGTTTCCCAAAACTCCAATTGGGCTGTTGACTGTAATAATTTCTTAATACGGTCTTCATCTTTAGCACCGGGTAATTCGACCAAAATACGACCCGTTTGCCCTAATTTGGCAATATTGGGTTGGGTTACCCCAAATTTATCAATACGCTTGCGCAATACGCCAAACGCTGAATCTACCGACTCGTCTACTTTACGACGGATGACTTTCTTCACTTGATCATTGGTCATGTTGAAGTTGATTTCATCCGATAAGTTGCGGTTGGCAAAAATATCAGGAGAAGCTAATTTTACAGAAGTTCCCGCGGCGGCTTCATCAAAAGCACGGAAGAACGCATCCAAATAGGACTCGTTCCCTTGTTGTATTTTAGCAGCATTGTCCAACGCTTTGTTGAAAACTGCATTTTTAGACTCATTGGCTAAACCACGTAAAACATCTTTCACGGAAATTTGAAGGATTACGTTAATCCCTCCTTCCAAGTCCAATCCTTTGTTGATTTGTTTGTTGCTTACATCCTCATAGGTGTAGTCGGCAAAACCAAGACTGAAAACCTCTACTTTTTTCAATGAATCCAAATAACTTACTTCCAGTGTATTCAACTCCGGAAGGGGTTGCCCTGGGGTAGGTTTTTTCTTGATTTGTGCCAATTTTTGCTCGGCATATGCCTTGGCGTCTTTCTTAATTCCATTCGCTACAAAAGTGAATGAAAGCTGGTAAATACTTACCAAAGCAAATAAAATTGCAAAAAACTTAACGAGTCCTTTATTCTGCATTACTCCTAAAAATTAATTAATTTTTGTTAACTCTTCACCAAAAACATCCATCGCAGGCTAAGCGGTTGATTCTCAGAAAAAACCAACAGTCTATCCCGCAGACAGATTTTTTGAAACGTGCAAATATAAAATTAACCAAATGATTAACAAATTATTTGGACACTTATTATTAAAAAAAAGACCGCAAAAATGCGGTCTCATTTCTATTTCGGAAGGAATAAATTATCCTAAAATTGATTTCAAATCGCCATTCATCGCGCGAACCGCATCGGCACTTTTCGCAAACAAGGCTTTTTCCGCGTCATTTAAGGCGATATCAACAATTTGCGCTACCCCGTTTCTACCAATAATACAAGGCACACCCATACAAATATCGTTTTGACCGTATTCGCCTTCTAGAAATACCGAACAAGGAATCATTTTCTTTTGGTCGTTTAAAATGGCATCCACCAAATACGCTACCGAAGCGCCTGGAGCATACCAAGCAGAGGTTCCAAGCAATCCCGTTAAGGTAGCACCCCCAACCATCGTATCGGCAGCCACTTTGGCCAAAGCTTCTTCCGATAAGAATTGCGAAACAGGCACACCATTGTAGGAAGCCAAACGGGTCAACGGAATCATGGTAGTATCGCCATGTCCACCAATCACCATCCCTTGAATGTCATTTGCCGGCTTATCCATGGCTTGCGATAAATAATATTTAAAACGGGAACTATCCAACGCTCCCCCCATACCGATGATTCGGTTTTTAGGTAAACCTGTAGCTTTCAGCGTCAAGTACGTCATCGTGTCCATAGGATTGGAAACCACTACAATAATGGCATTGGGAGAATGTGCCAACAATTGTTCGGCCACACCTTTTACGATGCCAGCATTAATCCCAATCAACTCTTCACGGGTCATGCCTGGTTTTCTGGGAATTCCCGATGTAATCACCACAACATCACTCCCCGCTGTCTTGGTATAATCATTGGTGCTCCCTACTACTTTCGTATTAAATCCTAAAGTCGTTTGCGTTTGCATGATATCCATTGCTTTCCCCTCTGCAAAGCCTTCTTTGATATCAACGACCACAATTTCACTGGCAATTCTTCGGTGAGCAATCGCATCTACACATGTTGCGCCTACGTTTCCTGCTCCTACTATCGTAACTTTCATTGTAAAATGTATTTAATAAGTTTGTACTGTTTTTATTTTTTGAAGCTATTCCCGCTGTACGTTTCAATCTTTTTTGTTGTACCGTAACCGGATAAAACAAAAAAGGATTTCCACTCCCATCGGGGCTAGGACATCCTTTTTCAAATTTCGTTAGGCATCAATTTTTGCGTATACTGCATTTTTCTCAATGAAGTCGCGGCGCGGTGGCACCTCATCCCCCATCAACATCGAAAAGATGCGGTCGGCTTCGGTGAGGTTGTCAATCGTCACCTGACGTAACGTACGCATGCTCGGATCCATCGTAGTTTCCCACAACTGCTCCGCGTTCATTTCTCCTAAACCTTTATACCGTTGTACACTGGTACCACCGCCCATTTGTTGCGAAATCAAATCGCGTTGGTCGTCGTTCCAAGCATACTCTTTTTTCGTTCCTTTTTTGACCATATACAGCGGTGGAGACGCAATATATACGTGACCCGCTTCAATCAACTCGCGCATGAATCGGAAGAAGAAGGTCAAAATCAAGGTCGAAATGTGACTACCATCAACGTCAGCATCGGTCATGATGATCACTTTGTGATAACGTAGTTTTTCCAAGTTCAACGCTTTACTGTCTTCTTCAGTACCAATGGTAATCCCAAGTGCGGTAAAGATGTTGCGAATCTCTTCGTTTTCAAACACTTTATGGTGCATCGCTTTTTCCACATTCAAAATCTTACCACGTAACGGCAAAATCGCTTGGAAATTACGGTCGCGACCTTGTTTGGCCGTTCCACCCGCCGAGTCACCCTCTACCAAGTAAATCTCGCATTTTGCTGGGTCTTGTTCGGAACAGTCGGATAATTTACCGGGTAATCCGCCACCGCCTAAAACGGTTTTGCGCTGCACCATCTCACGGGCTTTTTTTGCCGCATGACGCGCTTGTGCCGCTAAGATTACTTTTTGCACAATGGTACGGGCATCGTTCGGATTTTCTTCCAAATAATTCTCCAACATTTCCGAAACCGCTTGCGATACCGGAGATACCACCTCACGGTTACCCAATTTGGTTTTGGTTTGTCCCTCAAACTGGGGCTCAGCCACTTTCACCGAAATAATAGCGGTCAACCCTTCACGGAAATCATCTCCTGAAATCTCAAATTTCAATTTATCCAACATTCCCGAAGCATCAGCGTATTTTTTCAACGTACGCGTTAACCCCATACGGAATCCTTGCAAATGCGTACCTCCTTCGTGCGTGTTGATGTTATTTACATACGAGAAAATGTTTTCTGAATAACTGTCGTTGTAAATCAACGCTACCTCCACAGGAATTTCGCCTTTATCGTTTTCCATGTTGATCACGCTGGCAATGATCGGCATTCGGTTACCATCCAAGAATTTAACGAATTCTTTCAATCCCTCTTTTGAATGGAACGTTTCGGCTACGGGATTGCCTTTATCATCGGTATGACGCAAATCAGTCAACGTAATGGAAATGCCTTTGTTCAAAAACGACAATTCACGCATACGTGCCGCCAACGTGTCATACGAATATTCTAAGGTTTGGGTAAAAATCGTCCCATCAGGTTTAAACGAAACGGTTGTACCGCGCTTGTCCGTAGTTCCGATTTGTTTCACCGGGTACATTGCCTTACCGCGCTCGTATTCTTGTTCCCATACTTTACCATCGCGGTATACTGTGGCACGCAAATGATCAGAAAGGGCATTCACACAGGAAACCCCTACGCCATGCAATCCACCGGATACTTTGTAGGAATCTTTGTCAAACTTCCCTCCCGCTCCAATTTTGGTCATCACTACCTCAAGGGCAGAAACTCCTTCTTTTTTATGTAAATCTACCGGAATCCCCCGGCCATTATCTTCAACGGTAATCGAATTATCGGCATTGATGGTCACGCGAATTGTATCGCAATGCCCCGCTAAGGCCTCGTCAATGGAATTGTCCACCACCTCATATACCAAATGGTGCAAACCGCGTACGCCGGTGTCTCCAATATACATCGAAGGACGCATCCGTACGTGCTCCATTCCCTCTAACGCCTGAATACTGTCGGCCGAATACGCGTTCTTTTTAACTTCTTCGCTCATAAGTAACTGTCGGAATTTTGTCTAACACGCAAATATAAAAAATCAAAGGCGATTTTAAAGCGCTATAAGGCAATTTATAGGCTAAGTTATCAACATTTATGTTTAATAATCGTTTCGGCTTTTAAATCAAAAATAAAACCTAAAAAAGACCTATTTCAAGTCCCATTCCTATACCCTTGATTTTTAAGGCGCTAGAAAAGTAAAAATGAAACACCCGCATTGGAACACCTAAGCGCGTCCTAAAAAAGAAAACGCCTGCAGTGGCAACTACAGGCATTTTCAAACAAACAAACTAAACTTCTAATTGAAAAAAATTATTTACACCGGTAATGAGGTCTTCGCAATTTCGGGATCGGCTTGCACGTGCGCTGTATTGGCGCGACCGCTCGGATCTTGATTTTCTTGCCATTTCGGAATCCACTTGCGCACGGTTTGCGCTGCGCTCGTTTGCGGAAAATGTTTGTGGAATAAGGTGCGGTAGAAATACGCTTCTTTGGTCGCTGGGGTGTTGTAGGGGAATAATGCTGCCGCTTGTTCCATTTGTGCATCGGTGACTTGGGCTGAACAGTAATCAATCAGCGTGTCAATCCAGTTGTACCCTACGCCGTCGGAAAATTGTTCTTTTTGACGCCACAATACTTCTTGCGGTAAATAGGGTTGATCGGACGTATCGAAAGCTTTTCTCAAGATGTATTTCTCCACCCCATCATAGGTTTTCGGGAGTTTTTCTTCGCCTTTAATCAACATCGCATAATCCAAAAAGGCTTTATCCAAAAACGGAACGCGGGCTTCCAAACCGTGCGCCATGGTCGACTTATCAGCGCGTAACAAATCGGCTGTAAATAACTTCTGGACCCGTTCAATGGTTTCTTTGGTAAAATCTATAGTACTCGGGGCATTTCTGAAATACAAGTAGCCTCCAAATACTTCATCAGCTCCTTCGCCCGACAATACCACTTTAATGCCTTTCGCTGTTATCGCTTGGGCCAAGAAATACATTGGCGTGCTCGCCCGAATTGAGGTTACATCGTAGGTTTCTAGATGCCACACTAATTTTTCTAAAATTTCAATTCCTTGTTCAATAGTAAAATGAACTTCATGATGCTCGGTTCCCAAAAATTCAGCCACCTTTCGTGCAGCTACCGCGTCTGGCGCATTGGGATCCAAACCAATGGAAAAAGAATGTAACGATTTGCCTTGTTCCTTGAGTAAACGTGAAGCTATAGACGAGGTCAAGGACGAATCCAATCCGCCCGACAACAATACGCCAATAGGCACATCGCTCATCAAGCGTTTGCGGGTGGCTTCGGTCAGTTTCTCGCGAAGCAGCGCCAAATCAACCTCGGCTACACAAACAGTATAATCCTCGTATTGCGGTTGATAATATTTCACAAATCCCGTTTCGGGCGTGTAATAATGCCCCGGAGGAAACGTTGAGAATGTAGTGCATTGATCGGCCAAGGCTTTCATCTCGGAAGCAAAGTACATACGACCACGCTCGTCCATTCCATAATACAACGGTTTTACCCCCAACGGGTCTCTTCCCGCGATATAGTTGTCACCGTCGATAACCACAAAAGCAAAATCGCCATCCAGTTGATCGACAAAATCGTATCCAAATTCTTCATACAAATGGACAATCACCTCCGAATCTGACTTTGTACGGAAGCTATGTCCTTTCAACACGCCTTCTCGCAAGGCATGATGGTTATAAATTTCGCCATTATGAACCATCCAAGCCGATTTTGTGCCTTGAATGGGCTGTTTTCCTGAATGCAAATCTATAATGGACAAGCGCTCGTGACTTAAAATATGTCCCTGCTCAGTAACGTGAATATCACTTTCATCAGGGCCGCGATGCGCCATACGCTTTGAAAGGGCTTTAATTAATTGTTCGTCTTTTCCTTTTCCGATAATGGCTAAAAATCCACACATATTCGTCTTCTTTTATTTTATTATGGAAGCAAAATTGAAGCATTACATGTAAATTAAAAACAAATAAGCGCGATTTGATTTAAAATAAAAACAATTTGTAGCTCTTTTTAAAAATAATTTAAGCAAACTTGTTTTTTTATGTATCCATAATTAAGAATCTGTAAGACGACATCCAATGAAAGGAACATAATTTTACGTTTTGAAATTCAAAAATGAACGTAAAATCAATACAATTCTCATAATCATTACTTTAATCAAAATACGTTCAAACAGTATATTCTGAAATACATAAAAAACATTTCTTCATAAATCACTATTAATTGCTATTAAACAAAAAATTACACCAATCACAATAGCAAAAACGTACCCTCCTCCACGAAAATAAAGCGCCAATTGCCTCACAAAACTTACAATCAGTCATTAAAACAGCACAACGTGAAGCATTAATAGCATGTAGATATCGTTTTGTGGTGATTGACCGTCCTGAAATCTGCATGAGCATAACGGCTATGCATAATCTCGTAGAATAACTTGCCGATGTAGATAAAAATCGAATTCATCTACTACTCCAACCTATAATTAAAGTAAGTCTCCTGCGCCTCCCCAACAAGCAATTTGTTAACATCGTTTTTTTTGGGGAAAAGCTTAAGTTCTTAAAGCCCCTCTACCCACCCTGTCGAAATTGTTTTACACTTTGGAGTAAAATTTATTGAGTGCCCATTTTTGAGGATTCATAGCGATGTAATGCGAAATTCTATGGAATTCCAAATCATTGCGAATGATATGGTCATGAAAAGAGCGATGCCAGGCAAAATCCTCAAAACCAGCCTCGTGAATGAGCTTGGAAGTTGTCGTTTTCAAAGCTCCCATCAAACTTGAAAGGGATTTTATCTTTACAGCATTATCTTTTACACGCTGGCTATCGATTTCAATGATGAAATGAAAATGATTAGGCATAACCACACTTGAATGAATAACTACATATTGATAGGTACTCATCAACCAATTAATCTTTTCCTGAACGATTAAACCATATTGATTTAAGGCCACCGTATACCCTTTATTGGGAAGATCCGATTTGGAATTAAAGAATCTTGGATGATGCGATTGGCAATCTTGTACTTGTACAGACAGGTCGTGACCTGTCCCAATGGGAATCACATTCCCCAAACAACACAAATTATTTTTTACACAATTTGTAACGAAATATAAATTATTCCTAGAATAATCATACCCTTTTAATCGATTGGATTTTCTTTTTCTCATGGCTTATATTGAATTTGAATGGATATTAATGGATATTAATGGATATAAAATCGATATTTTATAGATATTTTATAGATATTTTATCGATATTTTATAGATATTTTATAGATATTTTATCGATATGTACGGACAGGTCGCGACCTGTCCGTACTAGAAATCCGAATAAATATATATAAAAATAAAAAAAATCTATCTAATTATTGAAATATAAAAGGCCTCAATCTTGCTTTTTTATTGCAAAAAAGAGGCATTCTTTAATCCTGATACAACACTTTATTCTCCTCATAAATTGAAGGCAAAAATCCAATTAATATGGTGTTTCACAATCTTTACACCTCACTCCTTCTTCACATACCCTTTCGCGGCAAAAGGCAAGGACGCCAAGACAGCATTCAATTGGGCGCCTGCTGCTTCCCGTTGAGCCAACTCAGGCAAATTGTATACATAATTCAGATATAAGTAGTAAAACAATTGTCGGTTGTATATATCCAAATCAGAAGCGGTGACGGCTGCTAACATTGTTTTCTCTATAGGCTCACGATTTTGAGACTCGGCCAATGCACGTCCTATACGACTGATCGAACTGAAATAATGATGGGGCGAAGCATCATCAATACGCAAGGTAATGCCCACCAGCAAATCGGTGAGATTGATATCTAAGACCTCCAATTCACGGATGTAGGTTTTCCGACCCGCATAGGCATAACTCCCATCACTCACCCGATCAAAACGATCGTTCATGATGTCTAAATGACTGCGTAAAAAGATTTCCCAATGGGTCGTCTCTGCAGCCAATACCGCAATTTCTTGAGCGTGGATACGCGGACCTTGATCCATACTACAGCCGCCAACAACGCGACGGCGGCGTTTCATTTCCAACGCTTCCCGTCCGCCAAGGGTCCAAGCAACTACGCGCTCCAAATCGGTATTGGAATTATTTTGGCTTTTGGCCTCTTCATACGCATTGTGCAATAAACTTTTGAATTTTTTGTCAGTAGCATAAAGTGTTTGAACCCGTTCGGCCAAATGGGATTCCCAAATACTATCCTGTACATAATTGTACCGATAATTCGCCTCATTTTCAGCCATCAATTTTTGCCGCTCTTCTTTGGACATTCGTTGTAATCGTCGATACATCCGTGAGGGCTTGTCGGGTTCAATGGGCAAAGCCACCGAATCAACCACCATCACTGCAGTATCGACAGCAGTGGTATCGACAGCCGTAGTATCAATTCCCGTGTAGTCAACTTCTTCGGCAACATCAAATGGATAAGCCGCCGTGGTATCGGGCGTTTCGTCATTATTTAATTGATGCAATGTAAATTCCAATTCGTAGTTGAAAGGCCGTGATTTGGCCCGAGGATACTTTTTTTCCAAATAGTTCCAAAAACTTGAAAAAGCTTTGGTGTGCTTACGTTCAAAACGTTGAAATTGATCTCGATCTGCCAATATCACCGATTGCGTGGTATCAATCATACACAAGGCATATTGTATGGCTCTAGAATAGTTGTCGGGTAACGTAATCCTTGTGGGTGCGGATGTAAAATAGATGGCGGTGAGGTGTTCACTTTTGTCATAATCCCAAACCTCATAAGAGTACACCCATTGTTGAACTAGAGGTTCTTTAAATTGGGTTTGATAATCGGCCATTGGCAGTTCCAAACCATGTTGATCATTGTGCTCTATGTCCAACATTTGCCAAGTAATCATGGGTTTTTTGTCGTAATCCGTATAGCGTTTTTCGTAAAGAGGCAACTTGGCATAGGTTTCTGTGGGGTATTTTTGCCTAAACGTTTCAGGAGCCATGCCTGCTTTCATATCGGCCAAAGCTTCTTTGCATCGCGTGCCTTCTAAAGTCACATAGTACCCTTGGGCTTGGGGCAAACTTTGAAATCGCTTACTGAAATCACATACTTTGAACTTCAAATTCAAGGAATCAACAATATGTTTCAATTTTCCAACGGCTGCTGGGGAATAAATGAGACCGTTGGGGTGTACTTTAAATTCTCCATACGACTGAGAACAAACCATTGGGGCGATGCACAAGGCAAGGAGGGTGATACAGTATTTCATGGCGTTACATTTTTTATATAACTACCAAATCGCTGTAATCGTATATTCTTTGCCGTTTATTTGTGTCGAATAACCCACCGTTTGCCCCATTAGTGCACTTCCCAAAGGGGCTTGGGGTGAAACGGCTAAAATAGTTTGATCGTTGAGGGTAATCTTGGGAAGCGCTGCAGCGATAAACAGCCATAAACCACTCACTTCTACTAAACTCCCCAAAGCAACACGAGGGGGACGTACCGTAGGATCAATACGATCAATGATCGCTTTTTGATGCAACACTTCTTGCAATTTGGCCGCCAACTTTTCCTGCTCCAAATGCATCATGGATAAGGCGGTTTCGTGTTTGTCCCCTGCCGATCCTTTGGCATCGTTTTGCGCCCCATCGGTGAGTTGGACAATCATATCTTGAAAGACATCGATTCGGTCTTGCAGTAATTGCTGGTAATATGCTTTAATTTCGGATTTCATGCATAAAAAAACCTGCAAGATGGACTTACAGGTTGGGAAAGTTACGATAGAAAAAATTAGAAATCAAACTTAAAATGAGCGCCCAACAAAAGTTGTAGGCCTTGTACCGGATAATTGAACCAGCGTTGGTAATTTTGGTTGGTTAAATTGTGTCCGCGCAAAAAGAACGTAATGCGTTCACTATGTTTGTAGCCCACGTGGGCGTTGAGATCGATAAAACTCTTCAACGTTATGTCACGGGTAATAAAGGTAGGTTGAACCACGGCCGTATCATCGGTATAGCGGAACTGATCTTTACGCGCTCCAACAAAAAAGACAGAGGCCCCTGCATACCATTTGGGGGTAAACACCACATCGATAGCCGAGCGCATTTCAAGGGCAGGTAAGTTCCATGCCTCCGCTTGTGTATCGGTACTGAAACTACTCACGGTGGCTTGTCCGCTCCACTGCACATTCTTTGAGATATCTGCTTTAAGTTCCCCAAACAATTGTAATGTATTTAATTTATCATACACTACATCAAAAGAGTTGGCCCAGATATATCCGTTGGGATTGGTGGAAAAACTGTCATAGGGATTGGAGATAAACAACGCCCGATTGTCTTCCGTAAGGTAGGAAGCACGCACATTATACCCGATGGTATTGGCCAGTTTTCCTTTTAATCCCACAAAAATATCGTATTTCTGATCGGTTGGGGTGATGGCTAAGGTGGGTGAAACAAAGAAGTTTTCTTGCACAAAATCGCGATACGCGTTTTGTTTCAAATTCCCTTCAGCGCCCGCATACGCCACCATAATATCACCCACAACTTTATAACTTACATTGATTTTGGGATAGACAAAAAAGCGACTCTCCCCTCCTTCGGTAGCAGCACTATAAAAGAAGGCCGCTCCCAATTGCGCTGAAAAATCACCGTCGGTCAATTGAAATGAAGGTTGTACCCCGATATTGGCAAAGCCGTAATTAATGGCAGTATCGAAAACATAATTGCGAGCAAAACTGCCACTTAGGTAGTCAAACACTACATCCAACGCAATATTCTCGCCCGCTACGGGAAACGCAAAAGAAGGTTTGAGCACAACGCGATTCTCGGCCGAATCAAAGCGATCGGAGAAACGGGTATAGCGCACCATGGCTTCTTTGAAGGCTCCTTGATTGAATCCCACGCGTCCACCTGCATACAGCGTTTGGTACACTTGTTTGGGTTCGATACCCCCATAAAAAAGATCCGCTTGTTCTGAAGTGAGTCCTTCGGTAAAATAACTGTTAATCCCATACCAGCGATAAGCTTGGCGCTGGTATCCGCCCTCGGCTGCCCAAGACATCGTACTGGACTTTCCGCCGTAGGTAAGGTCTAAACCGGTATTGGAAAATTTGTCGTCCAACGCTACATTTTTAATGCCTCCTTGCGACGATAAATGGCGCAACATCAATCCAAAATAATTGCCGTCTTCAAAATTGTGGTTCAAAAACAATTCTCCATTAACATTGCCGTAATTTCCGGCCGCCAAGGTAGCATAGTTAGCGAATAAACGCGCTTTAGTATCTTGTTCTACGGCCGCCGCTTTTCCTTTGGCAGGCGTGAAGGTTGAGGCCACCGGATAGGAAAAAATGGTATATCGAATGGTTTCCCGCTTGGTGGTTTCCTCATCGTCCAGATTGGGCGTTTCTTTCACCTTGAAAGCATCCGAAATGGTAGGTGTATAAGGCTTTACTACATTGACCACCTCGGTTCCGATATTTTCATCTTGTTTTTGAGCGTATCCCCCAAAGCTACTGAGGAAAACACTACTTAGTACGATATATTGCAAACGTTTGTTCATCATGGCATCAGTTATTTTTCAAGGGACGAATTGGTTTTAGCTTCTTCAGCTTTGATACGGGTAAGCTCGGTCTGGGCTTCTTGCACTACGTCGGCGTATTCGGTAAAGTTTTGCGTTACCCCTTCCAAAATGGCGGTAGCTTGGAAACTATCGTTCAAACCGTAATAATTTTTGGCCATCACGACCAACCCTTTGGCACCAAAATATTTGTACCCTGAGTATTCTTTGGCTAATTTTTGAATTCCCTTATTCGATTCGGCAAATTTACCGTCCTTATGTTTGAAATACGCCTCATAATACAAGGCTTCAGCAGCCAATTCCCCTTTGGCTATTTTCAATAAATTGGCATAGGCCACCCGCGCTTTGGGTTCGTCATCCGACTTAATCGCCGAGCGTGCTACGATAATTTGAGCATCGCTTTTTATTTTATTATCCGTTTTGGGGTTGGCTAACACTTTATCGGCATATACGACCGCTTGGGCATAATTTTCGGTTTCATAATAGGCCCGCATCAAGTTGGCTTGCGCAAAGGTTTTGTTCTGTGGAAAATCCGCTTCGGCTTCCAATCGCTCCAAAACAGGCTTTGCCGAAGCATAGTTGTCCTTTTTCAAATGAATCTCACTCAAACGAACCAACGACTGTTCGGTAAATTCGTTTTTCGGACGTGCGATTACCTGCTCATAGCGGGGTACTGCATTTTCACTTAACCCATCCGCATAATAGGTTTGTGCCAAATAAAAATTGGCTTTCAACGCATGCGCACCCTGTGGAAATTTAGCCAAATACCCGTTCAAAGACGAAATGGCCAACTTGGTATTATTTTGCAAATATTGCTTTTCGGCAGCCGTGTAGGTATCGTCATCCAACTCTTTGTCGGTCACTTCCACAAAATTGAGGGTACGCACCCAGGTAGCATACTCGTCAACTTTTCCGTTATCGACATAAATCAAGCGCGCAGTGGCCACGGCTTCTAGGGCTTCGGGAGTACCCGGATAATCGGCAGCGACTTTTTTGAATTTACCTAAAGCGGCCTCATCTTGATTGCCGTTGTAGTATACCAATCCCTGACGTAACACCGCTTTGGCCGCGTAGGTTCCGCTTGGAAATTCTTTCAACAAGGCGTCATAGGTTTTAATCGCTAGATCTGCTTTTCCTTCGGTAACATAGGTATTTGCCAACTCAAATAAGGCGTCATCGCGGTAGGGTGACGACTTGAAGCTCTGTAAAAAACGGTTGAAGTCTTCAATCTTACGGTCATTTTTGGATACAAATCCATAACTGATTGCTTTTTGGTAAGCCGCATAATCGGCATCGACCCCTTTCATATCAATGGCTTTGTTGTAGGCATCCATCGCGGGCCAATACTTTGACGTTACAAATCGGCTGTCCCCCAAGCGCAAATAGGCATCATTTAAACGCGTACGGTCGTCTTTGACCGCGTCAATTTGCTTTTGGAAGTAATTGCCCGCTTGATCGTACTCTTTTTGCTTAAAATAACAATAGGCAATGGCATAGTTGATATTTTTGTATTCTGGCGTATTTTTAGCCTCGGCCATGCCTTCAAACTGTTTGAAACTCAACAAGGCCTCCTGAAAGTTGTTGAACAAATAGTCGATTTCCCCTTTCCAAAAAGTAGCACGGGCCGTAAATTTGGCATCCCGTGGATCGCGTAGAGAGGCTTTGAATAAAACGTGTGCCTCCTTGTAATCCCCATCGGTATACAACTCCAAGCCGCGGTAAAACGCTACTTTTTGATAGGCTGCACGCAATTCAGGCGCTTTATTTTGTTCCAGCAAATACAACGCCTCTTTGTAATTTTTGGAAGTGATGTACGAGCTGATAAGCAACCCCTCAACTTCGGCTTTGTTGGGCGAATTGGGATATTTTTTCAAAAAACCTGAGAGAATATCCGGTACACTTTGAAACGAGTTCCCGATATCGTAACTCAATTTGGCGTAGTTCAAACTTGCATCTTCTTGAATTTTAGGTTCGAAATCCATTTCCGAAGCGCTTTTAAAAGCCGTCAATGCTTGAGGTTTTCGCTCGGTGCGCATGTAACTCTCGCCCAAGTGATAATAGGCGTTTTGCGCCACCGCATCTTTACCGTCAATGATTTTATTGAATTGTAGGATGGCGTTTTCGTAGTCTTTTTGCTGGTAATAGGTATACCCCAATTGGTAATAATCCGTATTGCTCCATTTGCCTTTTTTTCCTTTGTATTCCTTCAAATACGGGAGCGCCTCAGCATAATTTTTTAGGTTAAAATAACTTTCGCCAATAATTTTATTCAACTCCGATTTTTCAGCCGGTGACGACTTCGCCATTGCGGTTTTTCCTTCGGTGATTGCTTTTTCAAAAGCGCCTTGACGGAAACTCATATCCGCTTGAAAATAGGATAGTTTCTCCTTGTACTTTTCATCCCCCGATACTTGTTCAAAATACTTGGAGGCATCTTTAAAATTATCCCCCTCGTAGGCAATGACACCTAAATAATACCGGGCTTGGGGACCATAGGTTTTGGTATTGGCCACCCGGTTGAAATAATTGGATGCTTCTTTAATTTTTTTGTCCGCAAAATAGGCATACCCTTTTTGAAAGTTGAATTTATCATGCTGCTCGGGTGTTAAACCACTTTCGTCAACTTTATCAAAATAAGTCAATGCCCGACCAAAATCATTTTGTGCAAAATAATAATGCGCCATATCGATATACGTTTGATTCAACTTGGTACTCGACGGATAATTGGCCGCAAACGCCTCAACCAATTGTGGCGCATCAGGTTGGTTGAGTTGCAAAGCACAGGAAGCGATGTAATAGGCACAATCGGCTTGAATATCGGGATTCTTTTGACTCCGACGAACCGTTTCAAACAACCACTGGGCCGCTTGGTATTGTTGATCATTATACAAAGCCACAGCCCGGTCCATTTCGGAGCGGTTGTGGGTATATACAGCCGACTGTTGAGCCGTCACTACCGGGGTGATTGCCAAGCCGTTAAACAGTAAAAACAATTCTAATTTGCGCATGGGTATCCAATTTAGCGATGTCTCAAAAATAAAGTACTCCCATGTACAACGGGAGATACCGTGGTTTTATTATAAACATTTTTCTTAACAACGTTGCTATTCCAACAGGAAAAGAAGCATTCTTCTAGGGGACAAAAAACACCCCCAAAAAAGGTTTTCCTTTGGGTGAATACCGTTTTCCAAAAGCGGCAAAAAAAAGAAATCAAAAATAGGGTCTTGTTCGGGACTTGTTCGGGACTTGTTCGGCATTTGTTCGGCAAAGTACCCCTTTTCCCGAAGGTGTACCGAAGAAGTCCCGAACAAGTCCCGAACAAAGTCGAAAAAAAATGTTCAAAAAATCACAGGACATTACAACGCGGTCAATAGCGGACATTGCCGGACAAAAGCGGACATTACTGGACAATGGGAGGTTATGGAGAGTGCATAAGCGAAGTTAGCCGATTTCACGGGGTGAGGTTGGTGGACGTGCAAAATTTATTTTGAAAACCTCCGTTATCTTACTACTTTTACCCCACTTAACAACCATACTTATGTCAAACGCTGTCGTTTCGTTACAACAAGCCACTATTTATCAAGAAAATCGAGTAATACTCTCGCAAGTAAATTTGGAAGTGAATCCGGGTGATTTTTTATACATCATCGGAAAAAGTGGTACAGGAAAGAGTAGTTTGATGAAAACGTTGTATGGTGACCTACCGTTAACCCAAGGGCAAGGCCATGTGGTGGACTATGATTTGGCTGCCTTGAAAGAAAAAGACATTCCTTTTCTCCGCCGAAAATTGGGTGTGGTATTCCAAGATTTTAAACTACTCCCCGACCGCAGCATTCAAGAAAACATGTTGTTTGTGCTGAAAGCAACGGGGTGGACCGATAAAGTGGCTATGCAGGATAAAATCGATGAAGTGCTGACCCATGTGGGAATGAAAGGATTTGCTGCCAAAATGCCGCATCAACTGTCGGGAGGGGAACAACAACGGGTGGCTATAGCGCGGGCGTTATTGAATGATCCAGAAGTCATTTTGGCCGACGAACCCACCGGAAATCTTGACCCACAAACAAGCGCTGAAGTCTTGGAATTGTTGAAAAAAATTAACGGCAACGGCAAAACCATTATTATGGCTACCCACGATTATGCCTTGTTGTTAAAATATCCCTCGAAAACCTTAAAATGTGAAGACGGAGCCCTTTTTGAAGTGGTTCAAAAAACGGTGTAATGCTGTCCATACTCCTTCCTATTTATCAACTCGATCCCTATCCTTTGGTAATGGAGCTGCAAAAACAATGTATCGCTTCGGGAATTCCTTATGAAATTCTTGTCTCTGACGACTCATTAGTTGCAAATACTACTGTAGCGTCAAACATTAACAACTTGCCAAATTGTCATTACCATAAAAATTTAAAAACTTTGGGGCGAAGTGGCAACCGAAATGCATTAGCACAAAAGGCAAAAGGGACAATTCTTCTATTTTTGGATGGTGATATGTGGCCAAAAAGCAAAAATTTCATAGCGCAATATATCGCCATGAGCACGCACTATCCTGTGGTATTTGGCGGAATTGCTTACCGAGAAACATCACCAGAAAACAACTATCAATTACGATGGCTATTCGGCCGTTCAAGAGAAGCATACGCTCTAAATCAACGAATAAAAAATCCATATACAACTTGTTTCACCTCCAATCTACTAATTGCGAAAAAAATATTTGATGCATATCCTTTTGATGCTGCACTAACCGCTTATGGGTATGAAGATTTACTTTTTATAAAAACGTTACGAAAAAATGGGATTCCTATTCATCACATTGAAAATCCAGCTTATCACGATGGATTAGAAGATGCAACTGTTTTTTTAGCCAAAACTGCCGAAGCCATGCGACACGCCGAAAAATTACGCTCCTTAGGAAAATTAGAAAGTAATGATTTGAAAGTTGTTTATTGGAGTCAACGTCTAAAAAAATGGGGGATTCAACCGTTTTTAGGGGTAATTCTTAGAAAAGTCGCCCCTGCATTACAAAAAAATTTAGAAGGGCCGAGACCAAAACTATGGGTGTTAGATGTGTTCAAACTTTATTGTCATTGGCGTTAGACCGTATTGATTCTAATAACACAACCCACTGTTTCATAACTATTTCTGGCTGAAAACGCGCTACTGATGCTATGGCTGTTTTGGCATGTGGAGCCGTTGGAAAATCTAGAGCTATCTCGTTCATTGCCGACAAAAAGGCTTCCGAATTTCCATCGGGAATCAAATACCCATGTTCTTTGGTAAGTAGTAATGCTCGCGGTCCTACAGGGCAATCATAGGCCACACTCGGAACCCCACAAGCCATTGCTTCCATTAACGCCATGGGAAGACCCTCAAAACGCGATGTCATCAAAAACATACCCGATTGTGCATAAACTTCAGTGATGGACGAGGTAGGATCTTCAAAATGTACCGAATCCAAAATTCCTAATTGATGGGCTAATGAATGAGAATTGATTTTGGAACCCGACCCAAAAATTCGCAATATCCAATCGGGGTGATTTTGAATGAATTGAGCCCAGATGGGTAACATACGATCAATCCCTTTTTCATAACTATGTCGTGCGACCATTAAGGCTACTTTTTGCGGATTTCTGGGTAATGGAATAATCCAATTAGGGTTAGGAATTACCACGGTTGACGGCAACTTCCATTCTTCTTTTGCTTCCTTTGATAATACAACCAGACAATTAAAACGAGCTGCCAATCGTCGTTTTATAAGCAATTCGAAGAAGTACTTTATATTTTTCCATCCCCAACCTCTTGATGGATAAATGCGATTGTAATACGAACCGTGTACTTCAAAAATCAAAGGAACATCCAACTTAAAATAGGGAAGAAAGTACCCTTTAAAACCATCACAAACTACAACAACTTCAGGTCTAACTGTAGCAACGGTATTTTTAATTCCTCGGCGATATTTTTGAAAATAAGACCAGCGATTACCCTCTAAAGTCAAGTAATGCATTTGTATACGTGAGTCCAAGGGATAAAAAGCAGGCGTTTGGTCATGACAAAGAAGATGAATGTCAAAATTAAAATGAGTAACTAGGTAATTGAGCTTGAATGCGATAACTCGTTGCACTCCCCCTTCACCAGACATTCTTGGAAGAACATACAAAAGTTTCATGAGATAAACTTCAAAAACTCTTTATAGGAACGAATATATTCTGTTTCATCGTAAGGCTCAGAAGCCAGAACTAAACAAACAGCACCTGATGAAAAATTTTCTAATTCACGCCATGTATTGTGGGAAATTATTAAGCCTTTGTCGGGACGATTAAGCGTTATACGTTGGGTCGTTTTTCCATTTTTCAACACCACATCAAAACTTCCCGAAACTGCAATAAGAACTTGTTGCAAGGTCTTGTGCGCATGCCCTCCTCTTCGCGCTCCTGAAGGAACATCATACAAATAATAGACGCGTCTAACTTCAAAAGGAAGTGTATCCCCTTCCAAAATCGCAATATTCCCTTTGGGATTCTTAACTTTTGGTATATCTATCCAATCAATAATCATAGTTTTTGGCTTATCAAATTTAACCACTGCGCCCCTATTTGCTCCATTGAATATTTTGCAACTGAGGACTTTGCTTGGTCTTTACAGCGTAAATATAAGTCTTTATCACAAATCATTCGATTTAGTGCTCGAATAAAGGACATCTCATCTTGATCGGGAACTAACAAACCATTGTATTCGTGCTGAATAATTTCATTAGGCCCAGTAGGGCAATCGTAAGCTATGACAGGCGTTCCAATGACCAACGACTCCAACAATACCGTTGGGAAGCCTTCATTTTTACTCGTAAGTACTGAAAATAGGGCCTTAGAATAATAATCATTAGTATTCGTCACGCGGCCCGGAAAATGAATCAACGCGGAACAATCCAACTGGGCTGCTTGCTTTTGGTATTCAGGAAGAAGATTTCCCTCACCCAATACAATCAAATGAATTCCTTTTTGTGGTAATTCCGATCGAGCATACATCGCAAGCAATCGATCATACTGCTTGATAGGATCATTCATTCTCCCCACAGCCAAAATGAAAGGGGGTAAATCCAAAGAGGAACAAGTTGTAAATGTAGGATAGGTTACGGGGATATGGGTAACTTTTTTTAAATCATATTGTAATTCCAATAGTTGCTGAATCCCCTGAGATACGGCAACAACCGCAGCAGCCTTTTTATATATCCAACGGGCGCCCCAACTTCCCATAGGAACATACCACTCTGTTCGCGCACTGTGCACCATTAATATATAAGGACTTTGGTATATCCAACGATGAATGAGCAACTCTTGAAGGTATTTTTTCTTTACACGAGTGTCAATAATAACAGTAAAATTATGGGTCTTGAAAAAATTGCGGAAGGCTACAAAACGTCGGAAACGATGCAAAAAAAAGGGTGTTTTTTTTTTCAAGCGACCCAAATTAAACACTTCACCTTGGTAGGGATACTCAATTGCATCTAAAACCAATACATGGTGAACATGAATCCCTTTTTCAACCAAGAATGTTGACAATTGTGCGGAAAATCGCTCAGCACCTCCCCCAGCCAATTGATCGGAAACTAAACAAACGGTTATGTTATTTGATGGTACACCCAAAATTTTCTATTTTAGCCCAAGCAAATATAACGAAAGTGAGGATATTACTGTTGGGGGAATTCAGCCGGCTGCACAATACCTTGAAAGAAGGATTGGAAACCTTGGGTCATCAGGTTGTATTGGTCAACAACGGTGATGGTTTTAAAAATTACCCTGCCGATTATTCCATTCGGGCGCACTTTTTTACTTCACCCTTGGGAACCTTGATCCGCAAGGCATGGCACCGCCTCTTTCGGTTTGATTTGGCTTTACTCGAACATGGGTTACGCTGTTGGGGACTGATTCACCAACTTCAAGGGTTTGATGTAGTGCAATGCATCAACGAAAAACCCATCCAAACGCTCCCAAGTTTGGAACACTATTTATTGCAAAAAATCATTCGTCAAAACAAACACTGTTTTCTGCTGAGTTGTGGTGTCGATGCAATCAACCTGCCGCATCTCTTGGCCCAAAAAGAACGTTACTCCATCCTGACGCCGTATTTTGAAAATCCAACCGCCACTGCGCAAGAATATGCTTTCATGTGGGAATACCAAACGCCTTCACATCAAAAAATTCATCGGTTACTGATGACGCATTGCCGCGGCATAATTGCCTCCGATCTCGATTATGTGGCGCCCCTTGTCAAGCATCCAAAATACCTTGGGTTGATTCCCAATCCCATCAATACCCATAGAAACCCCTACAATCCGCTAGTTCTTGGTAATAAAGTGGTGCTTTTTTTGGGTATTAATTCGGGAAACTACCACGTAAAAGGAATCCGTTTTTTTGAACAAGCCTTGCAAAAAATTCAATCCCGTTGGCCTGATCAAACCGAAATTATCATTACCCGAGATGTGCCCTATGCAACCTATCATACGCATTTTCAGCGGGCCCACATCGTATTGGACCAAGTGTATGCCTTTGACCAAGGGTATAATGCCCTAGAAGCTATGGCCCAAGGAAAGGTGGTATTCACAGGAGCCGAACAAGAGTTTCTATCGCATTACGGGGTGCAAGCCAACGAGGTAGCCATCAATGCTTTGCCTGATGTGGACTATTTGGTAAAACAAATGGAAGATTTTATTCAACATCCCAAAAAAATTAGTGAAATTAGTGAACGTGCCCAAGCGTTTATCCGCCAGCACCATGACCACATACACATTGCCCAAACCTATTGCCAACGATGGGAGTCCGTAATCTAAGTTTTTACCTCATCCTCATGGCCGGCGCGGCTTACATGGCCACCCAGGGATTGGACTTGTGGGATAGCGGGTATATCGTCGGATACAGCTGGCGCATAGCCAATGGAGCGCTCCCCTATCAAGACTTTTTTTACAAAGGCCCACCGGCAACACTCTTTCTATGGTCGATAGGGATTAAAATACTACCCGTTTGGGGACAGTATTATGTGTTAAAACTTATCAATTGGTTGCTCTTCGGTTGGCAAACACAGCTTTGGCTTGCGGGCATAGAGCGTGGTTTGGGATGGAAAATACCCAATCGCAACCTTATCGGGTGGATGGGGGTTGTGTTTTCGGTACAGTTTTTTCCCATGTATCCTTGGCCTACCACTGATGGCTTGTTGTATAGCGCGATTGCATTTTATTTATGGACCCTGTGTTTTAAAACCTATAAAATCAATTTTTACATCCTCTGGATTGGTCTCTTTAGTATCGCCGCTGCCTTGACCAAACAATCCTTCTATGCCGTCCCTGTTGCTTTTTTACTCGCAACGGCACTCCGTTATCCCATGCGTACTGTGGGCTACCTTTTCCTGAGTCAACTGTTGGGGTTGGGATTGTTTTTTGCAGCCCTTTTATCCTTCACCTCTTGGGAAAATTTTATTTCGCATACCACGGGAGAAACCGCATTGACCGATTTAATTTACAGTGGGGCAATCAATTATTTCATTGCTTATCAACAACTTGAAATCTTATGGATCCCCCTACTTTGCATCGTATTGGCTTGGGGTATATGGGTGTTGAAAACGCGTTGTGGTTGGGAAAAAAGGGGGCAAATACTAGCACTATGCTTTGGAATCTATGGGGTGTTATGGGCGGTTGTTTTCTCTTTTCAAGAGGGTTCGCGACTCCTTTGGCTTGGAGTCCTGCTGGGCATGATGGCGATGTTGGGGACGAAAGCCAGTCGACATAAAGCGAGCGTGTTGGGACTTGTCTTGGCAGTCGCTTGGTGTGCTGCTATAAGTTTGGGGTATCCCTACCCTATACTGATGGGAACCGGGATGTTGGTGCTTCTACTCTGGCTTTTACAAAGGTATTTTCCGTCTTACACATCCCTCGCGCAAGGCCTTTTAATCATTGGTATCCTGTGTGGCACGGTTTACCAATACCAACCCTATGCCGAACGACCACTCAATGAACTGCATTACGACTTGGGTACGGTTAGTCCAAAACTCGCCGGTATAAAAACGAGTAAAGTGCATTACGAAAAGTGGCTGGAACTCAAAAAACTACGTCGTCAATTTCGTAACAAAACACCCATTGTTGCTCCGAATATGGCCTTGTTTTACTACGCCATGGGCCTACACAATCCGCTCCCTGCCGATTGGTTGTTGAATTGGGAAATCCATCGCGATCCCAAAACCCTCTTGGAAATTGCCAGTTCGAAAGAAAACGTTATTTTCGTTGAAAAGTCTTTTGTACAGGGTAACGAACATTTCATGCCCCAAAACCGAGAAGATTTTAGTGTGGTAACCGACTATATCGTTCGTCACTTTCGTTTACAACGCGAAACAAAACATTTTTTGATTTACAACGGAACTCCCATAGATGCACCCTTACCTCAAACTTCTTCGCCCCGAACATTACCTTAAAAATTGCTTTGTAGGAGCACCCCTTTTTTTTTCTGGTCATGAACTCGGAAAAGGGATTCTACCCACACTGGGAGCCATTATGGCCTTTTGTGCTATGGCGAGTGCCGTATACATTTTCAACGATTACCACGATATCGCCGAAGACCGACTTCATCCCGAAAAAAAAAATCGCCCTTTGGCAGCAGGTCGTATCCCCGTACCATCGGCATGGCGTTTGGCAGGGTTGCTAAGTACAATGGCACTCGGTGTAGGCGTTTGTATTGACCTAGGTGTAGCTGGGGTACTTTTAGCTTATGCCCTACTCAACGTAGCCTATACCGTACAACTCAAAAAATGGCCTTACCTCGATATCACTATCATTGCTATTGGTTTTGTGCTCCGTTTGGTGGCCGGAAGCTATGCCAGTGCGGCAAACTTATCGCTGTGGATTTTGGGAGAAACTTTTTTTCTTGCCTTGTTTTTGGCACTAGCCAAACGACGTACCGAGGTATTGCTATATGAGCAAGGTGTCGTGACCCGCAAGAACATTCACCACTACACCCGAAAAACGGTAGATATTGGGCTACTATTTCTAAGCATCGCATTGCTTTTAGGGTATATTTGGTATTGCTTAACGCCCGAAGTGATGCGGCGCTATGGCTCTGAATGGGTATTTGTATCGGCGGTTTTTGTAGCGATTGGACTCTTGCGGTACCTGCAATTGGCGTTGTGGCAACATACCCTAAAATCGCCCAATAGTATATTGCTTGACGACCGCATTATTCAAGGTGCAATTTTGGGGTGGATTATCTTTTTGGGAGGACTCTTATATGGCTAGCAAAAAATTGATATTAGTAGATTTTGACCGTACCTTGTACCGTCGGGATAGCTTATTGGAATTTACCCGGTATGCGGTGGGAACCCGTCGATGGTTTTGGGGTATCGTTCGATTAATGCCTATCCTCATCACGTATCGACTCCGACTGCGCGAAGGGGCTGCAACCAAAGCGCTTTGGTTGCGTTATTTCTTCGGAGGATGGCCTGCAGCGACTTTTCAAGCTATGGGAAAATCATTTGCGCTCCATGAAATTGACCATCACCTCAACCCTACGCTTTACCACTATCTAAAAACCCAACACGACAGTACCATTGTCATTGTCACCGCCTCGGCAGCAGCATGGATAGAAGCATGGGCAAAACGCGAGCACTTTCAACTTTTAGCAACGGGTTTGAAATATGATGATGGAAAATTAACAGGCGAACTTGAGGGAGCCAATTGTACAGGACCTGAGAAAGTGCGACGGGTTAATTTAGCCTACGATTTAAACCAATACACTACCATTGAAGTTTATGGTAACGGTCGTGGAGACCGGGAATTATTGCGACTGGCGAAAACGGTATAACAGTACTAGGAGTATAAAATAAACCGCGTAATTTAGGGCATAGGCATACAATAAGCCCAACAATCCATAAATTGGAATCCACAAAGAGCATAGAAAGTAGAGTAAGGCCAACGATCCTAATTCGGTGATTAAAAATTGGAACGTTTGCCGCTTGGCAAAAAAACGATACCCCAACAATATCGCTAAGGCTTTGCAAAAATCCCCAAGCAATTGCCAGACCAACACCGAAGTGATCGGCTGAAATTCTTCCGTGTACAAAAATGTAATCAGTGAATTACGCAACAGATAAACCAAAAACAATCCGACTCCAAACAGCGGGATAATTTTTCCATAATAGGCTCGAAAAACCTCCCTATCGGCAGCACGACTTTCGGATTGAACCAACTTGGGGAGGAAATATAATCCGATGAGGGTAGTGACAAAAACAAAGTAAAATCCCGACAACCGATTCAAAGCTTCCCAATAGCCTGCCTGCTCCAAACCATGAAAAGCAATCAATTTTTTTCGAATAAGAATCATCACCCAGGGTCCAACAACAGCGGACGCTAATGCCATGAGCGAATAATGGCTTAAATTCCCAATAAATGACCATTGTACCCTAGGCCGATACTGATACATCGTGTTCCGCAGCGCCCAAAAAGATAACCCAAACGATACCGCAGGAGCGACAACAACAGCGAGCAAGGCGCCCCAAGTGGCATAAGCATACACCAACCCAACCGTGGCACCCAATCCTAAAATAGCGCCCCAGGTTTGAATTTGAACCACCTGACGAAAAGCCTCCATTCCGTTGAGGATAGCGACCAAAACAATGGAAACTAAATACCAAGGTAAGGCAACGGCAATCCACCACCATAAAGCGGTATCGGTGGTATATCCTTCAAGGAGCATGGGATTCCACAATACGGCCAAACTCCCAATCCCCAAGGAGGTGAGAAGCGCAACTGCCGTTAGTACGGTCAACACCGTATGAATAAATGCGGCTTGGGTATTGGGGTCATTGCGGTATTCAGTAATGTATTTGACAATGCCATTGGTCATGCCAAGCGTAGCGATATTTTCTACTGCAGTGATAAAATTGCGGAGGTTACCCACCCATGCCATTCCGATGGGGCCAATCCACAAGGCAACTACCTTGGCCGAAATCAACCCTGTCCCCATACGCACCAATACCGACAGACTATTGAGCGAGGTAATCCGCCAGAGTTCCTGCTCTTTTATGTAATGACGCCAGTTCACCCCGGAAATGCATTTATACAGTCAATAATCATTTGCTGTTCCTCAAAAGTAAGTACAGGACTTATGGGCAAGCTCAATACTTCGCGATGCAACTGTTCGGTCAATGGTAGTGCAGGAGTTGCACAATTTTTTAACGCCGCTTGTTGGTGAGGCGCAATAGGATAATGAATCATGGTTTGAATGCCGTTGGCCGACAAATACGCTTGCAATGCTTCGCGCTTTGGTGTACGAATCACATACAAATGAAAAGCATGCAACGCGGGATCTACAACCTGCGGCAATTGTATTAAGGGATGTACAATTCCTTTGGCATACCGCGCTGCCAATTGGCGACGGTGCTCATTTTCGTCGAGCAAATGAGGTAAGCGCACCCGTAAAAATGCCGCTTGGAGTTCGTCCAATCGAGAATTGGTTCCCGCAAGCGTGTGTACGTATTTTTCGGGAGAGCCATAGTTACGGAGAAGACAAACCAACGCGGCAACATCGGGATCATCGGTTACCACAGCCCCAGCATCGCCGAGAGCGCCCAAATTTTTACCGGGATAAAAACTAAAGGTTTTACAATAATTCCCATAAAACGATATCCCGTGTGCTTGCGCCGCGTCTTCAAAGAGTGCCAAATCATACTCTGCTGCGAGAGCCGCCAAACTCGGCATATCGGCCCGTTGACCGTATAAATGCACGACCATAATTCCCTTTACTTGTGGGGTAATAGCCTTTTTTGCCTGTATCGGACAAAGGGTTAACGTCACCGGATCGGGTTCGACCAACACCGGAACCAAGCCCGCTTGTTGAATACCCAAAATGGTGGCAATATAGGTATTGGCAGGCACGATAATGTGATCGCCTTCCTGCAAGCGCCCCAATTGAGTATAGGCCCGAAGAAGCAATGTAATCGCATCCAATCCATTGCCAACCCCAAAAGCGTAACGAGCCTGGCAAAAAGCCGCGAATTCGGTCTCAAATTGCTGGACAGCATCGCCTAGGATAAACCATCCTTTATGGAGTATTTCATCCAGTTTTTGATGGTAAGCCTCAGCATAGCGCGCGTTTATTTTTTGTAGGTCTAGAAACGGAATCATAGTAATACCTGACTTAATTGGGTGTGTTGTGCGGTGGGCACTTGGTAATAGTGTTGTACAACGGGCTGCGCACCATAGGATTCTTTCCAAAACTGTAAGCCGCTATTGACTTGTTTGCCTTGATTTTCATTAGAAATCCCAAAATCAAAAACGTCCCGTTGCGCATACACTTCGGTCATCAAATGGTGGTAGAGGAAGTCCAAAGCCCCGGTCTCAGAACGGCGTTGGTCGGCGGCAACATATTGCGGATGGGCCACCCTACCGGTATCAAACACCGTGGTTCCAGCCACCAGTTGTGTCCCCTCATATACGTTGAAATGGCGAATGTGTTGCGGAAATTTTTGATGTAAGTAAGTTATTTCAGCGAGTGAATGTACGGGTTGTGTTTGATGTCGATCGCGAAGGTTGGGTATCAAAAGCGTGTTCCAAAAGGCCTCAAAATTGGACTCTTCCACGATGGTGAGTCCCTTTTTTTGCCCTCTTCGTATACTCTCCCTACGGGTTTTACTAATGGTGAGGGGTTGCCGTAAATTGACCGTAGCCAACAAATCGGCACGATGGATTTTTGCGCTACACAACTGCATCAAATAGGCAATATCGCCATTGAATTCGCAGCAATAAAAGGGAGGAATCTCTTTGAGAAAAAGGGTCGCAAATCCTTGGGCTTCCGCATACGCCAACAATGCTTTGAAAATAGCCAATACTTCCGAAAAATGCAGTCCTTTCGCAAGTACCAATCCACCATACGTTAACCCATAATGCGAATAAAGGGCCTCATCCACACGATGCGCTGGCAAAACAGCACAGAGTTGGCCATTTTTTTCAACACATAAAGAGGCATCGTGAAATCGATCGGCATGATACTCCATAAAATGCCGATGAAATAGAAAAGTACCGTTACGGGACTGGGCTACAAAAGCATTCCAGGCTTCAAAATCGGCGGAGGTATATGTGCTAACCTGATACAAATCGACTTGCTATCTGTGAATTAAAATGATAAATGGGCTACAAACCCTTTTCAAAAATACGGATAAATCAAAATAAATCACTAATTTTCGGAGCATTAAACAAATTTCAATGTCCGTGCGGTTATTTATACTCTTCGCCTTCACCTGTCTTTTTCCTAAGGAAATCAAAGCACAAAATGTGAGCTTATACCAACAATTTAACGGCCAATATGACTTTACTTTTGTGGGGAATACACTCAATTTGGGCGAAAACAATACCAGTGAAGGATGTGCCGAGTTAATTGCACCCTCTTCCAGTGCGGTAATGAATTTAACCTCAACCCAACAATTGCACAAAGCCTATTTGTACTGGGCCGGATCGGGGGCAGGCGATGCCACGGTACAACTCAATGGACAACCAATTTCCGCGCAACGGCTGTTCAACAATACCCTAATCAATAGCGGTCTCACCTATTTTAGTGCTTTTGCCGAGGTAACTTCAATCGTGTCAAGCATAGGCAATGGAACCTACACCTTATCGGAATTGGATATTAGCAGCGTGTTGAATGCTAACGCGGGCTACTGCACGAACCGAACCAATTTTGCGGGCTGGACCTTGGTTATCATTTACACTGATCCTTCCCTACCCATCAACCAATTGAACCTTTACGATGGGTTACAAAATATCCCGACCTCCATAGACATCACGCTAACCAATTTGAATGTGGTCGATAATGTTGGGGCTAAAATTGGTTTTGTTGCCTGGGAAGGGGATCGCGGATTGGCCATTAATGAAAGTTTACGCATCAACGGAACGGTTTTAAGCAATCCCCCGTTGAATCCCGCTAACAATGCCTTTAATGGAACCAATAGCGTTACGGGGAGCAGCCAATTATACAATATGGATTTGGACATTTATTCCATACAAAACAACATCCAACTGGGCGATACTTCAGCCTTGATACAACTCACCTCAGGTCAAGATATGGTGCTGATGAATGTTATATTAACCACCTTCAACAGTCAACTCCCCGACGCCGCTTTGGCGATTGATGCCATTGAAAAAACCTGTGATTCCAAAATAATCACCGTGCAATATACGGTCTCCAATCCCAACGCCACCGACCCGTTACCGGCCAATACGCCAATCGCCTTTTATGTGGAGGGCATTTTACTCGGACAAACCGCTACCCAAACGATACTCCCTATCAATGGGAGTGAATCGGGACAAATTACGTTCACCCTACCCAACTCGATTACAGCTGCCTTTACGGTAGTGGGTCAGGTAGATGATACCGGCAATGGACAAGGGGTCGTTTTGGAATTGAACGAAACCAACAACGGCGCAAGCTTTTCAGACACCTTGATTTTTAAACCTGAACTCACTGATCTCCCGCCTTTGGTGAGTTGCAACTTAGGATTCACGCGAGGGATTTTTGACTTTCAAAACTACGCCGATACCGCTTTTGATGCGAGTGAAGCTACGTTTGTTGGATTTTATGAAAGCTTTGCCAACGCCGATGCCGGAACCAATCCGATCGCCAATCCTGAAGATTACACCGCTATACAAACTCCCCAAACGATTTATTTTCGGATTGAAAATGCCAACTGTTATCAAATTGGTCAATTTGAATTGCAAACGAAAAACTGTCCCCCAACCATTTACAATTACGTATCTGCCAACAACGATGGCGCCAATGATTTCTTTACTATTGACGGACTTTATGGCGTTTTCCTCCAATTTGAGTTGGAAATCTACAACCGATGGGGACGTTTGGTTTGGAAAGGAAATCATACGCAATCGCCTTGGGACGGATTTGCCAACCAACCCCATACGGTAAGTAACTACATTTCTCCCAAAGGAACCTACTATTACATCCTGAGATTAAACGACCCCGGTTTTCCGGAGCCTTACGTGGGTTGGTTGTATTTCACCTTTTAAGGATTCCTACTTTTCTTGTATTTTAGCCGTTTAAAATCCGTTGTTTTGAAACAAATTCAATCACCTCAAAATCCGTATATAAAATCCTTAGTGCTGCTGCAAGAAAAAGCCAAAGCGCGCAAACAATCGGGCACCTTTCTCATTGAGGGGCAGCGGGAAATCAGCTTGGCTTTGCAAGGAGGATATACTTTTGAAACGATTTTATTTGTCCCCGAAATGATTGAAATAACTTCCCTTCAGTCCCAAGTTCCCCATACGGTAGCCTGGATTGAAATCAGTCGGGAAGTCTATCAAAAACTGGCCTATCGCGATACTACGGAAGGAATTATTGCTGTGGCCAAAATGCAAAATCACGAACTCGAGTCGTTGGTCCTTCCTCAAAATCCACTGCTACTTGTGGCAGAAGCCATTGAAAAACCAGGCAATTTAGGCGCTTTGTTACGAACGGCTGATGCGGTGGGTGCCGATGCGGTCGTGATTGCCAATCCCAAAACCGATTTGTACAATCCCAATATTGTGCGTTCAAGTGTGGGATGCTTGTTTACCAATTCAATTGCCATGGGAACAACGGCTGAAGTTATTTCCTTTTTACAACAAAAAAACATTGCCATATTCAGTGCCACGTTGCAAAACGCCAACGCTTATCATGAAAATGATTTTACGGGACCAACCGCTTTGGTCGTTGGAACAGAGGCTACCGGACTCACAGCGGCGTGGCGTGACGCCGCAACACAAAACATTATCATACCCATGTCGGGGACCATCGATTCGATGAATGTATCGGTGGCCGCCGCAATTTTACTCTTTGAAGCCAAACGTCAACGCGGCTTTTCTTAAAATTTTTACCCATGAAACAATTCCTTTTTTCGATGCTTTTCCTTTGTATAGGAAGTGTACAAGCCCAAATTACAGAAGCACAAGTCGATGCTGTGGTCGAACGCACCCGCAACGCCTTTAATGTCCCCGGTATCGCCGTAGGTATTGTAAAAGATGGAAAACTGGTGCTCGCCAAAGGGTATGGAATGCGAAATGCCAAAACCCAGGAAAAAGTCAATGCCCAAACCTTATTTGCGGTAGCCTCCAATACCAAAGCGATGACAACAGCGGCCTTGGGGCAGTTGGTCGACCAAAAGAAATTACAATGGGACGATAAAGTGGTACAGTACCTCCCTAATTTTAAAATGTATAATGATTATGTGACCGCCGAATTTACCATACGGGACTTACTAACGCACCGCAGTGGTTTAGGATTGGGCGCTGGTGATTTGATGATTTGGCCCGACGGACATAATTTCACGCGAAATGATATCGTGCAAAACATTCAGTATTTAAAACCGGTTTCGGGATTTCGTGCTAAATACGATTACGACAACCTGCTTTACATTATCGCTGGAGAAGTGGTTGCCAAAGTGAGCGGAATGTCGTGGAATGCCTATGTGGAGCAACATTTGATGGCGCCTTTGGGCATGACGCGCAGTGCCACTTCTTGGGAACGGGTAAAAGACACCACCAATTGCAGTGTACCGCACATCCCTATGGAAAAAGGCTTGCAAGTAATTCCACGCTATACCAATTCCATTTTTGATGCTGCTGCAGGCGTGTATACTTCGGTTGAAGATTGGAGTCGATGGGTTATCGCCCAATTGCAGCAAGGAAAATACGGTCCTTTGGCAACGCAAACCCTTTTTTCGGAAACTACACACCGGGAAATGTGGAAACCGCAAACGGTAATGCCTACTACCGGAGTATCCCCTTACCGATGTCATTTTAAAGCCTATGGACTGGGGTGGCAATTGACCGATATTAACGGGCATTTGCAAGTCTCACACACAGGAGGTTTAGACGGTATGGTCACGCAAACGGTGCTTTTTCCCGAAATCCAATTGGGCATCATCGTGTTCACCAACCAACAAAGCGGCGCCGCATTTACAGCGATTTCCAATACCATTAAAGATGCCTATTTGGGATTGCAATACCCCGATCATGTGACTACCCTTCAATCGGATCGTGCAAGTAAAGAAGCCCAAGCCGATCAAATTACAGCTGCGATTTGGCAACAAGTAACCGAAAACGAACAGGCAAAAGGCTATCGCCCGAAAAAATATATGCTGGGCGAATACCATGACCCTTGGTTTGGAGCGGTCACCATCAGCGAAGGCAAAAACAAAATATTATTTACCTCCCACCGTTCGCCTCGCCTTACAGGAACGCTACATTGGGTAAAAGACGATCACTTTGCGGTCAAATGGTTCAACCGCAGCATGATGGCCGACGCTCATGTGTACTTCAAACGGGATTCCAGCGGAAAGCTTATCGGTTTTACCATGGCTCCAATTTCGCCGTTGACCGATTTTAGTTACGATTTTCAGGATTTGGAGTTTACAAAAGTCGATTAGAAAAAGGCTCATGAGTGTTGCAAAATTGCCTGAAAATGTTGTATATTTAGCCAACTAAGCGATTTCCCATGCACGAGATAGATTTAGAAGAAGAAAAAAAAGCCCTAGCACGCGAGTACAAGGAGCTGTTGCGTATCAGTTACCAAACCCTTACTGAGGACGATAAAAAACTGATTCGCAAAGCCTTTGATGTAGCGGTCGATGCCCACAAAGACCAACGCCGTAAGTCGGGAGAAGCCTATATTTTTCATCCCATCGGAGTGGCCAAAATAGTCGCCTCGGAAATTGGTTTGGGCGCAACCGGAATTGCCGCGGCCTTGTTGCACGATGTGGTAGAAGACACGCCCATTTCGGTGGAGGACATTGAGCGCTTGTTCAATCCAAAAATTGCGCAATTGGTCGCAGGATTAACGAAGATTTCGCAGGTAAAAAAGGACATGAACATCTCGATGCAGGCCGAGAATTTCCGAAAAATGCTGCTTACGTTAAACGATGATGTTCGGGTAATTCTTATTAAAATCGCCGACCGCTTGCACAATATGCAAACCATGGATTCCATGCCGCAGTACAAGCAGGAAAAAATCGCTTCGGAAACTCTGTACATTTATGCGCCACTCGCCCACCGTTTGGGGTTATACAACATCAAAACACAGTTGGAGGACTTAGGGTTAAAATATACCGAACCCGCCATTTACAGCGACATTGTGAGTAAAATCAAAGAAACCAAAGAGGAGCAAGATGCCTATATTAAAATGGTTTCTGATGTGTTGCGCAAATCGTTGGACGAAGAAGGCATTGAGTATACGTTGAAAGGCCGTCCAAAATCAATTTACTCCATCCGACGCAAAATGCTGGTGCAACGGGTCACTTTTGATGAAGTGTACGACAAATTTGCCCTGCGGATTATCTACAAGTCCAATCCCCATGATGAAAAATTCCTCGCCTGGAAGATTTACTCTGTGGTAACCGACCACTATCGCCCAAGTCCGAGCCGCCTCCGCGATTGGATTTCCTCCCCCAAGTCGACGGGATACGAAGCCTTACACATCACCGTGATGGGGCCGAAAGGCCGCTGGGTTGAAATACAGGTGCGCAGCGAACGCATGGATGAAATTGCCGAAAAAGGGTATGCTGCCCATTACAAATACAAACAAGGAGCCACCGAAGAATCGGGCTTAGAGAAATGGCTGAACTTGTTGAAAGAAGCTTTGGAAAACTCCGAAACCAATGCGGTTGACTTTGTGGAGGATTTCAAAATGAACTTGTATGCCAAGGAGATTTTTGTTTACACCCCCAAAGGCGAAATTAAATCGTTACCCAAAGGCGCCACCTCTTTAGACTTTGCTTTTAGTATCCACTCCGAAATTGGGATCAAAACCCGCGGTACTCGGGTCAACGGCCGTTTGGTTCCCTTAAACCATGAGTTGAAAAGTGGCGACCAGGTGGAAGTCATCACTTCCCCACACCAAAAGCCCACGATCAACTGGTTGGATTATGTAACGACCTCTCGGGCGAAGAATAAAATTCGCAGCGTTCTCAATGAAAACACCAAAAAAATTGCGGAAGAAGGCAAGGAATTGCTCACACGAAAACTGAAACATTTGAAGATTACCTTAAATGAATCGGTGGTGAATGAGTTGGTGAATTATTTTAAACTGAAAACCAGTTTGGACCTGTTTTATCGCGTGGGCATTGGCGCCATAGAAAACCAGCAACTGAAAGACTATGCTGCTCAAAAAAGCAATACGTTGATTAATTTCTTTAAAAATAAAATCAAACGCAGCCATAGTAACAATCCTGAAGAAATCAACCGACCCGAGTTGACGAGCAACTATGACCTGTTGGTTTTTGGTAAAGAACAAGACCGCTTGGATTATAAACTGGCCTCCTGTTGCAATCCTATTCCAGGAGATGAAGTTTTCGGATTTGTGACCATCAACGAAGGGATTAAAGTCCATAAAAAAGACTGTCCTAACGCTATCAGCTTACAGTCGAATTACGCCTACCGCATTATGCAAGCCCGTTGGATTGATTCGACCAAACAAGAATTTAAAGTAATGCTCAACATTACGGGAATGGACACGTTGGGCTTAACCAATGAATTAACCAAAGTAATTTCCAACCAAATGCACGTAAACATTCAAAGCATTTCCTTGAGTGGCGAAGCGGGAATTTTCAATGGGCAAGTGACCGTGATTGTGCAAAACAATCAGATTTTAAAGCGTATGATTGAAAACATCAAAAAGATCGATGGGATTGAAAAAGTAGCGCGCGTATACAGTTAATAAAAACAATTTACTGTATAGAAAAAGAAGCCGTCTCACAACTTGAGACGGTTTTTTTTTACGTTTTTTCTTGCATAAAAGAGTTGCAATTTGTATATTTATATCTGATTTACAGATGATTAGACATGAATTTCAAACACTACAATCAACGTCAAACCAC
>NZ_JAPZUB010000067.1 GCF_027533505.1 Flavobacterium sp. | reverse complement strand
AATTATACACAAATTTTAACCTACCTCAAACTTAATCAATCTAAGTGATGGGATTGCGAGTGATTTGTTTTTATTGAATTTGTAATTTTTTAACCGCCAAGCGCGCCAAGTTATCGCGAAGTGCGCCAAGTTTTTTATGCCATATAGAATATGAAAAATGAAAATGAATTATCTAAAATCATTGTTGATTGTGCCTTCAAAGTACATAAGAATTTAGGTCCTGGACTATTGGAAAACACCTATGAAGTTTGTCTTCACCATGAGTTGTCTAAGCGGGGTTTGAAGGTAGAAAAGCAAAAAGGATTACCCCTAATATATGATGAAATTAAGTTAGAAGTTGGTTATCGTTTGGATATTTTAGTAGAAGAAAAAGTGATAATTGAAGTAAAATCAGTTGCAGCCTTTGATGATGTTCACTTTGCACAAATTTTAACTTACCTTAAACTTACTCAATGCAAGTTGGGTTTATTGATTAATTTTAATGTTCCCTTGATAAAGAACGGAATTAAAAGAGTAGTCAATAAGTTATAAACTTTGTTTACTTTGCGCTACCTTAGCGTACTTTGCGGTTAAAACTCAGCTTATGATCCTTCATTTCGATACCTATTCTTTTGATACTTCAAAACCCATTGATATTTCGATTCCGTTGACCAATTCTGAGGCGAATCCGATTGCGTGGTATTTGGAACAACCCGTGATCGAACCCGTACGTTTTGGGGATTGGGTAGGAAAAGTGGCAGCGGGGAGTTCGACCAACTTCAACAACATCCATTTCAATCCGCACGGACATGGAACGCATACTGAATGTTTAGGGCATATTACGCGCGACTTTTATAGCGTGAATCAAAGTTTGAAAACCTTTTTTTTCCGTGCCGAATTGATTTCGATAACTCCAGAAGAACACACAGGTGACAGCATCATTACTCAAAATCAACTGGAAAAAGCCTTAGCAGGAAATGCCCCTGAAGCTTTAGTGATTCGAACTTTACCCAATTTGGTCTCCAAAAAACACCAAAATTATTCCCACACCAATTCGCCCTATTTGGCTGAAGCAGCAGCTCATTTTTTACGTGAAATGGGGGTCAAGCATTTGTTGATTGATTTGCCCAGTGTGGATCGAGAAGAAGACGGTGGTGCTTTGGTGGCGCACAAAGCGTTTTGGAATGTAAAAGATGTTCACCAACTGAATGCCGATGCCCGTTTGGATTGCACGATTACCGAATTGGTTTATGTACCCGATTCGGTTCCCGATGGAAAATATATACTGAATTTACAAATCGCCTCGTTTGAAAATGATGCATCACCCAGTAAACCGGTTTTGTATGCTTTGTGCAGTGTGTAGTGTGCAGTGAACAGTGAACAGTGAACAGTGAACAGTGTACAGTGTACAGTAAACATTAAACAGTATACAGTGATTAGAGGACCATTTTAAAAACACATTATGGATATACAGCAACTTTACGACTATTGCCTTTCCAAAAAAGGAGTGACGGAGCATTTTCCGTTTGATGAAGATACGTTGGTGTTTAAAGTGATGGGGAAAATGTTTTGTTTAGCCTCTTTACAAGAGTGGGAGAAAGGGAATCCTGCGGTCAACGTAAAGTGCGACCCGGACTATGCCGAGGAGTTGCGTGCCGAATTTGAAAGCGTGCAACCCGGCTATCATTCCAATAAAAAGCATTGGAATACGGTCTATGTCAATCGTGAACTACCCGATAAGAAAATCATACATTTCATTCACCATTCCTATGAATTGGTGGTGTCAAAGTTGCCCAAGAAGGAACGGGAGGCGCTTAAGGATTTATAAACCGATAATTCTGTAAAAGAAATTAAATGGAATATACATTAAACCTATAGGCGGATTTGCAATCCGTGCCCACAAAGTAAAAAATCATAAACTACATTTGTTTCATGTTCTTTTATACTTTTGAGAAGCACTAGCGGGTTCATTTCAGTTTTTTAACACGGATTACAACCGAGGCTTTAGCCGAACAGACGTAGTGAATACGCCTTTACTTTGAAAAGTAATCAAAATCAGTAATTTTATTCAAAAGGAAAGCAGAGGTGAACTGTCAAATCCGCGCTATCGGGTTTATTCACAACAAAAAGAGAAGGTAGTATTCCTTCAAGAATTATTAATAGATTTTCAAAACAAAAAGAAAAACAGGGTGAAAGTTATGATTATAGTAATCAACATTGGTAAAATAGTAGTCTTAGCTGTCATTTTTTTATTTTTTGGTTGCAAATCTGAAAATAAAAGTGAAATTGTTAAAGAAAATGAAGATACAGTCAAACTAGAAATGACTTTTATGGCTTATGCTTGTGGAGATTGTGTTGATTTATTTAGAATTGATAAGGTAATATCTTCTGAGAATAATGAACGTGAATTTTTCTTAAACAAAGAAATAGAAGTAGAATTTATAGATGATAATACAAACGCTTTTTTAGAAAAAACAAAATGTCCTTGGAATTGCTTTAAGTTTACTTGTGAAGGGGAAATAATTCGAAAAAAGAATGGAATGTTGCATTTAAAAGCAAGTAAAACAAAATTGATAAATATCTCTAATTGTTGTACGATAGACTAAATAAAACCTGATCGCGCGGATTTGCAATCCGTGCCCAAAAAGCAAAAACTACATTTATTTCATGTTCTTTTATACTTTTGAGAAGTACTAGCGGTGTTCATTTCAGTTATTTTTAGCACGGATTGCACCCGAGGCTTTAGCCGAACAGACGTAGTGAATCCGCGCTGTCGGGTAACGCAATTTATAATCCAGCGGGTAATAATGTAACAGATTTCGTTATGATGATTCTTACACAAATTTAGTATTAGATAAAACTGTTTCACCAGTATTTGAACCTAAAAGATAGTTTTTTATGAATAATGAATTATTCTATTACGAAAGATTTTTATACAGTTTATTATTTTCATTGATTTCATTTTTAATTTGGATAATATTAAGAAAGTTTGGAAATAATAAAAATGAATTAAAGAAACATGATTATGTAAATGTTTTATATTGGTATTATAAATTTAAAATGAATTTAATGGGAAAATTTTTTTTGATATTTTCCATACTAACATTAATTATTTCTCTAACTTCATTAATTCAGTTTTTATTTAACCAGTAAGTTATAATATTAGACAAAGTCTCCCAAACCCGATCGCGGATTTGCAATCGGTGCCCACAAAGCAAAAAATCATAAACTACATTTATTTCATGTTCTTTTATACTTTTGAGAAGCACTAGCAGTGTTCATTTCAGTTATTTTTAGCACGGATTGCACCCGAGGCTTTAACCGAACAGACGTAGTCAATCCGCGCGTAATTGTATTGGATTTGTTTTAGCACGAATTTCAAATCAGCGCTATTGGGTAGTTCAATTTTATGAAAGAAAAAATACAGTCGATGGTTTAAAATTCAATTTAGGCATTACTTTTGTACTCAACCGACCCGTTTAAAAACGAATAAAGACCATGTTAGATCATCTTAAAAAAATTCTCAACGAAGACCAAGACCCAAAAGCCATTGAAAAAATCACGGCTAAATTGGAAAACTTGTTAATGTCTCATGAAGAAGTGGGGTACATTGCCGTTCAAAAGAAACCCGCCATTACCGTTTTTCCCGACAGCATTGTGGTCACCAATAAGCGCATCATTTTATGCAAACCCAAGAATCTAGGTTTGTCCATGGAGTTTGTCGATTACGATTGGAACGATATTGCGGGGACTTTCGTCAAAGAAGGGATTCTCGGTTCCGATTTTACGTTTACCACAAAATCCGATTTAACACATACCGTAGATTATTTACCCAAAAATCAAGCGCGAAAATTATACACCTTTGCTAAAGAACAATTGGATGCCTTAAAAAATCTGGGGGTTACGCCAACGGCAGCCCCTGTGGTTGAAACACCTAAGGCCGAGACAACCTCCCAAACCGTCGAAGAGCCCGAGGTAGAAGAAGTACACGATTTTGCCGAAATCATTCCCGTAGCCCAATCCGGGTATCGCGATGAAAAGCAATTTCCTGAGGCAGCGGCAGAGCAAAGTCTTGCCGAACTTTCCCAAGATGCCTTGTTTGAAAAACTTCAAAACTACAAGAAACTCCTCGACAACGGACTTATCCTTCAAGGCGAATACGATCGGTTGAAAGCTGAAATTTTAAAATATTTATAAAATCCAAATTCATTGGTCGCAATGCACATCCACTTCATCGATGTGCATTTTTTATTTTCATCCCTTTCGTCTACAGCTACTTTCGTTTAAACGACTTTTTTTTCGAATGCCAGTCTGATTCGTTTTTAAAACAGATATTTGACTAAAATTTCCACCAAAATGAAAGCCTTAACACACTTGTTGTTGTTGGAAGACGATGCAATTGAGATCATGAAATTTGAACGCGTTATTCAGAAATTAGGGACTTCTTTCACCCTCTCCATCGCGCATGACGGGGCTATAGCACTCGAAAAACTGCAACAAGCCAAGGAGCACTTGCCCGAATTGATTCTTTTGGATTTGAATATGCCCAATTTTAATGGCATAGAATTTTTACGGAGTGTCAAAAAAAATCCTGCGTGGTGTCATATTCCTTGTGTCGTTTTAACGACCTCCGATAACCGAATCGATTTGATGGATTGTTACCGAGAAGGCATTGCGGGGTATTTTTTGAAACCCTTGCGTTACGACGATTATGTGGTGCTAATTCAATCCATTCTAGCGTATTGGAACAATAGTCATTTAGTTTAAAAATCAGTATGTACGGTATTTTTATCAACGCAATCAAAGCCTATGCGATCCACAATGAAGGGCAACAGGTTTGGCAACAAGTCTGTGCCTCGGCTGGGTTGGAAGATGATTTTTTTATCAATTCCGAGTTTTATCCCGACCCCCTTCTGGAGAACATTTTAAAAGCATTGGTATATTACTCCGGAAAGACCACGGCCGATTTGTATTACCACATCGGATATTGGTGGGCCTTGCATTCGGTTCCCAAATTGTATCTCGGAAAATTAGAAAAAGGAGTTCCCGCCTACCGTCAATTTCTTTTGGATTTCCCCCTTTTTATCAACCGGTTATCGTTGATTTATGAGAAGCTCACCCTCACTCAATTTCGTTCGGTCAACGTTTCTGAAGCGGCCATCGATTTTTTTCATACGCCCTACCGATTGAAAGAGCCTCGTTTTTCAGAGGGCGTTTTGCACGGATTTGCGGCCTTGTTTGCGGTTCCTGATGAAGCTTTCTCGGTACAACAATTGGAAACCGAGGGAGCATCGTTTCATTTTCGTGTCGTTTTTCTATGAGTACTTCCATGTTTCAATTTGATCAAGCCACCTTTTCAACGCTATTTCCTTTTTACATGGTGGTGGATAAAAAGGGTATGCTGCGTCATTTCGGTCCCAGCCTTCATAAAATGCTGCCTGAATTGCAAGAGAATACCTTGTTTGAAACCTATTTTCAATTCAAAAACCCTATCGTTCCACAAGGAAAAGCGATTGATTTTGAAAAATTGACCGATTGCTTATTGGTTATTCATGTGGTGACCCAATCCCGTACTTTTTTGCGTGGCCAATTTCTAAAGCATCACGACGAATACCTGTTTGTGGGTTCTCCGTGGGTTTCTAATATTGAAGAATTGCACGAAAAGAAGTTGGACATCGCCGATTTTGCCTACCACGATTCGAGTGTTGATATGCTTAATATGTTGCGAAGTTTGGAAATCAGTAACAGCGATTTAAAGTACATGGTACATGCCATTTCGGGTCAGAAAAAAGAGTTACAACGCGATAAAGAAGAGATTAAAAAGTTGTCTTTGGTAGTAAGTACCAATGAAAATGGGGTAGTGCTCTCGGATTTACACGGCGAAATATTTTGGGTAAATCCTTCCTATTTACAAATGACAGGCTATACTGAAGAAGAGGTGCTTGGCAAAACGATGGTTGATTTGGGGGTGATGGAACAAACCGATAAAAATATACTTCATCAAATGATGTTCGCCTTTCGAAAGGCCGAATGGTTTGATTGTGAAGTGCAACACAAGCATCGGGACGGAGGTGCTTTTTGGGCCCGCATCAAAGGGCAACCCGTATTTGATCAGTTAGGAAAATTCATAGAATATTACACCATTATTGAAGATATTACGCCCAAGAAGGAAATGGAAGATCGGTTGCGCGAATCCGAACAACGCCTTCGCACCTTGATTCTTAACCTCCATGATGGCGTTTTGTTGGAAGATGAAAACCGACATATTTTATTGGTCAACCAAAAGTTTTGTTCCATGTTTGGAATTCCAGTCGACCCTGAGCATTTGATTGGCGCCGATTGCTCTAATTCCGCCCAGGAATCCAAATTCCATTTTAAAGACCCCGATGGATTTGTGCTGCGGATTGAAAAAATTTTGGAGCGAAAAGAAACGGTGATTCATGAACCCTTGGAGTTAACAGATGGACGCTTTTTTGCGCGTTCGTATATTCCGATTGTGATTGATGAAGTGCATAAAGGGCACCTTTGGGCCTATCAAGACATCACGTTGGAACGCAATTTTCAGGAAAATTTGAATTATGAAAAAGAAAAGTACCGCCGTATTATTGAAAATATGAATATCGGGTTGTTGGAGGTCGATAACGAAGACAATATTCTACTAACCAATCAACGTTTTTGTGCCATGAGTGGCTACACTCCTGAGGATTTAATTGGTAAAAAAGGGGTTGATGTTTTTCTCAACGAAGAAACCCGTCGTTTACTCAGTGAAAAATCAGAATTACGTAAAAGTAAGATTGCCGATTCGTATGAGTTGGAAGTAACCGATAGTAACGGCGAAGATCGCGTTTGGTTGGTCAGCGGGGGGCCGAATTACGACATCAAAGGTGCGGTTATTGGGTCTATCGGACTTCATTTTGATATTACGGAGACCCGAAACTTGGAACGACTTCGCGAGGAATTGTTGGCCAAATTGGAACAACAAAACCGCCGATTAAACGAGTATGCGCAAATTGTCTCGCACGATTTAAAGTCGCCCTTGCGTAGCATTCACTCGCTAATCACGTTTATCAAAGAAGATAACGACCAAGCATTTAATAGCGTTACAGCCCAGTATTTTGAATTGATTCAGGAAAAAGTAGAGAAAATGGAACGCCTTATTCAAGGAATTTTGTCCTACTCGCGTATCGATCATACCCAATACAAAACCGAACGTATCGATTTGAATCAATTGCTTCAAACCGTTACCTCCATTATAGAGGTTCCTCCGCATATTACCCTTCGCGTGAAGCGACAACTCCCAACGCTCAAGGGCGATGCTTATCGTTTGCAACAAGTTTTTCTCAACTTAATGACCAACGCCATTTTGTATAACGATAAGGCCGAAGGGTGGGTTGAAATTGATTTCCAAGACGAACCCCATCAGTATACGTTTAGCATTCGTGATAATGGAAAAGGCATTCATGAAAAAGATGTAAAACGCATTTTCAAAATGTTTGAATCCCTAAACCCTAACGACCGTTCTACGGGAATCGGACTCACCATTGTAAAAAAGATTCTCGACGATATGCAAGAACGTATTTATCTCGAAAGTGAGCTTGGCGTAGGCAGTGTTTTCTATTTTACCCTTCAAAAAAATGGCAACAGAACAACCTAATTTAGACTATGTGCATCGTTTATCCGATGGCGATTCATGGCTTGAAAAGCGATTAATTGCGGTGATGATCACCGAATTTAAATCGGATTACAGCGACTATAAAAATGCACTAGCGGAATCAGATTATAAGAAAATAATTACATTTGTACATCGACTCAAACATAAGATTGGGTTTTTGGGGATGGAATATTCGTATCAAATTGCCCATAAGTATGAAGAGGAGTTGCATAAAAACGAGGGTCGCCTCGCCCCAGAATTTGAACATATTATGACTCAAATAAGTGACTTTATTAATACCCTTGAAGAACGATGAAATGTATTATAGTAGATGATGAGTTGCTAGCACGTGAAGTATTAAGCCATTTGGTCTTAAAAACCCCCGATCTCATGATCGACGGTGTGTTTACGAATGCCATTGAAGTAATGAAGTACTTAAACACAAATCCAGGCTTGGATGTGATTTTTTTGGACATTCACATGCCCAACTTCTCGGGATTTGATTTTTTGCAAACCATCAAAAATCCGCCCTTGGTTATTTTGGTCACCAACGACAAAAACCTGGCACTCGAAGCTTTCAATTTTGATTGCATCGTTGATTATTTGGTCAAACCCATCACGCAAAGCCGATTTGAAAAAGCCATGGAACGGGTACGTCAAAAAAAAGCGGTACCCACCAGCCAAAAGTCGGTAACCCCAAAAATAGCCCAAGAAATCTATGTAAATATTGATAAACGCCTCATAAAAATCGATCTCAATAGCATCGATTATATCAAAGCCAACGGGGATTACGTCCTCATCAAAACAGAGACTCAAAATTATGTAGTGCATACTACTTTATCAAAACTCCAAGCGAAACTTCCCCCTGAAGTTTTTGTAAAAACCCATCGTTCGTTTATCATCAATTGTGCGAAAATCATCGATATTAAGGACTCAACAGTATTAATTGGAAAAGAAATCATCCCTGTAAGTAAGAATAATCGTATTAATCTTATAGAACGCATCAATCTTATTTAAGGTTCAAACGACATTTCGTCGACAGGTAAACGATTTCCACCGTAAGATAGTCCATTGAAATCGAAAAAATAAATTTGGCAAAAGCTTCCTTAGTAGTTTTGAGAAATGAATTTCCAAACCCAAAACTACCGTGGATAAAGTCATATATAACAACAACTTAGGTGTGCTCTCGGAATCCTTTTTTTGCCTCAGCGATCAAGGTGTTATTCGTACCTTTTCGTATGCCCAATTGCGAAAAGTACAATTGCATAAATTCCGAGACAACACCGCCAACGTGTTGATTGTTTTACTCGCAGCAGTGGCCTTGTTGTGTTCCATCTTGGTACACGCAAATCCGGTGATTGTAGTGGGAATCGCTTTGTTTTTTGCCGCAATTTTTATGATTAATATGCATTTTAACAAGCGATATGTATACAAAATTCAGTTGATTACCTAAGAGTATCACCCCATACCTATTAAAGTACATCATGAAGAACGTGATGATGCGAAACTATTGGTCAAAAAAATTAAAGCGCGGTTGCAACCCGAGGAAACGTATTTGAAAGCCGTATAATGGGTGCAAAACACCACATTATTGTGTATGATACGACAAAAGGTTTTTCCTCCTTTGTAAAAAAACATTTTGGAAAAACCTATCCCATAGCTGCCTGTACGTCAAAAAAAAAGTTCAGTGCAGCCCAATTTAAAAGCTATACTATTTGCTTTTTTATTGTCAATGATATTAGCGACCTCCTTAATCTTGTGCGCTTAAATACCCTGGAAATCCCAGTGGTCGTAGGCACAGCAAGTCATATTTTGGATAGTAAAATTGATTTTGTTAAAAATGAACGCATGTTTGCCTTGGATTTTAGTCAAAGTAAAGAAGCCTTACTCCTTCAGTTACAACACTATCTCCAAGTTCTATAATTAAGGGTTGAATTTCTTCTAGGAGTTTTAGAGTGTGCTCCTTTAAGATTTGGATGCTAACCGGGTTCTGCAGTAGGCGGCAGATGTTTTTTAGGGTTATAAAATAAATCCCGGTTAGTGCTTCCCAATTTAGTTAGCTAAAAGTCCCAACCGGGACTTTTTTTATTTCAAGACTTTTTTCTGTTGGGCGACAAAACCGTCCGCTTGCAGTTGCAACAGCTCTTGCGCCCCTTTCCGTTTGTAATCATACAACGCTTTGTCTTCCCGAAGATCGGCATACACCCGATCATATATCGCGGCATCGGTTTGTTGTTGCAACCTACTCTGGTAGCGGTTTTGCTCCAACACCGTTTTCAACGCCATTTCTTGGTCTTCCAACTTAAAATCATATGCTCCCTTGGGCGATAGCAGTTTGGCAATCACGGGTGCCGTTTCAATGGCCAAAAACAACAGCATGATAAAAAACGACGGTAAAAAAGGCAATTTCCCCAACGCATTGATGCGCGCCATGAGTCCGTCAAACCCATCAATAATAGGTTGTGTTTCGCTCACTTTTTTATCTACATCGGCTTGTAAGGTTTTGGCCCGTGCCTCACGCTCGGCGATGGTTGTGGCCGAAACTTTTTTCAACGAATCCAGTTGCATAGCGGCGCGGTCGTAAGCGGCGCGTTTTTCTTTGTAAATCGGACCCTTTCCCATCTTCTTTGTACCGGCGGTACCTTCCGCTTCGGTAATGTAGGCTTGGTACAAGGCAGCAACTTCGTTCTCTTTGGTGGTGATCGAGCGCTTGACACTGTCCATGGCAGCTTGGTTTTGATCCAAATCCGACTTGTACAAATTGGCCACTTGCGTTTTGTTGGCGAGGGCCATTGCGTTTTTTTCTTTAAGAATAACGGTATTGATTTCCTTTTCAAAAATTTTGATTTCCAAGGGTTTCGAAATCACGAGGGCAATAATCAAAGCTAGCGCTATACGCGGTGAGGCTTGTATAAATTCATCCAAAAAAGAGTCGCGTTTTTTTAATGTCGACACGATGAAGCGGTCCAAATTAAAAATCAGCAACCCCCATACAAGTCCGAAAGCCGTGGCAACATAATAATTGTCAAAAACGGTGAAGAGTGCATAACTCCCCGCCAAAAATGCCATAAAAGCCGTAAAAAATACAGTGGCGCCAATGCCGGCATACTTGTTTTGCTCGCCGTTACTACAGCCGGCAATCAGGTCTTTGTCCACGCCCGAACAAAGTAAGAAGAAACGTTTTAACATGATGATTGATTTTTGATTGATGATGATGATACAAAAGTAACGCCAAAAATGCCCTGATGGTATTTTTGGCGCATAATAATTTGGTTAAGCCGTTGAAATACAGCTTTTTTATGGTTCAATTTTTTGGCAGCCGTGTGTTTTTCGTTTCGATGAAAGTTGGGTCCCGTTATCCGTTGCAATCGGCTCCACTCCGTTCTGCCGGATTTCCACTACTACCGGGGCTGGGTTGAACGGTTTTCGTACGGTAAGGAAGCTTTATGGGTTTCCTAGTCGTTTTGCGGTGCAGTTTCTCCGCGTGAGGGATGGAAGTAAGGTGCCGCGCACCACGGACAGCCCGACCCCGTGCTGCCTACTCGATTGTACCTCGGGGCACCATCACGGGGGCACGCCCAACTAAAAAAGCTGCCTCTTTCGAAACAGCTTTTGGTGTTATTTACTCAATTCCACAAAATACTTGTAAAACAACGGAATCGTTTCAATTCCTTTCAAGTAGTTGAAAATCCCGTAATGTTCGTTGGGGGAGTGGATGGCATCACTGTCCAAACCAAAGCCCATTAGGATGGTTTTGGATTTTAATTCTTTTTCAAACAGCGCCACAATCGGAATACTTCCACCCGAACGCACCGGAATGGCAGGCACCCCAAACGTTTCGGTATACGCTTTGTTGGCGGCTTGATACCCAATGCTATCGATGGGTGTCACATAGCCTTGTCCCCCGTGGTGAGGTGTTACTTTGACTTTGACTCCTGCGGGAGCGATGCTTTCGAAGTGTTGGGCAAAGAGCTCGGTGATTTCTTCCCAGTCTTGGTGCGGCACCAAACGCATGGAGATTTTGGCATAGGCTTTACTCGCTATCACGGTTTTGGCGCCTTCGCCGGTATAGCCACCCCAAATGCCGTTTACGTCTAAGGTAGGGCGAATGGAATTGCGTTCGTTGGTCGAATACCCCGCTTCACCGAAGACATCGGCAATGTCGAGTGCTTTTTTATAGGCCTCTTCGCTGTACGGACGTTTTGCCATTTCGGCACGCTCGGCTGCGGATAATTCTTCGACTTTATCGTAAAAACCCGGAATGGTAATGTGGTTGTTTTCGTCGTGTAGCGACGCAATCATTTGGGATAAAATATTGATGGGATTCGCTACTGCGCCGCCATACAAGCCCGAATGCAGGTCGCGATTGGGGCCGGTCACTTCGACTTCCACGTAGCTCAATCCGCGCAAACCGGTAGTGATTGAGGGTTGTTGATTGGAAATCATACCGGTATCGGAGATTAAAATCACGTCGTTGGCCAATTTATCTTGGTTGCGTTCCACAAACCAACTAAGCGATTTGGACCCGACTTCTTCTTCACCTTCAATCATGAATTTCACGTTACAGGGCAACGAATTGGTTTGCATCATGTATTCAAACGCTTTGACGTGCATGTACATTTGTCCTTTGTCATCGCAGGCTCCACGGGCGAAAATAGCACCTTCGGGATGAATTTCGGTGGTTTTGATTACGGGTTCAAAAGGCGGAGAATCCCACAATTCAATTGGATCGGGCGGTTGCACATCGTAATGGCCATACACCAATACGGTAGGCAAATTAGGGTCGATGATTTTTTCGCCAAACACGATAGGGTAACCGGGTGTTTCACACAGTTCGACAACATCACAGCCGGCGCGGAGCAAACTCTCTTTGACGGCATTTGCCATATCAATGACATCTTGCGCGTAAGCACTATCGGCACTGACGGAGGGAATTTTGAGCATTTCAATGAGTTCGTTGATAAAACGATCTTTATGGGTTTGAACGTATTGTTTAATCGTATCCATGTTTGATTTTTAATTACTACCTTCAAATATACAAATTCAAAAGCCAAACTTTTTCATTTCTAAATCGCAATTTTCAACGGAGCCACTTTTTTTTCGAAATTGAAGGTTGGGGTTTGCAAATTCAAAATAATGCCTATATTTGCACTCACCATTTTGCGGGTGTGGCGAAATTGGTAGACGTGCCAGACTTAGGATCTGGTGCCGCAAGGCGTGTAGGTTCGAGTCCTATCACCCGCACAAAGTCCAGACAACAGTCTGGATTTTTTTTTGCGTGTAGGTTCCCCCGAATCCTCGGGGCTATCACCTGCACAAAGGAAGCCGTCTCACAACTTGAGACGGTTTTTTTTTACGTTTTTTCTTGCATAAAAGAGTTGCAATTTGTATATTTATATCTGATTTACAGATGATTAGACATGAATTTCAAACACTACAATCAACGTCAAACCACACTTTTACCTTATTCGTTTGACGATTTTATTTTTGAGAAACATCCAGTTCGAGTTGTTGACCAAGTAGTTGAGTCAATAAACATTCAGCCATTGTTAAAAGCATACAGTAAAGAAGGTAATCCAGCCTATCATCCAAAAATGTTACTAAAAGTAATGTTGTATGCTTATATGACTAACATCTATTCTTCTCGAAAGATAGAATTAGCTGTAAGGGAGAATATCAATTTTATGTGGTTGACTGGCATGAACATAGTTGACCATAATACTATTAATCGATTCAGAAGCAAGAAACTTAAAGACAGTTTTAAAGAAATTTTCAAGCAAGTGGTTTTAATGTTAGCATCAGAAGGATTTATTTCTTTAAAACAAATTTATACAGATGGCACAAAGATAGAAGCACAAGCAGGTAGATATACCTTTGTTTGGGGTAATAGCATCAAAACAAATAAAACCAAAATGCTTACACAATTAGAAGATTTATGGAATTATGCTCAAAGCATCTCCAATGATGATGACCCAAATCCAGAACCGCCTGAGTTCAAAGAAATCAGCAAAGAAGTTATTCAAAAAACTGTTGAGCAAATAGACGCAAAACTGTCAGGTAATGAAAAAGCTTCATCAAAATCCAAAGCAAAACTTCGTTACATCAAACAAAACTTTGAAAAAAATCTTCAAAAGTATGAAGAACAAGAAGCTATTTTGGGCGATAGAAATTCCTATAGTAAAACCGATCCAGATGCTACTTTTATGCGAATGAAAGAAGATCATATGAAAAACGGACAGTTAAAACCTGGCTATAACGCACAAATATCAACTGAAAATCAAATCATAGTTAATTATACTTTACATCAAAACCCAACAGATACTAAAACTTTACAACCACATTTAGAAAATCTAAAAGAAACTTACGGAGAGGAAGTTTTTCAAGAACTACAAGACATTACTGCCGATGCAGGCTATGGAAGTGAAGAAAACTATGATTATTTAGAACAACAAGAGTTAACAGCCTATGTGAAGTACAATACTTTTGATAAAGAACAAGACAAAAATTATCAAAAGAAACACAAACCCTTTAGTAAAGAAAATCTTCATTACAACCAAGAAGATGATTATTATGTGTGCCCGATGGGACAAAAAATGCACAAAACTCACGAGAGTAAAAAAACTACCGAAGCTGGATATACACAACACCTATCGCATTACCAAGCCCAAAACTGCGAAGGCTGCCCTTTGCGAGGTCTGTGTTTTAAGGGAAAAGAAAATCGGAGTATAGAGAGAAACCACAATCTCGAAAGACACAAACAAAAAATAAGGGAACTCCTAACAAGCCAGACAGGATTGCAGAAAAGAAAACAACGCACCGCCGATGTAGAACCTGTATTCGCTCAACTCAAACACAACCATAACTTTAGACGATTTTCTTTAAAAGGAATCGAAAAAACAGAATTAGAGTTCGGATTAATGGCTTTAGCACACAACTTAAGAAAGAAAATTGCAGCTTAAAGGCAATTTTAAACTCATTTTAAAATAGTAAACTTTTGATGAAAGTTTAATCAAAT